>CAYMGV010000121.1:0-8105 GCA_964390105.1 uncultured Anaerolineae bacterium | reverse complement strand
CCAGGATCGAGCGCCCGGTGACCCCCGGCAGCACAAGCGTGGCGATGTTGAGGCCCAGCGTCACGATCAGCACCGGGATCAGGATCAGCAGGCCGCCCATCGTCGGCGTGCCGATCTTGCCGCTGTGCTTATCCGCGATCTCGGCGCGCACCTGCTTACCGATGCGCAGGCGGTGCAGCACCTCGACGAACGGCCCGCCCCAGATCACGGTGATAATGAAGGTAAATGCCCCCGCTGCCAGCGCAAAGGATACATCAGTGCCTCTCATGCGGTAGTCCTTTCGGGGGAGATAAAGCACCCCCCGCCCGCGAATGCAGAAACGAGCAGCGAATCTGCGCAAAGAGGGGGACAGGGGGTGAGGTAGAAAGCCATCATCCCGCCTCCTCCCCGATCAATCTCGCCACGACGCGCGCCATGCCGACCGCGTGCGACCCCTTGACCAGCACAGCGGCACGCGGCCCGGTCAGCCATCTTTCAGCGGCGGCAGCAGCCTGCTCAACCGACTCACAAACGGTGACCCGGTCAGCGGGCAGGCCGTGGGTTTGGGCTTCTTCTGCGATCATGTGGGCACGCTCCCCAAGGGTGATCAGCACATCGGCGGCCTGGGCCGCGTGGGCACCGACGGCGCGGTGACCGTCTTCCTCGTGGCTGCCTAACTCCAGCATATCACCGAGGACGGCAACGCGCAGGTCGGCCTCCACATCGGCCAGCAGATCAAGCGCCGCGATGACGGCACCGGGGCTGGCGTTGTAGGTGTCATCGAGGATCAATGCGCCGCTGCGATGCTGCCCCGGCACCAGCCGCACCTGCCCGTGTGGTTTCTCCAGCCCGTGTGTGATCTCCGCCCACGTCATGCCGTCATTCAGGCCGACGGCGGCAGCGGCCAGCGCGGTATAGACGCTGTGACGGCCCAGCATCGGCGTGTGGATGTGATGCGCTTCCCCGTTGTGATGCAGCGTGAGGCGCACGCCAGCCACCCCCAGCCCCTCGATGTGGTCGGCGTACAGGTCGGCGGCAGGCGTGAGGCCGTAGGTAAAGACCTGCCCGGCGTTCCATTCGGTCATCTGCATCACGTTGGGATCATCAAGGTTCAGGATCGCGACGCCGTCCGGCGGCAGGTGTTCGAGCAGTTCGGCCTTGCCCCGGATGATCGCCTCGATGGATTTGGCGCGTTCGAGGTGGACGGGCTGCACGTTGGTCACAAGGCCAAGCTGCGGCGGCGCGATGCGGCACAGCAGCGCGATCTCGCCGCGCACGTAGAAGCCCATCTCCAGCACGGCACGTTCGTGATCGGGCCTGATCTGAAGCACGGACAGCGGCAGGCCGATCTCGTTGTTGTAGCTGCCGGAGTTGCGATAGGTGGCGTAACGTTCCGCCCACAGCGCCGCGACCGCTTCCTTGTTGGTGGTCTTGCCCACCGACCCCGTGATGCCAATGGCGCGGCGTCCGGGCAGGCTGATCCAGTGTTGATACCACTGCCGCGCGGCCTCTTGCAGGGCCAGCAGGGTACCGGGCACCAGCAGGCAGACGGGGCCGGGCGGCAGCGCGTCGAGGTCGGCAGGTCGTAAGGCACCGGGCGGCAGGTTGCAGTGATCACACAGGCTGATGATGGGGGCGTCCACCTCGACCGGGTGGTCGATCAGGGCGGCGGCGGCCCCGTTTTCAAAGGCGCTGCCGACCCAACGGTGGCCGTCGGTGTTCTCGCCGGGCAGCGCGATAAACAGCACGCCGGGCGTGGCCTCGCGTGAGTCGATGGTGGCATCGGTAATGGGCGTGCTGCCGGGGATGTGCTGCCCGGTCAGCGATTGGATCAGAAATTCAAGGGTGAGCATACAGGTTGCCGGTTGGGTTGTGGTTGTAATCAGTATGCCCATTATAGCCCGGATGGAGGGTTCAGTCATAAGCTACAGGACTTACGCAGTAGGGGTTTGATGCATCAAACCCCTGCCGAACCATTGTGTTTTCAATAGCAAAGCCTCGTCAGAAGTTGATTGCCCCCTTTTTAAGGGGGGGGGTGTCCTCTGCGTAAGTCCTAACACACTCTGGATTTCCCCCACTGCGCCGCGCTATGATCAGGGTCGAGACCAACCAAACGTGAGGAGATTGCATCGCTATGGCAACTGTCAACCTGATCCTGCTTCATACCCATTCCGCGCTGCGCTGGCTGCTGGTGCTGCTGGCATTGGGCGCGTTGCTGCTGCTGGCCCTGGGTTGGCTGGGCAGCCGCCCCTATGACAAGCTGACCACCAACGCCATGAAAGCCCTCGGCATCCTGTTTACGGCCCAGTGGGTCATCGGCCTGGTCCAGTTGATCGTGCGCGGCATCAGCACCGCCACATGGCTGCGCCAGTGGTTCGAGCATCTGTTCGTGATGACCATCGCCGTCGGCGTGATAGAGATGGGCCGCCGCCGCTGGAAGGACGCCGACAGTCAAACCCGTGCCCGTAACGAATTCATCGTTGTGGTGGTTGCGATGGTGCTGGTCTATGCCGGTGTATGGCTGCTGGGCGGTGCCCGCTGGGATATGATCCCCGGCGCGTAACAGCACACCGGTTCACCACCGGGGGCAGGCCTAACCAGACCTGCCCCTTTCCCCTACGATTTCACAACTTACCGGGCTGCGCATCCGTGGAAACCTGTTACACTTGTATTATGTGGAACAGGATGACCGAATCACTCACTGACGGCTTCAGCAAGCTGATACAATCACCGGCGAGTACCCGCCTCGATGCGTACCAGCGTGGCATGGTGCGGCTGACGATTGCGATTCAGATCGCGACCGTGGTGCTGCTGTCGTTGGGGCTGGCCCTGCGCGCCCTCTCCGGCGTCAACAGCCTGCTGGATCGCACAGTGATGATCCTCAACATCGTACTGGCCCTGTGCCTGTACGTGTTCAGCCGTCGCGGTCTATATGCGGTCACCAACACCCTGATCCTGGTCGTGGGCACAGCCGCGCTGTTTGGGCTGGCGGTGTTTGAAGCCCCCGGCTATGAGAATGCCTTCTATTACCTCATCATCCTGGTACTAATGACCGGGCTGACAAGCAGACCCGCTATGGCGATTAGCGTGTTTGTGCTGCATCTCATCGGCATGACGGCAGTCGCGCTGATCGTGCCCGGCTACGACCTCACCCGCATGGTCAACGGCCCCCTGACCTTCTACATGGTGGGCACCCCGCTGCTGCTGGTGCTGCTGTATACCCTTAATACCGTGATCCGCCGTGATATCATCCGCAATGAGGCCGATGCCGCCCACTACCGCATGATGTTCAGCGAAGCCTATGACGGTATCCTGCTGCTGCATGTCAATGGCACTATCCTCGATGCCAACGAGACCGCGGCCCGCCTGTACGGTTATCGGCGCGAGGACCTGCTCAGGTTGTCGGTCAGGGACCTCAAACCACTGGATCGGCAGGATCAGCAGCCCAACCGCAAGTACCGCTTTGAGACGATCAGCGCCAGGGCTGACGGCACATCGTTCCCACTGGAAGTGACGCAGGTCCCCATCCGGCATGAGGGCGGCATCGCACGGCTTGCCATTCTACGCGATATCAGCAAGCAGAAGCAGGCCCAGCAAGCCATTGAACAATACGCCATCGAACTGGAGGAGCGTAACCGCGAGCTGGACGCCTTCACCTATACCGTGGCGCATGATCTCAAGAACCCGCTCAACGCGGTGCGCGGCTTCGCCGAGATCATTGAGATGGTCAGGGACCGCGAGGAGATGGTGGCTGAAAACCTCACCTACATGATGCGGTCGATCAACCTGATGAACAACATTATCAACGACCTGCTGATGCTTTCGCGGCTGCGTCATGCCGACGAGGTCATCGAACCCGTGGATATGACCCTCGCCGCCTATGCCGCTGTTGAACGCACCCACCCGCAGATCGAGGAGCGCGGCGCGCGCGTGATCATTGAAGGGGACCTGCCACAGGCCCTCGGCTACATGCCGTGGATTGAGACGGTGTTCGTCAACCTGATCGGCAATGCCGTCAAGTACATCGGCACCGACAACCCCGACCCCCTGGTCCGTATCCGTGCTGCGACGCATAACGGCCACCTGCGCTACGAGGTGATCGATAACGGTATCGGCGTGGACCCGGGGCGTGCGGACAAGCTGTTCGAGCTGTTTGAGCGTGATAACCGCATGGAAGCCGACGGCACCGGGCTGGGTCTCTCTATCGTCAAACGCATCGTAACGCGCCTCAAGGGTGAAGCGGGCATCGAACCGAACCCGGTCAAGGGCAGCATCTTCTGGTTCACGCTGCCGCCGGTGGCGTAGCAACCAAGTCTACTTGCGAAATGCCTTCGCGTTCGCTCACAGGCCCCCACCCCCAAAACGCATCAAATCGATAAGACCTGCTTGCGAACCCAACTCCTAACCGCTAATAGCTTATCACTATTGAAAGTTGTATCATTACCCTAACGTAACCCGGAGCAAAATCGAACCCATCACAATGTCAGAAGACTGGTTAAGCCACGCGCTGCGGCAGGCCCCGTGGCGTACTCAAACCCAATCCACCTCGCTCGTACTGAGCGTGGTGGTGCTGGTCGCATTGATCGGCACCCTGTATCTCGCGCAGGCCAGCCGGACCGCCGCCGCAGGCCGCCGCGTGCAGGAACTCGAAGATCAGCGGCAGGTACTCGAACAGCAAAACGCCCAGCTTCGCGCCGAGATCGCGGCGCTGCGTTCGGTGCCACGCCTCATCGCGCAGGCCGAGGCGCTGGGCTACCGCGTCGCCAGTGTCGATGAGGTCGAGTACATCACCCTCGACGGCGTTGCGCCGCCCCCGCCCACCAACCCCGCCGATAACGCCAACCTGCCCGACATCGCCCCCATCCAACCCGCGGAGCCGCTGCCCGATTACGACGAATCACTGGGAAGCTGGCTGGCCGAGCGCACCGGCATCTTCCAGGCCAGCTTCTCTGACTTCATGTTAACGACGTTCGGCATTGGCGACGGCCCCACCGGGGATGGTGGCGGCCCCACCGGGGATGGTGGCGGCTCATGAACGCCTCGATGACCAACCGCCTGCGCTTCGTCAGTGCCCTGTTCCTGGTGCTGGCGGGCCTGCTGGTGTACCGGCTGGTGACGCTTCAGTTTGGCGTCGATACGGCCTACTTCGCCGAGCGCGCCCTGACCGAATACCGCTACCAGGTCACCGTTCAGCCGCCGCGCGGTGAACTTTATGACCGCAACGGCGTGCTGCTGGCAACCAACACACTCGAATATGAGATCAGCATGTCGCCTTCCCTGGTCTATGACCGTGAAACCACCGCCGATATCCTCGTCGAAGTGCTGGGGATGGACCGCGACGAGCTGCTGGCCGCGATGGCCGACTCCGATTCGGTCTATGTGCAGTTGGCCCGCCCGGCCTCGGCATCACAGGGCCAGCGCCTGCTGGAAGCCAACCTCGATGGCATCAGCATCACACCGCTGCCGCGCCGCTACTATCCGCATGGTGTGCTGGCCGCGCAGGTCCTCGGCTTTGTCAGCTATGACGATACCGGCTATTACGGCATCGAGGGTTATTACAACGAGGTCCTCGGCGGGAACTCCGAAGTGGGCGACCAGAGCCGCATCCCCTTTGATGCTACCATCGGCGATGACTGGCAGAACGGGGCCAACCTGTACCTGACCGTCGCCACCGAGGTACAGTACCTCGCCGAGGACACGCTGGCACAGGCGCTCAGGGAGACCGGGGCCACCAGCGGCCAGATCATCGTGTATCAGCCGCAGACCGGTGAAATCCTCGCCATGGCAAGCGACCCGATGTTTGACCCCAACCTGTTCTACACGCAGAACAGCGACCTGTTTGGCAACCCGAACATTAACGACCAGTTCGAGCCGGGTTCGACGTTCAAGGCCATCACCATGGCGCTGGCGCTGGAATACGGCATCGTGGAACCCGACAGCACTTATGTCGATAACGGCGTGCTGGAGGTCGGCGGCCTCTCGATCTATAACTGGGACCGTGGCACCTACGGCGTCACGAGTATGACCGACCTGCTCGCCAAGTCGCTCAACGTTGGCGCGGCGCAGCTATCGGTGGCGATGGGGCCGACGCGCTTCTATGATGGCATCGCGCTGTTTGGCATCGGTGAACCGACCGGCATTGACCTGCAGGGCGAGGTCGGCGGTTCGATACGGCGGCCCGGCAGCGCCAACTGGTTTGAATCGGACCTTGCCACCAACGCCTTCGGGCAGGGGCTGGCGGTGACGCCGCTGCAGATGGTGGTGGCCTTCGGCGCGCTGGCAAACGACGGCCTGCTGATGCAGCCGCACATGATCATGCTGCGCGAGGACGCCGACGGCACGCAAACGGAGTTCGGGGCGACGGTGGTGGGCCGTGCGGTCTCGCAGGCAACCGCCAACGACCTGACCCGCATGCTGGCTAACGCGCTCGAACGTGAAGCCTCGGCTGCGCTGGTCGAAGGCTACCGCATCGCGGGGAAGACCGGCACCGCGCAGATCCCGGTGGCAGGCGGCTATGACCCCGACGAGACCATCGCCACCTTCATCGGTTACGGCCCGGTCGATGACCCGCAGTTTGTGGTGCTGGTCAAGCTGGACCGCCCGACCAGTTCGCCGTGGGGGTCACAGACCGCCGCCCCGGTATTTGGCTACTTCGTTGAGCGGCTGGTGGTGCTGCTGGAAATCCCCCCGGACGCGGTGCGGCTGGCCGCGGGGCGGTAAGGTGCTTTCGTCCTCGTCCCGGATTCTGTACAATCAGGGGAACGAACAGGTTAGCCGTACAGGGACAGAACCATGAGCAGTTACCCGGTACAGATCACACTTCCCGGCCCTTTATATGACCGGCTGCGCAAGGCTGCCGAAGACGCGAATCAGCCCATTGAACAGGTGCTGCTCCAGCGGCTTGAGGATGCCCTGGCCCCGACCTTGCCCCCCCTACCAGCCGATGAACAGGCCGAACTTACTGCGATGATGCGGCTGTCTGACGATGCGCTGTGGACCATCGGGCGTGAGGAGATGCCGACTGCTCGCCAGCAGCGGTTAACGAATCTGCTGAACGGTAATGCAAGCGGTTCACTGGATGAGGTTGAACAGCGCGAGTTGGCGGAACTGGTTGATGGGGCGGACCGGCTGATGCTGCGTAAGGCACAGGCCTATGCCCTGCTGGCCGGGCGCGGCCACCACGTTCCCAACTCTGCTGATGACTGAGCTAAGCTGGGCCGCCACCGTTCGGCTTGTCCATGAGCGGGCAGACGGACGCTGCGAATACTGCCAGACCCGGCAGGATGTGATCGGGCAGGCCATGCACGTTGAGCACATTCTCCCGGCTGGTGGCGATGATCCCGCTAACCTCTGCCTCTCCTGCCCATCATGCAATCTCAGCAAAGCAACAGCGACCTCTGCAGAAGACCCCGGCACCAACCAGACCGCACCACTGTATAACCCGCGACAACAGGTATGGTCAGATCATTTTGTGTGGGACGATGACGCTCTGCGTATTGTAGGGCTTAACCCCACCGGACGTGCAACCGTCGAACGTCTCAAAATGAATCGAGATCGGATCGTAGCTGCGCGCGCGCTCTGGAAGCAGGCGGGCCTGCATCCCTAGCCCGGACGCGGTGCGTCTGGCCGCGGGGCGGTAAGGTGCTTTCGTCCTCGTCCTCGTCCTCATCCCACCAATTGATACCTGGACGTCTCCGCAGGCACGTTCTCATAGCAAGATAATCATCTAACTGGTAAAGTAGGGTTCCTGTCATCCTACGCCTTGCCGGGCTGCCTGCACTCACCCGCAAGCGCCGCGCCCGCCAAGACGGTCAGCATCAAGGAGAAACCGCTCATGGCTCCCAAAACTTTACCCCCACGCGCTGAGGTTCCGGAGAAATACCGCTGGAACGATACCAGCGTCTTTGAATCTGTGGACGCATGGCACACCGAATACGCCGCGGTCGAAGGGTTGATCGCGGATTTCAGGGCGTGGCAGGGCCGCTTATCAGAAGGGCCTGCCGTGCTGGCCGACGCCATGGACGTGCTCGAAACACTGACGAGGCGCTTCGGCAAGCTGTACGCCTACGCCAACATGGGCTACAACGTCGATACCGGGGACGGCGTCGCTGCCGCGCTGTACGGGC
>CAYMGV010000120.1:0-8112 GCA_964390105.1 uncultured Anaerolineae bacterium | reverse complement strand
CTCCGCCAGCGGCTCGCCCAGCAGGGCCTCGACCTGCGTGCGCTGGTCGTCAGTGATGGGGTGGGCGAAGTTGAGCAGGATCATGAGGATGATAGCCCCTTCCAGTCGTGGTCTTTCTTATAGCCCTTGCGGTACAGGTCCGGTGAGTTCTCGTAGGACTTGTCGAGATGGCTGACCAGCTCAGCGATCAATACCCCGCCGCCCTTTTCTTCAAACCACAGGATGCGCTCCGGGTTGGCGCGCCGCTTATAAACGATGGCTTCGCCCTTGATGCCGTGCTTAGAGTCGGCCCGGGTGTTTCGCCAGTCCGGGTCGGCGAGCGAGTCGATCATGGTGCCGAAGATGCGCTGCATCGACGGGGCGAGTTTGTCATAGGTTTTACGGGCGGATGCTGACAGCCAGACCGGTTCTTTCTTCCGCTGTTCACGCAGGTGGCGGAAGGCGATGATACCGAGGCCACCCAGCGAGTAGTGATACGCGCCATCCATCTCCATCACCTCGACCAGTGACCAGATCGGCAGGTCGTCGAGATTGTCTTTGTCATCCAGTTCCGCCGCCAGTTCGGCCTCGGTGAGCGTTTTCGCCTCGTGCAGCGCCGAGAGTACCGCGTAGTGGTTGCCGAGCAGATCGTAATCGAACGTGACGGGCATCCCGGAGAGTGTGATGAGTTCCGGGGAACGCTCGTAGATGTAGCTGACCTCGATCCCCGGTTCTAGCATCCCGACCACCGTGAGGTAGGGCACCACGCCCTTGAAGCCGCCCGTGGGGTTGAGCACCCGGCGATACGTCCCCGCTGTATCTTTCAGCAGGTCATACAGTGTGTCGATCAGGTTGGGGAGGCCGTAGCGCCGGAAGGCTGCGCCATCCGTCACCTGCAGGCCCTCCACGAGATGGGCCGTGCAGGTAATGCCGTACTGTTTCTCACAGAAATCGGCCAGCACACGGGCGGCCAGCGCGCCATCGGGCGTATCCGATGCGAGAAAATGCAGCTGGTCAGCCTTTGATGGTTCACGGCTATCCAGCAGACGCTCAAGGCTGTTGAGTTCGGCGCTGGCCCGGCGGCGGGCTTCGGCACTGGTCAGCGCGTCAAGGTGCGCCAGCGCACTTTCATAGAGCTCCTTGCCGGGGAAGTCGTGTTTGCCGTTGAGTATGGCCGTAATATCGACGTCCTGTTGCTTGCGAAACTCGATACTGCGCTCGCGGATATGCTCAGCGGCATTGCTGAACACACTCTGCCCGACGGTTGAGATCACGAGGATCGGTGTGGTATCTGCCATGGTCAGTCCTCCACGAGGTCTAAGCGGCATTTGATCCAGCCGAGTGGGATGGCGGGAGTGTCATCGAGCAGCATCAGTTTGCGGCTCTTAGGGAATTGTGATGGTGGGTTGTAGTTCCCCTTGCCCATGCGGTACTTCTTGAGTACGTCCTGCTCAAAGCGCTTATGTTCAGTGACGATGTTGTTCAGCGTGTTGGCCTTCCAACCCGTCCCCCAGCCGATCTGCATCAGCCATTCGGATTTGCCGAGCTCTACTTCGATCAGCTCCTTGTAGAAGTACTGGGCGCTGGACGGTCCCTTTTTGACATGGAACTCAGCTTCTTCACCTAAACGCCTCCTGGTATAGGCCTGACCAATGCGAGCGAGCCGGTTAAACCATACACGCAGGCCATCCCAGCCCAGTTTCTTGCTGGCCCGTGAGTCGTTGAAACCGTACTCATCAATGGTGATGGTGGTTACAAGTTCAGTGCCCTTGCGCAGGGCTTCAACATCAACATTGACGCCCTTGCTGCTGCGAGTCCCGGTGGGATAGATGTTAGCACTCGCTACGTGCAACTGGTCTGGGGATACCGGGTCGGTATCCCGCACGTGAAAGGCTTTCATGATGTCCTTGTTAGGCGCATCTTTACCGCGAGAGGCAGGTGCCAGAAGCTCCCGTTCGATTTGCTGTGCAGCCCAACCTCGGCGATTACCCAACTTTCGAGTATCGAGATTCAGGCTGCTATCGGAGGTGAACATGCCCCACAGCAGCAGCGTCCGCATCATGCCTTTGATCGAAGTGCCGGGCAGATATGGGTTGCCCCATGCCGTCTTGATCTGCTCGCGCAGCGGTCGGTTGGTAGGTGTGCCGGGCATTGAGTAGCGAAAGATTGCGCTATCAGGCTGGTAATCCTCGTTTCGTAGCAGGCTGGCCGGTGTTGCCCTCAGGAGGTCGTTATCGAACTCACCATCTTCGGAGAGCGCTTCATTCAGTAACGCTTCCTGGTTGATGATCCACGTGCGGTTATTGTGTGCGACCCAGTCGTAGTCCTTGATCAGTTCCTCGCCCGTACCAACATGCACGGGAGACAGGACTTCCATTGTGAGTTGATACTTCGTATGCAGGTCACTCATGTTAGCCTCCACTCATGCCAACGGGCAGCCCATAGCCGTAGCGGTATACCGGGTGTTCGCTGAAAATCTCCGGGCTGACATCCACCAGCCCGCCCGCCAGCGAGTCGCCGGTCAGCACGCTGCCTTCGGCCAGCATCCGCACCGCTCGGCGGCGCAAGCCGCTGCCTTCCGGTGACCCAATCCAGCCCCGGCGGACGACAAACTGGTAAATGGCATCATCTGCCAGCAGGGCATTTCCCTGCTGCTGGTTCTGCGGCCAAATCGGTGACAGTGTGACAAAGCGACCTGCCGGGTCAGGGAGATCAACATTGCTACCGTCCAGCAATTCAAACTGGCCGTGCCCCACGCTGCGCTCTCCTCCGAGCCCGGCATCACCCAGCAGGGTGAGCGCAGTCTCAACGGTGGGTCGCCAGCTTTCATCCAGCCACTGGATGCCCAACCACAGCCCGCCATCCGGGGCGTACTTCACACGCCCGGCCTGGAAGACCGCCGAGGCATTGGTCACCCGGTCGATGGTCACGCGTGGCACCTCATCCACCTGCCAGAACAGTGAGGACTTCCCTAATGCCGATTCCTCCTCTGCCGTCACTGCGATGCTTTCATCCTGCATCAGCGTGTAATCAAAGGGTTGGCCGGATACCCACCTGATGAAGACGGCCTCAGATACGAACGCCACGTGCTTTACGGCTTTGAACGCCGCGAGATCGTCCGGGGCTGTCCCCGGCATGCCGCCTAGCGGTCGCGGATACAGCCGGACCGCACCATCGTTGGTATCGACGTATGGGAACGCTGAACTCAGCAGCAGCGGGGGCTGGTCACGCATCGCGGCGAGAAAGTCCACGAGCACGGCTTCGCCTGCCCATTGACGGATCATGGTGCATAGAGCCGAGAACACCGTATCGGCCCGGGCAAAGATGTCAGTGTGTTCGACACCGATGCCGCGCTCACCGAGGTGAAACGCCGACCGTGCCCGCAGGTGATAGACCTGCATTTGCATGATGTCTGCTCCTAACCGAATGACCCGCTAAGCCATGAATGAATGTCACCGCTGATGTCCAGCCAATCCTGCACGCCGCGCGGGTCACCGGCACTGACGATCTCGCTGTATTTGGCGCCCGTGCGCAGGTCCAGGCTGACGTTCTCAAACGCGATCTTGCCGCTGCCGCGTGACCCCTGCCCACCGAGATAGTCGTCCTCAAGCATCTGCATGCTGACGAGTACGTTGGCGAAGTTGTCGATATCAGCGGGCAGGTCGAAGACGGAATACACCATCTCAAACGGGGAGAACACCGCCCCCGCCGGGACTCGCTCCATCGTGCGCGGTGACGCCGCCGACGTCACGCGGTCGATGGCAACCTCGGTTTTGAGTTCCGTGAAGGGCAGGTCGGTTTTGGCCTGGGTCTTGAAGGCCTCGACGCTGGCCTCGCTCATGTAGGCATCCCGCACGATCAGTCGCGTCGGGGCCGGGATGTCGTAGTCGATCTCGGCAGGGACGCCGTAGATGGGGTTGACCCAGTACTTGTGATACTCCTCAGCGGTCTTGGCCGTGTGGATAGTCACCTTGGCAATCGGCTTATTCTGCGGGGCACCGGTCAGCTTCTCGGCCAGTGAGCGCATCTTGCCCTTGAGGGATGAGCCGGGGATATACGGACGTCCGGTCAGCGCGTCACGGATGACGGGGTTATCGACTCCGCCGATCTCCAGCGGGCCTTCCGTTGCACCGATATGCAGCCCGGTTTTCAGCACGATATCGCCAGTGATAAACACGCGCCCATACAGGGTGATGTGGGTTGCCATTGCTTACTTGCCTCCCTCGGCTTTGTAGTAGGCCAGCACGGCCTCGAAGAAATCGACGAAATTCTGGAAACGGGTACGGTCCATACCGACCTCATCGATCATGGGGGTCAGCAGGTTGCGGAGGGGGCTAACCCCATTGTTCCGTGCGGCCTGATACGCCAGCTTGGGCTTGAGCATCTGCAGGTCGCGGTATGCAAGCCGGACCTCATCATCGGTCGCGTAGGCGGGCCAACTGGCCTGTATCTGGCGAACGGTGCCAAATACGCTGCGAATCTGCGTTGACTTCATGTCCCCACGGGCGAAGTCCGCGCCGAATTCCTGGGCTTTACTGACCAACAGGGCCGAGTCACCGTCTACGATGATGGCCTGCCGATCCTGGTCACTGATCTTTGCCATGTGGCTTACTCCTCGTTAGTTTTTGTGCGTTTCAGGTAATCGACCCAGCGGGCGGCCAGCCCGGCGAGGTGAATGCGGTCAGGTGAAAGCAGGGATTCCTGCAAGGCGGCGATATCACCGGCAGCGTCCTTGTTGCGCTCGGCCATGCGCGTCAGGCTGTAAGCCTGCTGCCACATCCAGCGGCCATAGACGATGCCGTCTGTTGAGCCACGCTGGTTGCGGTCTTCAAGGTACTGGGCGTGAACCCGGCGCACCGCCTGGATCAGGGCGGTGGGCAGGCCGCGCTCGGTGACAAGAGATGTCAGCCGGTTGCGTTCCGAGACGACATGATCCCACTCACCGTCGTCCCAGCCGACCACCTCCTGCAGGAAGCTGATGGCGTTCTTACCATCGCGACCTTTCGCCTCGTCATCGAGGGCGGCGCGGGCGCGTTCAGCGGCGCGATAGAGGGGGAAGTCAGCGAACTCCACGCTGATGCCCGCCGAGATAGTGATGTGCGGGCTGCCATTGACATAGGCGGCCAGCTCATCATGGATGCGCTGCGCTAACTCCGGCATGAGGTCCCACGGGCCGACAACAAACAGGTCATCACCACCGGCATAGATAATGTACAGACTTTCAGGTGCACTGAAATCAGCCTCCAACCCGGCGCATATGGCGTTCAGCCAGCCATCGAAGAACACGCTCATGGCGGCGCTGGCGGCTGACAACCGCGTAGGCGTGAACGGGGTGATGTACTCCCCGAACACGCGACCGAGGTTGTCTACATCCATACGGAGGATGCCGATGCGGTCGAGGCCTTTTGCGGCTTTTGCCAGCTTACGGAAATCGCGGATGGTGCCATCATCATTGTGCGGCGTCCGCGTCGCAAGGAAGCGGAACCCGGTTACCCCGTCATCGAGGAACGCCGTGTCATTCAGCGTATAGACCCAATCCGCGTTAGCGGGTGGGGTGCTGTGCAGGTCGTAGTAGAGGCCGGTCAGCGCGGAGAGACTCTCGCGCCAGTCACCGGGGTCTTCCGGGTCACGGTAGGCGGTGCTTACGAAGAGGTAGCCGCTGTGCGTGGCAAGCTGCCGCGCCAGCTGATCGAAGCCCATGCACTCACTGCACCACAAGTCGTCGCGGTAGCGGTGGAGTTGCTCGCCGGGGCCGGGGTCGTGGTAGCAGACCGCGCAGTGATCGGAGCTTGCGCCGCCGGTGGGCTCAAAGACTGCATCCCACGACTCGATGGCGACCGCGGCAAAGGGCTGGAGCTTGGCGTGGCCGAGCTGCGCCTTGAGCGCCCGGTAGTGTGCCTCGAACTCGCCCGTGGCGAGCGCGGACGTGGGCACCTCAAGCGAGGCCGTTACCAGTGAGATATCGCCCCGGTAGAAGGCCAGCAGCCGCCGCGTCAGCGGGGTGATAACCTCATGGATCACCTCATCAGCGCCCGGCGGCAGGATCAGCACGAAGTTGCCCCCGGCAAGATACAGCACATTGGTGGGCGGGAGATCAAACTCCAGCAGCAGGCGGCGGGTGATCCCGTCCGCGAGCAGCTGAAGGAACAGCGACCGGCCCCGCAGGCCACGGGCTGCCCCTTTGGAGGTGATGGTATAGATCGCGCCCTGGATGCCGGGGAAATCGCCGGCGGCCAGCGTGACGGACTCGACGGGCTGCGCGGCACCGCCGGAGGCATGCACCAGCGCGGAGAGCAGCTTGAACTCCTCCCACAAGCTGACGCCCTCCTCGCCAAGCGTGCCGGGTACGGCCCAGCCGTGCTTGCGGATCAGATCGCAGGCGGTTTCAAATTGTACCCCAGTCGGATCAGACAGATGCGACCATTCCTCGGCAAAGGACGGGCCGCTGACCCCCGGCGGCTGGCCGGGCATGATGGTGCCGCGGTCGAGCGCCAGCGGGGCAGGCTCATAGGTGGCAGGGGCCGCGCCAGCACCCGGCGGGGCCAGCGTGGTCAGTATCGCGGTCAGCGCATCGACCGGGCCGTTACCGCGCGGCAGCAGCGCGAGGTAGGGCGTGAGATCAAGCGTGGCCCCGGCGGAGGGGCTGCCGCCCAGCACGGGAACCGCGTGGTTCAGCAGGGCCGCGCGGGCCCCGGTGAGATCAGGTGTTGTCACATTCACTGCTCCTTCCCGGGCAGGTTGCCCGCGAACTACAGGCTCAGGATAAACCAAAGGGGATCGCCCCCGCATGGGAGGATCCCCCTATAAAACACTTACTCGTCTGCATCCAGCATCTCGATGACCTGGAAGTACGGCCCGAACTCGGCCATCAGCAGGTGACGGTCTACCCCATCCGAAGCGGGGTAAGCGGCGCGCAGTTTGTCATAGATGGCGGTGAACTGGTTGGTGACCGTCTTCTCACTGACGCCACGCCGCACGGCGATGGCGGCATTGGTCAGCCCCTCGACCACGGCCAGCGCCAGCAGGTCACGCTCGGCAGGGGTGAGGTCGCGTTCGATGAAAGCCCGCTTGCGGGTGAGTTCGATGCGCCACGGCAGCACCGGTACGCGCAGCAGCGCGGCTTCACCGGGGCCAGCGTGCAGCGCCCGGCTTTCACGCAGGGGATCACCGGAGACGAGATTCCACAGACGGTCCGCCTCCTCGAACAGCAGTTGAGCGGCCAGCATTGCGTACATCGCCATGGCCTTGCGGCCCCCGGCGGCGCTGAAATGCACCGTTTGCCCGGCGGATTTTTCGGTTTCAAGGGCGCTGTAAATGACGCGGAAGGCGGCGCGGGCTTCGGACTCATCCCGGATGTCATCGAGGGGCTGCCCATCGTGCAGCAGCGGCACCCCTTCGAAGCTGAGGCCATCGGTACGCAGGGCGGCCAGGGCCTCCCGCGTGGGGGGGACATCCGGGTCACTGTGCAGCACGACCACGCGGCGCGGATATATGCCACGGGCGCGGAGCAGATCGAGCGTGATGGTGACGACCTGTGGCTCAGCGCCGAGGGTGGCGAGGAAGGTGGTGGGCATGGTGTGACCGCTGAATTCTCCGCTGGGAATATGACACTACACAGTCTAGGACAGGTGTATCCACACTGTCAAGTGGCGTCCGACACAAAAAGCATGACACCCTGCACGGGGCGGGGTGTCGGAGTGCCCTTACGGGCATGAGTGTGATTCTTATACGGGTTTCATTACCCTTCTGTGGGGGCATGAAACTCAGGCAAAGTGATGTTCAACTCAGGCATGCTCTGTGCCATTTCTAGCAGGATTTCCATCTGGCGAAGTCCATCACGCATACGGTTAGATTCGTTCTGAGTCCCCACACCGAATCCATGGTTAAACAGGTAAAACCGTACGCCAACAAAAGGACGAGCCGCGGTCAGTTCAAACACATACAGGGAAAACAGCTTCAGGTCCACACACAGGTATAGAGGGTTTACAGTTCCCTCGATGCAGAGGCGATACTTGAACTTGGGGGCAAAGAATGCCACCCGAATCATGAAAAAATCCAGTACAAACTCCATGTATCACACTTCTTTTTATCAAGTAGTTTTAATGCCCTAGCGGGCATGAGTACGATTCAAAT
>CAYMGV010000119.1:7901-8185 GCA_964390105.1 uncultured Anaerolineae bacterium | reverse complement strand
GGAAAGGGGTTTATCATTCTCCCCAAATCAAAGGCTGGGTGACGCCTTACTGAGTGAACAGCACATCGCCAATACCAGCATCCCCGTCTTTTGGCATCGGAATGAGGATTTCGAGTATAGTCCATTGGAGGTCGGTCAGATCATTAGGGTATAGTTTTCTTTTCACACATTAAATCTATCCCGTGTTCCCCCGGCCTTCCTCTTTATAAAACACGCTGTGAGAAAGACCGTAATGCCACAACTGACAGCCGGATCATACCCCCTGCATTATTTTGAGCATGACG
>CAYMGV010000119.1:0-7891 GCA_964390105.1 uncultured Anaerolineae bacterium | reverse complement strand
ACCCGCCGCTGCTGTTGATTCACGGCGCGGGCGGCAGTCACATCCACTGGCCGCCCCATGTGCGCAGGCTGAAAGGCTGGCATGTGATCGCGCTGGACCTGCCCGGCCACGGCGAATCGGGCGGGCCGGGTCGTGACGCAGTCGTGGACTATGCCGGGGATGTCGTCACTTTTATCGATGGCATGGGGCTGGGCCGCGTAATTCTTGGTGGTCATTCGTTGGGCGGGGCCATCGCGCAGCAGGTCGCCGTCGATGCCTCGAACCACGTAGCCGGGCTGATCCTCGTTGCGACCAGCCCGCGCCTGCGCGTCTCGCCTGACATCCTTGAAAACACCCTGACTCAATTTGAACTGGTGGTGGATTTCATCCAACAGCATGGCTATGGCCCGCAGATCGACCCCAAGGTCAAACAGATGGGACGCCGCCTGCTGCATACCATCGACCGTGAGGTCCTGCTGGGTGATTACCTTGCCTGCGAGGGCTTTGACCTGCGTCCACGCCTCGATGAGATCAACGCACCCGCACTGATCATCGGTGCCGAGATGGATCAGATGACCCCGCCACGTTTCTCACAGGCACTTCATGACGCACTACCTGGCTCAGTGCTGGTGATTTACAAACAAACCGGGCACATGATCCCGGCAGAACGTCCAGACCAGTTGGCGCAGGATATGCACGCATGGTTAGAGAACACATTCAGGATTCCATGACCCGAATGACCGATACCGAACTTATCCAGGGGCCGGATGGTGATAAGATACAGGTGACGATCCGGCGGGACCGGCGGCTGAAGAAATCGGCGCGCTGGGTTCGTGAATCACGCGGGCATATTGTGCTGCGCGTGCCGCCTCATTTGCGGCAGACCCAGGTCAAGAAGCTGCTCACCGATGTCGCCGATCAACTCAGCAAGCAGCGTATACGGGCCGACCGCCTCACCGATCAGGACCTGAACGAGCGTGCCCGGCGCATCAACAAAACGCATTTCAACGGCGAGATCGAATGGGCATCCATACGTTGGGTAGGTAACATGCAAAAGCGGCTGGGAAGCTGTACCAACGGCGGCCCCACCGACGGGCATATCCGCATCAGTGACCGTATTCGTAACTGGCCGGACTGGGTGATTGATTACATCATTGCCCATGAGCTGGCCCACCGCACCCACCCCAATCACAGCCATGAATTCTGGGAATACCTTGAGGCTAATTACCCGCTGACGGAGCGCGCACGCGGCTTTATTGATGGGTACGCCTATGCCCAGGCCTATGAGCAGGATAACGACCCGCTCACTGAGGATTGACCCCGTTTGAGGTGCCTTTGATACGAATGGTATAATGGATGTAGACATGCCGCCCTGAACCTCAAGACACGCGAGAAGGACGATCTGTGGCTCAACAGCAGGAAACTGAACGTGTTATGATCGTCGTACCCGATGCGGACGAGCGCGCCTTCCTGGTTGAGGCGGCCCTCCAGCCATTCGGTTACGAAGTGCTGCAAACCGGTAACGGTAACGAAGCGCTCTCGATGATCTACGAGGGCAGCACCCCCGATGTGATCGTGCTGGACTTGCAGCCTGACGGGCTGCAGGGCACCGACATCATCACCGCCCTGAACTCCACCACATATGACATCCCCGTGATCGTCATTGCCGATGAGGGTGGCGAACGCGAGGCACTCAAGGCGTTTCGGCTGGGTGCCAAAGATTACATCGCTCGCCCCATCCGTGAGACAGAACTGATCCAGGTTGTTGAACGCGCCATGAAGGATGTGCGCCTGCGCCGTGAACGCGAAGATTTGCTCGCACAGGTGCAGCAATCCGCCCGTGCTGCCGAGCAGCGTCTGCGTGAGATCAAGACGCTGATGTCCATTGGCAAGGCCGTCACCGCAGTGACCAACCTGAACCAGGTATTTGACCACGTCACCCGCGCCGCGCAGCAGATGACCCGAAGCGAATCGGTGGGCATCCTGCTGCGCGACGATGAGACCGGCGAACTCCGTTTGCGTGCGGGCCAGAACCTCGCGCGGGAACTGCAGGAGAAGGTCGGGCAGCCCATTGAGGACGACCTCGCCTCAATGGTAATGAACTCGCGCGAGACGACCGTCATGGGCGGGGAAGGGCTTCACCGCTTCCGTCCCATCCAGCCCGGTGCCAACTCCGTGATCTACGCGCCGATGGTGGTTCATGAATCCGCCATTGGCCTGTTGTGGGTTGCCAATCGCCAGGCCGAATTTGAGCCGTACATGGTGCCGCTGCTGACCGCACTTGCCGATTACGCCGCGATTGCCGTGGTGAATGGCCGTCTGTTTGCCACCATGCAGGAACGGACACGCCAGATGGAGGCCGTCAACCAACGGCTGCAGGAGCAGATGTCACAGAGTGACCGGCTCGACAAGCTGCCGGTGTTCACCGCCTCGATACGTGCCCCGCTGGGGCAGGTCGTGAACAATATGCAGTTGTTCCGCAGCGGTGAGATGGGCAACCTGACCATCCAGCAGCAGGCCAGTGTTGACGTGATGATGCGCCAACTCGATGACATGCGCAAGCAGATCGACCGCTTCTCACCACCAGTTGAAGAAAACTAAGCCAACTACCCCCATTTAAGCGATAGGCTCAACCCATGAGCGATGCCACACTGCTAATCGTTGATGATAGTCACGAAATGAGGGACTTCCTTGCGAGGACCGTATTTGGGTTGGGTGACTACAAGGTCGAAACCGCCCGTGATGGCTTCGAAGGACTGGAACTTGTGCGCAGTGTTCAGCCGGATATTATCATCACTGATATCGCCATGCCCAAACTCAGCGGGCTGGAAATGGTCGAGGCCATGCGGCGTGATGGCCTTGACACACCGGTGATTGTGATGACAGCGGAAGGTTCCGAGACGCAGGCTATCACGGCCATGCGGGTCGGAGTGCTGGATTACTTCGTCAAACCTTTTGATCCCATTGAGATGGAACGCACCGTCGAACGCATCCTCAGCAGCCGCAGCAAGGATGCCGCACAGACCGCCCCGGCAGGGTCCAGTGATCTCAGTGCCCGGGCGTTTATGGCCCTGCACACACCCATGTTTATACTCGATCCCGCGCATCTTGTGATCGGCTGTAACCGCGCTGCGCTCACCCTGTTTGAACTGACCGGCACCGCTAACAACCCCATCGGGCATCACCTTGGTGAGCTGACCGGCAACCGCGCCCTGCTCGATATGCTGATCAGTAAAGACAGCTCCCCTGTGCTGACCGGCGACATCGAGCTTGAGGACGGACGGACTATGAAGCTGGAAATCAGCATGATGAAATCCGGTGAACGTGTAGTGACGCTGCATGACATCAGCTCCGTAAAAACCGCCGAGCGGCGTCGTATCGAGGCAATCTCCGCTATCTCTCACGACATGCGTTCCCCATTGACCGCCATCCTCGGTTACATCGAGCTGATGAGCCGCACCGGCAACCTCAGTGAGACCCAGCTAAAGTTCACCGCGCAGGTGGCGGGCAGTGTACAGACATTGACCACCCTGGTCGCCGACCTGGTCGAAGTAGATCGTATGGGGTCAGATGAGACCGAGACGGTCGAGAAGATCGACCTTGCCGATATGGTGGGTGATGTGGCCGTGGTGCTGCGTACACAGGCCAGCCTCAGGGAGATCAGCCTGTACTTCGAAGCACCGAAGCCGGTACCACAGCTCCTGGGTAATCAGCGGCGGCTGCGCCAGGCTTTTTTCAACCTGATCGAGAATGCCATCAAATACACGGCCAAGGGCGGCTCCGTGAAGGTGGCGCTTTCCGTGCAGGATGGACAGCCCATCGCCGCCATCTCCGATTCCGGCATCGGCATCCCCATCGAGGATCAGCCACATATCTTCGAGCGTTACTTCCGCTCCTCCAATGCCATGGGCATTGATGGCACCGGGCGCGGCCTTAGCATCGTCAAGGATATTATCGAAGATCATGGTGGCCGCATCTGGGTTGAGAGTTACGTGAATGTGGGGTCCACGTTCTTTATCCTGCTGCCCGCTGCCGAAGACTCCCCCAAGAAGAAGGACAGATGATGACACTGGCGATCAGTATCGGCTGGGGACGGGGTGCCGCCGCAGATGACGACGATGATAAGCAGAATGCTCGGGCTGCCAAACGCACCGGCGGGGATGATGAGCATGTCCCGTGGGTCACAGTACTCGAAACATTTGACCGTATTGAAGCAGTCATTATACAATCAAAACTCCATGACGCCGGGATACCTGCACGATTGCGGCAGGAGGGGGCTAACAGTGCCTTCCCGGTAACGGTTGGCATCTTAGGGCGTATTGAGATCCGGGTGCCGGAGCCTGCCGCAGAACAGGCATTTGAGCTGGTCAAAGCCCATGTTGACACGGCTTCCTTTCCCCCTGAAACGGGTCAGCCAGACGAGGATTGAACGCATGTCAAACGACCTTGATGCCATTACAGATGTAAAGGGAATCCGGGTCGGTCATGCCACTGATACCGATGCCATTACCGGCTGCACCGTGATCCTGTGTGAAGACGGCGCGGTCGGCGGCGTCGATCAACGCGGGGGTGCCCCTGGCACTCGTGAGACTGACCTGCTGGGGCCTATGCACAGTGTTGGGGAGATCAATGCTGTGCTGCTGACGGGGGGCAGTGCCTTTGGTCTGGCGGCGGCAGATGGCGTGATGCGCTACCTCGCAGAACGTGGCAAGGGCTATAAGGTCGGCATACCGGGTGTGCCCAATGTGCCGATTGTACCGGGTGCAGTGCTGTTTGACCTCGGCATCGGCTCCGCTGATGTGCGTCCCGACGCCGATATGGGCTATTCAGCCTGCCAGACCGCCACCGACGAAACGCCCGGACAGGGCAGTGTTGGTGCAGGGACCGGGGCCACGGTCGGCAAACTGCTGGGGTCTGGCTCGGAAATGAAGGGGGGTATCGGCACCGCCAGTGTTAATCTCGGTGGGGGCCTGATCGTGGGGGCTATCGTCGCCGTCAACTGTGTGGGCGATGTGGTGGACCCTGATCAGAACGCCATCATCGCGGGCACTCGTAAGGCTAATTCCCCCAAAGAACTGGCCGATACCCAGCAGATGTTAACGTCGTTCATGATCAAAACGGTCATGCGGTTACAGGGGGCAAGCACTGTGATCGGCGTCGTAGCGACCAATGCCAAGCTTGATAAAAACGGGGCCAACAAGGTCGCACAGATGGCACACAACGGCCTTGCGCGTACCATTCGGCCCGCACACACCATGATGGATGGGGATACGATCTTCACGATGGCGACCGGCAAAAAGAATGCCAGCATTAACCTGGTGGGCGCTTTCGCCGCTGATGTGGTTGCACGGGCCATCCTGAACGGCATCCGCGCGGCTGCCTCACTGGGGGGCAGGCCAACCGCTGCCGACATCACACCACTGCCGATCCGGCTGAACGGCACGTGGGGCTAAGTGTTCCCTATCCTTCATGCGTGGTAACGGGAGACCACGGTGACAGACTCAAACGAATCGAACAACCCGGTCCACAGCACACCGTTTAGCCTGCATTCCACGGAATATCAGCAGGTTCGTGACGCGCTGCATGCCGTTAAGCAGGGGCAGAAGATCGGCGCGTTTGCCATTCAGGGCGAAAGTGGCACCGGGAAATCTCGCCTGCTGGTGGAAGCCGAAAGGGCCGCCCGCGCTGAAGGCTGGCACGTACAGATGGTGCAGGGTCGTGCCGGGGCTTATGCGGAAACGCGCGTGCTGGCTGATCTTGTGCTGGGCCTGTTGGAAGCATTAGGCAGCAGCACCGATGACCTGCTGACTTTCACCAATTCCGCGCTGATCACACGCAACCTTCCCGACCTGTACCCGGTATTTGCCAGCCTCATCACCGGACGTGGTGATGACCTGCCCTCTGTTGAACAGGTGGTCGATGCGCTGTACCGTCTGATTGCGGCTCTCAGTGAAGACCCCGAACCGATCCTGATCGTCATAGATGATGCCGACGAGGCCGGGCCACTGTTCCTTGAGGCGTTCCCGCTGTTGATCGGGGCGCTGCGCGGCCTGCCCGTTTTGCTGCTGATCGGCATCCATGAGGACCCGCCGGAAGATTGGGCGGCAGTGCTGGAAGGCAAGGGCGTTCGCCTCCTCGATTTCACCCGTGACGAAAGCATCGAGTTTGCCGCGCTGCATCTCAAAGCACAGGAACTGACCCCTGAATTCGCGTCGCTGGTATGGCGTCGCAGCGCCGGGCGGCCATTGTTCATCGTGCTGATGCTTAACGGCCTGACAGGCGCAGGCCGCATCGAAATCAGTGATGAGGGCCTGGCACAAATCGATGTGGACGAGGAAGTCCCCCATGTCCGTGACTACATCTTCCACACTATCAAAAACATGCCCAACGATCTGCGCCGCGTGCTGTTGTGTGCCGCCGTGGCCGGCGATGGCACCGGGTTGGAACTGCTCGCCAAGCTGATGTTACAGCCTGATGAACTGGTGGTGCTGCAATCGGTCAATGACTTGATCGCCGAGGGCTGGATGATGCGTACCGGGCGCGGCGTTACCTCAATGGCGATCTTCGCCCATCGAGTCACACGGGCCATCATCTACGAGCGTATGAGCGCCGCCCAGCGTAACGAACTTCACATCCGCGCCGGGGCACACTTTGCCGCACGCGCACAGGACCTTAACGGGCTGGCCGAAGGGCTGCGTCATTTTGCACAGGCGGGTAAGCCAGGGCAGGCGCTTGCGCTGATCGACAAGCGGCTTGAGGATGCCTACGGTGCCCGTGATGTGAGCCGCGTGATTTCCCTGCTGGAGCTGGGCATTCCTGTTGCAGCCAGCAGCCACACACTACACAAGCGACAGGCCGATCTCGTTGAGCAGTTGGGCGATATTTCCGCCGCCCGCCATGATTACGAACAGGCCGCCACTATCTACCGCGAGATGGGGCCAACCATCAGTTCGATGACCTTGCTGGGCAAACTGGGGTTGGTACAACTGACTTTCGCCCCGGACCGTGCGCTCCAAACGCTGACGCAGGTCGCGCCGTTGATCCCGTTTGACTTCGCTAACGACCTGCGCTGGTACGTCGAATCAGGTGTGGTATGGGCGCATGGGCTGCTCGGCAGCAGCTATGACGCCGTGCGCCGCAGCCGAGACGTGCTGGCTCATCTCGGTGATACGATGGGGTTCGGTTCAGCACGCACGCTGCTGCGTGGCACGCTCGGTATGGCGCTGCATTACAATGGGGAAAAAGAAGACGCGCTGGCGCATCTCGAATCGGCGCGGGCAGGCTGGGGTGCCCGTGGCTTTGAGGAGGGTGTGCTGCTGATCAATCGCGCGATCATCGAGGTGCCGGTCGAGGAGATCACACGGTCATGGCTCAAGATGGCCTTGACGCCGTTCCTGCACCGGGCCACCGCGCTGGTCAAGACCGAGGAGGAGTAGACGTTACCCCTGTTTGACGCGCCCCACCTCGACCGTCCCATTAAAATACGTCACTGTTAAACGGCTCCCATCCGGGTGAAAATCCACACCCGTGATGGGGCTGTTTTCCGCTTTGTGCAGCAGCATGATTTCCCGGCCTGCAATCGACCATATCCGCAGGCTGCCATCCGCCGCCCCTGCAACCAGCATCGACCCCGCCGCGTCAAACGCCAGCGCCTGCACATAGCCACCATGGCCGGGCAGCACCGCTATCCTCTCGCGAGTGCCAGTATCCCACAGGTAGGCATTCTGATCGGCGCAGCCTGCTGCGATCAGCTTCCCATCCATGGAAACGGCCCCGCTGAACAGGTTCATGGCGTGCTGTAACGGACGGCCATCGCGCTGACCGTCCGCCGTCCACAGCCCGGCTGTCCCATCTTCGCAGGCCGTCAGCCATCCGCCGCCCGGCAGCGCCTCGATCTCGCGGATGCGGTCGC
>CAYMGV010000118.1:0-8195 GCA_964390105.1 uncultured Anaerolineae bacterium | reverse complement strand
CTGATGCATCGCCTCCTCGTCGCTGAGCGCGGTCGAGACGGCCTGCGGCCCCCACCAGCGCTGTGCTTCGGAGAGGGCCTGCTCGTCGTCACCGTAATGGAAGGTCACCTCGTCGAAGACCAGCTCACCGCGCACAGCCTCCAGCTCGACGGGCTGCTCCTTCTCATCAATATCCAGCGGCAGGTCCAGCACTTCGAACACGCGCTCGAAGCTGACCACCGATGTCGCAAACTCGACCGGCGCAGTAGCCAGCCCCTGTAATGAACTGTACAGGTTGGTGAGATACGACCCAAACGCCACGATGGTCCCGACCGTGAAGACATCGATGATGACGAGGTAGCCCCCGAAGCCATAGACCAGCGCCGTACCCACCGAGGCCAGCAGCCCGATGATGGCGAAGAAGGTCACGCCCAGCACCGCACGCTGCACGCCGAGGTCGCGTACGGCGGCGGCCCGCTTATCGAAGCGGTTGACCTCGGTATCCATGCGGCCAAACAGCTTGACCAGCAGCGCCCCGCCGATGTTGAGCGTTTCGTTCATCATGGCGTTCATCTGTGCGTTGACCTGCATCTGCTCGCGGGCGATGGCCTGGAGGCGCTTGCCCATGGCACGGATCGCCAGCAGGAACAGCGGGAAGATCACGATGCTGACCAGCGTCAGACGCGGTTCCATAATGAACATCACAATCAGCACGCCCACCGTCTGAATGATGTTGGTCACCATCGCCACGATGGTATTGCTGATGGCGTTCTGCGCACCGACCACGTCGTTGTTGAGGCGGCTCATCAGTTCGCCGACCTTGGTGTTGGTGAAGAAGCGCAGCGACATGCGCTGGAGATGGGCAAACAGCCCCACGCGCAGATCATAAATGACGCCCTCCCCCACCCCGGCGTTAAGACGGCGCTGGATCACGTTCAGCACGCTGCCCAGCAGCGGGATCAGCAGCAGGCCCAGCGCCAGCCAGATCAGCCGGGTGATGTCTTTAGCGGGGATGGCGTTATCGATCAGGTCACGGATGATCAGCGGCGTGATCAGCGTCAGCGCGGCATTCACCGTGATCAGCCCCAGCATCCCCGCGATGGCCCACTGGTAAGGCCGCGCATAGGCCATCACGCGGCGCAGCAGGCTCCCCGAGAGTTTGGTCGTGCTGCTGCTGTCTGAATAGATATAACGAAACCAGCCACCACCGTGCATTGGGAGTCATCCTTACCTGGTTGTTCACGATTCATTAAGGGGTGAGTCTAACAGGGAATCAAGATGGCTGCCCCGGTCGATTGGGGAGGACCCTCACCGCATCTGCATCACGGACGAATGCCATGCAGGCGGGATTCATCGAGCAGTGTTAATCGGGGGTGGGGTCAGCCAGGCAATCAACCGCTACCTGTTATACTCCGCCAGCTTCAGCGTCACCGTGAAGGTGCTCCCCTCATCGACCCTGCTCTCCAGCCGGATGGTGCCGTCCATCATGCGGACCAGCCGCCGCACAATCGCCAGCCCCAGCCCGGTGCCGCCATGGGTACGCGTGGTACTGCCATCCACCTGCCGGAACTCATCGAAGATGACGCTGTGCATGTGCGGCGGAATGCCAATGCCCGTATCCTCGACTTCAAAGCGCCATGTCTCCGAGTCAACGCGGGTCATCCGCACGGTGACGCTCCCTTGCGTGGTAAACTTGATGGCGTTGGAGACGAGGTTAGAAAGCACCTGTTTCACACGGATTTCATCACCTGTGACCTTGCAGTCATCGACGTTGACGGTTTCCACGTGGAACGCGAGGTCCTTCTCAGCCGCAAGCACACCATACTGGTTCTTGATATCATCGAGCAGCGCACACAGGCTGAACTCATACGACATCAAATCGAGCTGCCCCGCCTCGATCTTGGACACATCCAGCACATCGTTGATCAGGGCAAGCAGGTCCTGGGCATTGGCGAAGATGCGCTCATTGTACTCAATGGCCTGCGCCGGGAGGTCGGGCACCACGCCGGTCAGTTGAAGCTGGACATAGCCGACGATGGCGTTCAGCGGGGTGCGCAGCTCATGGGACATGTTGGCGAGGAATTCGCTCTTGAGCTGGTTGGCGGCCTCGGCCTCACGGCGGGCCTCATCAAGCTGAGTGTTGGTGCGCTTGATCTCGGTGATGTCATGCAGCGAGAGGACCCGCCCCGTCATGAGGCCCCGGTTGTTGGTGATCACGGAGCTGTGTATCGAGTAGGTACGAACTTCACCCTCAAGGGCCAGGTTGATCGTCCCGCCGCTGCCCGCCAGCGCCAGCAGCAGCGGGTACACCTTGAACACCTCCTCGACCTTGCAGCCCACCAACGGCATCCCATCCGGGCTTAGCAGCGCCTGCGCTGCCGGGTTGGCATCGACGATCTGCTCCTGGTAATCGGTCACGATCAGGGCGTCCTGCATGGTGTTGATCACCACGTCTTTAGCAACCGGCACCACCGACATCAGCCGGTAACGGAACAGCGTCCACCCCAACACCACCCCTGTGATGGTAAAGGCCAGCGGTGTCAGATCAATGGCCGTGGGCAGCGGGCTGACATCGAAAATGTACAGCAGGTTGGCAACCCACGGGGCGGCCAGGCCCAGCAGCAGGCCAACCAACTGCCCGCGATACAGGTACGGCGCACGGATCATGCCGTGGATCAGCACCAGCGTTCCGGCCAGGATCAGCACGTAGGAATAGGCCGTATGCACCCAGAACAGCGGCCCGAATCCGCCCGCCATGAACACATAAGCGCCGTCCTGCACCAGCCTGAGCGACCCCCAGAACAGGTAGTGGTGGGGGTATGTGGCGATCAGCAGCATGACGGCAGCAGGCTCGATGCACAGCAGGGCAACCATGCCGCGTGACAGGTACTTGTCCCGGCCTGTGTACTCCAGCGCAAAGGCAAGCCACGAGGCCGGAACCATGACCACACCCACGTAGACAAGGGCCGTAAACCCTATCTTCCACTGGAGAACGGTAACGGAGAGCTTGGCAACGTTGGGCAGTGACCATAATGCGGTCGCAACCATCATCAGCACATAAGGCGTGATGCCGGGCGCAGGTCGGCGGTGCCATACAACGGCTGCAAGTACCAGCGAGATGATGCCGCTGCCCAGCATCACCAGTGAGTATGGGTAGAATTGGAACATTCTCTCTCCCTGTTTCCACTCTCGACCTGACGGCCTGATGCCCGGCCCTGGCTCAGCGCACCGTCATCGGCATTTGACAGCGATAATGCGTTAGATTATAATCTAATTAATTACTGCTGCTTGTTATTATTCTAACCTTATTCCTGGGGACATCCCATAGTCAATACTGCGAATGCGGCAGACTGCCAGCCATCGCGCTTGACCATCCCGATCAATCCAGGATCAACGTGCTTACAGGGGGGCTGTTGCACAAGGGGAACCGGGGGGGCTGCGCTCCCCGGTTCCCTGCCATCAAGCCACCACATTCATGTTCAGGAGTATCAATGACCGATTCACCCTCTATCCGCTGGGACATGGGCACGGCCTATGATTTCTTCATCAGCCTTGCAGTGCTGCATCACCCGGCGAGCTACGGGCTGCGTGCAGCATGGGCTGCCGGGATGCGCTCCCGGCTGACTTCCGCCGACCGCGAGACGCTTGAGCAGGGCATCGATACGCTGCATATCGCCCCGCCCTTACGCTGGATTCACGCCGCCGTGCCTGAGCCACGCGGCGCACGCGATGCGCTGGATCAACTGGCGGAAATGGACCCCGTCGAGCGGCTGCTCACATTTACGGTGGACCCCGAATCGGCCCCTGACGTCGCGGACATGTATCGTCGCATCGCGGCGGATGGTGCCTACGACGATGATGACGTGGAGCAGGTCGCTGAGCACGCCCGCAAATACGAAAAGAAAACCACGCGCAAGCAGATCACAGCGGGTCTTGAGATCTGGACCGAGGCGCACAGCTTCGGCCAGCGTTACCTGACCGCGCTCAACTCGTATTATGACGTGTTCTTCTCCGAGGAAGAAGGCCGTATCCTGCCCCACCTGCGTGACGGGTTGGCAGAAGCCCAGGCCCTCGCCGAACGGTACACGCTTGAGGGACTGCTGGAGGTGCTGTCACAGGGTGTTCGCTTTGGCGATCAACTGACCGCAGATGAGTTGATCCTGGTGCCGTCATTCTGGTCCAGCCCGTATATTTTCTTCGATAGCAGCGACAAGAGGCACATGATCATCGCCTTTGGCTCACGCCCCGCCAGCGCATCGATTGTGCCCGGCGAGGTCGTTCCCGATGCGCTGATCAACGCGCTCAAGGCACTGGCCGACCCCACCCGGCTGCGCATCCTGCGTTACCTCAGCATGGAAAGCCTGACGCCCACCCAACTGGCCCGCAAACTGCGCCTGCGTGCCCCCACCGTGATCCATCACCTCGCCATGCTGCGTGTGGCCGGTATGGTGCAGGTGACGGTCAGCAAGAAGGAGAAAATCTACGGCATCCGCGCCGATGGTGTCTCCGGCGTGATCGGGAACCTGCATGAGTTCCTTGACCACGGCGAGGTTGAAGCGGAATTCGAGTTTGAGCAGGCGGGTGAGGCCACCAGCAATTAAGGCCTTGCCCCCGCAACTTCCCACATCGAATCACGTACAGGATCATGAACCACTCACCCGGTTCATGATCCTGTTTTTTCTATAGTAGAAAGACGTCACGTACGATGAGTTCAACAGAAACCACCTTCCGGCAGAAAGAGAACCTGACACCCATTGGGCGCTTTGCTGAAAGCCTGATCATCCCCGGTATGCTGCTGCTGTTCGGGTTCCTGTACCTGCACCAACTGCGTGACACCGGCTTCTTCACCGGGGAATTCGGCACATTGGAACAGATCGCGCTGTACGGCCCGATCCTGCTCGCCCTGATCGCGCCTGCCGTGCGTGTCATTGCCGGGCGGCGCAACCCGGGCCGCCCTTTCGAAATCATTGACGGGCTGGCGCTGGCGCTGGGGTCGCTGTGGCTGCTGATCGTGTTCCCCTTTGATTACAGCTACCTCCCCGATGTGCTGCCGAACAGCCTCCAATGGACGCTATCATGGGTCGTGGACTGGATGGCACGCGTCGTGCTGGTTATCCAGGTCATCGCTGGGCCGCTGGGCGCAGTGACCAACACCATCGAAATGATCAAACAGAGTGGGTCGGGGCCGGGCAAGCCCGCTGCCGCCTGAGGCTGAAATCACGCGCACAGGGGAGTCGCCCACTCAACTGCATTGTGGTGATGCTGCTGTATGCCCCTTCGGGGGATGCGAAGATCGAACAGCGGCGGAAAGCCTATCTTGATTCCGCCCTGCTACGGGCCTATAATGGGTCCTCCTGACCTGTGGACTCAATGAAGGCCCTATGACCCTGCAATCGACGCCGCAAACCCTGACCTACTTCCGGGATAATGCCCGTAAGCTGCTTAACGAGTTCGATGCAGCGGACGGGCTGGCAACCTACTACACCCTGTATCATGAGCCGCGCCGCACGGCCATCGCCATCCACCGGGCCAGTGACGGCACGCTGGATGGCTTTCTGACCCAGTGTCTCACCGGCATTGACCTGTTCCGCCCGCTGGTGACGATGCGCCTGCGTGGGCCGGGGTCAGCGGCACGCGGCCTGATCGCGGAGTCACTGACCCCCGGCAGGCCGTACCTGCTGATCGTGCCCGAACGGGTGATGGAATCCGCCGCCCCCCACCTCGAAGTGACCTACGCAGAACACACCCACATCCTGCGGCTGGAACCCGCCCGCTACCGCCCGGAAATGAACGCGCTGATCCTTCACACCGAGGACGCGGCGGGCAATCCGCGTACCGAGGCCCGCGATGGCCGAACCGTGCTGGGCAGTGCGGGTGTCAACTGGCGTTCATCATTGTTTGCCGAGGTGTACGTCACGGTCGATCCCGCGGCACAGCGCCGTGGATTGGGCCGTTCGCTGGTCAACGCGCTGGTGGGCGACCTGATCAAGCTCAAGGTGACGCCGCTGTACACCGGCAGTGAGAGCCATGCTGAATCGCTGGCACTTGCAGAGGCGGTCGGCTTCATTGATACTGGGGCCAGGGAAGTCACGGCCAGTGTACACGTCCCGGCTGCTGCCACGGATGACGCCTGATCAAGGTCACTGTTGTTACATCATAACATGGCCTTAAACTGAGAACGTCATTATTTAACTATCACATTGACCCTTTCCCCGCGCGGCATGACATCCGCGCGATCTGGATCACCGTAAGGAGGAGCAGGCTGTGACCGACAAGGACGAAGTTAAGGAAACCCCGGCAGAGGCGGCCAAAGCCAGCAAAGCAGAACCGGCAGCCCCCACCAGTGACATCAAAAGCGTGGCGGTACTGACCAGCGGCGGCGACGCCCCCGGCATGAACGCCGCCATCCGCGCCGTGGTACGCTCCGCTATTGCCAAGGGCTGGAAGGCCTTCGGCGTGCAGGAGGGCTACCAGGGCCTGATCGACGGCCTGATCAATGAAATGGACAGCCGCGACGTATCCGGCATCATCCAGCAGGGTGGCACCGTGTTGGGCAGCGCACGCTGCATGGCGTTCAAAACCGAGGAAGGTCGCAAGAAGGCCCTTGAGAACCTGGAAAAACACCACATCGACGCGCTGGTGGTCATCGGTGGCAACGGTTCACAGGCCGGAAGCTGGGAGCTGAACAAGATGGGCTTCCCGGTGGTGGGTGTGGCCTCCACCATTGATAACGACCTGTACGGCTCCGACATTACCATCGGCGTTGATACCGCGCTCGATGTGGCGCTGGAAAACATCGACCGCCTCAAGGTCACGGCGTCCTCGCACCGCCGCGCGTTTCTTGTCGAGGTGATGGGCCGCGACTGCGGTTATCTCGCGTTGATGACCGGCATCGCAGGCGGCGCGGAAGCGGTCTGTATCCCGGAGGTGCCCTTCAACCCCGAGGTGCTGGCTGAGGAGATTTCCATCTCCTACGAGCGCGGTAAGAAGCACTGCATCGTGGTGGTGGCCGAGGGGGCTAACTACGACGCCGAGGCGCTGGTGTACTACTTCAGCCACAACAAGAAGATGCTCGGCTATGACCTGCGTGCCACCACGCTGGGGCATGTCCAGCGCGGCGGCGCACCCGGCGCGTTTGACCGGGTGCTGGGGACACGGCTCGGCGCTGGTGCGGTGGATGCGCTGGAACGTGGGGAATATAATGTGCTGGTCGGGCAGGTTGCCAGCCAGATCGTCACAACCCCGCTTGAGGAAGTATGCACCAACAAGAAGGAACTTGATCTCTCGCTGTTGAAGCTCGCCAGCGTTCTGAGCGAGTAGCATCACCTTACAGTTTTGTGACGCGGCGGCACCCCGAAGGGTGCCGTTGTGGTATCAGAGGTCAGCGGCCAGCTACATAAGCCCTCGGCGTTGTGCTATCAGCTTTTACCTGCGGCGAAGCCGCATACCGACCTCTTCTGGCCCCTGTTTTCCTGGCCTCCAATTGACCTGCGGTCAATTATGCTATACTAGGGTGTGTCTGAAAACCGCTTTGCACCTCCCCCCTTCCGCAGCGCTGAAGCGGTGCTCGAAACGGCGAGTGCAATGAGCCGAGGGTAAGGTGAAACGCGCCAGGCTGGTGTTTTGACGGGCTTTGTAGACAGACCCTAACAGCATCCCAAAAGTGCCTCCGGGCAGCAGCGCCCAGCACAAGCACGCAGAGAGGAATCATGATGCAGATTTATTCATCAAAGAAGCACCCGGTATGGCTGGCATCGTTCGCGGTGATTGCCGTGCTGGTGATGGCAGCCGCGCCGTTCGCCAGCGCAAAAGGCGGCGCAGTTAGCGGGTACGGTGAGGCTGTCGTGACCCATGAGGGTCAACTGGCCGTGCGTGAAGGCCCCAGCGTGGGGTATCGCGCCCTTGATTCAATCCCTTATGGCACGCGTGTCACCCTGGTGGGCCGTGCCCGTGGTGGGGACTGGCTTTACATCAGCGTCGATGGCCTGACCGGATGGTCCAGCTCACGCCATCTTGAGACCCCGGTCTCGTTCAGTACGCTGCCCGTCCTTGCCAGTTCCGAGCCATACGCCGAGATCATCACCGGCGTCGCGACGCTGCGCTCCGGCCCCGGTGCCAGCTACGCCCCGGTGACTTACCTTGATTACGCCACGCCCGTCTCAATGATTGGCCGCAACACCACCAGCACATGGGTGCTGATCCGGCACAACAGCACC
>CAYMGV010000117.1:0-8455 GCA_964390105.1 uncultured Anaerolineae bacterium | reverse complement strand
GGCGGCGGCGCAGGGCGGCCCCGGTACGTTTGCGCGGGCGTTCAAGCCGGGCTGTGCGACGGCTGAGGGTACGTTCCCATGCATCGGTGAGGGTGGTGTAGCCGGTCAGCGTGGCGCGCGGATAGGCACCGGGGAAAAGCAGTGAGGCCAGCCCGATGGTGATCATCAGCTCCTCGTTTTCATGCGTGGCGAGCATTTGCTGGACAGCGTCATCAAGCGAGGCGATCCAGCGCTGCCATGCGTTTGTTTTGAGTTCGGGGTAGAGGATGTTATCCCGCGAGAGCAGTTCCCCCGCGACGCGCAGGTACGCTACGATCAGGGAATCGTACAGTGGCAGGCCCAGCGCGAGGATATTGGCCTGATCGTCATCCGTGAGCAAGTTCATGGATGCCAGTACCTCGGCGGTGCCCGGCATCGGGTTCTGGTCAGTCATAGCTTACAACTTCAGGTAATCCTGTAAGGCATTAATCGATGCGTTAATGGTACCGGGTGTGCTGGCGGTACGGAGCGCGGCGTCGGGGTCTTTGAGGCCGTGACCGGTGACGACACACACGACGCGCTGCCCTTTGACCTTGATCTCGCCTTCTTCGATGCGCTTCTTCAACCCGGCAATGCCTGCGGCTGAGGCGGGTTCGATGAAAACACCGGCCAGCTTCGCGGCCATCGACCAGCCTTCCATGATTTCGTCATCAGTGACGGCCAGGATGTCGCCGTCTGACTCATCAAGGGCATTGATGGCCTGCTGCCAGCGGGCCGGGTTACCGATGCGGATGGCGGTCGCCAGCGTTTCAGGGTGTTGCACTACGCCACCGTTGACGATAGGTGCGGCCCCGGCGGCCTGCGCGCCTAACAGGCGGGGGGTTCCGGTTGATTGACCGACGTTGTGATACTGCGTGAAGCCCATCCAGTAGGCGCTGATGTTGCCCGCATTGCCAACGGGCAGGCACAGCCAGTCGGGGGCATCGCCCAGCGCATCCACGATCTCGAATGCACCGGTTTTTTGCCCTTCGAGGCGGTACGGGTTGATCGAGTTGACCAGCGTCAGAGGCATGCGTTCGACGGCCTCGCGCACCAGGTCCAGCCCGTCGTCGAAGTTGCCGTCGATGTTGATCACATCGGCACCGTAAGCTAGCGACCCGGCCAGTTTCCCCATCGCGATCTTGCCTTCAGGCACGATGACGATGCAGCGAATCCCGGCGCGGGCGGCATAAGCGGCGGCAGCGGCGGCGGTATTGCCGGTGCTGGCACAGATCACAGCCTGTGACCCGGCATGGACAGCCTGTGTGATGGCGGCAGTCATGCCGCGGTCTTTAAACGAACCGGTGGGGTTCAACCCCTCGTACTTGAGGTACATCGCGAAGCCGCCGCCCAGCGCCTCGGCAAGGCGTGGTACCGGGATCAGAGGCGTGTTGCCCTCAAGCAGGGTGATGGCCGGCGCATCAGGAGGCAGATCAAGATACTCCCGGTAGTGGGTTACCACACCGGGCCAGCGAGTCGGATATTGTGTGAATGGTTGATCGGTCATAGGTCCCATTGTAACGCGAAAGGGGGATGGGATCACAGGGGGAACTGCCGTGCGTTATTCGTTTAACGCGCTGGCAGGTGATGTCTCCGGCTTGTACAGCGGCAGGGTGAAGGAAAAGGTACTGCCTTTGCCGGGTTCGCTCTCCGCGTGGACAGTCCCGCCGTGAGCTTCGATGATGGCGCGGGCAAGATACAGGCCCTGCCCGATGCCGCGCACGTCGATGATGCGCCCCTTCTTATCATAGGGGGTGCCACGGAAGAAGCGGTCAAATACATGGGGAAGGTCATCGCTGGAAATGCCGACGCCGGGGTCGGTAACGCTGACCCTGACCGTATCTTCGGTGCGACTGACCCGTACGGTGAGCGAGCCACCATCCGGGCTGAACTGGCGCGCATTGGCAAGGAAGGCCTCCAGCACGTAATGGAGACGGTCGCGGTCGGCATGCACATAAAGCGGTCCATCAACGGTATCGGGCAGGCCCAGCCTGGGTGTCAGGTTGTGCGCGTCGAGGTCGGGCTTCCACTGGCCCAGCACCTGGCGCACCATATCGGGCAGATCGACTCGCTCACGAATCAGTACATAGCCGCCGCTTTGCAGCGCGGCCACCTCGATGACACGGTCGATCATCAGCGAAAGCGTGCTGGCCTGTTCAATGATCTGGCTGATAGCCCGCTGCTGAGCCTCCAGGCTCATCAGCTCGCCGCCCACACGCATAATGTCGGCATAACTCTGGATGGCCGTCAGCGGGGTGCGCAGTTCGTGGCCGACCTGGTTCAGGAAGTTGTTCTTGGTGCGTTCAACGAGCGCCTGCTGAGTCACGTCGCGCAGGACGAGGATATCGCCAATCCCGCCGCGCTCATCAATGATCACAGGGGCACCACTGACGCTGATGGTGCGCTCTCCCACATCGAGCCATGCGGCATCGGTATCCTCGTCGGCCAGTGGAATGCGACCGAGGGTTTCGCTGGAGTAAACGTTGTTTACCGTCAGCAGGTCACGGGCGGCCTCATTAGTGAGGACGATCCCGCCGTTGTGACTGCGGACGACTACGCCGTCCGCGATACTGCTGAGGATCGTGCTGGACTGGGCCAACTCAATATTGAGCGCGTTGACCATGGGCTGCACACGGGTCACCGTAATCATGACGCCACCCAGCACAAACAGCATCACGGCAAGGCCAAAGCTGATAAACAGGATGCTGTCGCTGCTGGCTAACCTGCCGGGTACCAGCCCGCGCGAGGGCAGCAGCAGGCGGATCACGCCGGTGCTGGTTTCAAAGAGGGTGAGGGGCACATAGGCGGTGCCGTATTCGCGGTTATCAACCAGCACGGTTTCCAGTGGGTCCGTGATCCACGGGCCTAGACCGGCAGCCGTACGCGAGTAGGTATCCGGGTCGAGCGAAAGGCCCGGGCCCAGCACACCGCCGTTGATAGCGAGCAGCAGGTCGCCATCCCCGGTATATACGGCGAGAACGGCACGCGATTCGGCGTCCATAGCATCTACAAGGTGTGGCTTGATGGCGGTGGCGGCGACGAGGACAGTCTGCCATGACATGCGGTCGTCAGACCATGAGACAGGGAGCGCGCTGAATACATACGAGGTGCTGCCGACCGTTTCAATAGATGGGGTAACGGTTGCGGTGCCGGGTGGCTGCTGTGACACCTCCTCGATGATGCGCAGATCGACAGCGCCAGGCTGTGCGCCGATCAGTGTTTGCTGATGTGGGTGCGGGATGGTGTCCAGCGAGGCATCTTGTGTTTGGTAAACCAGGATGACATCTACCGGGGAAGCAGGGGGGAGGCCCTGCTGGATGGCATCAGCGGCTTCAGCGGTATCCCAGCCGAAGCGATCCCCGGCATCCTGCGCGGTTTGCAGCGCCATCAAATGGGCTTCCTCAATGCGGTCGATATCGGCTTCGAGGGTCTCAGCGGAGCGGGTCAGGCGTACCCGTAGGTTATTTTCCGCAACTGCACCGGAGGCGCGTGCCAGCACAAACAGGCCAATAATGGCGCTGGCGATGACTGTCAGAATAGCATATGGGTAGAAGATGTCAGGCACCTTCCACCGCCTGAAACCACCTTCTTCCGCCAGTGGCCCGGTGAGATCACTGTACGCCGGAGGGGGAGGTGGTGATAGGCTCATCTTCGGGGAGTTTAATGGTGAGACAGGCGCTCTTTGCGCTCTGATCGGATGTCCTGAATGATCTGCTCCAACTCCTCGAAGGGGGGCAGGGGTTTATATATCAGGCGGTCTGCACCGGAATGCTGCATATAGGTTTCGATCTCGGAGCGATCCAGCTCGTAAGCCGTCATCAAGAGTACCGGGATGTCCTTAAGGCCGGGGGTCTTGCGCAGTTTGGCGCTGACATCGTGCCCCCACGGGCCGGGCATACGGATGTCGATGAGGGCCACATCAGGTTGTGGATCGGAGAGGTCGCCGTCAAGATACTGGAAGGCTGAGGTGCCGTCTTTGAAGGCAAGATAATGATGACCGAGTAGTTCGACCGTCATGACCAGCACATCACGGATTGCTTGATCGTCCTCAACAATTAACCATGTCATCGGGGCATTCGTTACTTGGCTGAACTCCATAGACAGGTGCTTCTTTACATTAGTGTGGGCTGTGAACCGGGTGGTTGAAACGCTGCTCATAGTTACCATTCTACAACAGGAAATCAGGTCGTCAATCAAGGGTTTGATTTTTCTATCGCAGGGTCTTTCCTGAGTTCATGATACTGAATGGGATGTCAATTCCCAATAGGGCAAAGGTCATACATGGGTGAGTATGCGACGGAGCGTTCTTTCCTGTACAATGATGACAGGTTGCTCTGTCCCCCCCAATACGAGGCACTTATGACGCTTCTGGATAGCAAGAATTGGTCACAATACGCTGAACCGCAGTTGTTTGAACCGGGCGAATACCTTTGCAAGGAAGGCGACCCCGGAAATGAAATGTATGTGCTGGGCAGCGGGCGTGTGGCGATCATCAAGGGGGCGGAAACGTCGTCACCGTTGATCCTGAACTATCGCGGGGCGGGGGATATGATCGGTGAGATCGGGCTGCTGCAGGAGACGACCCGGACGGCCTCGATCATGGCAATTGAACCCACGTCGGTTCACATCATCCATCGCGATCAGTTCTGGGATATGATCGATGAGGACCCGTTCTTCCGGCGTATCATTATGAGTACGCTGGTAGACCGGCTGCTGGCCGCGGATGACAGCCGGTTGCAGGCCGCCGACTCCGAGCGGGCGCTGATCATGCGGCTGTCGTCGATCTCCACCGACCATGAAAAGCTGGCGGAACTGGTTCAACTTCGGCAGGAAACAATGCGCTTCATCGTGCATGACCTGCGCAACCCACTCAACCTCGTCATCTTCGTGCTGCAAATGATCGAGTACGAGGTTGAAAGTAGTATGCCGGAGGAGAGCCGTCAGAAGGTCACGCAGTATCGCAGTATGGCGCAGGGGGCCGTGCAGCGTATGCTGGCATTGGTCGATGCGATGCTGGAAGTGGAGAAGCTGGAAGACGGTGGGCTGGGCCTCGAACTGGAGGAAGTGGACCTGCTGGAACTGGCGGCTGAGACGGTTGAGCACCTTCAGCCGATGGCCTCAACATATTACACCAACCTGACAATGCGCACTTCCGGGGAAGGCGTTCCGCCGATTGTGGTGGATAAGCAGCGGATCGAGCGCGTGCTCACTAACCTGGTGGACAATGCGCTGAAGTTCACCCCGGCAGGGGGCATCGTGACGGTGATCATCACCCAGGAAGGCGAGCATGTGCGGGTTGGTATCAACGATACCGGCCCCGGCATCGCGCCGGGTAAGCGTGACCGCGTGTTTGACCGCTTTGCCCGTATCGGGGAAGATGGCGAACGCCCGAAAGGCTTCGGGCTGGGGCTGGCGTTCTGCCGGTCAGCGGTGCTGGCGCATGGCGGTGAAATATTTGTTGAAGATGGTGAGGGTGGCGTTGGCTCCCAGTTTGTGTTTACCCTGCCTTACAAACGGGATGAAGTTTAGCGGCTTATCGCTATCGCTATCGTACGGCTTTATTGTGACAGGATAGAGACAATGACTGATCTTTCACGACGTGGATTTCTCAAGCTGGGGGCTGCCGGTGCAGGTCTGCCTGCGGTTTCACCGCTGCTAAGTGCTGGCGCGGCCCCGCGCCCTGCTCAGCAGGGGGCGGTGTTCGCACACTGGGATGGATCGCCGCTGGGCCGAATTCTGCTCAATGTGATGACCATCTATGAAGAACCGGGCTGGCGGGCCAAGGCGCTGGGCGTGTACTACTGGGGCGATATTGTCGGGGTGGAATACGCCACCAGCGGCGAAGGGCTGTATCACACCAATGATGTGTGGCTCAAGACTGCCGAGGGGTTCATTTACTCATCATGGGTGCAGCCTGTCAATGATTACCCCCTCAACCCGGTCCAGCCGATCGGTGAGGGTGGGGCGTGGGTGCAGGTCACGGTGCCCTCGACGTGGGCGCGCGGCGGCCCCAGTGACGATGACTGGCGTCAGCAGCGGCTGTATTACAGCACCGTACACCGGGTGACGCGCACCGAGAACGACTATTACTATGCCGAGGAAATCTACGGCGCGCGCTACTGGATCAAGGCGGCGCACTGCCGCGTGATCGCACCGGAGGAAATTGCACCGATCAACCCGCATGTTGATCCCGGTGCCAAGCTGTTGCACATCAGTGTCCGTGATCAGCGCATGTACGCCTATGAGGGCGAAGCGGTGGTGCGTGACATGTTAGTCTCAACAGGCATGCCGGAAACCCCGACCTCATTCGGCGACTACGCGATTCTCGATAAGCGGGTTGGGCAGCGCATGACAGGCGGCCTCGGTGCGGGTGCGTACAACTTGCCGGGTATCCCTTACGTGTGTTACTTCACACGGAGCTGGATCGCGACGCATGGCTGCTACTGGCACAATGACTACGGGCGTCGGCACAGCAACGGCTGCATCAACATTCACCCGGAGGATGCCAAGTGGGTGCTGCGCTGGACCACACCCTACGTCAATTACTGGGCGTACAGCACCACCCCGGATGAGACCAATGGCGGCATCGGCACGCGTGTGACGGTGGGTTGGGAGTGATAGATGGGACAGTGCGCCCAATCTGCTGGCTGTTAGCCCAAAAACGCAGATGGGGTAGAGAACAGGAAGCCAATCGAGCGATGGTGGCAAAGCGCCGCCATCGCCCTTGACACCCGCCAGCCGTGCGGTATAATACCTCGCACTCCATTGCGAGACTCATGCCGAGGTAGCTCAGTTGGTAGAGCACATCACTGAAAATGATGGGGTCCCCAGTTCGAGTCTGGGCCTCGGCACTCCTGGCACCGTCCTCAACCGGCGGTGTTTTTGATTCCTGCTGCGCAGCCCACACGGAATTGCCGCCCTGCCGCCCCACCGATATAATCGCCCCTGTTGACCCAGGAGGCGTACAAGTGCGCAGCCCAACCCTGAAAGGTGCAGCGTGACAGGCAAACGGATACGAGTAGGCGTGGTCTTCGGCGGGCGTAGTGGCGAGCATGACGTGTCGCTGCGGTCGGCGCGGTCGGTGATGGACGCCATGGACAGGGATAAATATGATGTGGTGCCGGTTGGCATCACGCGGGAAGGACGCTGGATCGCCGGGGGTGACCCCTATGCAGCGCTGAGCGCAGGTGATGCGGGCGGGATGGTCTCAGCGGCGCTGATTGGTGCGCCGGGAGACCATGCGATCAAAGCGATTGAACCTGCATCTGAAGGCGGGCATGCGCTGCACGATGTGGCCTCGGTCGATGTGATCTTCCCGGTGCTGCACGGCACCTTTGGCGAGGACGGCACGATACAGGGCCTGTTTGAACTGGCCGATGTGCCCTATGTGGGCGCGGGGGTAGTCGGTTCAGCAGTGGGGATGGACAAGGTGATCTTCAAGGCGGTAATGGAGGCCAACGGCATCCCGATCCTGCCGTATCACCTGGTGCTGCGTTCCCGTTGGGAGGCTGACCCCGAAGCCGTACTCGATGCGCTGGAAGCGGCGCTGACCTACCCGATGTTCGCCAAGCCCGCCAACCTCGGCAGCAGCGTGGGGGTGGTGCGGGCAGTTGATCGCGCGGCATTGGCGGAGGCCGTGGCAGAAGCGGCCCTGTATGATCGCCGCGTGGTGGTGGAGCAGGGTGCGGACGTGCGCGAGATCGAGGTGAGTGTGCTGGGTAACGAGGACCCGGTCGCCTCGGTGCCGGGTGAGGTCATCCCCGGTAATGCGTTCTACTCCTACGAGGACAAGTATATCAACGACACGGCAAACCTCGTCATCCCAGCCGAGCTGACGGCGAAACAGACGGCGGAGATTCAGCGCATCGCGGTGGATGCCTTCAAGCTGATCGACTGTGCGGGGCTGGGGCGCTGTGATTTCTTCGTGGAGCGCGGGACGGGGGCGATCTACATGAACGAGATCAACACCATCCCCGGTTTCACTTCGATCAGCATGTATCCGAAACTGTGGGAAGCCTCCGGCGTCCCGTATACGGCACTGATCGACCGGCTGATCCAACTGGCACTGGACCGCTACGAGGACCGCAGCCGAAACAAAACCACATTCGAGCCGGAAAGCTAGGCGATGGGCCGCCGCATCAGCACGCAGTCACGCAGTGAAGACCGCCAGCCCGCAGCGCGGCGTCGTGGGCGGATGCCGCTGCCCGTGGCCCGGCCCGGCAGCATCCCGTGGCGCGTGGTCAGTGCCGTTCTGTCACTGGTGCTCGCCATCGCGATTGGGGTGGTGTTTGTCAGCCCATCCTTTTACGTGACCCGTGCTGAGGTCGGCGGGACGTTTTATGTTCAGCCGGAGGAACTGTTCACACGGGCCGGGATCGCGGGGCTGCATATCCTGTGGGTGGAGCCTGGGCAGATCGAGGCGCGGCTGCTGGAAAGC
>CAYMGV010000116.1:0-8557 GCA_964390105.1 uncultured Anaerolineae bacterium | reverse complement strand
GCGGCGGCCTCGCCCAGCTCAAAGGGATCGAGGGTGCCGTAGTGCAGGGCGGCCTGGTTGTAGGTCTCAGGGATTTGCAGGCGGTCGGCGATCTGCTGGCCGATGCGGTCGGCCTCCTCACGCGGCAGGCCGGAACGATGCAGCACGCTCTGGGCGCTGCGCTTCAGGGCGATATCCAACATGGGAACCCTCCTGTGGGTTAGCCGCAGGTCTCGCGGCGGTAGTGGTTGCGGCTGTTGCCGAAGGGCAGGCCCAGCTGGCGCAGGGCGCGCAGCGCGTGGCCGTGGACCTGGCGGCGGATCTCGTATTCGTAAGCGGGCATGGCCGACAGGCCACCCTGCCCCGTCACCGTGACGGGAGCCTCGCCGTACCAGTCGCGGTACATGCGGACGGTGGATGGCAGCACATCGAGGCGGGCGGCCTCGGCGGTCACGTCTTCAAAATCGGCATGGGTTGAGAAGCGGTCCAGGTGATGGGCCATGCGAGTTGACCCGTTGTGCAGTGTCATGATGGTCCTCCTCGGGGTCATGGCAGCGGATGGAATCGAAAAGCGGGGATGCACCCCCCAGGGCACATCCCCGCCTGTAGCTGGCGGCCCCGTCCTTAGAACGGGATATCTTCCAGCTCCGGCTCCTCGACCGGCTCCGCTTCGCGGTCGCCGCTGTCGAGGAACTTCACCACGTCGGCGGTGATCTTGAGGGACGCCTGTGGCTGCCCCTCGCTGTCGATGTAGGCATCCGCTTCGATGCGGCTCGCGGTGACCATGACCCGGCGCCCCTTGGCGAGGTATTGGGCGGTCACTTCGGCGAGGCGGCCCCAGCAGGCCACGCTGTACCACGTGGTCCGTTCCCCGGCGGTCCCGTCGCTGTTGGTCCAGCGCGCGTTAACGGCCACGGAGAAGTTGGTCACGGCCTTGCCGGATGGCGTAAAGCGCATCTCCGGATCACGGCCCAGGTTCCCGACAATGGTCAGCTGCTCATACATCTCTCGGTCCTCCTTGTGAGGTGGGATACACAATGAAGCCCGCGTTTTGCGGACTTCATCCTGCCCGCGGGCGATAGCCCGCTCTGCGGGGTGGTGCGGGGTCGAGGGGATGGGATCGGGTGGGGATGCCCCGTTTGGTTTATGATTAGGGGGATGGAATGCAGGGGGACCCTGCTCGGTAGGTGGGCGCAAATCGAAATGATGCGTTTTGAGTTGGCTGGCTGATTCTTCAGATATATACTTGGGCTTGCTGATATCCCCTCTTTTTTCGCTGTGATAGGATATATATCAATGGCTAAATTCCTGAACACGAGCGCAACCAACTATTATCTTGAAGAGCTTCTTAAGCGATCCCGCGAACGAATCATCATTATCAGTCCATTCCTGAAATTCAATGAGCGAATCAAGGAACTCATTGAAGACAAAGATCGGATGAAAATCGATATCCGGATCGTCTATGGAAAAAGCGAGTTATCCCCACAGGAAATTAACTGGCTGCGCTCACTGGAATTTGTAAGAACGAGCTTTTGTCAGAATCTGCATGCCAAGTGCTATATGAATGAGCACGAGGGCATCATCACCTCGATGAACCTGTACGAATTCAGCTAGATCAACAATAATGAGATGGGGATATACTTCCAGCGCGAAGAGGAACCCGAACTGTTTCATGAGACTTATGACGAAGTCCAGCGTCTGATTAGAATCAGTGAACAGGTGCGCCTTTCCGCTGAAACAATCCATGAAGATGATGAGGATGACAGCGACACTGCGGATGAGGCTGGTACGGATGAGACTGGGTATGAGAAGCTGACAACATCCAGGGTCGCCAGGGCCTTAGGAATGCAAACGGCTGAATTGACTGAGCGGCTGGCCGAACTTGGGTATCCACACAGCCGATCAGCAGCACGTTACGGCCTGAGGGGTGGCGGTCCGGGTCGTAAGGTTCCGGGATGGCGGCGATATCGAGGCCGAGTGCGCAGTTGAAGCGGCGGGCCAGCAGCACGGCCTTGTTATGGCCGACGTCGGCGGGGAGAAACATCTGCCTGCCGACGTTTTTGTTTTCCACGGTGTCGGGGTCGATGAAGGTGACCTGCGGCGGGTGCATGCGGCGGGCGCGCATGTCATAGACGATGCGGGCTACCGAGCGGGCGAGGTGTGAACCGGTGCCGCCCAGCCCGACCACGACGACGTGTCGAAGCCCGTGGCGCGGCTCAAAGTAGAGTTTCATGCCTCCACCCCCAGCGCCATACCGAGCGTGACTTTGGCCGGGACCAGCTCCTTCTTCGGGTAGCGGCGGGCTTTGCGTGCTTCAAGGTCGGCGTACAGTTTACGGATATCGTCCTTATGGGAGGCACATTTAGCACCCACTGAATGCGATCCAAAGGGCGTGGCGAACAGCGCGTCCCAGTCGGCGGCGAGGTCATCACCGGTGGGCACGCTGCCCCAGCAGACCCCGCCCGACGAGTAGATGTTATAAGTTAAGTGGAATTAGACCTCCTGTCGCGAGAGACTCAGAGGAACGACGACCGTCAACTTGTATGAAGGAGAACCGAATGTTGAACCTGGAAGTAGACCGTTATCCTTTGGTGTCGACCTCAAGTCATGCGGTCACCTGGCTAACTCACCTGGCTCACTATGGACGCCGCCCTAACACCCTCCAGACCTATGCCCGCAACCTGGAAGACTATCTGGCATTCTGCCAAGCCACTCAGACCGATTACATCACAGCGGGTGGTGACCATGTCTCCCTCTATATTGGCGATTTACGTGGCAGGCAGATTCCGGTTCATGTGAAGGCGCGCGCAGGCGGGGCCGATGTAGGACTGAGCAATGCAAGTATCAATCAGAAGCTGGTAACACTGCGAGGTTTCTACGACCTTCTCATCGAAGACGGGCTGCGCGACACGAACCCGGTGCATCGGGGGTGGCGGGCACCCGGACAGCCGAGGAAGGGGGTGCGTGGGCTTGTTAAGCAGGATCAGCGACTTCCCTGGATTCCAACGGAAGAAGAGTGGCAGCACATTCTCCAGGTAGTATGTGACGAGCCACTGCGCAACCGGCTGATGTTCGCTCTTGCCTATGATTGTGCATTGCGCCGGGAAGAACTATGCCTGGTGGAGTTGAGCGACATCGACCCTCCCTATCGGCAATTGCGCATCCGCGCCGAGACGACCAAGAACCGGCATGAACGTGTGGTGCGCTACACTGAGGAGACATCTCTGCTCTACCGGGCGTATCTCCGCGAGCGCAGGCGTCTCACTGATGAGCGGGGGCCACTGTTCTTGTCGGTATCGCAGCGAAACATGGCACAGCCAGTCTCCAAGTGGGCCTGGTCAAAGATCATCAAGCGCATTGCCCAACACGCCGGAGTGGCACGCCTGACTCCGCATACGCTCCGCCATCTGTGCCTGACTGATCTGGCTCGATCAGGCTGGGACATTCATGAGATTGCCCGCTTTGCGGGGCATCAAAGTATCGAATCCACACTCCTGTATATCCATCTGAGCGGCGAGGACCTGGCGCGGAAGCTCGAACCGGGGTTCAGCGAACTGCATGCCCGGCGGATGGCGATGATGGGAGACTGGTTCCAATCATGAGCGAGCACTCACCGGAATCCTGGCGTTGGCCGATTGTACTGAGCCACTATGACATGACCAGCGCACTCCAGGAGAAAGAATGGGCAGCGATCCATCTGACGCTTGACCAGCAGGCAGCAGGCTACAAGTGGTGGTACCGGGATGCACAGCAGACTCTGAGCAGGCTGATGTCGCCAGTTCTGGATGCCCTCGACGTGGTTACCGCCCGGCGTGACCTGAGACGCAAGGTCTGGCTGGTGCTGCTGTCAAAGATGAACGAGACCGGTCAATCCTTCTGGGGCTTTGAACCAGAGGCCTGGGAGGAGATGGTCCAGACTGAGACTATGCCGCAGGAACGAGAGGGGCAGCGTGTGCGGCGTACCCTGCTGCAAGTGGCCTTCCTGCTGGGCCTGATACCAGTCCAGACGCTGGACCGGCATTTCCGAGTCAAGAAGTTCGCCCTGCGCATCTTTGGCGAAGACCGGTTTTATGCCACCCTGGAAACATTCCGCAGTGACTTGCTGGTGCTGGGTTATGAACCTGCTACCGTCCAATGGAGCCTCTCACATCCCCTGGCGCTGGTGGCCCTGGAGAGCCGCAGCCCTTACCCTGAGGATTTTTCGCTGGGCTTTCTGAAGGCAATGTATCAGCATTCCCGAGTGGGTACCCGGCGTTGGGTAGCCGGGCGCTTGATCCATGTGCTGCACCTGCGCGGCCTCTCCCCCTTTACCGTCTACAGCGAAAAACCAAAGAAGCCAGTGGCACCAGCGCGCCAACATCGGGTTGAACTGGCACCTGCCCCGGAGTGGGAAGCGGCCTGCCAGCGCTGGCTGAGAACCAGTACCCGGCAGGCCGATTACAAACGGAACATTTTTTTGCGGCTGCGGGTCATGGGACGCTGGCTGACGAAGCATCACTCACATGTCATCTCCCCGGAGCAATGGGACTGGGACCTGGCGGTGGCTTACGTGGCGGCGGTGGAAACCATGTGCATTGGCGACTATGCCAGTGCGTCACGTCTCAAGGTGGGACAGCCTCTCAAGGCCAATTCCAAAGCCAGCCTGCTGACCGCCGCTCGGGTGTTCTTCCTGGACTGCCAGGCCTGGGGGTGGATCCGCCGCAGCTTCGATCCGATCCGGGCCTTTTACACGCCTTACTCGGTCAAGATTGCCAAAGGACCTGATCCAAAGCCGGTTGAAGAAGCATTCTGGATTAAGATCACGGCAGCCGCCATGAATCTTTCTGAGGAAGACCGGCAGCGGTCGGGCCTGCAGCTATATCCACTGGCCTTACTTCGGGCGGTGGCATTGATCTGGGTTTTCGGTGCGCTGCGGAGCAGTGAACTTCGCCGCCTGCGGGTGGGATGCGTCGCACCTGAGCCTATCCACAGTGTCAGTGGCACTCCGGTTCATCTGCTGACTGTGCCACCCAGCAAGAACTCGCCTGCTTACGTCAAACCTATTGATGCTGCGGCTGCCGAGGCGCTTATCGAGTGGGAACGGCAGCGACCGCCTGTCCCCCAGCTGTTGGATGACAAAACCCATGAGCGGGTCGATTTCCTCTTGTGTGATGAGGGTCAGTGCCTTGGCCCGCATTTTCTCAATCAGACCCTGATCCCGCTGTTGTGCAACAAGGCGGGCGTCCCGACCAGCGACCGACACGGACGCATCACCAGTCATCGGGCGCGAGCCACCTGTGCGTCCCAGTTGGCGAACAGCGAGGCATACGTGCCACTCGCCGCTATCCAGCAATACCTGGGCCACCTGTCGCCTGATTCCACCCGGTACTACGTGGCGCTCAGCCCAACCAAACTGGCCCGCTCCTACCGCCATGCGGAATATTTCAAACGCAACCTGCGCTGTATCGAAGTCCTGCTGGATCAGGAAGCGATCCGCAGTGGTGCCACATCGGATGGAGAACCCTGGCGCTATGTGGACCTGGGACATGGCTACTGTACGGACGAGTATTTCGAACTGTGCAAACACCGGATGGTGTGCGCCAAATGTGCCTTCTATGTCCCAAAGGCATCCAGCCAGGCGCATCTGCTCGAAGCCAGGGAGCACCTTCAGCGGATGGTGCAGGAGATTCCCTGCACGGAGGCCGAGTTAGCGGCTCTTGCGGATACGGCTCAGGCTCTGGAACTGGCCATTGCTCTCATCGATGAGCCTGCCCGCGATGGGCGTACCCCACGTGTTATCCAGCAAGACACGGTGGTACTGGGAGATAACGGGAGGATAAGCGATGGAATTTGATCGGTTCGCCGCAACTGTTGATGCGGGCCGTTGGCCTGTCGATCTGCGCGCCTTTGACCGGGAGGCAGGCTTGAGCCTGGCTGAACAACAGGTGCTGGAGGGGCTGGACTTAGCTGCGCTTACCGGCTCATCCATAACCAGGTTTGCCGAGAGGCTGCCTGGACTGCTTCAGCCCATCCTGGTTGCATCCCAGGTACTGGGCGTCAGTAACCAGGTGCTCTGGGCGAATGCCAGGGCGGTTCTGCACCAGGTGCGTCACACACAGCAGACTATCTGGGCCTGGTCACCTCAGATGTGGAGCCAGCTCGCTAATGCCTCAGCGGTGTCGGTACACCGGACTTCGCTCATTCAGGTCGCCTATCTTCTGACCGGCTTCATCCACTTCCGGATGGTACAGCCCTTCTCTGTCCTGACCTGTGCCAGACGGGTTTTTGGTCAGGTGGTTATAGAGCAGAACCTGGCACAGGTGGATCAGGCACTGGTTCAGCTGGGCTACCGAGATATGCCTCGAGATGCCTCTTGCCGGGCCCCTCTCCATGCGGCATTGAGTCAGGCACTGCTCATGAACTTTGACCCCCGTCCGGAAAGCTTGACGACCGGGGTACTGCACGAACTGGACAACACCTACGCCTATGGTTCCGTGAAGAAGGGGATCCGGGTTCTGGGCCTGGCGCTTTCCAGTTTGGGCTACCTGCCTCGAATGCATCCCTGCTTCGAGACTCGTCAGAGGGTTGCTCACCTGGGTGTGCCCGCTGTGTGGGGCGCCTGGGTGGAACGTTGGTATGCTTCCTCCCGGATTCAGAAGAAGGACGATTACCGGCGTGAGCTCTACCGGGTAGGCCGCTGGCTGGTCGATACCCATCCCCAGATTACATCGCCCGAAGACTGGACCCGCGATCTTGCCCTGGACTACCGGGCGGCGGTAGATAACATGCATATCGGCGACTGGGCGGCGAATACAACCTGTGTCCAGCGTGTCGGTGACCCGATCTCAGCCTGGACCAAGTCCAATCTGTTGACCTGCGTACGCACTTTTTTCCTGGACTGTCAGGCACTCGGTTGGATCCCGATCCGCTTCAATCCCTCCCAGTGTCTGGCCCTGCCGGATTCGGCCCGCAGCCAACTCAGCCCGACCTTACCAACACGCGCTATCCGGGGGGATATGTGGGCCAAGCTGGTCTGGGCCGGGTTGCAGCTCACCGAACAGGATCTAGTGGACAGTCTCTCCCCACGTGCATCCCGCAGCCAGAGCTACCCATTGGAGATGATCCGTGCCGTGGCCATAGTTTGGCTGTTTGGTGCATTACGTAAGGATGAGATTGTACGCCTGAGCATCCGGTGTATTGAATGGCGGCATCCAGGCTCTTCATTGAAAACCGATACAGAGCCGCGTGAGGTGGGGGATTGCTATCTGCTTGTTCCAGCCAACAAGGGTCAGCGAGCACGCTGGAAACCAGTCGACTCGGTGGTGGGGGAAACTATTGAGGCCTGGCTGAAGGTGAGGCCGCCTTCACCCGCGCTGCGCGACCCCAAGACCCGGCAGGAGGCCGAGTTTCTGTTTGTGTACAAAGCGCGGCGGTTGGGAGGCAGCTACTTGAATGAGAGGCTTATCCCCCTGTTGTGTCACAAGGCAGGAGTGCCTCAGTCCGATGCGCTGGGGCGCATCACGGCCCATCGTGGACGCGCCACTATTGCTTCTCAACTGGCGAATGGCAAGCTGCACATGAGTCTGGAGGAGCTGGCTGAATGGTTGGGCCATACGGAACTGAAAACCACCTTGCGCTATGTGGAACCGGATACTAAGCGGCTCACGCAAGCCTATCTCGACGCGGATGTGTTTCGCACTACGTTCCGTACGTTCCAGGTGTTGGTTGACCAGGAAGCCATTCGGTCTGGGCGAGCACAGGCTGGAGAGCCGTGGCGCTACGTCGATATGGGGCATGGCTTTTGTACCAATGACTATTTTGTGGAATGTCCTCACCTGATGGCTTGCGCCAAGTGTACGTTTTATCTGCCCAAACAGTCCAGTCAGGGTCAACTGCTGGAGGCCAGGACCAATCTGCTTCGCATGCGGGAAGAAATTCCGCTGACTGATGCTGAACATGCAGCCTGGGAAGACATTCTGAATAGTGTCGACAAGACTCTCGACAAACTGGCTCAACTCGCTGATGTACCCGCATTGGACGGAAAAACCCCCAATGAATTGGGCACTACTGACAGCCGGATGATTTCCTCTTTTATCCCGCTGGAGGATATCCAAATCAGATACTGAAGAGATCTGAATCATAAAAGACGAGGTTACTACTCAGCCTGATTTTGTACTCAGATTTGCGATCTTGATTGACATTTTGGATTGTGTTCAGGTACAAAACATATGGCGTGAAGATCGTTCGATATCTCAAATTAGGCACAAAAAGTGGCCTGAGTAGTTACAAGACGAGAACAGATAGTCCATACCATCGTTCCCGCCTTTCATTTTTGGGTAACCAGAGCTTATATCAGACCATGTTTGCATGCAAATGGCAGAACAACCTCTTGACTTTCCATTCAATTCCACATAATGGGCAGCGGGGCATGGTAGAGCGGGGTATCATAGGCTGCCGGGCGTGCGTCTACCGCGTACACCACATACTGCGGGTCGCGGTTGGTCGTTGTCGTGCGAACAAGGATCAGGCCGGGCAGCGGAACATGAAGGGCACGGGGGCCAGATCGCCGGAGAGGAAGGCGCGCATCAGGCGGTCGACC
>CAYMGV010000115.1:0-8691 GCA_964390105.1 uncultured Anaerolineae bacterium | reverse complement strand
ACCGCCCGACCGGGGCCCGATCCGGCCGCCAGCGTGACCCGCGACCGCGTGCCGTGGCCGTGTACGGGGCCGTGTGTGACCCGCGTGACTTTACATGGACCGCCGAGATCGTCGAGGCCGATTTCACGCCGTGGCTGCCCGGCCTCACATCGGGCGTGTTCCTTGAGGGCTGGGCCGCCCTGGGCGATGACCTCGTGCCGGTCGAGCAGGTGGGCCGGATCAGCCCGCGCCCACTGCTGATCCTTCATGGCGAGGAGGACGAGACCATCCCGTTCTTCCAGGCTGATGCCCTGTACCGCGCCGCCGACCCCGGCCATACCACCCTGACCCTGCACCCCGACGCCAATCACAGCTTCACCTGGCATCGCCCGTGGCTGATCGAGACGCTGCTGGGGTGGTTGCACGAGGTTGATGGGTGAGCCTCCATGGGGCACAAGGCGCTTGTGCTCCTACACCTCATCGCCTGAATAACTGCTCTCAGCCGCCCACCGCATTAGGGGCCACACCTTGAAGCGATTGCCCTGGGAGCGAGGCGGCGAGGCGCAAATTCTTTGACTTTTCCGGGAAAGCTGGTATAATAATAAATCGCGATGCGGGGTAGAGCAGTGGCAGCTCGTCGGGCTCATAACCCGGAGGTCGTAGGTTCGAATCCTACCCCCGCTATATGAATGGAATCATCTTGAACCGCCCACAGGCAATGTGGAGGCGTTCAAGATGATTTTGCTTTTTGGGGATGTGCAGCGTCCCGGCGTGATCCTCACGCCCAGCCTGTGCGTGTGTGATACAGGGTGCATTCGTGTTCCGGGGCAGCCTTTCACCCCCTGTGCCAGTTAGGGTCTGTCTGCAAAGCCTGTCAAAACACCCGGCTGGCGCGTTTTGCCGCACCCCTCTCCATATACGGTGAGGGGGGCGGTTAAGAGTCTATTTGCCCCCACCCCCCACCCCCTGACCCCGCAGATAATCGCTCCGCGATTTTCTGGCCCCTCCGGCGGAATGCGTATTCAACCCAGGATGATCCGCCCTTGCGTCCGGGGATCAACCGTTGCGAGGAGGCATCGTATGGGAGCAAAACAGGGAATCTTTTTGCTAAACCGAACCCTATTGACGCTAGTTCTGGATCACGAAATTCGACCCGTTGCCTGTAAAAACGTTCGCTCCCTCGATCACGGCTGGATCTATTGGCGGAGCAACAAACACAAACATGACGCCGACTGTGCATCCGGAGAGCGTATTACCTTCAACGATATGTGCGCTTGGGCTTGACCATGCAATACAGATTCCACCGGTCGGGATACTGCCCGCGCCAAATTCCATGGGGTTGGGGCCAAGTGTGTTATTGCGGATGACCATGTTTTCGCCGCCCGCATAGATCAGTTCATGCCCGGCATAGCTGATGGTGTTGTTCTCGATCACTGGGGAGCGATCCCCCCAGGCACCGAGACCGTATTCACTTGCGTAACGAATCGTGTTGTTTCGGGCAACCGCACCGGACCCAAGATTGGTCAATCGATTATACTCGACCGTAGCATATTCCAGGATACCCCGTTCAATGTACAGTTCATTCCAGTCACCCAACCACGGGGTTTCACTGTTTGATGTGATCAGGATCGGTTGATCCGGGGTGCCTGCTGCACGCAAGGTCCCTCCGATGCGAATCGAGACGTGATTTCCTTCGTCGCGGAAGGGTTCACCCTGTTCCACGCCATCTATTGCTGGCCCATCGTTAACACCCTGCCGGAGATTGGGTTCGTATGGGTCCAGGTTCTGGATATCACTGTGAGCGGCGATGTACACGCGGGTTCCCGGCGCGATAGTCAGCGTCGCGTTTTCCGTCACACGGACATCTCCTATCACCAGGATTTCACCACGCCAGGTGGTATTCTGCTGAATAGTGCCGTATACCTGCCGGGCATTGCTGCCGGGCAGCGGCGTGGGCGTGGGTACCACCAGCCTGAAGCTGGGTGTGTAGCTGCGGGTGCGCCCTGCGTAGACGTACGGCCTGTAAGCCTTCGCCGATGCAGCCCATACGCCTTCGGGACCCAGCGCAACGGTTAGTTCGTGCGATCCCGGCTCGACCACATAGGTCGCCGTCTCACCGGGCAGCAGCATCTCCTGCGGCTCGTCATCCAGCGTGGGCAGGCACATCGCGCCAGCTTCAGACGCGGCATTCTGGACCTCGCAGGTCACTTCGATGAAGCCCTTCAGGTAGCGCTGCCTTGGCCGCAGCACGACCTCATAGGTGCCGCCCGGGGTCGCATATTGCCAGTTCGTCGTGTCGCTCCATGTATACAGATCACCCGCTTCGGGATCAAGAATGGTGCGGGCCTCGACCCGGTACGTCCGGTACGGAGAAACCCAGGTTTCAACGGTCTCGCTTGCCTCGGCCAGCAAATCGCCGTTGAGATAGAAATCAGCGGTCAGGCCCGGTTCCCCAAGTGACACCTGAAGCAAGGCCTGCTTTACGAGCCGTGGGACCACCTGGGCACGGTTCCCACGCACAACATATACGGCTTGCGTCTGCGCTGCCGGTGCCCAGCGTTCAGCCTGGGCACCCACCACATCGACCGTCACCGTGTAACGCCCCGCTTCCAGTTCATAGTCAGCGGAGCCACCAGCAGCAACGAGGCCGGGCTGAACCACCTCATCAATACTAACCTGGCAGGCGGCTTCTTCACCGTCCAAGACATCCAACAGCGGGCAGGTAATTACCAGTGTGCCACAAGTGGCGCAGGGTGAAGGGGTTTCATCCTGCGCCACTGTGACCTGAGCTGCACCAAAGAAAAAATACACTATCATCAGGATAGTGATCCAGTAGCGTTTTATCATGAGGGGTCTCCCTGTTGTTAATTGAGATCAATGTACAGGAAAAATCGGGTGTAGTCAATCTTTTGGGTTCGCTCAACTGCGTATCTGCAGATTGCAGATTAGCGCCCTTGCAGGGCAAGGGCGCTACCCCCTCCACGTACCTCGGCTCAATCTCCGACAGTGGCTCCCACTTTGCCTCGACGTTTTGCAGCTTACTCAACGGCCTGTGAACAGCCCAAATGCTCACCCTGCTCAAATCACCAGGTTAAACAGATACCCGGTAACGATGATGCTCACGGCAACCACACCGATGAAGATGGCGATCAAACGCGGCTTCAGCACTTTTCGCAGGATAATCATCTCCGGCAAACTGAGCGCAACCACCGACATCATGAACGCCAGAACCGTACCCATCGCTGCACCTTTACCCAGCAGCGCACTCACAATCGGGATGATGCCTGCTGCATTGGAGTACAGCGGGATGCCCAGTATCACTGCCGCCGGAACTGACCACCACGCCCCAGCCCCCATCACATTTGTAAGTGCGTTTTCCGGCACAAAACCATGGATAAATGCGCCGATGGCGATGCCAATAATGACGAACAACCACACTTTTTCAATAATCTCTCGTGTGCCGATACCGGCCTGTTCAAAACGTTCAACCCATGTCATTTGCTGTTCAGCCATCATGGCAGAAGACGATTTCGATTTAATTTCGTATACGAAATCCTCGACATAACCCTCCAGCTTCATCCGTCCCAGGATCAAGCCGGATACAATACCAATCAAGATACCTGATACGAGATACAGCAATGCCACTTTCCAACCGAAAAGCCCCAGCAGCAGCACAAGCGCAACTTCATTCATAATTGGCGATGTAATCAGGAAGGAAAAAGTGATCCCTAATGGGATCCCCGCCTGCACAAAGCCAATAAACAGCGGGACTGAGGAACATGAACAGAATGGGGTGATCGCACCAAAAAGTGATGCCATCACATTACCGACACCTTCACCACGCTTCTCGACGACTTCCCTCACCTTATGGGTGTCGATGAAAGTCTGTGCCAGCGTGATGAGAAAAATCATGCCAGAGAGCAGTAATAGCAGCTTGGGGGTGTCGTAAATAAAGAAGTTTACTGACTTGGCAAGGTGCGTCTCATTATTAAGGCCCAACAGCGTATACGTAGCCCAATCCGCAATGGCCTGCAGATTACGATAAGCGAAGACCCAGGCTATTGCCAGGATACCCAAAATAAGGAATGCCTGTTGATCTTTACGGGTTGGTCTGAGGTGTGTCAGTTGCATGTTTCAGTGCTCCAATACAGCTAAAATTTATTCAGTACGTTGATACTGGGTTGCCCAGTCAATGATTTGTTGGCGCTGCGGGATGCGCCCGGCTGAGAGAAGTATGTCGTTCATCACCAGCCCCGGTGTACTCATTATGTTGTACGCCATGATGTCGGCGTAGTCGGTAACTTTAACGACCTCATAATCAATGACCAACTCAGACAGGGCATTATCGACTTCTTTCTCCAGCCGCTTGCAATTCGGGCATCCGGCACCGAGAATCTTGATTGTGAGCATGGTTTTTATCCTTCTCTCATCACTGATTATACAGATACGCGAACCTACATTCAAATTACTGAATATAGATTAGCGCTCCCTATTGATATTCAGCAGTGCCATATGTCATCTTAAATTGATGACATAGCTAACGCCCCCAGGATTTACGCGGTTGAACTCACTATTGTGTTTTCAATACCAAAGCTTCAGCAGACGTTGATTGCCCCCTTTTGACAGGCGCTTGCACCTGCGGGGGCGTAAAATCCGAAGCTCTACACGGATTGGGGGAGGGTATCACCTGCGTAAGTCCTATCTATAAGGACGGCAGAACACCCATGTCAGATGCCCGCCCCCCGGCCACGGTGCCGGGGGGCGGTTTGAATCTCACCTACTCCAGCAGCCCCGCCGACCTGAGATTCTCCTCGAACGTCTCTCCCACGTCCGACCCCACCGGGTAGAACACGGCAGGCTGCCCCGGCGGCGCATCGACGGTGACCGTCACGCCGCCGCTGTACACCTCACCCGACCATACATGAACCCACTCGCCAGCGGGCAGGTAGGCAGCCACCGTGTCAGTCTCCGGGTCCAGCACCGGGGCCACCAGCAGTTGATCGCCGACGAGGAACTGCTCGTAGCGCAGGCCATACACCTGCGGATCATCGGGATAGTGAATGAAGGGATGCCGCACCACCGGCAGCCCCGTCGCGGCGGCCTCTGCCACCAACTCCTCACGATAGAACGCCCATGCCATGTAAATCGCGGCGTTCCGCGCGAAGGCATCAAGGGTCGTTTCATTAGAGTAGAACTGCACGTTGTTATCGGGCTGGTTGCCCTCATGGGTGCGGTACACCACCGCGAAGGCGTTCAACTCCATCCAGCGGATCAGCAGTTCCTCGCTGCGATGGTAATCGGCGATGGGGTTGGTGATGGTCGTATAGCCGCCGATATCGCTGTGATTGTAGCTGTAGCCCGACATCCCGCCCGACAGCAGCCCCGTCACCGCTGACTTGATGCCGTCGTGCTGATCCCAGCTCACCAGTTGATCGCCCAGCCAGAACAGCGTAGCATAGCGCGGGCTTTCCGTGAACCCCGACCTGTGGAACGCGACCAGGTCATCCTGCCCGCTCTCCTCGATGGCCTCGCGCACCAGTTCGGCCCACATGACCGGGTACTGGTTGTGAAGCTCGGCCCCGGTCCCGGCATACAGCCGCGCGTCATAGGGCAGCGCCTCACCGAAATCGGCCATGAAGCCGCCAGCGCCGACGCCGATCACCTGCTCGATGATCACCTGCTTGTACCACTCGCGGGCGTCGGGGTTGGTGAGATCGACCAGCGCCGCGTCAAAGTCGGTGTTGGTGACCAGGTAAGGCTCGCCCGCGCTGTTCTGGACAAGGTAGCCCAGTTCCGCCGCCTCCTGGAACAGCAGCCGCTCGACGTCGGGCTTCTCGGAGACATCGGCAATAAAGGGGCTGACGTAGGTCATCACGCGGATATCGTCAGCGTTGAGATCGGTGACCAGCCCATCCCAGCCGGGATAGCGCGCCTGGTCGAGTTCCCAGTTCCACCACAGTTGCTTGCCGAAGCTGGTGGTACGCTGGCCGACCCAGTCCTGCAGCCAGAAGGCCGCAATGGGAACATCGTACGCCTGAAGCTGATCGTACACCTCGCGCACGCGCTCGGTGCCGCCCTGCATACCGACGATCACGCCACCCGTCATCCACCCCGGCAGCGGACGCATGCGCCCGATCTGCTCCGTGTAGGCTTCGATCAGGTCGGCGGGGGCTTCGCCATAGAACAGGCTGCCGTGCAGGTCGGATGAAAACACCGTGATAGTGATACGGTCAGCGCGGCGCATATCGAAGACGCTGTAATCGGTGTTGGAGAGGTACAGGGAGCGCAGCTCACTGGTGATGTAGTGCGGGATGCTGGCGTAGGACGTCCACCATGAGCCACCCGCCCCGGCGGTCAGGTCCGCGCCGATGGTGACAGGCTGTGCCCCGCGCCCGATGCCCTGCTCCATGACGAAGATCGGCACGCGCCGCCCCTTGAGGTCAAAGTACGTGAACTGCTCGCCCAACCCAAAGACGCGCTCACCCGGCTCCGCTGCCCCGACCAGGATCACGCGGTTGTGAGTCACCTCGTCGTCATACTCGACGCTGAAATCCAGTTGATCGTCATCGGCGGCGGTGAAGACCAGCGCGCCAGCAATGGGAGTGTCAATGCCCCGGCACGTAATCTCGAACTGCATGTGGACCGTATCGGCACCGACGCCTTCCAGCCCGCCAAAGTCCATCTCCGTGCAGGGCGTCGTGATGTGTTCCTCGAACTCATAGTGGGCCCGCGTCTCGATCACGGTCTCGTCGCCGTAGGCCAGCATCAGCGGCGGCTGCCCCGCCACCGACTGCCACACCACGCGGTCGGGGTTGGCTTCATTGCGGATCGTGACCTGCGCGGCGTCGGGGTCCCACTCGACGTGGAACTCGCCCGCCGTCACGTCCTGAGCGGGCAGGTCACCGGGGTTGTTCATGGTGCCGGAAAACTGCCGGATACGCCAGGCGTGGCGCGCGGCAGGCACGCCGAAGAACCCGGCAGCGGCCAGCACCAGCACGGCCAGTACGATCATCCACCATTTGATTTTCATGGGATACTCCAGGGGGTGAAGAGATTATTGTGTGTGTGATAGTTCCATTATACCCGCTGTGGGCAAGATTTCGGGTCCGTTTTGATCCCGTTTGCACGCTGGCATCCCATGCGCGACAATCTTCAAGGGGTCACCGTGTCAGAAACAGGAACCGATGAGACTTGTATTTCGCGTTCACGCCATCCAGCGCATGTTTGAACGCAGCATCAGCAAAGATGACGTGCGCAATGTGATAGAATCAGGTGAGACGATCAGGGACTATCCCGATGACACACCCTACCCCAGCAAACTGATGCTGGGCTGGATCGATGGGCGGCCCTTTCATCTCGTGGTTGCTACGAACGTGACCGACGATGAGGTGATCGTAATCACTGCGTACAGACCTGATCCCGACATTTGGGATCAGGAATTCAGGAGCAAGCGAGAATGAAATGTGTGATTTGTAAACATGGCGAAACCGCACCCGGTACCGTGACGGTGACGCTGGAACGTGGTGAGACGACACTGGTGATCAAGGGTGTGCCGGCCCGCGTGTGCGAGAACTGCGGTGAGGCCTATCTGGATGAGCAGACCACTGCATCCCTGCTGGGTCAGGCAGAGGAAGCTGCACGAAATGCGGTGCAGGTCGAGGTACGGTACTTCATCGCGGCATAGCACGGGCACGCTCCAACCTGCGGGAGGTGGGTCTGGATGAGTAAACTTCCAAACGCTGACCGGGCCAGTGTGCCGCTGGAAAAGTTGCGCGGCTATTCATTGAATTCAGAGCATCCTACGGGAAAGCACAAAGCCCGCGTGTTCAAAGCCATTCTGGGGCTGACGGCTGAGGATGCTGATACCCTGCGTGAAAAGGTACTGGAAGCGGCAAAAACGCTGGATGCCAGGGCCGCAGAACCCACCAGCTACGGCGACCGCTATGTGATAGACTTTGAACTGACGACCGCTAGCGGCACAGCAACGATCCGCACCGCGTGGATAGTCCGTAATGGCGAGGACTTCCCACGGCTGACGAGCTGCTATGTGCTGAAAGGGCAAAGCGATGAACCTGCATGATGTGGTAGCCCTGCTGGAAGACCTGCCGGAACACGGCCTGAAACGCGGACAGGTGGGCACGGTGGTGGAGGAATGGGAGCCCGGCATATACGAGGTGGAATTTGCCGATACCGACGGTATGACCGTTGCGATGGTGGCCCTGCGGGCCGAGCAGGTGCTGGTGCTGTACTGGCACCCGGCAGGCGAGGCCGCGTGATGGGCACGGGCACGATCCAACCTGGGGGGAATCAAACATGACTGATGAACGCTACAACCGTATGAAAGAGATGTACGAGGCCGGGCCGGTGCCGTGGGATGAGGCCGACCCGCCGCCGGAAGTCCTCGACCTGATCCCGGCGCTGACACCGGGCCGCGCGCTTGACCTCGGCTGCGGGCTGGGCCGGGCTTCATTGTATATGGCGCGGCAGGGCTGGCAGGTCGATGGGGTGGACTTCATCGAACAGGCCGTGGAGCAGGCCAGCGCCCGCGCCAAAGCCGCCGGGCTGGGGGACAAGGCCCGTTTCCACGTCGGGTCGATCACGGCGCTGGATTTCCTCGAAGGGCCTTATGATTTCGCGCTGGATGTGGGGTCCATGCACGGTCTGCAAGGTGAGGAGTTGAGCGCCTACCATGCCGAACTGCTGCGCCTGCTG
>CAYMGV010000114.1:0-8704 GCA_964390105.1 uncultured Anaerolineae bacterium | reverse complement strand
GGCACGGTGCCGAGACGCACGCCCGCGCGGTCGGCGAACTGCTCCACGTAGGGCTTGCTGTTGGCGATCAGCTCGGCGGGGTCGGCCCCTTCGAACGCCTGCGCAAGAATGTAGATGTACCCGCGTGAGATGAACGAGTCGGAATCACCATAAACATGCAGGGTGCCATCGTCGTTAAGATCGACGTATACCCACGTCGAGGAGGCACAGCCGGGCACCTTCTGCTCGTCACGCTTGAGATCGTCGGAAATGCGGTCGAGGCGGTCACCGTAATCACGGAAGGTGATCAGGCGGTCTTCCTTGCTATCGAGAAACTCGAAATCCTCGCCCAGCTCATCGAGATAGGTTTCAGGGGTCTTCATCGTCAATCCTCCATATCGGCAGTGGGGCGGCCCAGCATCCTGAAGAAACGCCCGATGCCGCGCTTCTTCTGCTGGCCTGCCCCCCGGCGGTTGCGGTACAGTGACGGGTCAATGACCTTCTCCATCGCCTCGACATCCATGCCGCCGCCTAAAAAGTCGTTGATGGTCTTGACCGGGCTTTTCGGGTTCGACATCATCTCGTTGTAGCTCACATACAGCACCTTGAGGTCATCGCGTTTCCTGAACAGGTCCACGATCTCCTTGAGATGTTTGCGGAAGTAGGCCGCCATCTGCTGATCGGTGGTGCGGTCGGTCTTTTCACCGCGCCGCTTGAGCATCTTGCGCTGTGACTTGAGCACCTCGTCCACATCACGCCGCATGAAGATGATGCGGTACGGGTAGCCTTCGGGCAGGTGCGGCACCAGTGCCGAGATGATCTTGACGGCCTTGCCCTGCGCATCGGGCAGCCAGCCGTCATCGCCTTTGGTGAGCTGCTTGGCACGCTCGAACTCGTAGTACCCTTCAGGGTTGTCCTCGTCAGCAGTGCGGATGCCGTCCTGCAATGGGTCGATACCGCCCGCCTCCAACATGCGCATCATCATCGAGGTGCCGGAACGCGGCAGCCCGGAGACGATGGTAATGATTTCCTGGTCCATTGGTCCCTCCAGCCGGGGTGAGAATATCGGGGCAGATTATAACGCTTACAGGTGCCAGGTGTCAGGTGCCAGGTATCTGGCCTCTTTCTAACAAACATCTTAGAGATGATCCCCCGTCACACGATACAATCACATCATCAGATGTGATAAAATTGGTAAACTTAAGGACAGCCTGTGATGTTAGATGCCAACCTGCCCGCCGAAGAATTCACCATGCAGACCTTCAAAGACCTGCGTGACCATATGCCGTTCCTGCACCCGTATGCGGTGCTGAACATGACACTGGAACCGATGATCGTTAAGGGCGAGATCAGCACCGAGGAATACCTGCGCTGGTCGTCGATGCTGGTACGAAAGGCAGGCCGCAGCCTGTTTACCCGCAATTAACTATCCCGGTCCCCGGATCACTGAGGGCCTCCGCATGGAGGCCCTTTTTGTTGACCTTACGGTGTGATTCCCGGCACTGGACCAGCACCCCCCCCATCCCTGCTAATCTTCCCCCCGCACGCGCACACCAGTACCTCCCCTGACCTGCGGTGCAGGGGCTGATAGCTGGCCGCTATCCAGTTGCCCCCTTACCGTGCCTCCGGGTCCAGCCCGAAGGTCTCACACACGACTTCCCACATGGTGCGGGTGTCGGGTTCGGCCTGGTCGGCCCAGCTCAGTTTCTTCATGCGGTTGACCACCATGCCGCCGATCAGCGGCACCAGGAGTTTGGCCGCCCCCATCGAGCGGCTGACCTCCTCAAGGTAGTCCTCAACGCTGTGCTGCTGGAACTGAAGCGCGGCCTGTGCGTCGCTGGCATCGATGTGATCCTCGTAATAGAACACGTCCGGCTTGCTCTGATCGACCGTGCGGCTCCAACTGTTGGGCGGCGGGTTCTTGATGCCGCGTGCCCCGTAAATCATCGGGATCATCTTGTCAGAAGAACTGTTCCAATCGCCCGCCCCACCGATGATGAAGGTCTTACCGGCCACGTCGGCCTCGGTGGCGTTGGCAAAGGCCAGTGCCACGTCACGCACATCACAGCCGTTGCGCTTCTGGTTGTACGGGATCATGAAGCCAAAGGTCGGGAACACATCGGCGGTGCCCCAGTTAGGGTCAAGGGCCTGCACGGCGGGCAGGCGCAGCACGACATACGGCAGGCCGCTTTCCGCCGCCATCTTCTCCCCCTCGACCTTATGCCGCCCATAGGTATCGGAGGCGTTGGGAGGGGTCTGGCTGGTCAGCGGCCCGTCGGTGGCATGTGGGGAGCGCGGCCCGTGGATGCTGTAACTGGAGGTGAACACAAAGCGCGGGCTGCCGTAGGCTTTGGCCGCGTCGATCAGGTTGCGCGTCCCCTCGACGTTGACGGCGTAGGCCAGTTCCGGGAGGGTGTAGGCGACCGGGGCGATGACCGCCGCGATGTGCAGGATGGTCCCCGGTTTGGCCGCCGCGACGGCCTCGGCGGTGCTTTTGGCGTCGCGCAGGTCACCCCACATGGTGGTGAACTGGTGGCTCTTTGCGAGGCGGGCCTGCTTCTTCACGGTGGCCGGGGTTTTGACGTCAAAGGCAGTGACGTTGCAGCCCTTCTTCAACAGGGCCAGCAGGGTCTGCTCGCCGACGCTGCCGAACGCGCCGGTCAGAAAAACGGTTTGAGTCATGCGGTTGAGTCTCCTTCATAAATGTGTGGATAAGAGGGCAGAGGCCCGTCATGCAGCTTCGCCCCAGGAAAAGCCGTATTACGGGCCTCTATTCTCCACCCGCTCCTTGAGCGTCCGTGCTACCGTCTCGAACCCCCGCTGGACATGCTCACGGGATGCCATCATCACGACCGGGACCAGCGGCCCCCAGAACGTCTCGCGGGTGGTGTAGCGTGTGCGCCCATCGTCGAGCGGCTCCAGCGTCTGGAAGCGGTGCGAGTGCATGATGAACCTTGCGCCTAGCTGCGTGCGCCATGCCAGCGTGTGCGGTTCATCGACATGGGTGACGTAGTTGACGCTGACCGTCTGCCAGTCGTCACTGAGCTGCACCGACAGCCGAACCGGTGCGCCGATCTCCAGAGTCGATTCAATGTGATAGGTAAAGGGATTCCATTCTTCGTAGCGGGCAAGGTCGGTCAGGACGGGCCAGATGGCCTCGGGTGCGGCGTCGATCTCGGAACTGGCTTCAATCACGCGGGTAAACATCGGTGATGGGGACTCCCGGTTGCTGTGGCTATTCGTCACTGAGTATATCATCTGCGGATGCAGCAGGCACAGCTTGGTTAACACCCCGGTTTCGCAAATCAGATAAAACCTGTATGCTTTTGCCAGCAAGATAAAAAACAAGGAGACGAACGCAATGAGTCAAGACGTAATATCGGCGATGGATGCCGCTATGGCAGAACTGGGCCTTGAGAAAAGGCGGGTGCCCTCCGGGCGTGGTTTTACCGGCACCTACCGCGATCATGAGGTCAAGGTAGCGCTGTATCGCCGCACCTATAAGGGCAGCAGAATCAGCCGTCAATATATCGGGACGGTAGTTGAAATCCGCGTGGAGGCCCCCTCTATCCACACGCGCGCCACCGTCGGCACCAGGACCAATTTCACAGAGAAGGGCGGCAAGCTGTTTGGCCGCAACCCGGTGGATACCGGCGATGCAGCCTTTGCGAAGTTCGTGGTATTTGGCAAGGATGAGGCGTGGACCCGTGAACTGGTGACGGGGCAGGGTCGCGAGGCCGTCCTCGACCTCGTCGCGCACCCGGAAAACCTTGTTGATGTGACGTTTAACGTCTCGCCGGGGGCACTCATCATGACCAGCTACCGCGTCGATGAGCGCGGGCTGCCGCCGCAGCAGGTGCTCGACTGGCTGGACCGCATGGTGACTCTTGCGGCGCTGATCAGAGACATGCCGGAGCCATACGAGAAGGCCAGCGCCAACTACCTCGAAAAAGCCCAGTCAGAGGGGCGGCAGGGGCCGGTGTGGCTGACGGCCTGCGGCGTCATGGCGGCGCTGGTCGCGGTGTTTGGCCTGTTGGGGTTGTGTTTTACCGGTGCGCTGGTAGCACTGGCTTACGTGCTTTCGTAGGCTAATCTTTCATTCATCTTACATGCTCCTGTTACTTTGGCTACGGTTCAGCAGATTTGCTTGACTTCGCCCCCTGGACACGGCATGATTTTTCCGGGAAGTGTATGCAAATCAAAAGGAGCTGATTATGCGCCGAATCGCTGCGATCCTGCTGGGCAGCGGGATCACGCTGGTTGGGTTGTATGCCATCTTGCAGGCGGGCAACATAACAAACCTGCTGGTGTTCGCCGCTGTGATAGGGATCGGGCTGGGCCTGCTCGCATTCGGGTTCGGGTTCATCTTCCGGGATGACGAGCCAACGATGGCAGATAGCGGCACTCAATCATAATGAGGTGCTCTCTGAAGCACACAACCATCATGGGCCACTCGATACCGGGTGGCCTTTTGATTCCGCTGTGGTTGGGTCAGGTTCTCTGCCCTCAACTCGCTTCGGTGCTATACTCAGATCGATGTGTTCCATCTCAAAAGAGGAGAAGACCCGCGATGACCCGTCGTATAGTCCTGAGCCTGATCGTGCTGCTGCTGGCACTGACGATCACGGCGTGTGATGCCCTGCCGGAAGCCGCACGGGCCACACCAACCGCCATCCCGGCGGATGCCCAATCGGCGGCGGATGTGGTCGTGGTGCTGACCGCCACACCTGCGTCAACCGAAGCCGCCGAGGAAGCCGCCGAGGAGCCGGTTACCCCCAGCGCCCCCCAGCCCGTGACCTTCACCACCACCGACGGCCTGACCCTGCATGGCACGCTGTACGGCGGTGGCTCGCAGGGCGTGGTGCTGGCGCATATGTTCCCCACCGACCAGTCAAGCTGGGCACCGTTCGCTGAGAAGCTGGCCGAAGCAGGCTACATGGCGCTGACCTTTGATTTCCGTGGATATGGCGAGTCCGATGACGGCGATATCGCCGCCATCACGCTTGATACCGATGCCGCGCTGGCCTTCCTGCAGGCGCAGGGTGCCGAGCAGATCGTGCTGGTGGGAGCCAGTATGGGCGGCACTGCGTCCGTCAACACGGCGGCAGCCTTCCCGTCCGATGTGGATGGCCTTATCGTGATCGCCAGCCCGCGTGACTTCCAGGGTATGGATGTGACGATCAGCGAGTTGGATAACCTGATGATGCCGTCATTGTGGGTGGCCGCCGAGAACGACGGCGCGGCCCGAAGTACCTTTGAGATGGCCGCTGGCGCACCGGGTGAGGTCGAGGAGATCCGTTATCCCGGTCGCAGTGAGCATGGCACCTTCCTGTTCGATACCGAGATCGGTTCCGAACTACAGGAAGCGCTGCTGGGCTTCATCGCGCAAGTGTTTGAGTAGCTGAAAAACTCGACCCTGCACCGATTTCCCATAGGGGCAGCGCGGGGCTATACTGTCCGTATCTCTCCGGGCATCATCTGGCGCGGTCCTCGATACAGGACCTTCCACAGCAGCGTTTAGATGGTGCCCCTTCCTTTTGCAGCCTCGCCGCAGCGCTCAGCGGTCAACCCAGCTTCGCGGAGGAATAAGAGAGTTCGCGGCTAACCTCGTTCCTGCCTGCCCACAATCCGGCACAGGCGGCGCAGGTCGTGCTGCTCGGCAGGTGTGAGAATACCCATCAACTCGACGATGGCCTCGACATGGGCCGGGTAAACCTGCTCGATCAATGCCTGCCCGGCACCGGTCAGATGCACCAGCCAGCGGCGGCGATCATTCTCATCACGCACCCGCTGAACCAGCCCGCGCTTTTCGAGGTTGTCGATCACGGTGGTCATGTTGCCGCTGCTGCGCAGCAGCTTGTGGCCGAGGTCACCGAGGCACATCGGGCCAAGATGGTACAGTGCCTCCAGCGCCCCGAACTGGCTCTCGGTCAGCCCGTGCCGGGTGTTCGGTTCGCTGGTGCGCCGTCCCACGGATTCGGCGGCTCGCGTCAGCGTGATGAAGGCGTTCAATGCACGGCGTTCTTCTTCGCTTCCGTTGTGATGCGTCGGCATGGGGTTTCTCACCTGCTAGATTATTTCGATATGATACTATCCTGGCTGCGGGGAATTATCAAGGAGAGGTGGCAGCGGGGCAATAAGCAATTAGCGATTAGCACCGAGGGCTTTCCGGGTAACCGAACGTAAGAGATAAAGAAAAAGGAGCGCCCGGAAGGACGCTCCAACTCAAATAGCGCGGTGCAGGGGCCTGTGGCAGCGCCCCAAAACAACGCTGCCCTACGCTGACGCGCCGCCCTCGGTGGGTTTGAACCCCGACGGGATGAACTGCGTCGGGTCGATCTGATCGAAGCCGATCTGCTTCTCGTAGTCCTCGATGCGGTGGAAGACCTTCTGCACGGCGTCCTCGATCAGGTCGTAGTCAAACACGGTGAAGAACAGGGTATCCCGCATGCCGCCTTGCGGGTCGGGGATTTCGCGGGTCTTGGCGATGCCTTTGATCAGGGCGCGGCGGCTTTCCACGCCGATCTTGTCGAATACCACTTGCAGCACGTCTTTCGCGTATTCACGCGGGCCATAGATGGCGGTCTTCACCAGCGAGTCGGCGAAATCATCGAAGTTGGGGAGCAGATGATTGGCAGGCATGGTGAAGTTGGTCACGACATCGTGGATGGCCTCGATGGCCTGTGCCGGGAAGTAGTACAGGTACAGCCGGTGAATCTCAAGGAAGAAGTTATAGTGTGCGGCCTCGTCACGGGCGATGACGGTGGCAGCCTCAGCCAGCACCGGGTCGATCTCGTTTTGCAGGTCGGGGTGGTTGGTCTGCCCGCGTGCGATCAGGGCCGTGTTGAGGTAGTTCACCTGGGTGGCCCGCTCCTGGATGGTGGTGTAGGCGGTCATACGGATGGGGTCATCCCACAGCAGTTCCCACGGATTCTCACGCAGGGTGTGCATGTAATCGCGGATCCAGTCCGGGCTGCGGTTCTGCATGAACAGCAGGGCATTGTGCCACAGGTCGGCATGCTTGGCTTCCTCGCTGCCCCAGCGGACCTGGAAGTGCGAGCGCCCGTGTGATGTACGGACTATTTGCAGGATTTGTTCGGTGTAATCAGGCACATACTGCTCGACCCCGAAGAACCCCTCGACAACGTCCTGGATCATGGGGTGGTGATCGGTGCGAATGCCGGTCCAGTTGACGAAGGTATCGGCGTTCCAGTTGCGGCGGCGCTGGCTCATCTCAACGTACCAGCGATACAGACCCAGTACGCCGCGCTGCACCAGCCGCTCACGCAGCTCAACGCTTAACAGGCCGGGTGGGGTCTGCGGGCGGTCAGCCGCGATCTCGTCTCGCAGGGACTCCGGGACTCGTTCCATGTGTTCCATTGTGGGCACCTCTTGCGGGTTAGGTATCTCTTGCGTGGTATAACACCACCCGCATCGAAGTGATACGGGTTATATGATAACTATACTCAACTTTATCGAGAATTGCACAGGTGTGCGGCATGGAGCTGGTTTGTAATATGATTGTGTATACAGTATGATTATATGAGAACAACCACGTAAAGGGGACAAGTGAGATGATCTTCCAGAAAGTACGCAAAGTTGGCAACAGCCTGGTTGTGACCATCCCAAAGGATGAAGTGGACCGCCTGCACCTTGATGACGGCGATATGATTGCGCTTCAGGTCAACAAAGCTGTGGTTCGTCCTGTTCTTTCCGATGAGTTGATCGCAGCTTCGGATGCCAGCCTTGAGCGCAATGCAGAAGGCTACCTGTATCTGAAAGGGCGGTAAGTCAGTCATGAAGTACTTATCGCTGGCGGATGCTATTGAACTCCATCGGCGCATGATGGATTTTACCGGGCAGCCTTTCCAGGGTTTACGGGATGAAGGCGCGCTCGATTCAGCGCTGAATCGCCCTCAGATGGCCGCGTATTACGAGGATGCCGACCTCATTACGCAGGCCGTCCTGCTTGCGATTGGCATCTCGCAGGCGCAGGCATTTGTGGATGGAAATAAGCGAACCGCGTATCACTGCTGCGATGTGTTTCTACGTATCAATGGGTTCTTCTATGACGGTGACCCCATCGAACTTTCCAAACAGCTTGAAGCCGTCGCAGAGAACACCGAGGATCGCGAGGCGGCGGTTGCCGGGTTCGAGGCATGGCTGCGAGACAACATCAGTCCACTGGCGTAAGACAAGGGGCAACCCGCTGCCCGGATCGAGACAGGACCGCATCGACGTGATGCGGTCCTGTTCATTTCCTGTATTCATGTTGCCGAACGCCCCCAAACCCGCTACGATGACATCCTGGCTCACCACCCGTTACCCGAGGACACGCCATGACCCTCTCCGACTCCGACCGCATCCGTAAATTCGTGCAGCACCGTGCGCTGTTCCGCTGGGAATCCGGCACCGTGATCTTCCTGCTGCTGGCCCTGATCGGGCTGACCGTGCAGAGTGTTCAGATCGGGCAGTTACTGACCTTCAGCATGTGGGGGGCGTTTACGGCGCTGGCGATGACGGTGCAAGGTGCGTGGTACTGGTACGTTAAATCGGAGACGCTGCGCGAGGCCAGCCCGCGCGAGGTCCGAGAGTTCTTTCTCGTCTTCGACCGCAACGCCGAACAGGCCCGCGCCGCGCTGGAAACCGCCAACGCCTTCGGCCTCGCCAGAGACTACGCCTTGGGCTTCCTCGACCGGATGGCCGAAGTTCGGACCTTTTTCGC
>CAYMGV010000113.1:0-8711 GCA_964390105.1 uncultured Anaerolineae bacterium | reverse complement strand
CGCGGCTCGACGTTGCGGCGGCGGCATTCCGATAGATAGTTGGTGGTACGGATAGGACGCCCGGTGCGTACCACCTCGGAGGCCAGCCCGACTGCGGCGTCCCATTCCTCGCCTTCACGTTCTGCGTAGCGTTCGGCCCCTTCAACAAAGAAGGCGTAGCTCATGCTCTGGAGGTTGGGGGTGTGCAGCATAATGTAAAAGTTGGTCGCATCGATCAGCTTGCCCGTCTGGGTGTAGATCAACTCCATCAGCACATCAGGGTCAGTTGTGAAGTTGACCGCCTGCGAAACCTGGCTGAGTACGTCCAACTCACGGACACGGCGCTCAAGGTCACCAATCACCTGGGCACGCTCAACGGCCAGTGATGCCTGTTCGGTGAGGGCCTGGATGAAGCGCAAATCATCGACGCTGAAACGCTCACCGGAGCGTTTGTTACCGACCGCAACCCATCCGGCCAGTCGTTCCTGGCCTTGCAGCGGGGCCAGTACCGGGGTTCGCAGGATAGCGAGGCGGGCATGTTCCTCCACCAGTTCAGGCGGAAGCGGTTTGTTCAATTCCAGGAACAGCACATCACGAGCGGTGCTGAGGGCATGTACAAGGCCACTTTGAGCCTCGAAGCGGATATCGGTATCAGGGCGCAGCCCTTCTGCAGCTGCGAGAAAATCGCCCGATTCAGCGTCACGCAGGTACACGTAGGTGTGCGTGGGCATCAGGGTCTCGCGGATCTGGTTCTTCAGCAGGCGGACGATATCGGCGAGATTGCTCGCCATGGTCAGGCTGTGTCGGAAGGTGGTCAGTCGTTCCTCGTAGCGGGCAATCGACTTGAAGAACAGCTGATCGACCATGTTCTGAACATGGGTTCGCAGTGGTTGGAAGGCCAGTACCAGCATGAAGGCCAACCCACCGATAAGCAGCGGGTTTGTAGCGGCGTTGCCAAGACCGGCGGTGCTGATCATGGTGATACCGGCGATGACCAGCGCATAGCCCACAGACGTAATGATGCCCATAATGCCATACGTGGTGGCGAAGCTTGCCATGCGGCTGGTGTTCAGTACGTTGTACTGCACGATGCTGTAAGCAATTGTCAACGGGAACAGGATCAGGGCCGCAAACACCCAGCCGATCTGAATGTCGGCAAGGCCCAGTGACCACAACAGAAATGGCAGGAAAGCCAGCACAGAGCCAGCGAAGACCACTCGGCTTTGTTCACGCGCGGCAGGGGAGTTGGCGAATACGCTGCGCCCCAGCATGATGACCACGAAGATAAGCCCATACAGGCTGGCGTATACATATTGCAACCGCCATAATTGAGTGACAGCGGCATGTTGGGCAGTTGTCATTCCGATCTGTACCACGGCAATCAGAATAATGCCGGGGAGCAGAGGTGCCCAGCGCCAGGTGGGGCGTGTGGCTACGCGAGGCAGTTCGGTAGGAAACACCAGCGCAAACGCCAGAAGCAGCGACGCGCTCAGGGGCATCATCCCGGTCCACACATGTACAAACAGATGGGTACTCATCAGGTCGAAATACCCGACCATCACAATAGCGATGCTGGCACAGAACGTGAAGAAAAATCGCCCGATAACATGGTCGCGGCGATTGCGGTATACCCAGTATCCAACGCCGAGGTATATCAACCCCGCAACGTATGTAAGGGCGTACAATGGCAGCAGAGTACCAGCAGGGGCCTCTTCCAACATGATGGGTACCGAGCGTGCGGTGCCGTCATCATTAACCACATCCAGTGTGACCATATCACCTGCGTTGAACTGGCTGATCTCTTGATAGTACTCTGTGGAAGATGTGACACCAACTCCGTTGACGGCTAATATGCTGTCGTTCTGGCGCAGCATGGCCCCCGGCTCGCCAAGTGAATCGACATCAACGAACGGCTGTGATGCGGCCAGGTTGGCCGTCAGCGGGAATTCAAGCAGTGAACCGGCAAAGGGGTAGGCAAGCCAGCGGCTAACCAGGAACGGCGTGACGAGGAAGGCTGCAAGGGCCACAAGCAGGATCAATATCAGCCCAAGCCTGCCGAACTGATCCAGCAGTTGCCGTTGTTTTAATTGTTTGGTGATAGCATCTTTTGGCTGTGTGCCTGCGGTGATTGCGCTCATATGCTGCAACTTGTCCCTGTACTATCGCTCAAATCTTCATGGTGATCATTAGTGTCGTGTCGCGTCACGTATGCGGATTGTACCATGCTCCCGATCCTGTTGACTATGTGCATGGTTAGATTCTGGTTTGTTGAGTGTGTCATCGGGCGGCTGCCATCTGTTTTGACAGTGCCATACCGGCATGTTACGATAAAAGAATGTGTAATTTAGCACTCTGTTACAGAGAGTGCTAAACAGGGAGGGCTTGTGCTTGATTTAACCCGGCGGCAGGAAATGATCCTGGGATTGATTGTACAGGAGTATGTCCAGGCGCCATCCCCGATTAGTTCCAAACTCCTGGTAGATACTTACCTCTTAAACTACAGTTCAGCAACCATTCGCAACGATATGATGGTCCTTGAGGAAGCGGGCCTGATCATGGCACCGCACACATCAGCGGGGCGTATCCCCACTGAAAAAGGCTACCGCTACTGCGTGCAGCGCTTGCTCGGTGATACCAGTCTTTCATCTGCCGAGGAGCGCATGATCAGCCATCAGTTTTACCAGGCCAGCCCCAACATGGAGAACTGGCTTAGGCTGTCGGCCTCGGTGCTGGCCCAGACGGCGCGTGCAGCGTCGCTGGTGACATCGCCGCAGCCGACCCATGCCCGCTTCAAGCATCTTGAACTGGTCAACACACAGGGGCGGTTGGTGCTGCTGGTGCTGGTGTTGGAAGGTGGTGACGTGCGCCAGCAGATGCTGACTCTCTCTGAGCCAGTCGGGCAGGAGCGTTTGAGCCTGGTCGCTAACCACATCACAGCGAAATGTGGTGGGTTAGGTGGTGCTGATATCGGGCGGCTGGCGGTTGATGAAGGCCTACTGGAGCAGGAGATCATGGAGTTGGTGGGGGAAATCCTCTCCTGTGCCAGCCAGCGGTATACGGTGCTGCACTATGATGGCCTGCTCAATATACTCGATCCCGATTATCGTCTCGAAGGGGTGGTCGATGATCCCCAGCTTCGCGCGGATCTGTCCGCGGCAATCTCCACGGTGGATTCACCGGGTGCGCGCCAGACCCTGCATCTGCTGGAAGAACAGAGTTTGATCGAAGACATCATCACCGACGCACTGGTGCCCGAGATCGGCGCGGTGCAGGTGATGATCGCCGGTGATGGCCGCTGGGAGGAACTCAGCCATACCAGCATGGTTATCTCACGCTATGGGGTTTCCGGGCAGGTGACGGGGGCCGTTGGCGTGCTGGGGCCAACACGCCTGCACTACGGTCGTGCTATCTCGGCGGTGCGCTTTGTTGCGGGCCTGATGAGCGACATGATGATCGAACTCTATGGTGAAGGTCGCGACCCCGGCGATGATGGGACATAAGAACCATATAAGAAACCCGGACTTCTAACAAATGTCTTATAGATACGCGCTAGAATTCAGCGTGACAAAACCTGATGCAAACGGGCGTCACAACGATGAGGAGTGAGTGTGAACGAACATCACAACGATGAGGCCGTTGAGCCTGAAATCGCTCAGCAGGAACCGGTCGAGGCCGTCGAAGGAGAAGTTATTGTCGATGCGGCCAAAACCAGCGATGAAGACAATATCTCCCCGGATGCACAGTTGAAGCAGCTTGAGGAACAGGTCGCCGAGTATAGGGCGGGCTGGCAGCGGGCTGTCGCTGAACTGGATAACTTCCGCAAGCGGACCAACCGTGAGCGGGATCATTGGCGCGCCACGCTGAACGAGGAGTTCCTCGGGCGTATCCTGCCAGTCGTGGACGATTTCGACCTTGCCGCAGCGAACCTGCCTGATGATCTGGCCGGGCATGACTGGGCCAACGGTGTGATGGCGATTCATCGTAAGCTGATCACCCAGCTTGCGGATATGGGCGTGACGGAGATTGAAGCACTTGGAAAGCCGTTTGATCCCAACCTGCACGAAGCGATTATGACGGCACCCAGTGAGGCGTATGACAGCGGCATCGTATTTGATGTGCTGCGAAAAGGGTACCAGGTGGGAGAACGCATCATCCGCCCTGCATTGGTCCGAGTCGCAGATTAACCGGTTGCTGTGCCGCAAGACGGCATGAGCATTGTAAGCAATAACCAACAACTCAAATAAACGTAGGGGAGTGGAAACACATGGGTAAGATCATTGGTATTGACCTGGGAACGACAAACTCTGTCGTGGCAGTGATGGAAGGCGGCGAGCCGACCGTCATCCCATCAGCTGAAGGTGAGCGCCTGTTCCCTTCCGTAGTTGCCATGAGCAAAGACAGTGAACTGCTGGTGGGGCGTGTTGCCAAGCGTCAGGCTGTGGTGAACTCAGAGAACACCCTGTCCTCGATCAAGCGCTTCATGGGCCGCAAGTTTGATGATAAGGAAGTGCAGGCCGCGCTGAAGCACATACCGTATGAGGTGGTTAAGGCTTCCAACGGCGATATCCGCGTCAAGATGGGTGATAAGGAGTATTCACCACCCGAGATCGCGGCGATGGTGCTGGGCAAGATGAAGCGCGATGCAGAAGATTACCTTGGTGAGCCGGTCACGCAGGCTGTTATCACCGTCCCGGCTTACTTCAACGACAGCCAGCGCCAGGCCACCAAGGACGCGGGCAAGATCGCTGGGCTGGAAGTACTGCGTATTATCAATGAGCCGACCGCGTCATCGCTGGCCTATGGCCTCGACCACAAGGGTGATGAAGTGATCGTCGTGTACGACCTGGGCGGTGGTACCTTCGATGTCAGCATCCTTGATGTGGGCGAGGGGGTGTTCAAGGTGCTTTCCACCAATGGGGATACCTTCCTCGGCGGTGATGACTTTGACCAGCGCGTTATCGACTGGCTGGCTGATGAATTCCTCAAGAATGAGGGCATCGATCTGCGCAATGACAAGCCCGCACTCCAGCGCCTTAAGGAAGCCGCTGAAGCCGCCAAGAAGGAACTGTCATCCAAGCAGCAGACCGAGATCAACCTGCCGTATATCACGGCGGATGCCTCTGGCCCCAAGCATCTGGTGACCACTTTGAGCCGATCCCGGCTGGAGCAGTTGACGGAAGACCTGATTGCCCGGACGATTGAACCATGCAAGAAGGCGCTTAAGGACGCCAACCTGTCTGTCAAGGACATCACGGATGTGGTGCTGGTAGGTGGTATGACTCGTATGCCTGCCGTTCAGCAGGCGGTTGAAGGCTTCTTTGCCCGTGAGCCGCATCGTGGTGTGAACCCCGACGAGGTGGTCGGTATTGGCGCAGCCATTCAGGCCGGTGTGTTGGGTGGTGACGTCAGCGACATCCTCCTGCTCGATGTCACCCCACTGACCCTGGGTGTCGAGACCTTGGGTGGTATCGCAACGCCGCTGATCGAGCGTAATACCACGATCCCGGTGGCCCGCAGCCAGATTTTCAGCACCGCGACTGATAACCAGCGACAGGTGGAAATCCACGTGGTGCAGGGTGAGCGCAAGATGGCCGCTGATAACAAGTCACTGGGCCGTTTCATCCTTGACGGCATCCCGCCCGCGGCCCGTGGTATCCCGCAGATTGAAGTCTCTTTCGACATTGACGCCGATGGCATTCTCAACGTGAGTGCTAAGGACAAGGCTACCGGCAAGGAACAGAAGATCACCATCACGGCATCCAGCGGTCTGAGCGATGATGAGATCGATCAGATGGTGAAGGATGCTGAGAAGTTCCGCGATGAAGACGAGAAGCGTCGTGAGGAGCAGGAAGCTCGCAACGCCGCTGATAGCGCCGTTTACTCCGGTGAGAAGGTGCTCAAGGATTACGAAGAGCAGATACCGGAAGACGTCAAAGAGAAGGTCCAGGGGCGTATTGATGAGCTGCGCGGTGCCATTGAAGGCACTGATATCGAAGTCATCAAGGCGGCGACTGATGCCCTGCTGCGCGAAATCTCCGAAGTTGGCGCTTCGATGTACCAGCAGCCTGAGGAGGGTGCAGAGGACATGGGCGGAGCCGCCCCGGATGGCGAGGACGTTGTCGAAGGTGAAGTCGTCGAGGAGTAATCCTCCGAAGTTAAACACATCAGGATGGGCACCTCTCTATGAGGGGTGCCCTCCTTTGCCGTTTGTAGCCCATTGGATACGTAAGGAAGCTCATGACTGCCAAGCGCGATTATTACGAGGTATTGGGTGTTTCCCGCGGGGCAACGCAGGATGAAATCAAGCGGGCGTTCCGGGCCAAAGCTCGTATGTATCACCCTGACGTCAGCAAGGAACCGGACGCTGAGGCACGCTTCAAAGAGGTTAACGAGGCCTATGCCGTCTTGAGTGACGGGCAGAAACGCCGCACTTACGATCAGTTTGGTCATGCCGGATTCTCAGGCCCCGGTACGGCGGGTGACCCGTTTGCCGGGTTCAATTTCACCGATATTTTTGATGAGTTCTTTGGCAGCAGCTTCCGTACGCAATCACGTCGCATGCCGCGCCGCGGCCAGGATATCAGCTACCGCATGATGCTGAATTTCCAGGAAGCGGTCTTCGGCATGGAGCGTGACATCGAGTATGACAAGACCGAAACCTGTGACGTCTGTGACGGCACGGGTGCTGAACCCGGTACTCAGCCCACTACCTGCCCCACCTGTGGTGGTGCCGGTGAGGTGCGCCGCGTGCGGCAGACGCTGCTGGGCCAGATGGTCAATATCACACCATGCCCCGACTGCCGGGGAACAGGGCAGGTTGTCTCGAATCCATGCCACCAGTGCAGCGGTATGGGGCAGGTGCGTCGCAAGCGCCGCCTCAAGGTCAGCATCCCGGCGGGTGTGGACCAGGGCACGCAGATTCGCATCACCGGTGAAGGCGAGCCTGGCAGCAACGGCGGTCCTCCCGGCAACCTGATTATTGTGATCTCGGTGCGCCCGCATGAGGTGTACCGCCGTCGTGGCGATGACCTGTTTCTGACAGTGCGTATCAACGTGGCGCAGGCCGCGTTAGGGCATACGGTCAACATCCCCGTACTGACTGCACAGGGTGATATTGATGAACCCCTCAGCATCCCGCCGGGCACGCAGTCCGGTGATGTGCTGCTGCTCAAGGGCAAGGGGGTGCCGCGCTTGCGTCATGACGGCACACATACCGGGTATGGCGATCTGCAGGCGATGGTTGAAGTCATCATCCCGAAAAATCTCACCCATGAGCAGGAGACCCTGTTGCAGCAGTTGGGTGAGACGCTGGGTGAGGCCATCATTCCGCCCGCCAATGACAAAGGTTTCTTTGAACGCGTGATTGACTGGCTGGGCGGTTCGGAATAGCGCACCGCTGCCCGTTTTTCTCCGCAGATGACACGGCATATCTCGGTGTGCCGTTTTTGATTCACGTGAAGGCTCAGTAGAATAAAAGCATGAAACAATCAACCGAATGGATCGAAGTCAGTATCAGGGTGGATGGTGAGGGTGCAGAAGCCGTTTCTGATGCCCTCAGCCGCTATGTACACCAGGGGGTAGTTATCGAGCAGATACTGCCCGGCGAGGCATGGCCCGACGAACCGCTGCCCGATGGCCCGCTGATGGTGCGGGCCTATTTCCCCAAAGACAGCAAGGCCGATGAAACAAGCGAGGCCATCAAGCAGGCGCTGTTTTACCTTAACAAGCTGTATCCTGCCATCCCGGCCCCGGCGTTCCGCTCTGTATTTGAGGAGGACTGGGCCGAGGCATGGAAGAAAAACTATCACCCCATTCGGATCGGCACACGGATTGTCATCAAACCGGCTTGGATCGATCTCGAACCCGGTGAGGATGACATCGTGATCGAGTTGGATCCCGGCATGGCGTTTGGCACCGGGACGCATCCCACCACGCAGATGTGCCTCATGGCGACCGAATGGTTCTGCCGCCCCGCGACGGATATGATTGATATTGGAACGGGGTCCGGTGTGCTGGCGATTGCCGGTGCCAGGATGGGCTGTTACCGCGTACTGGGGCGTGAGATCGATGAGTTGGCGGTGAAGGTCGCGCAGGAAAACGTCGCGCGCAACGGCCTCAGCAACGTGATCACGATCCAGCATGGCTCACTTGAAGGGGTGACGTCCTCGAACCGCCACTTCGATATCGGCTTTGCCAACCTGACCGCACGCATCATCATGGAATTGATTCCGCAGGGGTTTCAGAACCTGATCTGGCCGGGCGGCAGGTTCATCTTCTCCGGCATCATCGAGGAGCAGGCACCGGGCGTGATCGCAGCGCTGGATGAGGTTGGGTTAGCGACACTGGGCCAGAAACAAATGGGTGACTGGATCATGCTCATCACACAGAGACAGCCACCGGCATGAACGATGACGATGTGATCAAGCATGTCTCAGAGACTCCGTTCCGGCCCAGTCGGACCCGGCGGCGGCCCGCCTCGGTAGACATGCTGGACGATCTGCTGGACGAGCTGGAGATCGTGACGGCGGGTGATGTCAGCTATGAACTGATGAGTACGTGGGCGGCCAAGCATGTTTGGCGCGTCGATGTGGAGGATCAGCCGGTTGCCTTCATCCGTTACCTGCTTGGCCCCGCCGAGGAATTCCCCGATCGCTGGCGTCCGCTGCGATTGGGGCCGCTGCTCAACGAGGCGCGCATCGGTCCGCGTGTGCTGGGCATTACCGAGTCAAGCG
>CAYMGV010000112.1:0-8774 GCA_964390105.1 uncultured Anaerolineae bacterium | reverse complement strand
GCGATCAATGGTTTTGCCTGGCCAGTTGCCGGTGTGCTGACGCAGGCCGGTCAGCGCGTTGAACACCGTACTCTTGCCGACATTGGGGTTACCGGTCAGCGCCACGATGTAATCGTGGTCACCGCTGCCGAGGCCCGCGCGTTCGATGCGTGGCACGGGGCAGGTGGCACATGCACCGGCGTGATGGATCGGGATGGGTTTCTGTACCTCGGTTTGGATGCTCATGCGTCCTGTACCTCCTTGATGTCAATCCGGGCTGCCTGGTCAGCCCGCAGCGCGATCAATGCGCCGTGGATGCGGTAGGCGGTGGGTTCGCCCAGCGCGGCACGCAGGTCAGCGCGCACCGTCGAGCCGGGTATGAAGCCGAGGTCAAACAGGCGGCGGCGCTGCTCACCACGGATGTTCAATGCGTGGATGACGGCGCTTTGCCCCGGTTTGAGATCGGCCAGTGTTTTTAGTATTTCTCCAGGTTTGTTTTTTGTCATGATGTTTACTTTTTTAGGTTATCCTAAATTATTAATCATAGTATAGCAAAAACCGGGTTTGAAGTCAAGGGCGGATCCGGGCGGGGGTGCCGACACTGAGTACAACTGCGCAAGTCCTGATCGATCGCAGATGACACCCCCCGATTGACATGCTCGCCATCCCATGATAGTATATGCATAGTCTTATAGGATGTATCCTGTGTGGCCATGACAAAATTATCAGTGGATAAGGATGAGGTCCCATGTCTCTCAAGCACGCCATACTCGGTTTTCTCTCGTTCCAGCCCATGACAGGCTACGACCTCAAAAAAGCCTTTGACCAGTCCGTGCAGCACTTCTGGCCTGCTGACCAGAGCCAGATTTACCGCACGCTGCGCCAGCTTCACAAGGCGGGGCACATCAACAAGGAGGTCATTGAGCGCGAGGAACAGCTCGACATGAAGGTGTACGGCATCACCGAGGCCGGGCGTGACGAACTGCTGACGTGGCTCAGGGCGCCGCTGCCTGCCAGCGATAACCGTGAGCCGCAGCTGATCCAGGTTTACTTCGGGGCCATGCTGACCGATGAGCAGATGCTGGGGCTGCTGCGTGCCCAGGTCGCCGAACTGGACGAGATGCTCGCCACGTACCGCGCCATCTATCACGCCGCCACGGCCAGCGCCGCAGGCGCTGACCCGCGCTGGGTGTTTTACACCATGCTCACGCTGGAATACGGCATCATGTCAGCGGCGGCAGTCCACGACTGGATGATCGGCGTCATCGCCCGCATTGAACGCGGCGAGATGGGGGTCAAACCACTGGAAGACCAATTACCGGAACGCTTTATTAACAAGGATGAAAACGCAACATGAAACTGGTTATCCGTATTATTGTCTATGCCCTGCTGACCGCCTTCTTCCTGGTGCTGCTGGGCGGCGGTTCGCAGGCGATGGGCCTGCCCGCCGAACTTGGCCTTGCGCAGTGGGGGCCGGGCATCGCTGGCCTGCTGATGCTGCTCATCTTCCGCAGGGATGGGCACAACATGACCTTTATTGACCGTGACACCCCGGCCATGCATTACGTGATGGCCTTCGGTATACCGGTGCTCATCGCCGCGATCCTGCTGGTGCTGCTGTCCGTCACCGTGGCTGATTTCACGCTCGCGCAGACGGCGCAGGGTGTCGGTGTTCTCGCCTTCACCTGGATGCCCTTCGGCGCACTCGGCGAGGAGATCGGCTGGCGTGGCTACCTGCAAAAGCGCCTCGATGCCGGTATGAAGGGCACCTGGGCTGTGCTTATCACCGGCGTGCTGTGGACCCTGATCCATGTGCAGTTCTACGCGCAAGGCCCCATCTTCCTCGGCCTGCTCATGATCTCGTTTATCGGCATGTCAGCGGTGATCCACGCCCTCAGCGCGGAGTTCAGCCTCTCCGTCCTGCTGGCAACCGTGCTGCACATCGGCGTCAATGTGGGGAGTATGCTGCTGTTCCCGGTCATCCTGTCGATGGGTTTCGCGGTCGGCATGGCGGTGCTGTGGGGTGCCGCTGGCGTCATCATGGTGATGAAGAAGCGTGCGGTCTTTTTATAGGGGAGGGGTCAGGCACCTGGCCCCTTAACCAGGTAGCCGAGGACTGATCCCGTAGATTCTCCATTGACGTGGTGCAATTGCCCTGGGGGGCAGGGCTAAAGGTCTTGCTGCGCTGTGGTGGTGCAGGGGGTAGAACAGGGCGTGATGAACCGTACCGGGGCGGGGGGTGAGGCAAACCTACCCCCCGCCGCCCAACTGCTCCAGCCGCTTGGCGATGCGGAGATCGTCAGGGTACAGGTGATGCAGAAGAAGGGCGGCTCGCAGGGCCCCAGGGGAGTCGTCGGCGGTCATGATGGCTTCGAGGGTGGCGCGGTGCTTCATGGTCATCTCCGGCAGGGAACCGGCGATCAGTTCACAGGCCCGCAGGATGGCGAGCGGGGTGCCGATGAAGTGCGCCTCGAAGGCACGCTCAATGCCGTGGATCAGCCCCACCGAGAGATGCCCCACGCTCATGACAACCTCAAGCGCCACGACGATCATATCGTCCTCGAAGGTGGACAGCATTTCCCCGATCTCATCAACAGTCGTTTCACGGTGGATGCCATCAATGGCAAGGCGGCCCAGCGTTTGCAGCGCCCATGCCTGCTGCCAACTGTAGGCCCCAAAGGCCATCTCCCGCAGCTGCTCATAGCTGGTTTCATGTGCGAGATACAGCACCTCAAAGATGGCCTGCTGCCAGGTCGCCAGCCAGGCGGCAGGGGTGGGGTACAGGTCATCGAGGGAAGGGGGCCGGTCGGGCGGCGTTTCGAGCAGGTCCACCAGCCCGCCGATCTGCGTTGGAGTGAGTGCCACCGCCGCTTCCAGCGCGCGCTCCTCCCACGTATCGCCATCGCGTGCTTCCGTGATCCAGGTGAGCCAGTCTAATACATCCATGGTGCCTCTGTGTACAAGGTATCGTAAAGGAATAAGCCCGGTAAGTATACATCGGGAGTGGTCCTGGCGTCAGAAATGCAAAAAGCAGGCCAGCCTGTACGGCTGGCCTGCCCTGTGGCCGGGTTGGATGTTGAGGCTATTCCTCGGCCTCGATGAGACAGGGCAGCGAGATGGTGAATGTACTGCCCTCATGCGGGGTGCTGGTCACGGTGATATCACCGCTGTGCATACGGGCCAGGTTGCGGGCAATGGTCAGGCCGATCCCGGTACCCTGTTGTTCACGTTCCTCACGGTTGATCTGCACGAGGTACTCAAATACCTTGTCGAGGTTTTCCGGCTCGATACCAATGCCGGTATCCTGCACATGGACATAGCACATGCCGTTCTCAATCTCGCTCCATATCGTGATCTTTCCACCGCTGGGCGTGAACTTGACCGCGTTACTGAGGACACGCTGGAAGATATCCTTGATCAGCCGGGGCTGCCCGAACGTGATCGTGTTACGAGGCACCGTGGCGGAAATCGTCACGTTGTTGGCCTCCGCCAGTGGGCGGATATCGTAGATCGCGGTTTCGACTTTGGCTCCCAGCGCGACCTGCTCCTTGAAGTGTTCGATCTCGGCTTCGATCAGGCCCTGGCTGATGCTGTTGTACAGCATCAGGTCCTCGATCAGCCGTGTGATGCGCTCGGTTCCACGCCGCATATCGATCATAATCGTCTGGATCATCTCCGGCCCCATCATGTCAATGCCGGATTCCAGCAGGTTGGAATACCCGTAAATGATGGAGAGCGGGGTGCGCAGCTCATGGCCGAACACATCAAGGAGGTGCTGTTTGGCTTTATCCAGCTCGCGATCCGTGATTGCCCTGATCTCCGCCATGCGCGTGATGCGGTTCTCAATCGCCACGACCAGGTCTTCCGGCTCAAACGGCTTTGTGACGTACATATCGATGCCCATCGCATACGCCATGCGGCGGTCGTGGTCCTGGCCCTTGGCCGTCAGGAACAGGAAGGGGATATCACGCAGATCGAACTGGGAATGCACCGCCCGGTATAGTTCATAACCATCCATGACCGGCATCATGATATCGGAGACGATCACATCGGGGCGATGTTCCTTCAGCAGTTCCAGTGCTTCGACACCGTTACTCGCCACGAACAATTTGTATCCGTTGATGGTCAGGATATCGGCGATTGAATCGAGCAGCACGAGGTCATCATCGACCAGCATGACGAGTTTGCTTGGTTCTTCGGGGGTGGTGTGTTGGGGCTGTAATACAGGCATGAATGCACCATTTCTAATAAACTGATTCAACTGAATAGACCTTCCAGACCCTGCGCGGGCCTGCAATAACGGCAGCCGACTTTCCGTTTAACAGATTCCAAGCGAAAACACGCATCTCTACCCTCCATGGTACTATGTATCAGCGGTTGAGGGTGTGGGGTAATCTATGTAGGGGATGGGTGGGATCGAGTAGCAGGTGCCGGGATACTCACTCTACTATTACCATACAGGCCAACGCGTTTGAAGTCAAAGTCAGTTACCGTAGGCTTCCCGCAGGAACCAATCCGGCAGTGATGCGGCTTCAGCATGGGCTGCCCCGGCGGCCCGGATCAGCGTATAGGTGATGTAGGTGTAGACAAAGTCGATGCCGTCGCTGAGCAGCAGGTCCAGCTCGGTTTTCGCCTGCTCGATGCGGCGGTCCGCCACGGCCAGCAGCGCCCGGATCAGGTACGTGATACCCTCCGGCTCCCGCGCTTCAACCTCAGCCCGGATCGTCTCAAGCTCGGCGCTGGCATCGACCCCGGCGTGCTGGGCCAGCAGCACGCGCCACACCTCGGCCAACTGCCGGATATCGTGGTAGGGGTTGTCGTCGGCGGCTTTCAGCGCACGTCGCGCCGCACTTCGATCCCCGGCCAGCAGGTGCGCGGCAGAAACCAGCAGCGGCAGCACATCATGATCATCCCCGGCCTTCGCGAACCACTCCAGCGCCGCGATGGGGTTCTCCATGGCAAGGCACACCATGCCCGCCAGCACCGGTGCGCCGGTCCCGCCGTGCCGGTGTGAGAGCCGGTAGGCCTTGAGCGCATCCGCCAACTGGCGCAGGCCAAGATAGGCGTGGCCCTGCCACCAGTATACCTCCAGCGGCATATCGTGGCCCAGCGTGATGGCGCGGCTGTACTGCGTGACGGCATGGTCAAACTGACCCTCGCTGAAGTACAGGTCACCGATCTGGTAGGCCAGCGCGGGCGGGTCATAACCGCGGTCGATGGCGGCGTTGAGGTCCGCCACGGCGTGTTCGAGGTCATCGGCGGCCACGGCATAGGCTGCGGCGCGATACACCAACGCCTCACCACTGGGGTCGAGCTGTACCGCCTGGTTGTAATCGGCGAGCGCCGCCTGCCAATCCGTATCTTCCAGCAGTTGGGCACGCAGCAGGTAAGCCTCAAGCCCCTTGGGGTTGAGCGCCAGTGCCGTATCGAGTTCGGGGCGGGCGGCATCGGGCTGACCCTGCTCGATCAGGTCTTCGGCCTTGCCGAGGTGATCGTGATAGGCATCGCGATGGACGCCGTTGCTGCTTGCCATCCGAGGGACTCCGTCAGGTATACCGGGCGATCATCGATGAACGACTAGTATACAAAACTACCAGCCAACCTGGCCAGTGGGGTCTCAAAGGCTCGCTGGGCGTGCGGTTCGGAACAGGACGAGGGTGCTGAAATCAGCAGCAGCCCGCAGCCCGCAAAAACAAAACCGCCCCCCTCCTGCTGGAAGGGAGCGCTTCGAGTGATCAAGTTGCGAGGGTGGGGGGCAAGCCTGGCGCCTGTATCATGCCACTTCAGCCGCGTCCCTAACCACCGGGACACGCTGCTGAATCAGCTTTTCAATTGATTTCAGGTAAGCGCGTTCATCCGATGCACAGAAGGCCAGCGCGGTGCCTACCGCCCCGGCGCGGCCCGTCCGGCCAATGCGATGCACGTAGGTCTCCGGCTCGTTGGGCAGGTCGAACTGGATCACATGCGAGATGTCCTCGACATCAATCCCGCGTGCGGCCACATCGGTGGCGACCAGCACGCGCGTCCTGCCCGACCGGAAGTTCCGGAGCGCCGTCTGCCGTGCCGCCTGGGACTTGTTGCCATGGATCGGCTCGGCCTGGATCCCCCTGCGTGAGAGGTTCTTGACGACACGGTTGGCCCCATGCTTGGTGCGTGTGAAGACCAGCACGCGCGTCAGCGTCGGCTCACTGAGCAGATTCTCCAGCGTGGCCTGCTTCTGCTTGCGCTCGACAAACAGCACGGCCTGTTCGATGGCTTCGACGGTGGGCTTACCAGGTTCGATATCAACGCGCACCGGGTTCTTCAGGATGCTGCTGGCAAGGTCAATGATCTCGCCCGGCATGGTCGCCGAGAACAGCAGTGTCTGGCGCTGCTTCGGTACGGCTTTAACCACGCGGCGCACATCATGAATGAAGCCCATATCCAGCATGCGGTCGGCCTCATCGAGAATGAAAATCTCGACGCGGTCGAGCTTGACATAGCCCTGCCCCATCAGGTCGAGCAGGCGGCCCGGCGTTGCCACCAGCACATCGACGCCCTTTTGCAGCGCCTTGACCTGCGGGTTCTGACCAACGCCCCCGTAAATGGTGGTATACCGGAAATCGGAGTGGCGGGCATAATCACGGAAGCTGTCACCGATCTGGATCGCCAGTTCACGCGTCGGGGAAAGCACCAGCGCCCGGATGGGACGGCGGCCTTGACCCCGGTACGGCCCCAGGTTTTGCAGTGTTGGCAGCGCGAAGGCCGCCGTTTTGCCGGTGCCAGTCTGCGCGCAGCCCAGCACATCGACGCCAGCGAGGACGTGTGGGATAGCCTGTTCCTGGATCGGTGTGGGCTGCGTATAGCCCACGTCATTGATGGCCCGCAGCAGGTTCTTGTCGAGGCCCAGTTCGGCAAAGGTGCCTTCGCCGGAGGCATGATCATCAGCCGGGGCAGATGCGATCTGCGCCGGGGCAGGGGTGTCATCAGGGCGCACATGAGCCGCAGATGGCCCCTTTTTGCGTTGTTCAATTTCAAACGAGACACGCGCACCGTCACGGATGTGCTGGCGCACGTCATCACCAAACGCGCTGTGATGCAAAAAGACATCCTCACCTTCATCGGTGGCAAGGAAGCCAAAGCCTTTGTGTTTGTTGTACCATTTGACGGTACCGATAATGCGATATTCTGACATACGAGTTTCTTATTCCTTTTTGACCCCCGCATGACACAACAAAAGGCCCGGACCAATGCCGGGCCTGAGTCTCATTCCAGGAGTCCTGCTAATACGATCAACCTGGAGTATACCGCTAAAGGCTGTTGCTGTGCAATGGGGGGGGCAAAGCCGGGTGTATATCCTTGCAGGCCCCGCTCACCCTAAATGCGGCCTGCTGCTGAATCACGCTTGCGGCAGGTCAGCTTACTGCCTATTATAACAGGTAGTTTGATTGCTGGAGTGTGTCTGCAAATCGCTTTTTACCTTAGGGAATGAGAGACTCATCATGAAGAAGCAGCCAGCCACCAGCCTTGCCCCGCATGTTCTCGCCGATAACGCCCTGCTTGCCGGTGTTGACTCGGCAAAGTTGCAGGACGTGTTAGCCCGGGCCACCCTGTACACACTGGCCTCCGAGGAGGTGCTGATCGAGCCGGGGGATGACAACCACAGCCTGTACCTGCTCACCGAGGGCGGCCTTGAGGTGCACCTCGATGCACCGGGCAGCGGCAACAGCTTCCCCATTGAGCCGGGTGAGATCATCGGTGAAATGTCCGTGATCGAGGGGCGCAAGACCTCGGCATGGGTGATTGCGGCCAGGGCGTCGCAGATCGTCGAGCTGCCGGAAGACGTGTTCTGGGATTTTGCATCGCTGCCGGGGGCCATCAGCAACATGCTGAAAATCCTGACACGGCGTATGCGCAAGAGCAATGAAGTGATCATCGGGCAGCTTGAGCAGCAGATCCGCTACGAGTACCTTGAGCGTGATCTCGCCGCTGCGGGCAAGATTCAGTCCAACATGCTGCGCAAGCCCGATCCGCTGTTCCCGAAGCACCCACAGATCGACGTGTATGCATCGGTGCTGCCGGCCCGTGAGGTCGGCGGGGATTTCTTCGAGGCGTATCCGCTGGATGCCGATCACGTCATGATCGCAGTGGGCGATGTCTCCGGTAAGGGGATGCCTGCCGCGCTGTTCATGGTGCGCTGCATCACGCTGCTCAGGGAGCATCTCAGCGAACCGGGCCAGTTCGAGGCGGTGGCTTTAAAGATGAACCGGCTGCTGTCAGACAACAATGAGGACTGCATGTTTGTGACGCTGTTCCTCGGCATCCTTAACGTGCGCACGGGCGTACTGCGCTACACCAATGCCGGGCACAATGCGCCGTTCGTGGCGCTGGATGGGCAGAGTTTCGGCATCCTCAATGTGCCGGACGGCATGCTGATGGGCGTCTGGCCTGAGGCGAAGTTCGGGATTGCCGAGGCACAGATGACCCCCGGTGATATGCTGGTGGTGTATTCCGATGGCGTGACGGAGGCCAACGACCCGGGTAAGGAGCAGTTCGGGGAGCTTCGCGCGATTGAAGTACTCGATGTGATGCGCGAGGTGCCTTCCGTGCGTGAGGTGGTGAGCGGTCTACAGGACACCGTGAAGCAGTTCGCGGATACTGCCCCGCAGTTCGATGATATCACGGTGCTGGCTCTGCGTTACAACGGGGATGTGGCTGACGCTGGGTAAGGCGGCTGCGACCGGATACGTCATGCGCGGCGGCACGCTGCTGATCGTGCTGCTGACCCTGGTCCTGGCCGCCTGCGCCGCCCCATC
>CAYMGV010000111.1:0-8860 GCA_964390105.1 uncultured Anaerolineae bacterium | reverse complement strand
CTAGCTTCGGGAGGTTCCCGTGCAGAAGATCAACTCCCTGCCTGTTCAACCGCCAACATCCAGCACCTCCATCACTGACCGGGACCGGCTGCTGAAGGGTGCCATTACGATGCGGCGGGTGTTGATCCAGCGTGCCCAGTACCTGGGGCGCAGGGCCGAGAAGCTGGCCCGCATCCAGGCGGCGGCGGAAGCCGAGGCACAGGCAGAACGTGAAACCCTGTTGGTCGTCGAGCAGCGCCCGATGCTGTGGACATGGCAGTGGATGGTGGCATTGATCGGGCTGGGGCTGGCCGGGTTGGTGATTCAGTTTGCACTGGATGTGCTGCCGGTGCCGCTCTGGGTCGGCTTCTATGTGGTGCGGCCCGGTGTGTGGCTGGCACTGGCGGGTGGCGTGTGGTGGATGTGGCGCAGCGAGTCACGGTTGCCCCCGATACCGTTTGATGGCGGCGTGCTGATAGCGGCCTTCCTGATGGCTGGCGTGCAGATCGCGAGCCTGCTGCTGTTGGGCATACTGGGCGGCTTCGGGCATTCTCCCTATGCACGCGGGCTGCTGCCCCTGCTGGCTAACGTGCTGTCAGTGGGGGTGATTGTACTGGCCGTGGAGATGGTTCGCGCGCTGCTGCTGGCGTCATGGGGGGGGCGTCACCCGGGGCGCTCGCTGTTTATGACCGGCGTATTGATGACGGTGGCTTCGCTGCCGGTCAGCCTGTATTCGAGCATGAACACGGTACAGCAGACCGTGGAGACGGTCGGGGCGCGCATTCTGCCAACCTTTGCCGAACACCTGCTGGCATCGCTGTTTTCGATGGCCGGGGGGCCGATGCCTGCGCTGGCCTATCGCGGGCTGTTGACCTTGTTTGAATGGGCCTCACCGATTCTGCCAGACCCATCATGGATCCTGATGGCGCTGGTTGGAACGGTGGTGCCGGTGATTGGGCTGGTGACGATTACGGATTTGTTCAGCCCGGACGAGGATGAGGATCAAGCCGGGACTGGCGCGAAGACAAGGAAGGGTGAAGATGACGGCGGGATCGGCGGGCTGCTGTTTGTCGGGCTGGTAGCGGTCGGTTTGATCTGGTTCAATACCGGGGCGCTGGGTGTCCAGCCGACTGTGCTAAGCGGCCCCAGTATGCTGCCAACCATTCAGCCCGGTGACCTGATCATTACACAGGAAGTGCCGGTCGATGACCTTGAGGTGGGGGACATTATCCGCTTCTACCAGGAAGGCCGCTTTGTGGTTCACCGTATCATTGAGATCGAGGCCAGTGGCAGTCATTTTGTGTTCGTGACACAGGGGGACAATGTCAATGCACCCGATGACCCCATCCACGAGTCGCAGTACGCGGGCCTTGTGGTGGTGATCATCCCGAAGGCCGGGTACCCGTCGCTGCTGCTGCGCGAGGGATTGGCGCTGATACGGTGATTGGGGGTGTCATCTGGGCAAGTCCTATGCAGATAAGTATCGAGAAGGTTTATTCTCATAAGCTATATCCTGCCCCGAACAAAAACGCCCGGCCACAATGGCCGGGCGTTTGCTGAAGGTGGAGACGCCGCGACTCGAACGCGGGTCCAAACCGGGTCCGCTCAAGCGGTGGGGAACACTGCCGGGGGCTTTCGCTACATTGCTTGCGCCTTCTTCACTACCGGCCCCGGGTCCCCGGCCTGTCGATACCATCTCGTCCCCTTCTAACGCTATTATCTCATAGATAAGCCGGGCAGGCCAGCGTGGGGTGTTAGAAGGGCCTCAGATCAAAGCTGGCCCTATGGGGCATAAAGAACTATTACGATAAATTGATTACTTTACCGCTTGCTGCGATAATGAGTCTGAAAATTAAGCAGATGGTTTCTGTACCCCTGCGCACTGACATTCCCAATCTACTTCAAGAAGGATAAATGCTTATGACAGAACACATCATTCTCGATAACGACTACATCACCCTGGGCTATATTGACGATGGCGGCCTGCTGTACCATGTGGTGCATCAGCCGGTAGGCGGTCAGACCCTGCGTGACATGCTGACAGCCGGGCTTGAAGCGATGCAGGCGTACGGCATCTGCAAGTGGCTGGCGGATGATCGCAAGAACGGGCCGATGAGTTCCGAGGATGCCGAGTGGGGCAGCGAGAACGTCACGACACGTGCCCCGGAGGTGGGCTGGAAGTACTGGGCGCTGGTGGTGCCCGAAGAACTTGTGGCGGCGGGGTCGATGACACCGATCATTGAGGCGAACTGGCAGTTGGGCAAGCTGCGTATGCAGGTATTCTCGTCCGTGGATGAAGCCCGGGCATGGCTTGATCACTTCGAGTGCTGATTGACGGCGAACCTGATCGAGATGCAGCCCGGTACAACAAGCCGGGCTGTTTGCCCAGGGGCCGTAGTGTTGATCAAAAATCATGGGCAGAGGTTTGACGTCCGTCTGATTCGCGGTATAATTTTTATCCACACCAAAGATAGGGGTGGTTAGCTCAGTTGGTTAGAGCGCCGCGTTGACATCGCGGAGGTCACAAGTTCGAGTCTTGTATCACCCACCACAAAAACAGGCATCCCGTCGGGGTGCCTGTTTGCTTTACCCTCCGCTTGCAACGCCCTGTGCTGTGACCTGGAACGTGCCGGGGTCGCCGCCAAGCTCCACGAATGAGACGGCGTAGCTGGAGGTATCACCGGGGGCAAGCTGTTCCTGGTCCACAAGCGTGGTGCTGGTGCCGATGACACGCTGCTCGCTATCAAAGACGGTGACGATGACCTTGACCAGTTCGGCGCTTTGATTCCCCTCGTTGCGCACCTGGCCGCTGATCACGAGGAAACCGGCATCGTTAAACGAGGCCCCGGAAGTCAGCGCCAGATTCTCCGGGCCATAAAAATTACGTGCCGCGAAATCAGCGTGGCGAGCGTCAGCGTGCAGCTCGTAACGAACAGTGCCCGATGGCAGGCCGTTGGGAAAAGTGATCGAGAAGGGGGCGTACTCACCGGGCAGAACGAGGTCCGACGAGACGAAGTCATCCTGCGTGGCGAGTGCGTTGCCATCCGCATCGAAGAGGATGGCTTGCACCTGCACGAATTCCAGCGCCTGTGAGGCATTATTGACGACCTGCCCCATGACCTCGTATCCCCCTGAGGTGTTGGCCCATGTATTGAGGCTGGCAAAACCGACGGTCTGAGGGACGGAGCCTGACTCGCCATTCTGCTCGATATGGCCCGCCCATTCTGACTCCGCGTTAAACACAAAGCTGTTGATTACGCGGTCGAGTGTGCGCTGGGTGACGTTATCCGCCGGGATGATGGCCCGCACCACGGTAAAGGCCCCGCCCATCAACTGCACAAAGTCGTTATGCTGCGTGATGCCCTCCGGCCCATCGATGACAAACACCAGCCGCATGCTGCCATCGGGCTGTAAGGTGCGCTGATCCGCGTGGAAGCTGGCATCCTGCCGGGCATAGAACAGGGTGAGGTAGGTGGCGATCAGGGTGTCAAGGTCGTAATCCACCGGGGCAGAGTCTCCCGCACCTTCCGTGATGGCGGTCGGGTTCAGGGCGCGGCTGCTGATGGCGTAGATACCGACCAGCGGATCGGCGACACCGGGTGGGGAAAACTCGACGTTGATCGTGCCGCCATCCGAGATATCACTGACGATCCAATCCGGCGGGAGGGAGAGAGTAAAGGCCCCGCTGGGGTGTATGTAGGTGGCGAGTTCTCCAGGATCGACCAGTGCCGGGCGGGTTTCTTCAACCACGCAGCCGGTCATCAACAGAACGATAAGGCCGAGGATCGACAATCTTGTTAGGCTCATAGTCCCATTTTACCGGCACCCTCTGCTGATGCAACTTATTCGACTTGCCCTATCTGATATTCCATCTACAATGAAGACGCTTTCATAAAAGGAGAGAAAAGCGATATGAAAAGACTACTTTTGCTGATTGTCCTCTTGGCAACCACTGCGCTGGCGTGTAATGCGACCGGGGGGCAGCCTGCTGAGGAAGAAGACACCGTGTCAGATGAGGGGACCCCGACCATTGTGATCAACAATCCACCCGCTGAAGGGACTGTGGGTGAGGAAGTGCTGATCCAATCGACCGGGACAGACAGCGTGGGCGTGGCCCGCATCGATTTACAGGTGGACGGTGTACAGGTCCGCACCGATGAAGCGCCTGACCCCGCCGGGCAGCCGGAATACGCCGTGCTGCAAAGCTGGACTCCCTCCAGTGCCGGGACGTTTACCCTGGGTGTGATCGCCTACCGTGCTGACGGCACCGCCAGCGCCCCGGCCACGACCACCGTAACCGTCGCTGAGGCCAGCACGGACTCCGATACCGAAGAAGAAGTACAGGCATGCTCACTGCGTGCCAACACCGATGTCAATGTGCGCACCGGCCCCACCACGGCCTACAATATCCTGTCAGTGCTGAATATTGGGCAGGAAGCCCCGGTAACGGGTCACAACGGCAACCAGTCATGGTGGCAGATCAATGGTAACGGCTGGGTATCTGCACCGTTTGTGACGACACTGGGCGACTGCTCCGGTGTTCAGACGGCTTCGTTCCCGGCTCCGCCTTCAGGCGGCAGCGGCGGCAGCGGCGGCAGTAACCCGACCGCGACCTATGCCGATGCAACAGCAACCTATGAGGCAACCGCAACAACCGGCGGCACGACCATACCAACCCCGACGGTTGTTGCTACGACGGACGCTACTCCCACCCTTGAGGAGACTCCGACCACTGCGGGTGATGTGGCTGCACCAGACAGTGACCTCTCGATTGAGGTGAACATCAAGAACGGTGCTGGTTCTTACAGCAGCGACATCTCGTACCCTGATGGCGATACGACCGATGCCATCTTCGTGCGGATCGTCGGCTTCGACAGCGTGACGACCTCCGGTGATGTGACCTATACCCTGACCTGTGTGGGCACGGGCGTGGCGTACGTTCAGACCAACGAAGGCGGCTGCAACCAGTCATGGACCGTGTTCTACACCAACGACTCCGATACCGACCGCTTCACCTTTGAACTGACCGATGCAGGCTACGTGACCTGGACGCTGGTGGTTTCCGCCAACAACTAGGGGAGGGATTATGGGGCGCTGCCTCATACTCCCGGCAGGGGGGCACAGCCTCCTGCATCGTGTTTTTTTCAGCGTACCCTATACGAGAGGGACCCCGCATCATCGATGCCGGGTCCCTTTTGTCTTGGAGCAAACTTGACACCTGATACCTGGCACCTCCGCCTAATTCGTCATTCACGTCCAACAAGACTACAATATCGGCATTATGGCCGTACAGATTCGAGCCGCCATCCCGGCGGATGCCCCCACAATTGCCGATCTCGCTGACCGAATGGGGCTGGTGACCAGCCAGTTTCTGCCGCCGCGCCTGCGTGGGCATGATGGCAGTCCACATCCGGTGGCGCTGCTGCTCTCCGACCCTGAATCCGTGGTGTTCGTCGCTGAAGCTGCGGGTGACCTGGCCGGGGTAGTGGCCGTGGCCCGGCTGGATGCCTCGCATTTCCTGCTGCCCATGTTTGCTCTGCGCAGTGATCACCGTGAACAGGGCATGGCACGGGTGCTGCTGGCGCGCGTGCATCGCTGGGTTGCCGCGCGCGGCGGACGCCAGATCGCGCTGCTACCGCCCAGCGACCTCACGATGGCCGGTTTATACCACGACCTCGGCTACTCCCTCAGTGGCGACTGGCTGGTGCTGGTGTTGGATGCTGTATGATGTGATCCGGGGGCATGTGCCCCAAAAAGAAAAGAAAGGCCGCATTCAGCGGCCTTTCTTTTCTTCAGTCGTTGGTGCTTAGTGGCAGCCGCAGGAGCCAGTGCTGCAAGCGTCGCCCTCAGCAGCGGCGGCGTCATCGGCACGGAAGGAATGGCCGCAGCCACAGGTAGAAACGGCTTTGGGATTCTCGATCTTGAAACCGCCACCCATCATGGATTCGACGAAATCCACAGTGGCACCTTCGATGTACGGCATACTGACAGGATCGATCACCAGCCTGACACCATCACCCGCGTCGATGGTGGTATCGGTGGCGGTGGGGTTCGGCTCAAAAGCCATGCCGTACTGCATGCCGGAGCATCCACCGCCCGCCACAAAGACGCGCAGTGCGGTATCGGTCAGGTCACGTTCGGCCATCAGTTCCTTGATCTTGCGGGCGGCAAGATCACTGACGGTCAGGGCCTGGGTCTGATGCAGAGTCTGCTCACTCATAGGTATCTCCTATCGCCATATCATTACAATGACGGGTAACTTTATCGCATTACGTTGATCAAATAGTACACAAGTCGTGGTAGTGTGTCAATTATGCCGGTGGAGCTTTAGCTGGCAATGGCAAGTTCCTCGATCAGATAGGAGCAGGTGTGGTCACCATCGACCATGTGATGCATGCGGCGCGGCACGCGGCCCAGCAGTTGGGAGAGGTAGCGGATATCAAGCTGGCATAATTCCTGGTGATCGCCGGGGATGGTACCATACGGGCAGTGTGCGGTCAGCAGCAGCCAACCCTGTTCGTGTGGTTCCCAACGGGCATCATAGCCCTGTTCGTTGAGATAGGTCACCACATGCTCAAGGCGAGCCTCCATCGGCTCATCCTCATGAAGTGCCGGGACGGCACCCGCCATCGAACTGGCGATGCCATCAAACAGCACATTGACTTGATCGCCGCTGAGGTTACGCTTGACTTCAGCAAGCAGCGTGTGGGTTAATAGGTTGACGTTGTTGGGGAAGTAATTCACCGCACGGTCGGTGAGGCGATAGATATAGCGTGGCCGCCCCGGCGTTGATCGGGGAATGGCTTCCGGTTGATCGATCATCCCCTCGCTGCGCAGCACATCGAGGTGGTGCCGAACAGTGACGGGGGTGAGGTTGTCTAACTCTGTGCTGAGTTCGTCAACCGTCGCTTCGCCGTGCCTTTTCAGGTATTCCAGGATGCGCTGACGTGTCTTCTGCATGGATGGAACTGCCCTGCCTGTATGAACGAACGGTCGTCAATGCGTATCTGCATTCTATCGGGATGTGATATTAAAGTCAAAATATATCTGGTTTATTATACCGGGCTGCGTGTGCTTTTTACCACTTCGGTTTGACCTGTAAGGCTATGTTGCCGCAGACCGGGATAGCGTGTACGATCACCCCATCACGGGCGATGTTACCAACAGGAAAAACAAATGACTGAATCGGAAGAAAAGACAATAACTGAAACTCCCACAACGGAGATGGAACCCGCGAATAATGATGTCATTGTGATCAAGTCATGGATCGTGGCGGCGGTCATTGCGGCGCTGGTTGGTGCTGCGGCGGGCTTCGGTGGGGGGTATTTCGTTGGGAAGGGTGCGGCTGATGCTGAGGTCACAGCACAGCTTGATGCCTACCGCGAAATCCTGGCCGAGGGCGGCGCGCTGCCTGGGCCAACTGCGACCCCACTTCCCTCACGGGTGGAGGTGGACCCTGGCGACGGGTATGTGGTAGGCGCTTCACAGCCTGAGATCGTGATCGTTGAGTTCAGTGACTACAAGTGCGGTTACTGCCAGCGCTTCGAGGCGCAGACGCGCGATCAGATACTCGAAGCATACGGTGACCGGGTACAGTTGATCTACCGCCACTTCCCGGTCGTGGGGGGGCAGGTCGCAGCGCAGGCCGCCGAGTGCGCCGGGCTTCAGGATGGCTACGCGGACTTCCATACGGCGCTGTTTGCCGACCCATCGGCATACAATACTGCCAACGACTACATTGCGCTGGCGGAGGAACAGGGCCTTGAAGTAGACGATTTTGCGGCCTGCCTGGAGAGCAACGAGACCTTGCAGACGGTGGTGGATGACTACAACGCCGGGGTTGAATACGGCGTGAGCGGTACCCCGACCTTCTTCATTAACGGGGTGCGCCTGATCGGTGCGCAGCCTTTCTCCAGCTTCCAGGCCGTCATTGACCAGGAGCTTGGCGAGTAACGTAACCTATGAGCAGTCAAGCACAGGTATTCCATGCGGCCAGTGGGGCACGGCGGCTGATCGCCCGCCGTGCCTACGTGGCGTTTGCTGCCGGGGCTTTCGGGCTGATGATCAGTGCCATCGTGTTTGGGGTGCTGTTTGCCTCGGGGGCCACGCTCAACCCCACCCTTGCGGGGGTGGCAGGAGCGTTGGGCTGTGCCGGGATGGGCGGCCTGATCCTCGGCATGGTGACGCTGACGCAGGTGCAGGGCCGTATCCAGGTCGAGGTGACGCCCTATCGCCTGACATGGCAGGAGGGCCAGCGCGCTGCTGTGCTGGATTTTGAGCGTGTGCAGCGTGTGGACCTTGTCAAGGGCTGTAAGACGCATCGCAGCGGGGAGGTGGGCTGCTACCCGGTGGTGCGCTTCGTGGAGGAAAACGGCGACATGATGGAGTTCGAGGTCAGTTTTGATGATCGCGGGCTGATTCATCATGCGCGGTTTGATGCGCTCGGCATCACGCGGGCGGTGCTGCCCCATCTGCATCATCATGTGCTGGTCTCCGGCGCAGTGACTGATTTTGTTTCCACGGGCGAGGTCGATATTGCCGGCCTGCCCACACGCTGACCCCTCCACACATGGCTGATTTCCGGCGCAGACGGCGCTTCGATCTGCTCGGTTTACTGGCGGCTTGGCTGCTGGCTGCCGGGCTGACCTTTTTGCTGATCGACCAAACCCCCGCCCGCTTTGCCATCCCGCAGCGTTACATCATGAATCTGATGGCCGGTCGTGGCTTTGCCTATAACCCCGCTGACCCCGTACTGCTCAACGCGGCCTCACCGCTGTTTGTGTTCCTGGCCGCGCTGCTGGGGCGGTTCACCGGGTCGCTCCCGCTGGCCGGGATGATCGCCGGGGGGATCGGGCTGGGGGTGGGCGCGCTGGGCCTGTGG
>CAYMGV010000110.1:0-9114 GCA_964390105.1 uncultured Anaerolineae bacterium | reverse complement strand
GGGGGCTGGGGGCTGGGGGCTGGGGGCAAACAGACTCTTAACCGAACCGTATTACCCCTAGTCCGCCGCGATCTCCGCCACGCGGTGCTCGAACTGGGCGTTGTACAGGTCGGCGTAGAAGCCACCCGCGGCCAGCAGGTCCTTGTGGGTGCCCTGCTCGACGATGTCGCCCTCGTTCATGACGAGGATCAGGTCAGCGGAGCGGATGGTGGACAGGCGGTGGGCGATGATGAAGCTGGTCCGGCCCACCATCAGCTCGTCCATGGCTTCCTGGATCAGGACCTCGGTGCGCGTATCGACCGAGCTGGTGGCCTCATCAAGGATCAGCATACGCGGGTTGGCGAGGATGGCCCGTGCGATGGTCATGAGCTGCATCTGCCCCTGCGAGATGTTGGTGGTTTCCTCGTTGAGGACCATGTCATAGCCATCAGGCAGGGTGCGCACAAAGTGATCAACGCGGGCAGCTTCGGCAGCAAGGATGACTTCCTCGTCAGTGGCATTGAGCCGGGCATAGCGCAGGTTGTCCATGACGGTGCCGTTGAACAGCCATGTATCCTGGAGGACCATGCCGAACATCTCGCGCAGGTCCTCGCGGCAGAATGCCTGGATGTTGTGGCCGTCGATCAGGATATCCCCGGAATCGACATCGTAGAAGCGCATCAGCAGCTTGACGATGGTGGTCTTGCCTGCGCCGGTTGGCCCCACGATGGCGACCTTCTGGCCGGGTTTGATGTGGGCTGAAAAGTCATGGATGACCGGCTCCTGCGGGGTATAGCCAAAGTGGACGTGCTGGAACTCAACTGCGCCCTCGATGGCGATCTTGAGCGGGTCCTCGGTTTCCGCGATCTCCTCCGGCTCATCGAGGAATTCGAAGACGCGCTCGGCGGCGGCAGCCGTCTGCTGCAGGACATTCGAGATGTTGGCGATCTGGCCGATGGGCATGGTGAACGAGCGCACGTACTGGATGAACGCCTGGATGTTACCGACCGTCACCCGGCCCTGTATCGCCAGCCAGCCACCGAGGATGGCAATGGCAACGTAGGCCAGGTTGCCGATGAAACGCGTCATCGGCATCATCAGCGAGGACAGGAACTGCGACTTCCACGCGCTGTGATACAGGATCTCGTTGAACCCGTCAAAGGTCTCGATACTGCGTGCCTCGCCGTTGAAAGCCTTCATCACGCGGTGGCCGCCGTACATCTCCTCGACATGCCCGTTGACATGGCCGAGGTATTCCTGCTGCTCCTTGAAGAACTTCTGGGACTGTTTGATGATGAGGCTCACCAGCACGCCGGACAGCGGAATAACCAGCAGGGCAACCAGCGTCATCAGCGGGCTGATGGTCAGCATCATGATGACAGCACCGGCCACCGTCATCACCGAGGTGATGATCTGTGTCAGGCTCTGGTTGAGCGTGTTACTGATCGTATCCACATCATTAGTGATACGTGAGAGGACCTCGCCCTGGCTGGTGCGGTCGAAGTACTTCAGCGGCATGCGGTTGATCTTCTCCGCGATGTCCTTACGGAAGCGGTAGGTGAGGTTCACGGCTACCTTCGACATGATCCAGCCCTGCCCGTAGTTCAGCAGGCCGGCGCTGCCGTACAAGGCCAGGGTCGAGAGCAGGATGGTGCGGATGGCATCAAAATTGATGCTGCCTGTCCCCGCGATCCGGGCCAGCACGCCCTCAAACAGCTCGGTGGTGGCACGGCCCATCACCTTGGGGCCGATGATGTTCAACACCGTTGCAATGGCGGCCAGCGTCAGTACGAGTAAGATGGTCCACTTATAACTGCCAATGTAGGCCAGCAGCCGCCCGATGGTACCACGGAAGTCGCGGGCCTTCTCACCGGTGCCCATCGCGCCATGTGGGCCACGGCCTGAGCCGGGTCCCATCGCCGGGCGCGGTGACCGGTCATTTTTACGTTCGGCTTCGCTCATTACTTCAATTCCTCCTCGGTCAACTGTGACCATGCAATCTGCTGGTAGGTTTGGCAGGTCGCCAGCAGGTCGTCATGGGTGCCCTTACCGACAATACGACCCTGGTCCATTACGATGATCTGGTCGGCGATGCGGGCGCTTGAAACACGTTGCGTCACGACCAGGATACTGCTGTCTCCGGTGGTTTCCTTCAATGCGCCGCGCAGGGCTGCCGCCGTCCTGAAATCCAGCGCAGAGAAGCTGTCATCAAACAGGTAGATGGGCGGCTTCTTGACCAGTGCGCGCGCAATCGAGAGGCGCTGGCGCTGCCCGCCCGAGACGTTGGTGCCGCCCTGCGATACCGGCGCGTCCCAGCCCTCCTCACGGGCGGTGATGAACTCCTCGGCCTGCGCGATGTAAGCCGCCTCCTCCAGCCTCGGTATGTCGGCGCTTTCGTCAGCGTAACGCAGGTTACTTTCAAGGGTGCCGGTGAACAGCACTCCCTTCTGTGGCACATAGCCGATCTTGTCGTGCAGGTCGTGCTGGGTTACGTCGCGGATGTCGATACCATCCAGCAGTATCTGGCCTTGCGATACGTCATAGAAGCGCGGGATGAGGTTCAGTACGGTTGATTTACCCGAGCCGGTCGAGCCGATAAAGGCCGTTGTCTGGCCCGGCCTCGCAATGAACGAGACGTCATGCAGCACATTTTCCTCAGCACCCGGGTAGCGGAACGAGACATCACGGAACTCGATCTCGCCGCTGAAACTGGCGGGGAAGGTCTGCGGGGCAGGCGGGTCGGTGATGGTCAGTTCCGTCGCCAGCACTTCGCCGACACGTTCGGCGGAGACCTGCGCACGCGGCAGAATGATAAAGGCCATCGACAGGAACAGGAACGACATCACGATCTGGATGGCGTACTGGATGAAGGCGATCATATCGCCGACCTGCATGTTTGCCTGGGCTACCTGCTGCGCGCCGACCCAGATGATGAGCAGGCCGATGCCGTTCATGATCAGCATCATAAACGGCATCAGCAGCACCATGACGCGGTTGATGAATAACTGGACGTCTGTCAGGTCCTGGTTCGCGGTGTCGAAGCGTTCTTCCTCGTACCACTGGCGGTTAAACGCCCGGATCACCAGCATACCGGAGAGGCTCTCCCGCGTGACGAGGTTGAGGCGGTCGGTCAGCTCCTGGATCACCTTGAATTTCGGTACGGCAACGACATAGACGATGGCGATCAGCATCATCAGCAGCCCCACCGCCACCGCGATGACCCACCACATCCCTGAACCGAGGTTGGTGGCGCGGATGATACCGCCGATACCGAGGATCGGGGCGTATACGATCATGCGGATCATCATAACCAGCACCAATTGAATCTGGGTGATGTCGTTGGTACTGCGTGTGATCAGAGATGCGGTCGAGAACTGGTTGAACTCCACGCTGGAGAAGTTCTCAACATGGGTGAACAGCGCGCGGCGTACATCCCGCGCGAAGCCCGCCGCAATGCGCGAGGAGAGGTAGCCCACCGTAATTGATGCGATGCCGCCGACCAATGACATGACCAGCATGATGATGCCGATGCGCAGCATGTAATCATTCTGAAGCTGCGTCGTTTCAAAGCCGATGGCCTCGTACTCGGCCTGAATGACGGGGACAGCACTTTGCATGATCATGCTCTCACCGAGGGTGTCAAACCCCTCGGTGATGCGGTCGGTGATCATGGCCCGCTGGTCGGCTGGCATGTTCGCCAGCATGGCAAACACGTCAACACCGGGCGGAAGCTGGCTGATGTCAAAGCCTTCGCCCATGCCCATGTCGGGTGCAGCCCCAGGGTTTTCAAGCGCGCGGTTGATGGTGAAAACGGTCAGCAGCGCGCGGCCCATAACCGGGTTCAGCGCCTCGATCTCATCGCTGTTCAGGTTGTCGTTGCGCACATACAGCGGCTCATCCATCAACAGCGGGTACTGCCCAAGATAATCGGCTGATGTGCTGTCGATGTAGGTGTAGCTATCAAGTACCTGTGCCTGTTCATCGGCTGGCAGGAACAGCAGCGCTTTTTCCAGTTCGCTGGCCCGGATCACCTGCGGCGCGGTGTGCTCGATCCCGCCCTGTTGAATGCCTACGTTGACGATGCGGGACATATAGTCCGGCAGCGCGAGTTCGGCGTTCGCCTGTACAAACAACAGGAAAACCGACAGTATCAGCAGGGCGAGGTAGGGTTTCATGTACTTGGTCAGATGTTTCACGGTCTCTTTAATACTCCTGGTTCAAACGATTGCATCAGGTAAAAACAAAAGCCTCCACCGGGGTGAAAGCAGAGTCAGGCGGCGGTGGCGTGGCTCGTTATCCGGTTACCCCGTGTGATCGGGGTGCTTCTCGCACTGGGCAAGCTGACCCTGGTCAAACATGCGCCGCAGGATGTCCAGCCCATCGGTGAGTGTTTGCTGTTCGTCCACGCTCAGCGTGTCGATCATGGCGGCAAGGCGCTCATCGACGTGGCGATATGCTTCCTGCACGATCTCACGCCCCTTCTGCGTGGCCGTGATGTTCACAACGCGGCGGTCTTCCGTCGAGCGTTCACGCGAGACCCAGCCGCGATCCTCAAACATGCGGACCGTGCCGGACATCGTCGGGGCACTGACCGATTGCAGGTCGGCCAGTTCGCCCAGTGTCCATTCCCGCGTGGTGAGCAGGCCCAGCAGTCGGAAGTGTGCCGGGCGCATGCCGGGGTCGATCTGCCTGATCTCGGAGGCCAGCAGGTGCATGGCAAGCGGAACGATGACCAGTATCTTGCCCTGCAGGGACGCCGGATCGAGTGGGTAATGTTGATGGTGCATGGCCGTCCTTTAAACTGTTTGATGACCTAATAATTAGTACACCTAAGTATATGGAGCGGACCAGGAAAGATCAAGGGGAATTTGCGATCTTTCAGACTTGTGAAGAAATTGTGGAGATGGAGCGACCTCCGGGGTACCTGCTTGAATTGTGTGATTTCGCTGATGGTAATACCCTGGCGGGTGAGGGGCTGCACGCTCCCGGCGAGGTGACTCACAGAAGGTACTCGATTACCAGCCCTCACTTGATATACAATAGGATCGTGGTTATGGCGCTTAGGCAACCTGTGTTGAATGTGGCTGAATCTGTCCTATGAACCGTTCCGGCTGGCTGGATACCCGGATAATTCAGTGGCTTGCCAGGATGTGGCATCATCTGGTTGATGCCGATGATGATGCTGCGCGTCAGCTTGCGGCGGTCAGCATCGTGCTGAGCATCTCAATGCTGCTCGGCCTGATCGCGCAGATTTTCTGGCTTCGCGACCTGCTGCTGCCCGCGGGCATGATCGCCGGGATGTACGTGGGGTTGGCGGTTGTCTACGGGTTCAGCCGCACACGATTGCACCGGGCCGGGGTGGTGCTGCTGTTCATCATCTCTTACGGCTACGGGATGTACACGGTCGTGATGAATCACTATGCGGGGTATCTCGCCCTGCTGGGCATCCCGGTGCTGCTGGTCATCATCCTGATCAAGGGCCAGAAGCCGATCCTGATCACGCTGGGTATGACGAGCCTGTCTATGCTGCTGATTATGCTTTCGGCGTGGCTGCTTGATTATTCCCCGCAGGATACCTACAGCATCCTGGCGTTTGTTGGCATCAGCGGGATGGTGCTTTCAGTGTTGCAGTGGGCACATCTCAGCACACTGGAGGCGCTGCGGGCCAGCGAGATGCGCTACCGCCAGATGTTTGAGAACAATCACACCATCCAGATGGTGATCGACCCACGTACGACCGCCATCCGCGAGGCGAACAGTGCTGCCGCTGAGTTCTACGGTTACCCCGAAGACGTTCTAACCACGATGTACGCACGCGACATCAACTTGCTGCCACAGGAGCAGATCAAAGAGCGCATCGCGCTTGTGTTGGCGGGTAAGGGGGATTCATTTCGGTTTCGTCACCGGTTGGCTGCGGGGGAAATCCGCCATGTGCGGGTGTCCATCAGCCCGGTTGATATGGCGGAAGGCCGAATGCTCTACGTCATTGTGCAGGATATCACCGGGCAGCACTACGCCGAGCTGCGCTACCGGGCGCTGTTCAGCCAGTCACGCGATGCGATCTTCATATTGAACCTCGACGGCAGCCGCATCGAGATCAACCCTCGCGCCTCGGAACTGCTGGGCTATGATCACGGGGGCTGGCCTGAGATAGACTACCGCAGTACCGTCACATGGGATGAACAGCATCAGGCCGAGGAGGTGCTGCGTCGGCTAAAAGCAGGGGAAGATGTTGAGCCGTATGAACGTACCTTCCAGCGCAAGGAGGGGACATTGGTACATACCGAGGTCAGCGCCACACTGGTGCGTGATGATGATGGGACGCCGCTGCACCTTCAGAGTGTGGCGCGTGACATCACCGAGCGGAAGCTGGCGGAACTGGCGCTGCGTGCCAGCGAAGCGCGGCTCAAAAGCGTGGTGGATACCCAATCCGATCTGATCTGCCGGGTGCGGGCTGATATGGTTATGACGTTTGTCAACGATGCCTTTTGCCGGTTTTTTGATCGCGGCCCTGCCGATCTGATTGGATCCAGCCTGCTGGACATGGTGCTGGATGAGGAGCGTGCGGATATCCAGCGTAATTTCGAGGCCATGATCACCAGTACGATCTTCCGGGAGTACGAAGCCACCATGTCAACGAGGGCCGGGGAAACACGCCATCTGATCTGGCTGATGACCCCGGTAAAGAACAAGGTGGGCCGCAGTGACGAGTATCAGTTGGTGGGCAGTGACATCACCGAGCGCAAAAGTGCCATGGAGCAGCAGTTTGCACTGGCATTGGAGCAGGAACGCAGCCGGTTACTGACGCAGTTCATCCAGGATGCCGCGCATGAGTTCAGGACACCGCTGGCGGTGATCAACTCAAGCACGTACCTGATGCAGCATACCACCAGCACGGAACGCCCCCGTCACTACTGGGCGAAGCAGATCACGGGGCAGGTGCAGCGTCTGACGCGGCTGGTGGATATGCTGCTGACAATGACGCAACTGGAAAGCAGTTCCGCATCGCTGGATGCGACTATTGAGGTGTACGGCTTTTTGAAATCCGTGTGCGATGCCGCACGCAGCGGGCGCGAGGATGCCGCGAAATTGGCATGCCTCGGTGCCCCGGTCGTGCCTGTCCGGGGCAACCAGAAGCTGCTTTCCGAGGCGTTCGGGCATCTGCTGGATAATGCCTATCACTTTACGCCGTCTGACGGGCGCATCGAGGTGTCGGTCAAAGAGGCGGAGGGCCGGGTTTGGGTCGATATCTGTGACAATGGCTTTGGCATCTCACCTGGGTCGATGCCAAACGTCTTTGACACGTTCTGGCGGGAGGACATGATGCACTCCTCGCCGGGCTTTGGGCTGGGGCTGCCCATCGCACGGCGTATCATTGAGCAGCACAATGGGCAGATCACGATTCGCAGTGAACCGGATACCGGGACGTGTGTCACGGTGCTGCTGCCAGCGGCCCCTGCGGCACAGCACGAACCGGGGCCGCGCTGATCAGGACGCGCCCTCGTCTTCTGTTTCGCCTTTTTCCCCATCATCCTCGGCTTCAGGGCCGGGCTGTTTTTCCTCAGCTTCATCATGAATCAGCGTCAACTGACCCCGGGTATCCTGCACAACACGGGGCAGGGCACCGCGTTTATCCAGCGCATCAAAGACCAGTAGTTCACGCACCAGCGTAACAAGGATCGCCACCAGCGGGACGGCCAGCAGCAGGCCAAGAACCCCAAAAAAGTAGGCCGAAATCAACTGAAAAAGGATCACGGCGACCGCCGGTATCTTGAGCTGGTTGTTCATAATGGTGGGCGTGATGACACGGTCCTGCGTCGCGCCGATGGCAGCGTACAGGATGACGGTGGGGAGCAGCCGTTGGGGGGCATAGGCCGCCGTCAGGATGATGACCGGGATCAGGGCGATTGTGGGTCCAACAGTAGGCACCAGCGTACCGATCCCGGCGATGATCGCCAGTGCGACGGCGTTGGGCAGCCGCAAGATCGGGCCAAGCGCGATGAACATCAGCACCGTGGTGATCAGTGTCGAGAGGCCGAAGGCTCCCAGCCAGTTCGTCACCTCACCGTAGACCGCATTCATCACGCCCACGGCGCGTTCCTCGGAGTCTTTCCGCACCAGTGAAACCACGATGGTATACAGGATGGTGGGGTCAAAGATCAGGAACAGCGTGACAAACGTCACCAGCAGCAGCCCGGCAACGGCACTTCCGAGAAACTGCCCGACATCCTGGATGGTGGGCGCAATGGTGCTGATCAGCCCTTCAAGGTTGATGCTGCCGCCCTCTTCATTGGGGAGTTCAACCGCCGGGGCATCGATCTGGCCGACCAGGGCCTGGTACTCCGCCAGTGTGAACCTCGGCAGAAAGCGCTGTGCGAGGTTGTTGGACTGGTGAAAGTCTTCATAAAGCATGATGGCTTCTTCGGCGGCGTTGGGCAGTTCAACGACGATGGCGCGCGTCTGCTCAACGAAGGGGGCAGCCAGCAGCGTGAACAGCAGCACCAGCCCGGCGATGCCGCCGATCAGGGTGATGATCACCGCCGGGATGCGCTTCAGCCCGCGCCACTGCAAGGCCCGGATGGGCACCTCAATGGCGACGGCCAGCACCCACGAAGCGAAGGTCAACATGATGATCGTGCGCAGTTGAAGCACCAGTGCCGTCAACCCGACCACGGCTACAATGATCGTTACCACGATCAGTACACGCTGGGTAAACTCTTTTTGAGTCATGAGGCCCCTTCACATGGCTCAGGATGGTATTCTGATTTTATATCAGATTGCCAGCACATGCACGACGGGCCGTTGACTTTTCCTTCACCGCGCGGAAATCTGCCCCGGTCCAGGGATAGCCCGCCGCAGTGGCAGGGCTGACCCCGCCCGCAGCGCCTCGATCAGGTCGTACAGCGAGGTGAAGGATTCCGCGCCCCCGCCGCGTGACAGGTCCCAGTGAGGCCGGTCGCCCTCCACCACATAAATCGATCCCATCAGCGGGCCAGCCGTGGCGTCAGTGGGCCGGGCCGGGCAGAACCCCGCCCGTTCGAGCGCGCGGGCCGTCCAGTGGGCGGCCATACCATCCCCCTCCAGCCGAACGATGCCGCGCTCAACCCCGGAGAGCAGGAAGGAGCCGCTGTAGGC
>CAYMGV010000109.1:0-9161 GCA_964390105.1 uncultured Anaerolineae bacterium | reverse complement strand
CCGCGCCGAGGGGCAGTTCAACTACGAGGAGCGTAAGTTCAAGCTGGTTGATCTACCCGGCACGTATTCGCTGCTGGCTACCTCCGAGGACGAAGCCGTCGCGCGGGATTTTATCCTGTTCGGTGAGCCGGATGTAACCGTAGTGGTGCTGGATGCCACGCGCCTTGAGCGCAACCTCAACCTGATGTTACAGGTGCTTGAGATCACGGAGCATGTGGTCGTCTTCCTCAACCTGATGGACGAGGCCAAGCGGCACAGCCTGACCGTCGATGCACGGGCGCTGAGCCGCGAACTCGGCGTGCCCGTCGTGCCGGGTGCGGCCCGGACCAACCAGGGCATCCCGGACCTGGTTAAAGCGGTCGATGAAGTGGCCCGCAGGGCCTATCGACCCAACCCGCATCGTGTCGCACTGAAGAACCCGAAGCTGATCCGTGCGGTGGCCGACGTGGCGACCGAACTTGAAGCGGCCTTCCCCGGCCTGCCCAACGTGCGTTGGGTGGCCCTGCGCCTGCTGGATGGTGATCCGCGCATCATGCAGGCCGTGCAGACCGGCGAACTGGCCGAACTGGTCACGGCGCAGCACCAGCCGCCGCCCGCCTATGAAATGGAAGCCGTTGGATGACCCGCCCCATTGAAACAAGCGAGGTGGGAAATGAACCCGATCCGCCTTCCGCTCAGCATTACATCGACGTATCTGACCCCGTGTGAAGGCGGCTACCTTCAGATCGATACGGGGTATGACTGGGACTACCCGCGCTACCGGCGCGGGCTGGCGAAGGCCGGTATCGGGTTGGCGGACATCCGTTATGTGTTCCTGACCCATCACCACGATGACCACGCGGGCTTCCTTGCCCGGCTGATGCGTGAGGCCAATTTCACGCTGATCACGAGTCAGACGTGCGCGGAGTTCCTGCCCACCGGCCAGAATGACGCCAGCCACGGCGGTGGGTACCTTTCAACATGGATTAAGGTCGTCGCCGGGCTGACCATGCGGCTCGACCCCGGCGACGACCTGGCCTTCCCACCGTGTAAGCCGAGGCCGCACGACGTGATCCTGGCCGGCGATGATCGATGCGCCCTGCACGGGGCCGGGGTCGATGGGGTGGCACTCGTCACACCGGGTCACTCGGTCGATCACATGGCGCTGGTCCTTGATGATGGCACGACCTTTTGCGGCGATGCCGCCGCCAACACCCTGAATTGGGCGGGGGCACATTATGCCACGGTCTTTATGACCGACATGGACGAGGCGTACCGCAGTTGGCGGGTGCTGATCGACGCCGGGGCGCGGCGGGTGTATCCCGCACATGGAGGGCCGTTCGCTGCGGCGAAGCTGAACCGGCACATGGGCAAGCTGACGACGGATCAACTGGTGCCCTGAGTACAGGCACCCCCCGTTGGCCCTGCGGGCCAATCCGCGCCCCTTAAAAAGGGGGCAATAAAACTTTCACTTTAGATAGTACAAGGTAACAACCATGACTGGCAGCGATTCCATCTTAAAAACCGTAGAACAACACCGGGCTGAACTCGGTGACTTTACCGACGAGCTGGTCGAGGGGCTGTACGCCGATGCGGCCCGCATCACGAGGCGTGTGGTGAAAGAGGGCGACAGCAAACAAGCCCTGCGCGACTTCAGGCTCGACTCGATCCTGACCTCACCCACATGGGGTATCCCGATCATGATCGCGCTGCTGGGTGGCGTGCTGTGGCTGACCATCACCGGCTCCAACGCGCCGTCCGGCTGGCTGGCAACGCTGTTCCTTGATCACGGGTACAACTGGCTGCACAGCCTGTTTGCGGCGCTCAACGCGCCGTGGTGGCTGACCGGCTTCCTGGTCGATGGGGTGTACATGGCGACGGGCTGGGTGATCAGCGTGATGCTGCCACCCATGGCGATCTTCTTCCCGCTGTTCACGCTGCTGGAGGATTTCGGCTATCTGCCGCGCGTGGCCTTCAACCTCGACCGCGCCTTTGCTTGGGCAGGTGCCCACGGCAAGCAGGCCCTCACCATGACGATGGGCTTCGGCTGTAATGCGGCGGGCGTCGTGGCAACCCGCGTCATCGACTCCCCGCGTGAGCGGCTGATCGCCATCATCACCAACAACTTCAGCCTGTGTAACGGGCGCTGGCCGACGCAAATCCTGATCGCGACGATCTTCATCGGCGCACTGGTGCCGGTGGCATGGAGCACCACGGCCTCGACACTGGCGGTGCTGGGTGTGGCAGTGCTGGGCGTTTTGATCAGCTTCGGGGCCTCATGGCTGCTGTCCATGACGCTGCTCAGGGGCGAAGGCTCGACCTTCTCGCTGGAGCTGCCGCCCTACCGTCCGCCGCAGGTCTGGCAGACGATCTACACCAGCGTGATCGACCGCACCCTGATCGTGCTGTGGCGTGCCGTCGTGATGGCGGTGCCCGCAGGCGCACTGATCTGGCTGACGAGCAACATCTTCATCGGCGATACGAGCATCGCCGGGTACTTCGTCAATGGGCTGGAGCCGCTGGGCTGGTTCATGGGGCTTAACGGCGTGATCCTCGTCGCTTATCTCCTCGCCATCCCGGCCAACGAGATCGTCATCCCGACCATCCTGATGCTGACACTGACACTGGGGGCAAACGCCGCCGGGCAGAACGGCGTGATGATGGAGTTCGATACGGCGCGTCAGACCGCCGATGTGCTGGTGGGCATGGGCGGCTGGACGCTGCTGACGGGTATCAACCTGATGCTGTTCAGCCTGCTGCATAACCCGTGCAGCACCACGATCATGACGATTTACAACGAGACGAAATCGGTCAAGTGGACGACCGTGGCAACCGTGATGCCCGTGATCATGGGTGTCGTGACCACCACCACGATCACATGGATCGCGCGCGGGCTGGGGCTGGTGTAGGGCGCACTCCCCCCGCGTAGTTGACAGGCCCCCATGCGCAGGATGAATCAACAGCGCATATGGGGGCCGCTACGTTCACAACCGTTAAACTTGCTTTAAGGGTTTGGAATACGAGTTCGCATTCGCTATACTTAGTGTAGATTAGACAATTTCACAGGCTGCCCCACCCCTGCCGGCCCCGGATTCTTTCCCCCGGCACTCTTTTATGGGGTGCCATATCCGCAGATCATGACAAGGAGGACCGATGCGACAAGCGACGTATGCGCCAGCACCCCGCCAGCACCGTACCTCCCATCCATCATCTGACCATGCGGCCAGCCGCTTGACCTTCAACCTGCGCACCGCCTCCCGCAATGGAGCCTGCCTGTCTGAATTCCGCACGCGCTACGGTGCCCGCCGCTGGTTTGAAATCCACCCTTTCTAACAACCATCATCCTCGTGCCGCGCTAATCCTGGCTCAACGTAACGGCTTGTGCAGGTCTGACACAGCTGTCAACTGAGACGGATGGTCGTTCATCATGCATGCCCGGCGGTTTGCCTTCAGCACCGTCTCAATCCGATCTGGCAAATGATGTGACATCTGCCTAAAGGAGAAGAACGCTTGACTCTACTCAAAATCAACAACCTGTACAAAGTCTTCGGCCCCCGCCCCAAAGAGGCACTTGACCTGTTCCGTAAGGGCATGTCACGCGATGAGGTGCAGAAGAAAACGCGCCATACCGTCGCACTACAGGATATCACGCTGTCCATTGAAAGCCGTGAAACCTTCGTCGTGATGGGGCTTTCGGGCAGTGGGAAATCAACCCTGATCCGCTGCATCAACCGCCTGATCGAACCGACCTCTGGCCGCATCGATTACAACGGTGAAGATTTACTAAAATACAACGATGAGCAGCTGCGCGCCTTCCGCCAGACGGAGATGAGCATGGTGTTCCAGCGTTTTGCCCTGTTCCCGCATCGTACGGTGGCGGATAACGTGGCCTATGGCCTGGAAATCCAGAAGATCGACGAAGCAGAACGCCGCGAACGTGCCAACACCTGGCTCAAGACGGTTGGCCTTGAAGGCTGGGAAGACGCCTACCCCAACCAGCTTTCCGGCGGTATGCAGCAGCGTGTTGGCATTGCGCGCGCCCTGTGTACGGACCCTGAAACCCTGCTGATGGATGAGCCGTTCTCCGCACTGGACCCCTTAATCCGCCGTGAAATGCAGGATGAGCTGGTTGAGCTGCAGGCCCGCCTGCACAAAACTATTATCTTTATTACCCATGACCTCGACGAAGCCCTGCGCCTTGGTGATCGTATTGCCATCCTCAAGGATGGGAAGGTTCAGCAGATCGGCACGCCTGAGGACATCCTGACCAGCCCCGCTAACGAATACGTGACCGACTTCACCCGTGACGTCAACCGGGTCCGTGTGCTGACTGCCCGCAGCGTCATGCGTAAGCCGCGCCCGATGAGCATCCAGCGCGGTGGCCCGCGTGTGGCCCTGCGCCTGATGGAAGATCATGGCATTGCCAGTATCTTCGTGGTCGATGGCGAGCAGAACCTGCTCGGTATGCTAACCATGGAAGACGCCATCGAAGCCGTCGAGGCTAATAATACCGACCTCGGCCCCCTGCTTAATACCGAGATCGACCGGGTCACACCGGAAGACTATCTCGAAGACCTGATCCCTATCGCCGCCAAACACCACTGGCCGATTGCCGTCATCGAGGAAGGCCGCCTGATCGGCTCGATACCGCGTGTAGCGGTACTGGGTGCCCTCGCCGGTACGCCAAGCCAGGTTCCCAACCTCGATCAGAAGATGTCGGAGCAGGTCGCAAACGTGATTGACTGAAAACAAGGAGACAATACGCCGTGGGTGGCTTTTCTACCTGGATAAATGAATTTGATATCCCCTTCGGGGAAGTGGTTGAACAGATTGTTGGTTACCTCAATACCCATTACGCCTGGCTGTTTGATGCCATCAAACTGCCGATTGACTACTTCCTCAACACCCTTGAAGATTTCCTGTTGTGGGTCCCGTGGTGGATCGTGATCATCGCCGTCGTGGCGCTGGCCGCCTGGAAGGCGGGCTGGCGTATCGGCGTGCTGAGTGGTATCAGCCTGCTCCTGATCCGCTTCCTCGAACCTGAATACTGGGAATACACCATGATCACGCTCGGCATGATCATTACTGCCGTGGCCTTCTCCGTCATTCTTGGCGTGCCGCTGGGCATCTGGGCCGCACTGAATGACCGCGTCGATCAAGCCGTCCGCGTGTTGATGGACGCGATGCAGACCATTCACCCGTTCGTGTATCTTGTACCGATTGTGATCCTGTTCGGCCCGTTTAAGGTGCCGGGCACGCTCGCAACCATTATCTTTGCGCTGCCGCCCATTGTACGCCTGACCAACCTCGGCATCCGCCAGGTTCCCAAGGAAACGGTCGAAGCGGCCCGCGCGTTTGGGTCGAGTACCGGGCAGATGCTGTTCAAGGTACAAATCCCACTGGCGATGCCCACCATCATGGCAGGCCTTAACCAGACCTTGATGCTCTCACTCTCGATGGTCGTGATCGCCGCCCTGATCGCCGCTGGCGGTATCGGGCAGGAAATCCTGCGCTCCGTTGGGCGTGTTGACGTGGCCCGCGCTGCCGAGGCTGGCCTCGTGCTGCTGCTGCTCGCCATCGTACTCGACCGTATCTCGCAGGCCTTTGCTGAAGGCGATCAACTCGCGCAGGAAGGGCACTAGGGTCTGCCTGCAAAGCCCGTCAAAACACCCGCCTGGCGCGTTTGACCTCAGCGCTTGCTAAAGGCTAACCTAGCCCGTTAAGGGGGTGTGCCACCCATAAATGGCACATCGCAAGTTGTTTGTTCGTCACTAAAGGAGAGAAGTTGATATGAAGAACCGTAGGAATGTGCTGATCCTGGCACTGACCCTCGTCATCGCGTTGGTCCTCGCAGCCTGTACACCGGCTGCACCGGCCACTGAGGAGCCTGTCGTCGAAGAACCCGTGGAAGAAACCGCAGCCGAGGAAGACATGGCTGAGGAAGACATGGCCGAGGAAGACATGGCCGAGGAAGACATGGCCGAGGAAGACATGGCCGCCAGCATGCCCGGTGAGGGCGTGACGGTTATCGAAGGCCAGGCCACATGGGATACGGGTTGGTTCCAGGCCCAAATCTACAGGACTCTGCTTGAGGAACTCGGCTACACCGTCGATGGTCCCCAGACCCTCGATAACCCCGTGTTCTACACCGCCGTCGCCGAAGGTGACGTGGACTTCTGGCCCAATGGCTGGTTCCCGCTGCATACCGATATGGTTGCCGATGGCTCCAGCGTTGTTGGTTACCAGGTTGCTTCCGGTGCGCTCCAGGGGTACCTGATCGACAAGGCCACCGCTGACGAGTATGGCATCACCAACCTCGGTGACTTCGCCGACCCCGAAATCGCCGCCGTTTTCGATATCGATGGCAACGGCAAGGCCGACCTGATCGGCTGTAATGCGGGCTGGGGCTGCGAAGGCGTCATCAACAGCCACCTTGACCTGTTCGAGCTGGGTGACAGCATCGATCATGTCCAGGGTGAATACAGCGCCCTGATGGCCGATGCCATTGGCCGTTACGAGCGTGGTGAGCCGGTGATGTTCTACACCTGGACGCCGAACTGGACCGTAGACGAACTGGCCCTGGGTGAAGACGTTGTGTGGATCGGCGTGCCGGATGATCCGGAAGTCGAAGCAGCCAGCATCCCGAACTGTGCCGAGGACCCGTGCGATATGGGCTTCGCCCCCAACGACATCCGTGTCGTTGCGAACGACGAATTCCTCGCCGCTAACCCGGCTGCCGCTACCCTGTTTGAACTGGTTGAAATCCCGCTGGCCGACATCGCTTCACAGAATGCGCTGCTGTCCGCTGGTGAAGACAGCCCGTCAGACATCGAAGCACACGCTGCCGCCTGGATCGAAGCTAACCGCGACGTGGTCGATGGCTGGCTGGCCGAGGCCCGCGCCGCCGCTGAGTAGGTCAACAAAGAAGGGGCCACCCACAGATGCCTGTCCTGGCAGACGTGATGCATCTGAGGCGGCCCAACAGGGTTACCCCTTAACTTCGCATCTTAGAACATTCTGAGCATGTGAGTCAATCCCCCCGCCAGATGACGGGGGGATTTTGTTAAGAGCTTAGGTACAATACGGTTCGGTCAAGAGTCTATTTGCCCCCCCACCCCCTGGCACGATACTGAGTTCAACTGCGTAAGTCCTGCCCCATTTAGCCGGGGATCACAGCACGTACCCATCAACCTCATCGGCCCATTCCATCACGGGCAGCAGGTCGGAGTCGAGCGTGAGGGCGTAGCCCACCATCTCGATCTCATGGCAGGGGTCAAGGCCCAATCGCAGCGCATCACCCAGCCCGACCCCGGCCTCCGCCGGGACCAGCAGGCGGGCACAACCCATTGAACGGGCCAGCAGCGCGGCTTCCTCGTAGAGTGCCGTGCCGAGGTCAGTGCCGCAGGGGGCCGTAACCCCCATGATGACGGCCTCCGGGCACGCAGCCAGCGGGCAGGGACGGGTGCCCAGCGTCAACGCGCCCAGCAGCATCCCGGCGTCATCCAGCGCAACCAGCACGCGCACTTCCGCACCGTACCGCAGCGATCCGATCATATCCTGTACTGCTTCTTGATAGCGAGGATGGTCGCTGTCCCATTCCTCGACGATCAGGTCTGCCGGGTTGACCCGGCAGGACAACGTATCATACACGGTCGTCTCCTTCACAGCCCCGGCGATCAGGGCGCGATGCCGGGCGTGATTCAGCGCCCGGCCTGCGTATCCCCGCTCTCAAGCCAGCGGCTTCTCGTATTCCCGGCTGCCGCGCAGCTTGCGATAGCCGAGGGATTGATACAGTTTGTAGGCCCCGGTGGGGTTCTCGGTATGAACACCGAGTATCACCTCCGCCATGCCCATCGCTTTGAACATGCGCATCGATTCCGTGATCAGCGCCTTGGCGATGCCGCGCCCACGGTAGTCCTTGTGCGTGCTGATGTTCTCCGTCCAGCCGCGTTTGAGGTTGAACGCCTTGTTCTGCTCGTCATCGACAAAGTTGCCGACACAGCCGACGGGCAGGTCGCCATCCCAGGCCAGCATCCACAGGTCCGGCTGAAAAAGACGGTCGTTCATCCATTCATCGATCATCTTGTCGGTGACGGCCTGGAAGCCACGATGGCCCCGGAAGTTCTCCTCCGTGATGCGGATGACACGCTCATACTCATCTTCGCTCATCCTGCGCATGGTCAGGCCATCGGGCAGTGGATGGTCCGGGATCGGCTCATCCAGCGAGCGATTCATCAACTGCCCGTAGGTGATCACCTCGTAACCGGATGATTCCATGAGGGCCTGCCGGTCGGTCTGCCCATCCCCTACGTAGGCCTGTATGATCTGCGGCTTGTCGTCGGGGTGGGCGCTGGCGTGTTCAGCCAGCCGTCCCTCGAAGTAGCGCAGCATGGCGGCATCAATGCCCCTGCCCCGCGCCGCTGGCACCAGCCACATATAGTGGCGGTAAACGTAGCGGTCGGCGGTCGGCTCGAAGGCCCAGTCACAGCGGCCATAGGCGGCCATCTGCCCATCGATCTCGACGATGATGATATCGTGATCAAGGTCACAGTTTTCGAGATGGGCGTAGCTGTTACGCATATCCTCAACCGTGGTGGCGCGTTCGCGGCCATCGGCGATGTCGGATTCAATCAGCACCTCGCGCATGGCGGGGATGTCATCCATGCCGCGCCATGTGCGCAGCAGCAGGCCGGGAACCCCCGGCAGATACGGCAGGTCAAGTCTGATCGGTGTTTGTTGATTCATCGGTCAATCCTTCGGATTTCAGTTTCTTCACCTCACCCCACGGCTCATTGCACTTGCCGTTTCGCGCACCGCTGAAGGGGTGCGGTGAAAAGCGGTTTATTGGTTAGTGTGTATGCCTGCGGCGACGTCGCCAGCTAACAGCTTATAGCCAATCGCTTACAGCTTGTCCTCCCAGCCGCAGCAGCGCACGCAGCTCCGATGTGGCGTTGAGCGCCCCCATGCCAACCAGCAGCACGTGACCATCGTTGGTATGCAACGCGATCAGTGCGCCACCGGGCAGCAGCCGGGCCAGGCCGTCAGCGGCGCAGCCCTGCACAAACAGCCATGTGAAGCGGCTGAGGCCGGATACGGGCCATTCGGCACGGGCCAGCGCCGCAGGCAGGCCATCACCGGCCACGCGCACCAGCGCCGACCCCGGTTCAGGCCCCGCCAGGGCC
>CAYMGV010000108.1:0-9167 GCA_964390105.1 uncultured Anaerolineae bacterium | reverse complement strand
GATCATTATAGCATCGAGTGGGTACGGTGGCACGCCCAGGTGCCGCAAAGACCGGGGGGGTGCTGCCAACCTAAAAGGGGACCGGTTCTCCACCGGTCCCCTTCTCTCAGCTTACAGCTTATTCCGGTTTGCAGTATGTATCGAACCAGCCGACCATCTTCTCAAGGCGGCTCGCGCGGTGTCGTGGCTCACCACTGCGCGAGAGTTCGTGGCCGTCACGCGGGTAGCGCCACATCTCGACCGGGGTATCGGTGGCCTGCCGGATGATGGCGAAGAACTGCTCGCCTTGCTCAATCGGCACGCGGAAGTCATTCTCGGAGTGAATGATCAGGGTAGGTGTCGTGATCTTGTGGGCGTGTGCCACCGGGGAACCATCCCACAACGCCTGGACATTCTCCCACGGATAGTAGCCCAACTCAGTCTTGATGAAGCGCGGAATATCGGACGTACCATAGAAGCTGACGCTGTTATACACACCGCGCTGCGGTACGGCACAGGCGAAGCGGTCGCTGTGGCCGATGATCCAACCCGTCATGAAGCCGCCATAGGAGCCGCCCGTCAGCGCAAGACGGTCCTCATCGACAAATCCCATCGCCAGCATCTCATCCAGCCCGGCCATCTGATCCGGCATATCGTTGGTACCCCACGCATTACGGATACCATCACGGAACTCATCACCATAACCCGAACTACCACGCGGATTACAGTAAAACACCGCGTAGCCTCTGGCGGCATGATACTGCCACTCGTGCCACATGGTACGGGCAGACGGCCCCCACATGGCGTGCGGCCCACCGTGGATGTTCATCGCCAGCGGGTATTTCGCGCCCTGTTTGTAGCCAACGGGGTAGAGGTACCAGCCTTGAATCTCGGTGCCATCCGGGGATTTGAAGCGCAGTTCGTGCGTCTCCTGCACGATGACCTCATCGAGGAACTTCCCGTTGAAGTCCGTCATCACTACCGGCTCATCAGCGCCAGGGGCCTGCCAGTACACCTCACCGGGGTTCACTGGCGTGCTGGCTGCAAACGCGACCCCGCCCTCATCGCTGACCGCCAGTGACTCGGCGATGAACAGGCCGCCGCTGGTCTTGCGGACTTCACCGCCCGCAGCCGGGACGGTGTACACCTCACCGCTGCCCTCTGAATTGCCGATGAAGATCACATTGGCGCTGTCCGCGCTCCACACAAAGTCGGTAAAGTCGCGGTCAAACCCGGCGTTCAGATGGCGGATTTCGCCGCCATCGGCAGGCATGACCGCCAGCCGTCCGTTGTTGGCGCTGACGCGTTCGAGGTTGACCTGCCCAAAGGCAAGCCACCTGCCATCCGGTGAAGGCAGCGGCCCTATGCTTGAATAGTCATTCAACTCGGTAAGCTGTTCGGATACCCCGTCGCTCACCCTGATGCGATACAGCGCCATGTTGTACCACACTTCATCAGCGGTTGGGTCCACCATGCGCGAGGTATAGAGCCACTCGCCGGAGGGTGCCCATTCCGGCGGGGTGTGGTCACCATCAAGATCGGTCAGACGGCGCGGTTTGCGCTCGTCTTCGGGCAGGCTCTCATCGACAGTGATCACGTAAACCTGCTGGAAATGATCAGAGAGAAAGGCCGTGCCCGCCCGGTACGGGATGCGCCACATACGGCGCGGGTCCCAGCGCATCTTCTCATCGTGTTCCATGCGCTCCTTGCGGTGCTTCGCTTCGATCTCGTCAGCGGGCGGTTCCGGCTTCTCGCCAGCGTCTTCCTTGGCACGACCCTCCGCATTGAGGCCGCCCAGGTAAGCGATGTGCTTGCTATCGGGGGACCACGCGGGGCTGGTTGCGCCGAAGATGGCATCGGTCAGGGCGCGGGCCTCCCCGCCGATCCCGGTCAGCGGCAGCAGATAAACCTGCGGGCGCTCGTTACGTGCTGAAACAAAGGCCAGCGTCCTGCCATCCGGTGCAAAGCGCGGCTGCATGTCCTTGTTGCCGCGCGTCAACTGGAACGGCTCGCCGCCACCGGTGGGGGCCAGCCAGATGTTGCGATGGTAGCCGTTGCCCATACGGTCTACCGTCACTTTGACGAACGCGATCCACTGTCCGTCCGGGCTGACCTGCACATCCTCTGCATGGGCAATGCGATACAGGTCATCGACGGTGATCGGACGCTTTTCTGCCATTACAGGCTCCTTTGGTTACGAACTGATGAATAGTTCAGCGGGTGATTGCCAGATCAGGCCGATCCGATCACCCCAGTTGATGCAGCGTTAACACCTGCCCGATCAGCTCACGAGCAGAGCGGGCGGGCAGATCGGTTGGGCCAAGTGGATCGACCACGTCATCATGGCCCAGCAGGGCATGGGCGACGTTCAGCATGCCATGTGAGACGACATTGAGGTCATAGCCGCCTTCCAGCACAAACACAACCCGACCATCGCACAGCTCATCTGCCATGCGGATCAGCTCACGGGTGAGGTGGGCATAGCCGATCAGATCAAGCTGGATCATAGCGAGCCGGTCCATCCAGTGGGCGTCGAACCCGGCAGAAACAAGGATAAAATCCGGGTTGAAGCGGCGGGCCACGGGCCAGATCACGCGCTCATAAATCTCACTGAATGCGGCGTTGCCGGTGCCGGGTTCAAGTGGCAGGTTGAGGGTGGCTCGCTTGCCAGCCCCGCGCCCAATCTCACCGAGTGCGCCTGTGCCGGGATAGAACGGGTACTGGTGAGTCGAGATGAACAACACGTCGTCCCGGTCATAGAACATCTGCTGGGTGCCGTTGCCATGATGCACATCGTAATCGACGATCATCACGCGATTGATGGAGTCATACTGGCCCAGCAGGTGATCCGCGCCAAGCGCGATGTGGTTGAACAGGCAGAACCCCATCGACTTATTGGGCAGCGCATGGTGACCGGGCGGACGAATGGCGGCCAGCCCGTTATCGACGGCCCCGGCCATCACGGCATCGATCAGGTCCAGCACGGCACCGGATGCCAGCCGTGCCGCATCATAAGAGGCGGGCACAATGTAGGTATCGGCATCGAGATAGCCGCCGCCCTGCTGGCAGGACCACTCGACAGTGCGGATGTAATTGGGGTCATGAATGCGGGCCAGCGTATCCGCCGTCACCGGGTTGGGGGTAAGCAGGGTCAGGTCATCGATTAGCCCTGAACTTTCCAGCAGTCGGTTGATGCGCCGCAGGCGGTCGGCGTTTTCGGGGTGCCCCCGCATAGTATGCAGCAGGAAATCCCGGTGAGTGGCATAAGCAGTGCTTGGCATGGTCGGTGCGCCTAAAGAAAGAAATCACGAAGGATATCGGACAGGTCTTCCACCAGGTCAGGCCACGGCACATCAGGCTCACGCGTCACCAGCATATCTTTTTCCTCAATGGTCAGCGCATACAGGCCCGGTGCAGCAAACAGCGATTGCGCCAGCGGTGAGCCTACATCGCCCGCTTGCGGGGTGATGTACTGCTCTGTTTCACCATCGGGGTTCAGCGCCAGGTTGGTGTACAGCCACATCTGATCCGGGTCGTCGGTCGGTTCAGTGGTAATTTTGATGTATTCTGTCATGCCCTTGTGCTTTGATCGTGACTCAATTGATGCGGTCCCCCGCTATTGTACGCCGTCACCGGTCGGTTTTCAATCCTGTTTCACCGGGGCAAAGCGTAAGGTCAGTATGCCATCATCGGCCAGGCTGGCCGATGCCACCTCCAGCGGCCACAACATGCGCGGCAGCACGATGTTGCGGTTGTACTGCCCCACCGTCAGCGTGATTTCATCGGTGGCGCGGTACAGATCAAGCTTGTCCTTCTCCGGGAAGCCCAGCGGGATCGTCATGATGTATCCACCGTCCTGAGTTGGTTCGATAGACTGTGTTTCCCCGGTATAAAGCTGCTGGGCCGGGTCCTGATCGCCAAACATTTCGGTGCCCATCCTGCGCAGCAGGTCCAGCCCACCCATTTCACGCGGATACAGCGGTGCCTTGAACAGCGGCAGCGGGTCAAAACCCTGGTGAATCAGGTTGAGGTGATCGGCCTGCTGGTCTTTCCACGCCTTGAAGTAGGGGTCCGTCACCGTGTCCGGGATCAGGCGGTTGACGATCACGGCATCGACCGGGTAGCCGTACAGGTTGAGGTAAGTATAGGTGCGCTGCGTCTCCTTGATCACCATGCGCTCGGCATTAACCACCAGCCGCATCGAGGACATCGTACTGTCACCCAGCATGGCGCGCGCCTCATCGAGCGTATCGAACAGCTTCTCAATGGTGGCGATGGTCTCCTCGTCAGGGGCTTCAACGCCAAATGGACGGGCCAGCGGACTCAGGAAGCGGGCCGCCGTCTTGCCCAACGGCAGGAAGCGTTCCACCCACCAGCGCGCCACCTCCGGCAAACTGAGCAGGCGCAGCGTTTCCGCGGTCGGGGCGGCATCGATCACGATCACATCATACAGGCCCTGATCGGCGTACTCCGCCAGCCATAACAGGCTGGCACCTTCCTCAAGGCCGGGCAGCACTGCCACTTCTTCCGCGATCACGCCCTGGGCACCGCGCCGCGTCAACAGCCCAATCATGAACTGCTGGAACGGCCCCCAGTACTTTTCAATGGAGTAATGCACGTCCATTTCCTGCGCATCGAGGTTGTCCGTTACCCGAACCGGTTCCGGTCCCAGTTCTGCATCCAGCGCATCGCCCAGCGAGTGCGCCGTATCGGTGCTGACCACCAACGTCCGATAGCCCAGATCGGCACAGCGTAAGGCCGTTGCCGCCGATACGCTCGTCTTCCCAACGCCACCTTTGCCCGTCTGTACAATAATCCGCATCGCTTCCAGTACCTTTCTAAGGAAATGCTATGTGAGGCAGCGCCCCGCAAAGAAACCTTAAAGCGCCTCAAGCGCCTCCAATAGACGGTCGAGTTCCTCGACGGTGTTGTAATGCACCGTGCCGATGCGCACCATACCGGGACCGGTGCGGCCCAGCCGCTCCATGACGGCGATGGCGTAATAATGCCCGGCCCACAGGTAGAAGCCCTGCTCCCCTAGCCGACGCGAGACCTCGGCGGGGTCATGCCCGGCCACATCACAGATCACGGTGGGTACACGGTCGGTCAGGGCGTCGCGCTCCGTGATGCCCGCCACCGTGATGTTGGGAATGGCCTCAAGACCATCAATCAGATGAGCGCTGAGGTCATACTCATAGGCCGCGATGGCCTTCATACCACGCCGGATCGCACCGCGCCGCGCATCGAGGCCGTCCGTGTCATAGGCCGCGCCAAACTGTTCGCCAACCCACGCGAGGTAATCGACAGCAGCCGTGATCCCGGCCAGCCCTTCATGATTCTTGGTGCCGGTCTCCCAGCGATCCGGGGCGTGGTCATCGGCGGGGCGCACCTTGTAGGCGGGCAGGCTGTTCAGCGGGTCGGCCTTGCCGTACAGAATACCCGCGTGCGGCCCAAAGAACTTATACGCAGAACACGCCAGGAAGTCACAATCAAGCGCCTGCACATCGACCGGCCCATGCGGCGCGTACTGCACGGCGTCGATGTAACTGTAGGCCCCAACGGCTTTTGCCATCTCGGCCACACGGGCCACATCGTTGACGGTGCCCAGCGCATTGGAGGCGTAGACACAAGCCACCACCCTGGTCTTTGGGGTGATGGCAGCCGCCATACTCGCCATATCCAGCCGCCCCGATTCGGGGTCAAAGTCAACCCAGCGCACGGTCGCCCCGGCATCACGTGCCATCAGCAGCCACGGAGAGATATTAGCGTCATGATCCATCTTCGTCACGACCACCTCATCCCCGGCGGAAAGCGTCGCGCCGATGGCCCGGCTGAGGCTGAAGGTCAGCGTGGTCATGTTGGGGCCAAACACGATCTGGCCTGGTGCGGTATTGAGCATATCAGCCATGGCAGTCCGCGCGCCATCAATGGTCTCATCTGTCAACTGGCTGGTGCGGAACGGGCCGTGCGTGTTGCTGTTAGCCTCGACCAGGTAGCGGGTCATAGCATCGATCACGGCCTGCGGCACCTGTGTACCGCCGGGGTTATCGAGATAGACCGGGGTGCGCCCCTCGGTCTGCTGCTGAAGGGCCGGGAACTGTGCCCGGATGGCGCTTATATCAAAATGGGTCATGGTTTTTCCTCGTGGTAAGTTCAGGGGTCAGGAAACCCTATTCTGGCACGTTTTATTGTACTTTGCCCACAGGGCAGTAGGCAGTATGATAGGCACATTGACGGTGGCTGAAGGGAAAACGCACATGGAGAAGAAACTCACCCGTAATGAGATCATCGTGCTGGTGGTAGCTGCGTTGGTGTTGATCACGGCGGTGGTGCTGCTGGCCCCGCTGCTGACGTTCAGTGACGATGCCGCCGTGGACTGGCTGAACGCCCAGCGCCCCGCGACACTGGCGGTTCTGCATGGGCAGTCACCGTACAGCATCAATGAAATCAACGAGACCAATGCGTATTTCTTCAATCCGCCGTGGACGGTGGTGCCGCTGCTGCCCATCGCCATCCTGCCGCCGGAGATCAGCTACGCGGTGTTCATCCTCGCGGCGGTTGCCAGCTACCTGTATGCAGCCTACAAAATGGGCATGTCGCGCTGGATGATCGTGCTGTTCATCCTCTCGCCCCCGGTGTTGATGGGACTGGCAAACGCCAACATTGATTGGCTGGTGGTGCTTGGGTTTGTGCTGCCTCGGCAGATCGGCCTGTTTTTCATCTCGATGAAACCGCAGATGAGCCTGATGGTTGGCGTATACTGGCTGTACATCGCCTATACGGACGGCGGCCCCAAAGAAGTGCTGCGGGTATTCGGCCCGTTTATTGCCGTGACGCTACTTTCTTTCCTGATCTTCGGGCCATGGCCGCTGTTCAGCCTTGAAGTCCGTACAGCCGATGCCGCCAATGCCAGCCTGTGGCCGGTGAGTATCCCGTTCGGGCTGGTGGCCCTTGCTGCTGCGATCAAAGAACGCAAGCAGGAATGGGCGATGGTGTCCTCGGTACTGCTGACGCCATACCTTGTGTTCCACTCTTATGTCGGTGCACTGCTGGCCTCAGGACGCTCAAAAGTTTACTTTGTGGTGGCCGTTATTGGATGCTACCTGTTCGGCATCGTGAATGTGCTGGGGATTGGGCTGTGACGCTGGCCGCTCACATCGGCGGGGGGCAGGGCATATCATCCGATACGCTGAGTTCGGGATACAGGGGATGCGTCTGAAGATGCGGTATCAGCGCGTCCAGCGCCAACTGACGAGCATAGCGCAGCGCACACGAAAGATAGCGGGCGGCATCTGCCGGGCGGTTGAAATGCCATAACAGGTCGCCGAGATTGTAGCAGGTATAGGCCAGCCCCGGCCCGTCATGAAGCTGGGTTTGCAGTTCCAACGCTGACCGCCACAAATCGAGGGCAGCTTCGTACTGTCCTTGCTGGTGCTGCGCCGTACCAAGATTCGACATGGTCCGCGCGACGCCTCGTACATCGCCCATCATCTGCATCCACTGAACCGCCATGCGAAGCTGCCCGGCGGCCTCGGCGGGCTGGTGGTTCGCGATATAGGCCAGCCCCAGCCGCAGCCGCGCCCGCGCCAGCCGTGGATGATCCCCGGCAGTATTGAGCAGATCCACCGCCCGCAGATGGTACTGGATCGCGGTATCAACGGCACCGGCGCGCAGATGGGCCATCCCCATCAAACTGACCAGTGCGCCATCCGGGTCATCATCCCCGGTCAGCGTCATAGCCTGCCGAAGCACCTCGATGGCATCCTCCGTCTGGTGACGAGTCAGCAGCACTGAAGCCACCCCGCGCAGCGCACGCAGATGCAGCGGCAAATCGTCATGGCGTTCAGCGGCGTCGCCAGCATGCCGGTAACAGCTCAGGGCCTTGTCATCGTGGCCGAGTTCCTCCCCAAGTGCGCCCAGTTCCAGCAGGGCAGCCGCCTGCCCATTGAAATCCCCCTCGCTGCCATACCTCTCAACGGCGGATTCCAGTGTATGGGCCGCGACCTCGTGTTCCCCCAGCCAGCGGTACGCGACCCCCAGTTCGAGCAGGACCGCCGGGGCGGGTGGGGTATCATCCCCGGCAGGCAGCGCCGACTCCAGCATCACACGCCATGATGACCACCCGCCGCGCCGTTTGATCGGCTCAGCCATCTCCAGCAGGCTCTCGGTGCTGGTCATCATGAGCGGCGCTGGCCGGGTATTGACACGGGCACGCACGAACGGCTCAAGGGCAGTTTCTAGCCGGTAAGGGCCGCCCGGACCCAGCTCACCGATCAGATGCCAGCGCGCGGCCTGCATCAGCGCCCGGTCGAGCGCGCCATCTGACAGGCCGGTCTGCTGCTGCAAGGCCAGCCATGACGCGGGCTGCGGGTGGAGACGTGCCAACACGCTCAGCAGGTGCTGCGTATCGGGGCGCAGCACAGCCCAGACATCCCCCAGTAAATCCGGCTCATCGGCCCAAAACGCATCAGCCACTGCCAACGCGCGGTCAGTGGGTAGGATATGAGCACGTTCGGCCAGCAGCAGCACCAGCAGCGGATTGCCCCCCGCCCGCGCCACGATCTCGCCCCGCAGCAGGCTGCTGAAATCCCAGCCGCGTTCCAGCAGCAGGTCATCCAGTACAGCATAAGCAGCCTGATCCAGCAGCGGCGGCATGCCTATCACACGCCACGCCGTCTCATTGGGCGGCTGCACGCGTGCCGAGGCCAACACATGGCCGCCCGGCAGCAGCCCTGCCAGCCGGTCCAGTTCGTGGCTGGATTCCAGGGTCATGTGCATGCCATCGACCACGGCCAGCACCCGGCGATGCCCGGCCATGGTGCTGATCTGCATCGGCAGGCCGAGTGGCTGCCCTGCCGGGGGCATGCCCAGCGTCATGACGACCAGCCCCAGCCATTCAGCAGGGGGCGCAGCCCCCGCATCGATCCAGATCAGATCATCAACGGTGTCGGCATCCAGCAGACGGTGGCAGGCCGCTGACAGCAGTGAGGTCTTGCCGCCCCCGCCCATGCCGGTCAGCAGCGTGACACCACCTTCCACTGCCTGCCAAACCGCAGTAATGCGATCGATCTCAGCCTCGCGCCCATGCAGGGTGCGGCCCAGCGGGGGCAGGCGCTGGGCCAGCCAGTCGCGGCGATGTACCTGGCGAACCTCGGCCTCAATCCCGGCGATCTCACGGGCCATCTGCC
>CAYMGV010000107.1:0-9204 GCA_964390105.1 uncultured Anaerolineae bacterium | reverse complement strand
CGGGCAGTTCCGTCAGTGACCGTGACATGACCGCCGACGCCTTCAACACACTCGGCAGCCCCGGCGTCCTGATCCACGGCCTCAGTACCAAGCCCGGCAAGCCGACCATACTCGGTATGGCCGGGGGGATTCCGTTGATTGGCTTGCCCGGTAACCCGATGAGCGCCTATGTCCAGTTTGTGATGACCGGCGTCCCGGCGCTGTACCGGCTGCAAGGGGGCGAGGAACCGCCCTCGGTGCGGCTGCACCTGCCGCTTTCCGCTGACCTGACCAGCGACCCGGCCCGCGAGGAACACGTCCCGTGCCGTTTGATCACGGTCAAAGGGCAGGCTGTGGCCGAGCCGCTCACGTACAAGTCCAACCTGATCTTCCGCCTGATCGAAGCCGACGGCTGGATCAGGGTGCCGCTGCCCGTGGCGCATCTCACGGCGGGTGAGGTGGTCGAGGTGCGACTGTTGTAGGAAAGACGGGGAGTCCTTGGGGCAGCGCCCCAAACCCCGGCAGGGGCTGCGAGCCCCTGCACCGCGATTTCTAAGTCACTCTCTTGATACTTATTATGCGGGGAGACTCATTCGATACCGAGACCAACCCAAATAGCCCGGTGCAGGATATGGAATATCCTGCCGGGGGTATGGGGCAGCGCCCCATAAAAAGAAAAGGAACACACATGGACCAAGACACAAAAACTCTGCGGCGCGGCACGACGAGCGCGCTGATATGGCTGGGCGCGTATATCGTGTATGCGCTGATGTATGGATTGTATATGGCACTGATCCCGGTGGGGATATTCACAACCGGGCCAGGGCTGGTGATTCAACTGCTGGCATGGGGGCCGACGGTCATCATTGTGGGGATGATCGCGGGGGTGTTTGTGGTGCGCAGGCAGGTGACTATCGCCGGGCTGATGACGCTGCTGCCAGCAGGGATCAGTTGGGGTGGGCAGTTTATCTACCGCTTTGTGGATACGGGCCGCATGGTCGGTGTGATTGCGACGGGCTTCTCGGTCCTGTCGGCACTGGTAGTGCTGGCGGCGCTGGTCATCATCGCGCTCCAGGTTCAGCCACAGCGTGAATGGGCGTTAACGATAGTGCCGCTTGGGCTGGTGGTATTGATCCTGCAGAATGTCGCGCCAATGGCGACCAACCCGCTGCTGACCATGATCACAGGCCGCACCAACATCATCGATCTGCTGATCGTGACCAACAACGCGATCAGTATGCTGGCAGCGCTGACGCTGGGGGGCTGTTTTGCGGCGCTGGCGTATGGCGGGTTGTCGGCGGGAGGTTAACTGGCCTCCCGGTTCGGCCTGCCCAGGAGCCGATCCACCCATTCCCGGTATCGATCCCGGAAGGTGATCGGCCTTTTCAGGTCGTCACGATAGCGCCACAGCAGCAGCGCCCCGTTGAGGACCCACAGCAGGATCAATTCCGGCTGGGTGCCGCTAAAGCGCGTGAGGGTATAGATCAGAAAGCTGGTAACCATCCCGGCGACGGCCCAGCCGCTGTTCTCCACCGCGAAGAACCACAGCCCCAGCAGGATGCCGAGGAAGGTCGGGGCCTCACCGATGGTGACCCCGGCCCAGGTGCCGAAGGTGACCGCGATGGCCTTACCGCCTTTGAACTTCAACCACGGCGAGTAAGCATGACCCAATGCCGGGGCCATAGCGACCGCCACCAGCGGCAGGCCATCGATGCCCGCGCCGAAGTACGCCAGCCCCACCGGGATCGCACCTTTGAAGCCATCCAGCAGCGCGGCCAGCAGAAACACCCCCGCCGAGTTGCCCGCGCGCAGCACGTTAAACGCGCCGGGGTTATGGTCAGCCTGCGTGCGGATATCCTGTTTAAGCAGCAGCTTTCCCACCAGCAGCGAGTACGGGATCGAGCCGCTGAGGAAGCCGATTAGAGTCCATGTGATCCAGGCGGGCATGGGTTTCCTTTTTAGCTTTAGGCGATTAGCGGTTAGCACGCTTCGCTCTTGGCTCTGATAACAGTAGCAGAGGGGGTTCGGGATCATCTGTGCCTTCAGAAATCAGGCTAACAGCGAAAGGCCCTAATAGCTGACCGCTTCCCTAAACCTCATCCCCCAAACACGTTCCCACCGCGCGCGCCGATGCGATCCACGGGTGGCTGACGGGCACGTTCTTGCGCTTACTGACGACGTCCTCCAACGGCACCGCGACGGCCTTCTCACCCTGGGCGGCCACCATGATGCCGTATTGCTTCTGGTTGATCATATCAATCGTGGCCGCACCGAGCCGCGTCGCCAGCAGCCGGTCACCGGCAGATGGAATGCCGCCGCGCTGTAAATGGCCGAGGATGGTCACCCGCGATTCAAGGCCGGTCAGTTGTTCCAGGTCGGCGGTCAGGCGGTGCGTGGACTGCTCACGTTCAGCCTCGACCTCCTCCAGTTTGGCCTTGGCCTTGTTCTTTTCCTCTTTGCCCTTGGCCGTACTTTTACCGAGGCTGGCCGCGGCGAAGCGTGCTGCCAGTTTCTTCGACATCGCGCCCTCACTGACGGCCACGATGCTGAAATGCCGTCCGCTGCGCACACGCCCCATAATCGACTCTGCGACCACGTTGATATCATACGGGATTTCCGGGATGAGGATCACGTCGGCCCCCCCCGCGATGCCTGCGCCCAATGCCAGCCACCCGGTGTTATGGCCCATGATCTCAACCACGATGATGCGGTGATGGCTGTGAGCGGTGCTGTGCAGGCGGTCGATGGCCTCCGTCGCGATGCCAAGCGCCGTATCAAAGCCAAAGGTGACATCGGTCATGGCGACGTCGTTGTCGATGGTTTTGGGCAGCGTGATGATGTTCATCCCCGCCTCATGCAGCCGGAAGGCGTTCTTCTGTGTGCCGCCGCCACCGAGGCAGATGAGGCAGTCAAGGTGATGCTTATGGTAGGTATCCAGCATGGCCGGGATCATATCGAGCTTCTGGCCGCCGATGGGCATTTTGTGCGGTTTATCGCGGCTGGTGCCGAGGATGGTGCCGCCTGTGGTCAGGATGCCGGATAGTGCATCGGAATCGAGCCGGATGAAGCGGTTCTCCATCAGCCCCCGGAAGCCATCACGGAAGCCGATGACGTGGATATCCTCGCCCAGGGCAGACTTGCCGACGCTCCGGATCGCGGCGTTAAGCCCAGGTGAGTCACCGCCTGCCGTCAATATGCCGATTACTCGTTTGTTGGTCATGGGAAGTGTCCTTTTAAGGAATGACTGATGACTACTCTATTGTAGTCCAAACCGGGCGCAGGGCGAAGCGGCGATCACCCGTATTGGATCACGACGTCCGGTTGTGCTATCGTATCCTGGTGAATGAAACACAGTGAGGGGCCGTATGATCAATCACAATCCCTACCAGTTAACCGGGGTTTTTACTATCACAGCGCTGACCATTCTGCTGACAGCCTGCACGCTGCCGGGTGCGGATCAGAACGCCGCCCCCGCAAGGGCGACCGCGACGCCGTTTCCAACGCAGACACCCTTTCCGACATGGACGGCCACCGTGCCGCCTGTACCCACTGACCCACCGACCGCCACGGTCGAGCCGACGGCCACCGCCGAGGGGGAAGCTGGTGGCGAGGAAACCGGGGCCACCGCCCCGCAGGGCCTCGCGGCGACGCTGGCCTTTGGCTCCAACGTGCGTACCGGGCCTGATCCCGGTGCAGATGTGATCGGCTTTCTCGATGCCGGGGCCGCCGTGACGGTCGTGGCACGCAGCGAGGGATCAGCATGGCTGCTGGTCGAACTGCCGGGCGGCGGTCGCGGCTGGATCGCGGCGTCGCAGTTCACCGGGGTGGGCAACATCGGCCCGCTGCCGGTGACGATGGAGCAGGTCGCGGCGGCGGATACCAACCTGCCGCAGCCCGCCGGGGGCGGGCAGGCCCCGGCACCCACCGTTACCCCGGCGGCGGTCGCGGAGACCGGGGACGAGGAAGAACAACCGACCGCCACCGCAGGCCCCACGTCGATCCCGTCCTACCCGTATGTGCCTGCGCTGCTGGTGATGCGTGCCGGGGGTGAACCGGCCTGCGTCGAGGTGTATGACGACACCGACCGCATCTACGACATCCCTTCGCCGGATCACTACTATGTCGAGTTCAACTCCCTGCGCCCGGATACCGTGCCTGAGGCATCGGCCTATGAACTACAGGCACGCGGCGTGCCCGGCTTCATCGATGTGTACATTGATGGCTACGTGTACCCGGCTAACTGCGCTGGCCTGCGCTGTACCGATGTGCGCTTTGTGCTGTGCGGCAAAGCCGACCCGGATTCCCCGACGGGTGAGTTCAACTACGAGACCCAGGTCGTGCTTTCGGTGGGGACGCAGCGCTACGATGAGTATTTCGACGCCGCCACCGCGTACTACATCGATACGATCTGGCGCGTCCGTGCGCTTGATGCGCCGGGCTACTAACGAGGTGCCAGGGTCAGCGGCCCGCGCCGCGCTCAAAGCGCATGACCAGACCTGACCCCACCGGCCATGAGCCGCAAATCCCCCGCGAGGCCCCACGCCGCGATGCTCCTGCACTTTCGGGTGAGTCGCTGCTGGCCTACGTGCGGCGCGTGCTGGATGAGAGCGAGGACAAGGCGGCGCGGCGTGATGCGGTGTTGGCCCTGCGCGATGTGGATCATCCCGGCGCGGTGGGCCTGCTGATCAGGCTGGTTCATGATCACGATGCCGTGGTCATGCTGCGTGCCGTGGACCTGCTGGGGCAGCGCCGCGCCGAGGACGGCATTGATGCGATTGCGTCGCTGCTGCTGGTACGCTCACGCGCGGTCTTCATGCCACGCATCGTTCACAACCTTGTGCAGATCGCCCCCTGCAACGCCATCCCCCATTTGCTGCGAAGCCTGTACGATGACCTCAGTACCGGGCAGAAGGTCGCGTTGATGGGCGGGCTGCGTGCCGCGCTGCGTCACTGCCCGGATGGAATCAACCGGCTGCTGGCGGAGTTGGGGCAGGGGCACCCTCACATTGATGCCGTGATCGCTGCGCATCTGTCCCATCACCTTGATGATCTGCCGCTCGACCCGCTGCTGGCGGCCCTTCATCGTTGTGCGGCGCGTTCCCTCGATTACAATGACCCCACCTGCACCGCGCTGCGCAAGGTCGCGGTTGAGGTGCGCAACCGCCGTCCAGGGGCCGCGCGTGCCGCCGTCGATTTGCTGGAAGCGCTGGAGGCGCGGCTGCCGTAAGGCTGGATTTGCCCCATCGACCAACCGCCATGTATAGTTCCACACCATAACCCAACGCAGGTTAAACGAGGAGAAACAGGGACATGAACAAACGACGATCATCGTGGGGGCTGGGCGTGTTGGCGTCACTGGCCCTGCTGTTGACGGCCTGCACACCCACCGAAACACCCGCAACCGGGGAAGCCCCTGCCGGGGAAGAACTTGTCAGTGAGCGGGAAGAAGAAGCCCCCGTGTCGATGGCGGACGAAGGCCCGGTACAGTTGACCGGGGCCATTGAGGTCAGTAATGCGCTGATCATCGAGGTCTACTTCCAGCAGCGCTATGTGTACCTTGAGGACCTGGCAGGCTATATCAGCGAGGACTATGAATACGTCCAGCCGCTCGATGCGCAGATTTTCGGCCCGGTTATCACGGGCGATGATGGCACCTTCAGCTACGTGCTGAACCTGCCCGCCGAACCGCCCACACCGGGCAACGACGTGGACGGTGACGGCGACTCCGGCGTGGCGATCTGGCAGGTGGTGATGAATGCCAACCTGATCGATGACCCCTTCATCGGCGAGTTTGAATCCGGTGGCTGGTCCACCGTGTACACCTCCGCCACCATCGACAGCGAGAACCAGGACGTCATCGACGGCGGTCAGCTTCTGATCTGGGCACCGGACGGTGAACAGGAGTTCCCCTCCGGGTTTGGCGATGACGGCCTGCTGTTCACCGACGACGATCCCGGCATGAGTGTCCCGGCAGGCTACAGCGTGATCAATCTCGATGCCGAGCCGTTCGAGGTGGTGCGTGACGAGGCCCCGACCCTGGCACTGTTCGAAGGCGATATCCAGGTCAACGATCTCAGCGCGCTGGGCTGGTCGGAAGCGTTCGATGCGCTGTTCGAGAAGGCATCGGTGGAATACCCGTTCACGGAGATGAAGGGTATCGACTGGGATGCGCTGTACGCCGAGTTCGCGCCGCGCGTGGCCGATGCGGAAGCCGCCGCTGATGCCGAGGCATATTACCTCGCCATGCGTGACTTTGCGTGGTCGATCCCGGACGGGCACGTTGGCCTGAACGGCGATGACTTCGGGCTGTTCAGCCAGGAGACGGCGGGCGGCTACGGCTTTGCGCTCAACGAACTGAGCGATGGCCGCGTGATCGTGACCTACCTCCTTGAAGGCAGCCCGGCGGATGAGGCCGGCATCGAGTGGGGAGCCGAGATCACGGAGATGGACGGTATGCCCATCGGTGACGCGGTGACAGCCGTGGTGCCGTGGTCCAGCCCGTTCTCCAACCCGGAACCGCTGCGCCTTCAGCAGCTTCGCTACCTCGTCCGCGCGCCGATTGGCAGCGAGACCGAGTGGGCCTACCAGAACCCCGGCGGCGCATCGAGTGCGGTGACGCTGACCGCCGTGGACGATGACGGCGAGACCTTCACTCGCACCAGCGTGTTCTATGGCGCTGACCCGGTCGCGCTGCCGGTCGAGTTCGAGGTGCTGGACAGCGGCTACGGTTACATCGCGATCAACTCGTTCAGCGATGACCTGTTCATCACCCTGAACCTGTGGGAACGCGCCGTGCAGAATGCGGTTGACCTCGACCTGCCGGGCCTGATCATCGACCTGCGCCAGAACACCGGCGGCGCGCCGGTGGGCCTGTACCTTGCGGGTTTCTTCTACGATGGCGAGCGTATGGACGTCAGCCGCTCCTACTATTACAGCGAGGACAGCGGCGAATTTGAGACCTATCGCCCGGCGGATTATCTCGAACCCGATGACAGCCTGTACTATGGCGGTCGGCTGGCGGTGCTGGTCAGTACGGCGTGTTCCAGCGCGTGCGAGGACGCCGCGTGGTCCTTTGATCTGCTGGAGCAGACCATGGTGGTCGGCTATGACTCCACCAACGGCATCTTTGGTGAGGTGGGGCGCGGCCAGTACATCCTGCCGGGTGGGTACTCCTTCCAGGTTCCAACCGGGCGCACCGAGGATATGGACGGCAGCATCATCATCGAGGGGCCGGGCGTGGTGCCTGAGGTGCGTGTGCCACGTACCGGGGAAACCATGCGGGCCGAGTACATCGACGGGGAGGACGTGGTGCTGGATGCCGCTGTCGAGGCGCTGGATAACCCGCTGGGCGCGGGCATCGAACCGGCCAGCGATCCCACCCTCGACGGCACCCGTGACCTTGTCGCTGCTGCGCAGGACGGTGTGGCCTTCCTTGAGGACCTCGCCCGTGGCGAGATCGATGAGGAGGTCTTTGCTGCCGGTGCGGCTGACTTCGAACTGACCGTACCGCTCAACAACTCGCGAGAGGTCATCTGGGCGGCGGCGTGGTGTGCGGTTGACCAGGCGACTCTTGACGCCAATCTCCAGCAGATCGAAACGGCTTTCTACCTTAACGGGGAGCAGGTGCCGGGTGATCAGGTCGGCACGCTGGATATCACGCTCGACCTGCCATGCCAGTTCCGCTACCTGGTCGTCAGCGACTGGGTGATGGGTGAGCATGAGCTGATCACGGAAACGAACTTCATCGGCGTGGTCAACGACGGCATCGAGACGTATCAGCCCGGCATTCGCCGCACGATCTATCGCGTATACGTCGCGCGGTAGGGCTGACAGCTCATCCCTGGTTGCTATAAAAAGGCAGGAGCCGGTCTGCCCACCGGCTCCTGTTGGATGTTGTGCCCCTGTATAGGTCTTGACCCGCCCCGATGCTGTCATACCTGTAAGCCGCTTAAATCGGCAGGGAAAAGGTTCTTCACAGGTGACACTCCCTAAACATTATCATTTAATGATAAGATTGTCAATGATATGATCATGTTTAACCATTAAACAAAATCATTTTTCGTAAAATAATTATTACTGGAAACTTACAATGTCTTGATAAATTGGCTCGGAAATCATACAATGGGCTTATATCGTAAGCAGGGTTCATTGCACTTATCCATGAAACCGTTTGATCTCACCCCTGCATCGGCCCTTGTATGTGCGCTGTGTGCGGCCTCGCCATCAAGTGCGAGGATGACCCGCGCACAGCTCAAATCCAGCCCGACCCCGGTGGCAACCGGGGACCTTATGCTGGCAGGGTGCCGGGGAGTGAGGGTCACTCTGTGGGGGTGATGCAATGGCCCGTGGTAACGTGAGTCAGTGAGACAGGGTTAGTCATCATGCCGATCATTATTGATATTGATAGAGTGCTGCTTGAATGGCAGCATCGCCATAACCAGCGCATGACTTACACCGAACTCGCCCGCCGCGCCAACATCACCATCCCCACCCTGCACCGCATGAAGAACGGTGACATCATCCAGCCGGACTTACGCAAGATCAATGCACTGTGTAAAGTGCTCGACTGTGAGCCGGGCGATCTGCTGGTCCGCGTTGAAACCCATGCCGGGCTGAACGTTGATCTTGCCGAACTACAGGCTCGCCAGAACAAGCGCTTTATTGACCGGGTCAAGAACGCGCGTAAGGATCAGTAAGGCAGCGCGGCCAGCGGGCGGGTTCCTGGTTATCGCGGCAGGTCAGTTGACCTGACCGCCATCTGTATTTTACCAGCCAGCGTGTTGATCCCCTCAAAACGGATAGGTGCCATGACCCCGCTTCTCATTCTGCCCTTGTTCGTGACCGCCGTTCTGATGGGCATGGCCCTGATCGCGCTGTTCAATGTGTTGATCTTTCCCCGGCTTGACCGGGTCGGTTCGCCGCGCGAGCTGCCCTTCGTCTCGATCATGGTGCCTGCCCGTGACGAGGCCGCCGTCATCGGTGAGACAGTCCGCCGCCTGCTGGCCCTCAACTATCCCAACTATGAAGTCCTGATCCTCGATGATGGTTCCAGCGATGACACCGCCGAACAGGCCCAGGCCGCCGGGCCGGATGACCCGCGTCTGCGCGTGCTGCCCGGCAGCGATGACCTGCCGCCCGGCTGGGCGGGCAAGAACTGGGCGTGCCACCGTCTCAGCGAGGCGGCGTCGGGCGAGGTGCTGGTCTTTACCGATGCCGATGTGCGCT
>CAYMGV010000106.1:0-9522 GCA_964390105.1 uncultured Anaerolineae bacterium | reverse complement strand
TGCTGCGCGGAGAGGGGAAACGGCGAGTGCAATGAGCCGAGGGGTGAGGTAAAAACGCGCCAGGCGGGTGTTTTGATGGGCTTTGCAGACAGACCCTGGCACCTACGGGGACGGATGCCGCGCAGCGAAGCTGCTGGCACAGGGGGTGAAAAGGCTGCCCCCAAACTCGAATGCACCCTCTACCCCCTGCCCACTTTCCCGATTGCCTCACCTGCATTACACTAAAACGCAACATAACGGTAACCACCGCTGAGGAAACCCTCATGGCTCAGAAACAAAACGACCTGTTCCGGCGTTCTGCCCTTGAACGGCTCTCCTCCCCGGAGGAACTGGACCGCCTGATCACCGTGACCACGCCGGGCGGCTGGCTGGCCCTGCTGGCCCTGCTGCTGCTGTTGGGCGCTTTCGCGGTGTGGGGCTGGTTTGGTTCGATCCGTACCACCGTCAGCGGCGACGGTATTCTGCTGCGCGGTGATCGCATCGAGACGGTTGAACTCTCCGTCTCCGGGCAGGTGACCAACATCTTCGTTGCGCCTAACGAACTGGTACAGCGTGGCGAGCGTATCGCCAACGTGTACAACCTGGAGACCAACGAATTCACCTTCGTGCGCAGTGCTGTTGAGGGCCGCGTGATCGAACTGCGCGTCAGCGAGGGCAACACCGTCGGCGCGGGGACGACCTTCATGAGTGTCGAACCCATTAACGGCGATCTCCAGGCGATCCTGTACCTCCCCCCGAACCTCGGCCTTGAAGTCACCAAGGGTGATATCGTGTACATGATGGTGCCACCTGCCACCGCCGAGGAGGAAGGCTACCTGATCGGGCAGGTCACCGATGTGGCCGGCTTCACCTCGACGCCGCAGGGGATGCTGCGCATCCTCGGCAGTATGGATTTGGTAGACCGCCTGCGCGGCGAGGTCGCCCCGATTGAGATCCGCGTCAAGCTGTTCCCCAGTGATACCCATTTACCCAGCGGCTACACATGGACCTCCCCCGAGGGTGCGCCGTTTGAACTGCGCGGCGGCACGGTCGTCGAGGCGCGTATCGTCGTCGAGGAACAGCGCCCCATCGAACTGGTGCTGGTCAACTTCAGCACAACCGGGGAGGGGGCAGCCAGTGACGGAGAATAACCGCCCCGTCGAGGAAGGGCAGGATGACGCCCCGCCCCGGCCTTCACTGATCGCACGGATTAAGGCCTGGTGGGCCATTCAGCAGGCCCGCCGTGAGGCCCGGCCCCGTCCGAGCCTGCGCCGTCGCACGCCGACTATCCTCCAGATCGAGGCGGTGGAGTGCGGCGCGGCATCGCTGGGTATGGTACTGGGCCGCTACGGTAAGCATGTCCCGCTCGAAGAACTGCGCGTGGCCTGCGGCGTCTCACGCGATGGAGCCAAAGCCAGCCACATCGTCAAGGCAGCGCGTGGCTACGGCCTTGAGGCCAGGGGCTACCGCATGGACCCCAGCGACCTCTCGACGCTTAACCTGCCGCTGATCGCACACTGGAACCTGTTTCACTTCGTCGTGATCGAAGGCTTTGGCTTCGGCGGGGTCCGGCTCAATGACCCGGCCTCCGGGCCGCGCCGCGTCAGCTACGAGGAATTTAACGAATCGTTTACCGGCGTGGTGCTGGAGTTCAAGCCCGGTGAGGAATTTGCACGCGGTGGCAAGCGCCGCAGCCTGATCCGGGGGCTGGCCCGCCGCGTCGGGCATTCCTACCTGGCCCTCGTCTATGTGGTGCTGGCCGGGCTGGCCCTCATCATCCCCGGCTTTATTATCCCGACCTTTGCCCGCGTCTTTGTCGATTCCGTGCTGGTCAATCAACGTGATATTCTGCTGCCGCTGCTGGCCGGGCTGGCCGTCACGGCACTGCTGCGCGGCGCGCTGACGTGGTTCCAGCAGGCGTACCTGCTGCGCCTCGAAACCAAACAGGCTATCGTGCAATCGAGTAAATTCCTGTGGCATGTCCTCAGCCTGCCGCTGAGCTTCTTCCACCAGCGATTCAGCGGTGAGATCAGCTCACGGGTGCAGGTCGCTGACAAAGTCGCTACACTGCTTTCCGAACAGCTTGCCACGACCGCGCTCAACGTGATCCTCGTGGCTTTTTACGCGCTGCTGATGTGGCAGTACAGCCCACAGTTGACTGTGATCGGTGTGCTGATCGCCAGCGTCAACATGCTGGGGCTGTGGCTGGTATCACGCTCACGCAGCGATACCAACCGCAAACTGCTGCAGGAACGTGGCAAGCTGATGGGCACCACCTTTAACGGCCTCCAGATCATTGAGACGCTCAAGGCCAGCGGCACCGAGAGCGAGTTCTTCACACGGTGGGCGGGCTTTCAGGCCAAGACCGTCAACGCCGAACAGCAAATGGGCGTACTCACGCAGGCCATGAACGCCGTGCCCGGCGTCCTCTCCACACTAAACACCACCGCCATCCTTGCCTTTGGCGGCTTGCAGGTCATCGAGGGCACCCTCAGCGTGGGCGAACTGGTCGCCTTCCAGACGCTGATGGTCTCCTTCATCCAGCCGTTTAACGAGTTCGTGGCTTTGGGTTCAACCCTGCAGGAGATCGACGGCGATATGGCCCGCGTCGATGACGTGTACCACTACCCGGCACCCAACCGAGTGACCTTCATTACGGAGACCGACCGCGACGCCAGGAGCAAGGCCAAGCTGGAAGGGCGTATCGAACTCAAGGGCGTGACCTTTGGCTACAGCACGCTCGAACCGCCGCTGATCGCGGATTTCAACCTGCTGCTGCGCCCCGGCCATCGCGTCGCGCTGGTGGGGGCCTCAGGCAGCGGTAAATCAACGCTGTCCAAGCTGGTCGCGGGGCTGTATGCCCCATGGGCTGGTGAGATATTGTTTGACGGCAGCCCGCGTAACGCGCACCCGCGCGACGTGATGACCAATTCACTTTCGCTGGTGGACCAGGAAATATTCCTGTTTGAGGGCAGCGTGCGTGAAAACCTGACGCTGTGGGACCCCACCATCGAGGAAAGCGATATCGTGCAGGCCGCGCGTGATGCTGACATCCACGATGTGCTGTCGTCACGGCCCGGCGGCTATGACTCTCACATCGCCGAAAGTGGGCGCAACTTCTCCGGCGGGCAGCGCCAGCGCCTTGAGATCGCCCGTGCGCTGGTCACTGGCCCCACCATCCTCGTCCTTGACGAGGCCACCAGCGCCCTCGACCCCATGACCGAACTGATCATCGATGAGAACCTGCGACGGCGCGGCTGCACCTGCCTGATTGTCGCGCACCGCCTCAGCACCATCCGCGACTGTGACGAGATCATCGTGCTGGATCACGGGCAGGTCGTACAGCGCGGCACCCATGACGTGATGATCGCCGAGGACGGCCCTTACAGCCAACTGCTGATGGCCGAGGGCTACAAGAAACAGACGGTCACCACCAAGCAGCATTTGCTGAACCTGCTGTCACTGGATGATGAGGAGTAAGGCCCATGTTTGATGCCCCCCTGGCACCCTCACAGCGGCCTGACAGCGGCCTCAGCGACGACTGGGAACTGCTGCTGATGCGCATGCGCTACCGTGAAGGCAAGCTGATCAGCATGCCCGGCAACCAGCCCATGCTGCTCGATGACCCGCGCTACGCCTACATCATCTACCGTGGTATGGTCGATATCTTCCTCGTTCACATTGATGAGCAGGGCATCGGCGCACATGACCACCTGTTCTCCGTTGGCCCCGGCAATGCGTTGTTCGGGCAGAACGTGCTGCTGCGCGAAGTCGGTTTGCTGGCACGCGGCGCACCTGACAACGAGGTGATCCGTATTGACGTGGCACGGCTGGTCAAGCTGGGCCAGCAGGCGGAATTCACACCGATCATCTCGCAGTTGATCGATGGCTGGGTTGTGCATCTGCAAAACTGGTTGATCAACCGCCTGCCCCCGCGTGATTACCGCCCCATCGCCGCCAACCGCGCCACCAACCTCGAAGTGGGCGAGATCGCACGCCCGCACGGCAAGGTCGTGTGGACCCAGCATGTCACCGGGTCGTCCTATATCAATGCCCGGCGTGATATCGACCCCTTAACCAGCGAGACCCCGACCTTCCCGCTGGCCCCCTCAATGTGGCTGGAATCGGCGGGTGAGACCACCCTCCGCGCCATCGCCACAGCAGAGGCACTGGGCCGCGAGAAGTTCGTCGCTGAGCTGAACAGCTTTAACCAGTCCATCCTCGTGGCGCTGACGATCAAGGAGGCCCATGAGGCCGAGGCCGAACGAGGCCGCCTCGAACGGCGCGCCCGTGCCGACAGCACGCGAGTCGGCACGGCCTTTTCCGACCTGGCAGCGGTGGTCAACCCCACCAATGAATACCTCGACCGCCAACTTGACAGTACCGACCCGCTGTTTGAATCAGCGACGCGCGTGGGCCGGGTGATGGGCATCACCATCAAGCCCTACCCGGACCTGCTGCGTGGCCGCCAGATCGCCAACCCCCTTGAGGAGATCGCGCGGGCCTCACGGGTACGCATCCGCGAGGTCCTGCTGCGTGATGACTGGTATCGTCATGACAACGGCCCGCTGGTCGCCTTCATGCAGGAGGACAACAAGCCGGTGGCCCTGCTGCCCATCTCATCCACGCGCTATGTCATGTTTGACCCCCTCACCAACAATCGCCGTATCGTCGGGCGCGGCACCGCCGCACGGCTGGCCCCGCGCGCCTATACGTTTTACCGCCCCCTGCCCGACCGCCCCCTCACCCCCGGTGACCTGCTGCGCTTTGGGCTGGCAGGCACACGCAGCGACCTGATCATGCTGCTGCTGATGGGCCTGATCGGTGGGGTGCTGGGGCTGGCCCCGGCCATCGCCACGGCCTACCTGTTCAACACCCTGATCCCGGAGGCGCAGGTTGACCGGCTGTGGCTGATCGCGACGCTGCTGGCGTTGGTGGCACTGGCGGCAGGTGTGTTCGAGGTGGTGCGCGGCATTGCACTGAAGCGCGTCGAGGCCCGCGTCGATTACTCGGTGCAGGCCGCCATTATGGACCGCGTCCTCAAGCTGCCGGTGTCCTTCTTCCGTCACTATTCGGCGGGTGACCTCGGCGAGCGCACGCTGGCTTTCAACACCATCCGCCAGACGCTGTCCCGCACCGCAACGACCACCGTGCTGCTGGTCGCCTTCTCGATCTTCCAGTTGATCCTGCTGTTCGTGTATTCGTGGCAGTTAGCACTGGTGGGGCTGGCACTGGTGCTGCTGTTTGGGGTGCTGGTATCAGCGCTGAGCGTGGCCCAGATGCGTTGGGAACGCACACTTGCCGACCTGCGCGGTCGTATCTCCGGGCAGGTGCTGCAATACATCAACGGCATCGCCAAGTTCCGCGTGGCCGGTGCCGAGGAACGCGCCTTTGCGGCGTGGGCGGCCAACTTCGCCCAGCAGCGACGTATGGCCTTCCGGGCACGCGTGGTCGGCAATCAACTGTCGGTCTTCAACGCCATGTACCCGCTGCTCTCGATGATGGCGTTGTTCGGCGTGACGGCTTCGGTCGATTCCATTGACCTCAGCGTGGGGAACTTCCTCGCGTTTTACACCGCCTTTAACGCCTTCCTGCTGGCCTCGATCTCGTTTACGGGGTCGCTGCGCTCGGTGCTGAGCGTCATCCCCAGCTATGAACGTGCCCGCCCGATCCTCGAAACCGAGCCGGAGGTCGATGCCTACAAGGCCGACCCCGGCGAGCTGAGCGGCCAGATCGAGGTGAGCCATGTGTCGTTCCGCTATGATCCGAGCCTCGCGCCTGTGCTGAAGGACATCAGCCTCAGCATCCGGTCGGGGGAGTTCGTGGCGCTGGTAGGGCCGTCCGGCTGCGGCAAATCGACCCTGCTGCGGCTGCTGCTGGGCTTCGACCTGCCCGAGGCAGGCAGCATCTACTATGACGGGCAGGACCTCGCCACGCTGGATATCGGTTCGGTGCGCCGTCAGATCGGCGTGGTATTGCAGGATGGCCGCCTGATGACGGGCAGCATCTATCAAAACATCGTGGGAGCAGCCAACCTTGACCTCGACCTCGCGTGGGAGGCCGCCGAGCGCGTCGGGCTGGCGGATGATATCAAGCGCATGCCGATGGGCATGTACACGTGGATCAGCGAAGGCGGTGGCAACTTCTCCGGCGGGCAGAAGCAGCGTCTCCTGATCGCGCGGGCTTTGGTCAATAAACCCCGTATGCTGTATCTCGATGAGGCTACCAGCGCGCTCGATAACCGTTCGCAGGAGGCTATCACACAGGCACTCAACGATCTCGACGCTACGCGCGTGGTCGTCGCGCACCGGCTCAGCACCATCCGCCAGGCTGACCGCATCTACGTAGTGGACGCGGGCCGCATCGTGCAGACGGGCCGCTACGAGGATTTGATCGCCATCCGGGGGCTGTTCGCGGACCTGGCACAGCGTCAGTTGTTGTAGGGAAAGGTCGTGATAAGGGGCGGGGAGGGCGGCTGTACCGTCAGCTGATAGCCAGCGTGCTGCCGGGTTTTCGTCACCGCGTCTGCGATGCTGTGGCAGAACTGAACCTTGCACCCGGCTTCGCGATAGACCCGCATGAACACATCAGCAAAGGTGCGCAGGAACGTACTGCTGAAAACCAGTAGCACCGCATTGCTGTTCGGATGGGTGAAGATCGGTGACGCAGCAATCCAGTCGAAGTGGATAAGCAGGTCGGGGGGAATGTATGAAGTGTCACACTCAATCGTAATCGAGACCGGGTGTGAGGCCGCATCCAGCAGGCGCGTGATGCCCGCCACCGCATCTGCTGCGTGATCCCAGCCCCAGCCTGCTTCAAACCGGGCCACGATGATGTCGTGACGCCCGTCGTACCAACCAGGATCGATGCTCATTCATTCCTTCCTGGCCTGCCGATAAACATGCCCCCATTGTAGACGCAGTCATCAGCAATCCCTATGCGGATTTACCCTACCCCTTTCATGCAGCAGTATAATTTTCCCTTGCATGTTATTCTATCCTGATGAAGGGGCAAACAAAGCGGCGACCTGCACCTCAAGTTCGGCCAGCTTCTCCGTGCTGGCACGTCCCGGCGTACGCCACAGCACCCGCCCTGCCGCATCGATCAGCATCGTGTGGATGGTATTGGTATCCGGGATGGCGAGTTCGTGGCAAAAGGTGTCCCGGTCAAGATACAGGGTGATGGTCGTTGCCCGCGCGATGGGGTCCGGTATGCCCGCCCGCATGCCGCCATCAATGAATGCCTGTGAGAATCCGGGCAGCTTATAGATGGTGGGCAGTTCATAGACGGCCAGTTCCGCGTACTGCTCGGCAAGCTGACGGCCAGCGGGTATCCATGTGTTGATAGCCAACTGATGACGCTGCTGAAACGCGATCAGCAGCAGCGCGTACTCACCCTCGATGTCACCGGGCAGGGTGAATTTGCGCCCATCAAGGTTCTGCCCCCGCACCCGGGGGAAGCTGACCTCACCCCCAGGGCTGGTAGGTTCAACGTCACTACCTGGGGAAAACATGCGAGATAACATCCCTAGCTCTCCTGTATAGCAAGCCGGGCCGGGAAATCATATCCGCAGCCCGGCGAGTTGGTTTGTGATGAAGCACTTACATAGACAGATGCGCTCCTGCTCTCTACTTAGCGCCGGTACGCAGGCGTGTAGAACGGGCGCTTGACGATCTCGGCGGCCTTGCGCCTGCCCCGGATTTCGATCTCGACGGTGGCACCGACTTTGTACAGGTGGCGCGGGATCAGCACCATGGCGGCGTAGAGGTCAACCGATGGCGCGTACATGCCCGTGGTGACGAAACCCTCGTGTTCGACGCCCTCCTCATCGATGATGAAGGCCGGGTAGTGCTCACGCGGCACACCCTTATCGGTCATAGTGACGCAGGCCAGCCGCCGCGCGGGTTTTTCCAGCTTCTGCTTGAGCAGCGCATCACGCCCGATGAAGATCGGTTTGTCAAACTTCACCGCAAAACCCAGGCCCACTTCCAGCGGCGAAATGGTATTGCTGAGTTCATGGCCGTAAAGCGGCAGGCAGGCCTCAAAGCGCAGGCTGTCGCGCGCGGCCAGCCCCACCGGCACGGCCCCTTCAGGTTGGCCCGCCTCAAGGATGGCGTTCCAGACGTGCGGGGCCTGCGCCGCATCGAAGAACAGCTCATAGCCGTATTCGCCGGTATAGCCGGTGTTACCCATGTAGCACTCGACCCCGGCGACAGCCCCGTGGGCGCTGCCGTGGAAGGGCACGGTGTCGAGGTCCAGATCAGTGAGGGTTTGCAGGATGGCCTGCGCCTTCGGCCCCTGGAACGCCAGCATATAGGTCGCCTCGCTGACGTCTTCAATGGTCACAGCGAAGCGGGCGCTGTGCAGCCGCATCCACTTGAGGTCCTTGTCGCGGTTGGAGGCATTAACCACCACGAAGTACACGCCGCGCCCGGTGTCGTTGTACACAAACACATCGTCGATGGTGCCACCGTCATCGTAGCACATCAGGCCATACCCGGCTTCCATCGGGCCGAGGGCGCTCACATCGCTGGTGATCACCCATTGCAGGAAGTCGAGCGCGCCGGGGCCGCTGACGATAAACTGGCCCATGTGGTCAATATCAAACAGGCCCGCTGCCGCACGGACGGCCTTATGTTCCTCGATGGGGCTGGCGTACTGCACCGGCATCTCCCACCCGGCAAAGGGCACCATGCGTGCCCCCATGTCAACGTGGGTCTCGTACAGCGTGGTACGGTTCACGGGGAGTTCCTTTCACAGGGGGATTCAAGTAGCTCTATTATATAGGGCTTACGCAGATGACACCCCCAAAATCCTCGCAGTCTCGGATTTTACGCCCCCGCAGGTGCAAGCATCTATCAAAAGGGGGCCATCAACTTCTGCTCAAAGCAGCCACCTATGCATCCTCATCGCCGGTGCTGTCCGGGCGTTTAAGCTCGATCAGGTCATGCTCAAAAACAGCCGATTCCTGCCCGAACACCTCGTTATACACGCCGACGCCGCCCGACGGGATCGAATCCTCGGTGACTTCCGCGACCTCAACACCGTTCACAAAGAACGTGAACAGGTCACCGGTGCCCACCACACGCAGCTCATTGAACTCACCGGGGCCGTTGATGGCGTCGGTGGTGCCTTCGTACAGCGTGTTGAAATAGCCGTTGTTCACATAGGTCACGTTGACGCAGCCGGTATCACACACCGCAAACATATAGAGGTTGCTGTTATCACGGTAGCGGAAAGTGACGCCATAAAAGGCGTTGACCTGCCCCTCGATGCGGCGGCTCACCAGGCGCAGGTCAAAATCATCATCAACATAGGTATTGCCATGCGGCTCATACCACACGACGCCGGTATCAGAGTTGGCGGTCAGGTCGAAACGGTAGACGCCATCCTCAATCGTGATCGAGGCGTCGGCAAAATCGCTGACATAGGCAGGCTCCTGGAACCAGTTCCCATCCCCCGAAGCGAAGTTATCAAAAAAGACAACGGCCCACGTCTCGGCCAGCGCCAGCCGTTCGGCGGCAGCGGTGGCCGTGGCAAACG
>CAYMGV010000105.1:0-9786 GCA_964390105.1 uncultured Anaerolineae bacterium | reverse complement strand
ACGGTGGGTCAAGCATTCGGCGGGCGGGGGGTGCATTCGTGGTTGGGGGCGCTCAAGCGGCCCGACCGGGTCGATACCCTTAGCCCCCATTACCTCGGCCTGGTCGACCCGACCACGGGTGAATCAGCGGTTTATTGGTAGTGTGCGGCGTGAATGTTTGGAGCACATGTTGATTTTCAGTGACCGACACCTTTATCGCGTCATTGATGAGTATGTCTGCTACTTCATACCATGCCCGTTATTTTCATACTCATAAACGGCGCATGCAGTACCACACGTTCTCTGAAGAGGGGTATCCGATTGGCTCTGGCACGGTGGAAAGCGGTATCAAGCAATTCAAGCAGCGTCTCACTGGTCCCGGTATGCGCTGGACCCGTCAGGCTGCTGAGCACATGCTCATTATTCGTGCTGCTGTGATGAGTGAGTCGTTTGACGCCCCCTGGGAGGCTGCTTGACTTCCCACAATCACGAATGCACCCTTTTCTGGTCTCGCGGATGACACTGCACAAGTTAACAGCCACTTTAGCGATCTTAACGGTTTGCCAGTGAATATCGTTGTGATATGCTAAGTGTCATCATGCTGTCGATGTCCGGGAAATTCCATTCGTGTTCATCCGCCATCTCTCGATCCCATAAGTCTATTGTTCTAGTTCTCGCCGGTCATGAGATGTGCTCAGGGCCAGCCGTTTCGTGCTGACAAATCGATATCGTCTTTTCAACATGAACGAATAGAGTCGAGCCATTATGGATGTCTTTAATCTTCGAGATCGCCTGATTCAGGATTATGCGGCTTACGCCAGCAGTTTTGTCAATATCTCGGATGCCCGTATACAGGAATACGCCGAATCCAGTTTCCGCGAGGGATTGTTCTGGCCGGATGCGCTTATCGCCCTGAATCCCAGCTTTGAACACTCAGTCAGCATTGAGGAATTAGTCGCCCAGGGCGTTCTTCATCCCGAATGTGCCAGCATCTTCAGGCGCGGAAAACATGATGGTGATCCGGGATTGACTTTAACCCTCTACCGGCACCAGGAAGATGCGATACGTGTCGCGAAGGCGGGAGGCAGTTATGTGCTGACCACCGGCACCGGCTCCGGTAAAAGCCTGTCCTATATCGTCCCCATTGTCGATTACGCCCTTCGCAACCAGGGTGAGCAGCGGGTCAAAGCCATTATTGTCTATCCCATGAATGCCCTGGCTAACAGCCAGTTTGGGGAGCTGGAGAAGTTCCTGGTGCAGGGATATCCTGATGGCAGTCCGGTCCGATTTGCCATATACACCGGGCAGGAAGGTGATGATGTGCGTCATGATATCATCACCGATCCGCCCGATATCCTGCTGACCAACTATGTGATGCTGGAGTTGATGCTGACGCGCCCCCGTGAAGCGCGGCTTATTGATGCGGCGCAGGGATTGCAGTTCCTGGTACTCGATGAATTGCATACCTATCGAGGCAGGCAGGGCGCAGATGTTGCCATGCTGGTCCGCCGGGTAAAGGAGCGCCTCGCTGCGGACAGCCTCCAGTTGGTGGGAACCTCTGCTACCCTGTCCAGTGAGGGAACCTATACGGAACAACAGGCCGAAATTGCCCAGGTGGCAACGAAACTGTTCGGCACACTCATTGCACCAGAAAATGTCATCGGGGAAACCTTGCAGCGAGCCACCCAGGAACCCGATTGGGACAATCCAGATTATGTTCAGCAGATCTTAACTGAGGTCGAAAATGCCACGAACTGGGTGCCCGATTCCTATCCGGCATTTGTGACCACGGCGCTTGCCCGGTGGGTAGAAAGCATGTTTGGCATTCGATGGGATGCGGAAAGCCAGAGATATGCTCGAAGTACACCGTTGCCGATTCAAGGAAAACAGGGAGCGGCGGAACAGCTTGCCAAATTCACAGGACTTCCCGCAACAACCTGTGGGACTGCGTTGGAGCGCTGGCTGTTAGCAGGCTATCAGAGTGCGACAGAGGATGACTCCGACCAGCCACCATTTGCCTTTCGTCTGCATCAGTTCATCAGTCCCGGCGATACGATCTACGCCTCACTGGAGCCAGAAGACAGGCGCCATATCACGGTTTATGGGCAGCGGTATGTCCCCGACAGTAATCGGGAAAAGGTGCTGTATCCGATGGTCTTTTGCCGGGAATGCGGCCAGCCGTATTACAGTGTCTACCGGGTCAGGAACGCTGAGACTGGTGAATTTTCTTTTGAGCCGCGTAACTATCGTGACCCCATTGATGAAGGTGTTGGTGAAGCTGGCTATCTGCATCTCAGTACAAGTGACCCATGGCCGACGGACCCGGATGACCAAATCGAACGAGTGCCAGAAGAGTGGCTGGAGGATCATAAGGGGGGGCTTCGCCTGAAGAAATCACGACGTAAATATCTACCCGAACACATGACCGTGGGAGCTGATGGTCACCAACAGGCGGGGCCTGCCAACGTGGCCTGGCTGGCAACACCCTTCATGCACTGCCTGCAATGTGGCGTTTCTTACAGCCCGCGACTGAGAAGTGATTTCACCAAGCTGGGGACGCTCAGTTCTGAGGGGCGCAGCAGTGCCACTACCGTATTGAGCCTGGCGGCTATCAAGGGGCTGAGAGAAGATCCCCACCTGGAAAGGGAAGCACAAAAACTACTAAGTTTTACCGATAATCGTCAGGATGCCAGCCTGCAAGCGGGTCACTTCAACGATTTCGTGGAAGTTGGGCTGCTGCGCGGTGCGCTGTACCGGGCAATGCGGCGAGCTGGGGCGAATGGTCTTCGATACGATGAACTTGCTCACCGGGTATTTGAAGAACTCAATCTACCCCTTGAACATTATGCCTCATCGCCCGATGCGCGGTATCGTGCCCTTGATGAAACGCGAGAGGCGCTGCGTTCTGTTCTGCGTTATCGATTGTATATTGATCTGCGTCGTGGCTGGCGCATCACATCCCCGAACCTGGAACAGACCGGGCTGCTGCATATTGATTATATGTCACTTGATGAGCTGTGCCGGTATGAAGCGGATTGGCAGGGAATGCACCCAGCCCTGACAACGGCACGCCCTGAGAAACGGGCAGAGGTCGCTCGTACGCTGCTGGACTACATGCGTCGCAGCCTGGTGATTGATGTCGATGTGCTGAATGCCGATGTACAGGAGACCATCAAACAACGTAGCTACAGTCGCCTGAGGTATCCCTGGGCCATCGATGAGGATGACCGCCTGGAATATGCGGCTGTGATGTTTCCGCGACCCAGTCGCCGGGGAGATACACAAAATAACCTGTTTGTTTCTGCTCGTGGTGGGTATGGTCTGTATCTACGCCGTAGAACCATGTTCCCGGAGTTCTCAGGACAACTAGATGTAGCAGGGACGGAGGTTCTTATTCTCGATCTGCTAAAGGCCCTGCAAATTGCAGATATCGTCAAAGTGGTTTCAGAACCTAAAGACGAGACACAGGTTCCGGGCTACCAGGTATCAGATGCAGCCATGATCTGGAAAGCCGGGGACGGGAAAACACCCTACGATGACCCGATCCGGATGCCAACCCGTCCTGCAGGAGAACGCTATACCAACCTGTTTTTTGTCGACTACTACACCACGGACAGCGACTACCTTCACGGCCTGGAAGCGCGTGAGCATACAGCCCAGGTGCGATATGAGGACCGGCGCAACCGTGAAGATTCCTTCCGCAAAGCAGACCTCCCAATCCTGTTCTGCTCGCCTACCATGGAACTGGGTGTCGATATTGCCGAACTCAACGTCGTTAACATGCGCAACGTGCCACCGACACCGGCGAACTATGCCCAGCGCAGTGGACGCGCGGGCCGTGGGGGGCAGCCCGCACTGGTCTATACTTATTGCGCCAACGGTAGCCCACACGACCAGTACTTCTTCCGTCGCCCTGAGCGCATGGTGGCCGGTGAAGTGACACCACCACGGGTTGAGCTGAGCAATGAATCGTTAATCAAGGCCCATGTCCATGCCATCTGGTTGGCTGAGACCGGGGTTAACCTGGGACAGACACTGGTAGATATTTTGGATGTGGAGGGCGACGATCCGTCGCTACTGCTGAAAGAACACATCCATGAGGTGATTTACGACTCGCGGGCAGTTGACCGAGCCTATCACCGGGCTCGGGCGGTGCTTGAGACCAATCTGGCTGACTTGCTGGATACGGGCTGGTACGATGAAGACTGGATATCACGAACCCTCCATGAAGCGCCACGTGCCTTTGATGCAGCCTGTAACCGCTGGCGGGATCTATACCGGGCGGCGCTACACCAGGCCCAGGAACAGGGTCGCATAAAGCGGGATGCCTCGCGTAACTCTGAGGACAAACGCCGTGCCATCCGGCTCCGTGCTGAGGCAGAGTCGCAGCTCAAGCTGCTAACAGAAGCCGAGCACCAGCGGTTTTCGGATTTCTACTCGTATCGTTACTTCGCTACGGAAGGATTCCTGCCTGGGTATTCCTTCCCACGGCTGCCGCTATCTGCCTATATCCCGGCGCGACGCAGAAGCGCCGAGGATGAGTTCATTTCACGGCCCCGCTTCCTTGCTATTTCGGAATTCGGGCCAAGGGCGCATATCTATCATGAAGGCTCACGATATCAGATTCACCAGATCATTCTTCCCGTTGACCAGGAAGACTCGTTCAACCGCCAGGTGAAACGTTGCGAGCAGTGCGGGTATATCAACGAGGTCAGTGCTGACCGGTGTGAGAACTGTAACGCGATGCTGAACGGGCGATTAAGTGGCCTGCTGCGTATGCAAAATGTAGTAACTCGCCGCCGAGACCGGATTAACTCCGACGAGGAGGAACGTTTTCGCTTAGGATATGACATCCAGACCGGTCTGAGTTTCAAGCCTAGTGAGGTCAAACATGCTGCTGTTATGGTGAACGGACAGCACTGGGCTGATCTCCGCTATATTCAGGCAGCAACATTGTGGCGGATTAACCTGGGATGGTCCAACCGGCAGCGTGATGCTGCGCCGGGGTTTGTCCTCGATACCGAACGTGGCTACTGGGCCAGAAATGAACAGACCGTGGATGACCCGCAGGATCCGATGTCTGAACGAACACAGAGAGTTCTGCCGTTTGTCAATGACACCCGTAATGCACTGTTGTTTGAGCCGCAGGTGTCCCTCAGCGATGAGCAGATGGCCTCACTCCAGTCTGCACTGAAACGTGCAATTGAGGCGGTATATCAACTCGAAACCCGCGAGCTTGAGTCTGAACCACTGCCCGATTCAAAGGAGCGGCGACTGCTGCTGTTCTATGAGGCAAGCGAGGGCGGCGCGGGCGTGCTGCGACGTCTCCAGCAGGAACCAGATGCCCTCGCGTTGGTGGCACGCGAGGCCCTGCGCATCTGTCATTTTAATCCAGATAGTGGAGATGATATGGGCTATGCACCACAAGCAGGAGAGCGCTGCGAGGCGGCCTGCTATGACTGCCTGCTGAGTTACGGCAACCAGCGGGAACACAGCATACTGGATCGCTACATTATCAGGGACCTGCTGCTGGATTTGGCCTCCTGCAGTACTGAGGCCAGCTCATCAGCACAACCATATGGTGAACAAGTTCGGTATCTCAAATCGCTGTGTGATTCGGAGCTTGAGAAGCAGTGGTTGGAAGCGTTGGCTGAACGCAGCCTCCACCTGCCAGACAGGGGGCAGGTTTACCTCGAAGACTGCATGACCCGGGTTGACTTCCTGTACTCAGACGACTATACCATTATCTATATCGATGGTCCCCATCATGAGTCCGAATACCAGCAGGGTTTGGACAGTGAACAAGTACGATGCCTGGAAAATGCGGGCTATACGGTGATTCGCTTTGGTTTTGACCAGGATTGGGACAGTTTGTTTACTCAGTATTCCTATGTATTTGGAGCTTCGTCATGAGCTTTGCTGTCGGTTCACTGGTGAGTGTCCGTGGACGTGAGTGGGTGGTACTGCCGGAAACCACGGATGAGATGGTGTATGTACGGCCACTGGGTGGGTCTGAAGATGAACGGGTGGGCATCTTTACTGCACTTGAGGATGTCCAGCCCGCGCAATTCTATCTTCCTGATCCGGTACAGGTTGGCGATTATCAATCAGCCCGACTACTGCGTGATGCGGTTCGACTGGGATTTCGTGCGAGTGCTGGGCCATTTCGGTCATTCGCCCGGATTTCCGTCGACCCACGTCCCTACCAGCTTGTTCCACTGCTGATGGCGCTCAAGCTGGACCCGGTGCGATTACTGATTGCTGACGACGTGGGTGTGGGTAAAACGATAGAAGCGGGACTGATCGCCCGAGAGATGCTGGATCGTGGTGAGATTCAGCGGTTGGGCGTGTTGTGCCCACCGCAGTTGGCCGAACAATGGCAGGCAGAACTGAAATCCAAGTTCCATATTGACGCCGAACTGGTACTCTCCAGCACTGCACGTCGGCTTGAGCGCAACCTGATCTATGGCCAGACGATTTTCGACCGCTACCCATTTGTTGTGATTTCAACTGATTTCATTAAGTCAGACCGCGTGCGCGATGACTTCATTCGCACAGCTCCTGAATTCATCATTGTTGATGAGGCACACACAGCCGCCCCAGCCTCTGATCGACGCAGCGGGAGACACCAGCGGTTTGAACTCGTCTCAGATTTGGCGGCCAAACCTGACCGGCATATTCTGCTGGTCACAGCGACGCCACACAGCGGCAAGGAAGATGCCTTCCGAACTCTTTTAAGCCTGCTGAATGAAGATTTTGCCGACTTGCCCGAAGACCTGACAGGACCGCACAATCAGCAGCAGCGGCGGGAACTATCACGATACTTTGTCCAACGGCGTCGTGCCGACATCCAACAGTATATGGATACTGCCACGGAATTTCCGGAACGCATTTACGAGGAGCAGACCTATCACCTGAGCAGCGCATATGCCCGTCTGTTTGACCGGGTGCTGGACTATGCCCGTGAGGAAGTACGGAAAAAGAACGAACCCGGCTACCGTCAGCGTGTGCGCTGGTGGTCGGTGTTGGCGCTGCTGCGGGCCTTAGCATCGAGCCCGGCGGCAGCCGCGGCAACCCTGCGCAACCGGGCCGCTAACCTTGACGTGGAGACCGAAGCCGAGGTGGATGAGATCGGGCGGCGTATGGTACTAGACCTCATGGATGAGGAGTCAGGGGAAACAGCCGAAGTTGTACCGGGGAGCGATATTAGTGACCTGGAAGACGAAAGCGAAGCTACATCTGCGCGGCGGCGGCTGCAGGATATGGCGCGACAGGCTGAGGCGCTGGGTTTAGAAGATGATGCCAAGCTGCAAGGGGCCATTGATCTTGTCAAAGACCTGGTGCGGGATGGCTACAGCCCGATTGTATTCTGCCGGTTTATCGATACGGTGCATTACGTGGTCGATGCGATGCGTGACGCCACCCGCGGCATCGAGGTGATAGGCATCACCGGTGAATTGCCCCCAGCGGAACGCGAGGCGCGCATTCACGGCCTTGAAGGCACTGAGAAGAAGGTGCTGGTGTGTACCGATGCGCTGAGCGAGGGCATCAACCTTCAGCAGTACTTCGATGCGGTGGTGCATTACGACCTCAGCTGGAACCCGACCCGCCATGAACAGCGCGAAGGCCGTGTCGACCGGTACGGGCAGAAGCGCAGCGACATCCGGGTGGTGATGTACTACGGCGTCGACAACAAGATCGATGCCAGCGTGATCAAGGTGTTGCTGGAAAAGCACAACACCATCAAGAACTCACTCGGCATCTCGGTGCCAGTGCCGGTGGCAACGGGCGATATCATCGAGGCCATATTCGAGGGTATCCTCGAATATGACGACAGTGACGCGACCCAGATGGCAATGCCGGGATTCGAGGATTACATCAGGCCGCGGCAGATGGCGCTGTTTGAACAGTGGGATGCGGCTGCCGAGCGCGAGAAAGTCTCACGAACGATGTTTGCCCAGCGCAGCATCAAGGTGGAGGACGTACAGCGCGAGCTGGAAGAATCGCGCGAGGCGATTGGCTCCGGGGTTGACGTGGCCAGGTTCATGTGGGATGCAGTGACCATGCACAACGGCCATATCCACAGTAACGGGGCATGGGCTTTCAACCTGGCGGAAACCCCCCGCGGCCTGCGAGACAGCATCGGGGGCATCACGGAGTTCAAGGCACGCTTTGATCTGCCCGTACAGGAAGGCGAGCTTTACCTGCCGCGGACCCACCCCATCGTTGAGGGAATGGCGACCTACGTCATGAACTCCGCGCTGGACAACATCGGTGAGTCAGAGGCGCGGCGCTGCGGCGTGGTGCGGACCAGCCTTGTCTCAACACGTACCGTGTTGTTACTCGTTCGCTACCGCTACCACATCCTTAAAACTGAGGGCGATACGACCGAACGCCTACTGGCCGAAGAGCTGCAAACATTGGCCTTCGAGGGGGCACCCGATGCGCCGGGCTGGATCGATGACCCGGACTACGTGCAGCGCCTGTTCGACCTTGAAGCCGGGGAGAACATCCACCCGCAGCAGGCCGAGCAGCAGGTACGTCTTGTGGTGGATGGGTTTGACCCGCTGTGGGCGGATCTCAACGCCATCGGGGAGATGCGCGGCGAGGCCCTGCTTGGCTCGCACAAACGGGTACGTGATGCCGCCAAACAGCGCGGGGTGCGGTACAGCATCGAACCGCAGTTACCGCCCGATGTGCTGGGCGTCTACATCTATCTGCCCGGAAGGAACCAGTAAGCTATGGCACGAACACGAGACCTGTTCACGACGATTACGGCGGAGGGGGCACTGCTGCCGCCAGAACTGCTGCAGCACATCGCAGAGGGGGGCGGTGACCTCGACGGGATGCGCCCCACCGACTACTTCCTGATGGAGGGTGAGCGGCTCAACGAGGCCATCAGCCATGCGTGGACGCGGCTGCAAGGCGCGTGGGTGACCTTCCGCAACGAACGGGAACGCCTGCCGGAGGGCGACCCCGGCACCACGCTGACCCGCTCGAAGTGGCTGGGGCCGCTGTTCCACGTGATTTTGCAGTACGGGGAGCTCGACTACGTCGGGTCACTGGCGGTGGATGGCAAGGACTACGCCATCTCGCACCGCAGCCCCGATGGCCGGGTGCCGCTGCACCTGATGGGCTGCAACGTGAAGCTCGACCGGCGCACGCCGGGGCTGGCGGGCGCGGCGACTGCCAGCCCGCACAGCATCCTGCAAGTCTACCTCAACCGCAGCGAGGAACACCTGTGGGGCATCGTCTCGAACGGGTTGAGCCTGCGGCTGCTGCGTGACAACGTCAGCCTGACGCGGCAGGCGTTTGTCGAGTTTGACCTTGAGGCCATGATGGAGGGCGAGGGCTACGCCGACTTCGTGGTGCTGTGGCTGCTGCTGCACAAAAGCCGCTTTGCCGCGAAACGCCCCGCCGAGTACTGGGTCGAACAGTGGCGGCAGGCCGCCATCCAGCAGGGCACCCGCTCGCTGGACCAGCTGCGTGAGCAGGTCGAGACCGCCATCAGTGCGCTGGGGGCCGGCTTCCTTGAGCATCCGCACAACCGTGATTTGCGTGCCCGACTGGAGAGCGGCGCGCTGGACAAGCAGGATTACTACCGTCAACTGCTGCGGCTGGTGTATCGGCTGCTGTTCCTGTTTACGGCGGAGGACCGTGGGCTGCTGCTGCTGCCGATGCCGGATGCCGCCGATGCTCACCGGGAGATTTACGAGCGCGAACAGGCAATCCGGGCACGTTACACAGAGAACTACTCGACGCGGCGGCTGCGCGACCTCGCCGAGGGCTTCCGGGGGACGCGGCACC
>CAYMGV010000104.1:0-9807 GCA_964390105.1 uncultured Anaerolineae bacterium | reverse complement strand
ATGGTCGAGGCGGCACTGGTGCCGCTGGCCCCCGGGGAACTGGCCGACCGGGCCGGGGAAGCGCTTGCGCTGATGGCACGTCTGCATTCCAGCGGTGCGCTGATCGAAGCGCTGTCCGAGGATTTCAACGAAGCGGATCGACAGGGAACCAGCCCGTTTGCGGCACTGCTGGCCGAAACGCGCGAGCGCTGGTTCGATGCCGTGGTGGAACGCTGGCTTGAAGCCGGGATGTATGAGATCAACGATCTGAAAGGCATTGTCAGTGACCTGATCAGCCAGGTACAGTCGATGCCGGTTGATATTGATCACAGTGATTTCGTTGTGCCTTCCCACAACGACCCCAACGAAGGTAATTTTATGGCAAATCGGCAGGGCGCGCTGCGCATGATCGATTTCGAGGGGTTGGCACTTAACAACCCGGTCGCGGATGTTGGCGTGTTCCTGGCATGGTTCATCGATCCGCAGCATCACCGGGGCCTGCTTGAGGAAAACTATTCGCTGGTTGATGCGGATAAGGTGCTGGAACGGATGCAGATTTGGGTTCCGCTGCGTTATCTCAATATTGCGGCACACTGGGCAGCCCGTCTCACACGGGCTGAGGACCCCGAGCAGTGGGAATACGCGATATCGACGCTGCATCAGTGGGTGCGTGGCACGGCGGAGTTTATCCACCAGGATGTGCCTGCTGAGATGGACGAGCAGCTTCAGTTGATTATCGATCTGCTGTATGAGCGGACGGAGTGGGAGAAGCCGGGCGACGATGAGACCGACGACAGCGGCCCGTCACGAGATAGCAAAACATAGCGACCTCGCTCAATAAGCATGAGGTCGCTATGCAGTTATACCCGTTTAAGGCCTTACTTAGTCCTGCTTCTCTTCCGGTGCAGGCCCACCGCCCTTTTTGTAGCGATAGGTGATGCGGCCTTTTTCAAGGTCGTATGGCGAAATCTCTACCTTGACCCGATCCCCCAGCAGGATGCGAATGTAGTATTTGCGCATTTTGCCAGAGAGATAGGCCAGTAACTCATGTCCATCTTCGAGTTCCACCCGGAACATCATGCCGGGCAGTGCCTCGATAACGGTGCCTTCAACCTCGATTTTTTCTTCTTTTGATGCCATACGACCTTCAGTATGCTAAGTGACGATTAACGACCGTGTACCTTGGACATGCGACGGCGAATACGGCGCTGTGATTTCTTCTTCTGAATCCGGCGCAGTTCGCTCTTGCTGACGTACCAGCGTTTACGGCGAACAGTACTCAGGATGCCGCTTTTGGCTACTTCCTTGCGGAAGCGCTTCAGAAGCTGATCCTGTGATTCGCCAGAGCGCAGCACAACTTTTGTCATGATATCACCCCCCCTCTCTTTTGAATAAAGCCGTTAGGCTTCAGCGCTGACGGGCGTCTTCATACTGAGGCCCATGCGCTGGCGGTCGGGTTCAAGGCTGATGATCTGGGCGGTGACTTCGTCACCGGCGGCATACAACACAGAGGGGTCCTCCGGTGCCGGGTCACCCATCTCAGAGATGTGCAGCAAAGCCTCGATACCGTTTTCAAGCTCTACAAACGCCCCGTATGATACCACACGGGATATCCTTCCTTCAACTTGCTGGCCGATTACGTGGGTCTGGTTGATGTCATCCCATGGGTTATTTTGCAGGCGTTTCAGGCTGAGTCCGATGCGCTTCTGTTCAGCATCCACCTGGATCACACTGACCTTGACTTCCTGGCCCACTTCCAGCACTTCGGATGGGTTACGAATGCGCCGCCATGCCAGCTCAGAGATGTGGATCAGGCCGTCTGCCCCGCCGAGGTCCACGAATGCACCGAAGTCACGCAGGCTGCGGACGTGGCCGGTGACAATGTCACCTTCATTTAGCTTTTCGAGCAGTTTTTCCTTGGCCGCTTCACGCTTCTCGCGGTACATCTCACGCTGAGAGAGGACCAGCCGACGGCGACGGGCATTCACTTCAATGATCTTGAGGGTCATGGTCTTGCCGACATACTTGGACAGGAACCGTTCACGTTCGTCGTCGTCAAGGCCGCGCGGCATATCGGCTACATGGGAGGCGGGCACAAAGCCACGCAGTTCACCAAACAGTACGATAAGCCCGCCCTTGTTGGCATCCAGCACATTGCCCAAATAAGGTTCGTCGCGTTCCATCTGTTCGTGAGCTTCTTCCCAGTCGTGGCTGGCACGTGCCTGCTGGATAGAAACGACGAGATTGCCCTCGCGGTCTTCGAGGTCGGCGACCATCACCATGATGTGGTCGCCGACTTCATAATCGTTCTCATCGATGATCTGGTCCATCTCGGCGCGGGTGATGACACCATCGCGCTTGAGACCCACATCAATAATCATGCCGTAATCATCAACGGCCAGGATGGTCCCATCCAGCAGGTCCCCGCGCTGTACATCATCCATGTCTTCAAATGACTGCTCAAGGAGTGCTGCAAAGTCAAACGATTCTTCAGAGTAATTCATAATCAATATTCCTCCCGCACGGGATTTTTAGCTAGCTGGGGAACGAAAGAAAGCGCGCATCTTTGCCGGTCCCTGGCGAAGATGGGCGCTGATAGTGTGGTGTTCGAGATGGTTGCGCCTGTGCGGCGGAACTGGATTCGACTGCCAAGCCTTCTTTCCCTCTGCTGCGGATAGGCGCAATTCTACCCAGTTGGTGCGTGGGTGTCAATTGCAGATCGGCAGGGTTTGTACCTGACTTATCGCATGGAAAGCCCAATGCGGCCTCGGTCGGTATCAATGTTGATGATGGTCACATCGACCACGTCGCCCACAGCCACCCTATCATACGGCGATTCGATGCGGTGGTCGGCCATCTCCGAGATGTGAATCAGCCCATCCTGCTTGACGCCGATATCGACAAACGCGCCAAAATCCACCACGTTACGGACGGTGCCACGCAGCCGCATCCCCGGCTGAAGGTCTTCCATCTTCAGGACATCCGAGCGCAGGATCGGGGCAGGGACATCGGTGCGCGGGTCGCGGCCCGGCTGCTGGAGTTCCGCGAGGATGTCCTGCAGGGTTAGCATACCAATGCCCATCTGCTGCGACAACTTCTCAAGGTCCATCGACTTACGGATACGGAGTACGTCCCCCGGCAGGGCAGGGGCGGCCAGCTCAAGTGAGAAGGTTCGGGCCAGTCCCTCGACAGCCTTGTAACTCTCAGGGTGGACGGCGGTGTTATCCAGCACGGAGTCGCCATCGGGGATGCGCAGGAAGCCCGCGGCCTGCTCAAAGGCTTTGGCCCCCAGCCCTTTGACGTTCTTCAACGCCCTGCGGGAGCGAAACGTCCCGTGCTGATCGCGGTGCATCACGATGCTCTCGGCCAGTTTGGGGCCGAGGCCGGAAACGTGTTGCAGCAGCGCAGGAGAGGCTGTGTTCAGGTTGACGCCGACTGTGTTGACTACGCTCTCGACGGTGCGAGCCAGTGCATCGGCCAGCGCCTTCTGATCCACATCATGCTGGTACATACCGATGCCAATGCTGCGCGGGTCGATCTTGACCAGTTCGGCGAGTGGGTCCTGCGCACGCCGTGCGATGCTGACCGCCCCGCGCAGGCTGACATCCAGGCCGGGGAATTCGGCACGGGCCAACTCACTGGCGGAATACACCGACGCCCCGGCCTCGCTGACGATCAGGTAGCGGATGTCAGAACGCCGAACATGTGTGATCTCCCCGATCAGCTTGGCAGACAGTTCCTCGGTTTCACGGCTGGCGGTGCCGTTGCCGATGGCGATCAGGTCCACGGAATAGGCGGATACCAGTTCATGCAGCGTGTCCAGCGACACCCGCCGCGCTTCCTGGGGTGGGTGTGGGTAAATGGTTGCCACATCAAGCAGTTTTCCCGTGGGGTCTACCACTGCGACCTTGCACCCGGTGCGGAAGCCGGGGTCGATGCCCAGCACGGTCAGGTTGTGCAGCGGCGGGGTCAGCAGCAGGTTACGCAGGTTGGTGGCAAATACGTTGATGGCGTGTTCATCAGCCCACGCGGTCAGGTCACGGCGGACTTCACGCTGAATGGCGGGGAACAGCAGGCGGTTAAACCCATCGTGGACAGCGAGGTCCAACTGCTCGGCAAAGGGGGAGTCGCTGGCGGTGGGGTACAGGCGTTCCAGTACACGGATCAAGCCGGTTGTGATGACGTCGAACTCGATCTTCAGCACGCCCTCTGACTCACCACGGTTGAGTGCGAGAACCTGGTGCGGCTGAAGGCTGCCCAGTTTGCGATTGAACGAGTAGTAACTTTCGTAGATTCGCTTGGGGTCCTTACCCGTATCTGCTGACCCGCTGATCAGCCTGCCGCGATCCCAGGTGATGCGGCGCACCGCGTCACGGGCACGGGCATCATCACTGACCACCTCGGCTGCGATATCGCGCGCCCCGGCCCACGCATCTTCAACCGTGGGCACCTCATCGCTGATGAACTCAGCGGCGGCTTCATCAAGTGAGCCGTCATAGAGGTACTGGCCGAGTATCCATTCCGCCATTGGTTCGAGGCCGCGTTCACGGGCGGCCTGTGCGCGAGTTCGACGGCGTGGCTTGTAGGGCTGGTAGATGTCCTCCAGCGCCTGGACCGTCTCGACTTCCTCGATCTGGTCGGCCAGTTCCGGGGTCAGCTTGCCCTGTTCCTCAATCGTCTTGATAACCGTTTCCTGGCGGCTGGCGAGTTTACGCAGGGCATCCAACTCGCGCTGGAAATCGGCGAGCTGCACTTCATCGAGGCCGCCGGTCACCTCCTTGCGGTAACGGGCGATGAAGGGCAGGGTGTTGGAATCATCAAACAGCGCAACAGTGCGCTCCACCTGGTTGCGTTGCAGGTTCAGCCGTTGGGTCAGCCGCCCGATCAGGTCTCTCAAGGCGCATCATCCTTTACAAACACACAGCGGCACAGGGGCGTGATGCTGCTGCGCCCCTGTGTCGGTTGATCGTGATGAGGGGGAGGTCAGGGCAGCCACACGCGGCTGTGGTCACCCAGGTTGAACTTGAGAGCCTTCGGTTTGCGTTCGTCATGTTTAACGGTAGCCTGCCGCCCGATCAGGCTGTCCTGGATGCGGGTCGGCACATCAAGGATACGGCTGGCCTCCAGCATGATCGTGCGCTCGATCTCGCTGTTGCGGATTTCACAGTCCTTGTAGATGCTGGTATAGGGGCCGATGAAGCTGTCCTCGATCACGGTGTTCTCGCCGATAATGGATGGGCCGCGTACCACGCTGTTGATGATCCTCGCGCCCTTTTGCACCGTGACACGTGGCCCTACCAGCGAGTTGGCATCGACCTCACCCTCAACGGTCGGGGGTAATTCATCCAATACGCGGGCATTGGCTTCGAGCATGTCGGTTGGTTTGCCAGTGTCGATCCACCAGCCGTGATGCACATAGGGGAACACGCGATGCCCCTGTGTGACAAGCCACTGGATCGCGTCCGTGATCTCCAGTTCACCGCGCCAACTGGGTTCGATGGCATGGACCGCGTCGTAGACGTTGTGGTCAAACATGTAGATACCGACCAACGCGAGGTTTGAAGGTGGATTCTTTGGCTTCTCGAGCAGCTGCTTGATCTTACCGTTTTCATCCAGCTCAGCCACGCCGTAATGCTGTGGCTCATCGACCGGGGTCAGCACGATCTGGCTGTTCCAGTCGCTGCTGGCAAATTCTTTGACCAGCGAGCTGATGCCGCCCTCGATCACGTTGTCACCGAGGAACATCACAAAGCGGTCATCGCCGAGAAAACCCTGCTCATAGGCGATCTTGACGGCATGGGCAAGGCCCAGCGGGGCATCCTGTGGGATGTACGTCACCTTGACACCCCACTTGGTGCCATCGCCGATGGCCTCGCGGATTTCATCACCTGTATCACCAATGACGATACCGATCTCGGTGATGTCGGCCTCGCGAATGGTTTCAATGACGCGGACCAGCACGGGTTTATTGGCAACGGGGATCAGTTGTTTGGCGCGGGTATAGGTCAGCGGGTAGAGGCGTGTGCCTTTCCCGCCGGAAAGGACAAGACCTTTCACGGCACAATCTCCTGTTCGTTTGGGTAGTGCAGGCTTGGTTGTTTAGGTTGAATCGGTGTTGTCATCATGGTCGATGTGCCGCGAGAAACCGGGTTGGGTCTTCTCGGCCCATGGTGTTCTGTTCAGGTCGGATTCTTCAGGCTTCTCTTGTTGCTCCGCATCTTCGATGTGCTGCTTGATATCTTTGCGTTCAAATGCCATCACCGGTTTTGATTCATCATGTGGGGCGATGGGCTGTGCCGGGAATTCCGGTACCTCGGTCAGCGCTGTCGCGATCTCCTCGTCGTCATCCCAACGCGGGTGGCGAGGCAGGTCGTCCAATTCCTCACCATTCAGTGCCCGTGCGATCAAGTGCCCGGCCCGGATGCCACGCCAGCGCATAATGGCTGCGCCGATATCGGGGTTAGCGTGAGCCGGGGCGGCACCTACGTAACCCGGCCAGCCGCTCATCTGGTACATCTGCTGCCACTCGATGGTGCGCAGTTCCCGGTACTTTGGTGAGACCAGCTCCGGGATCAGGTGCAGCATCACGGAGGTTTCAAACATCGAGGCGTGGATGCTGCTTTGCAATGCGACTTCTTCCTGCGTGGTGAGCGGCCTGCCCAGCAGGGTCGCCAGCCTGGGCTGGGAATGGCGTTCTGCCCCGGCCAGAACATAGCCCATCGTCTCGTACATCACCAGGGATGCCTCGGTTTCACGCAGTTCAGCGCAGATCTCACGCAGCGCCCGTGACTGGTCTGGGCCGCCGTGCCAGCTTAGTGGGAAGATGGCACGGAACCCGTAGTGGATCAGGTGGCCGCTGATCTCCCGCACGATGGCCTTGAGTGTTTCACGGGTGATCCACAGGCTGCCCCCGTCCGCGAACAGGTCAGGACGGCGCTCATCGACCGGTGCTGTTCCGTAATTCAGTGTGGGCAGCACCAATATATGCACGTCAGGCTGGGTATCAAGCAGCCATGCGGCTGCGGCCAGTGTCAGCGCCTCGACTGAGAAATTATCGGTGCCCAGCGGCAGGTGATCGCCGTGGATTTCAATCATGCCGACCGGCAGCAGCACGACGGTCTGTTCTTTATCCAGTGCCGCCAACTGCTTACGGGTGATCTGATCCATGCGGTGAAAGCGCGGATGGTGGATAGTACTCATCATGTTGTCCGCTCCGGATGTGTGTAAGGTACGTCCACCATACTGCGGATACCTGTTTGGGGCAACTACATGCCGTAGTAACCGCCCGCCTGCGTATCGACGTGAGCATCGGTCAGTACCACGCCCAGCAGCCGGGCCTTGATGCGTTCGAGCAGCTCTTTTGCCTGTTCTGCATGGTCACGTTTTGTTGTACCAGCTTTCATCACCAGCACCGTGCCTTCGACCTTGACGGCCAGCAGTGCAGCATCGGTTACGGCGATGACCGGCGGCGCATCGAACAGCACGTAATCGGCTTTGCTGCGCAGCGTCTCGATCACCTCGTCAAAGCGGGAGGAGCCGAGCAGGTCGGCGGGGTTGGGCGGCAGGGTGCCCGCAGGCAGCACCGTTAGGTTTTCAATGCCGACTTCCTGGAGCGGCGGCTCACCGCCATCGAGGATCAGGTCACTGAGGCCGGGCGTCTGCCCGATTCCCCATACCTCGTGCTGGGATGGACGGCGCAGGTCACAATCGACGAGGATCGTTTTCTTGCCACCCTGTGCCAGCGTCACCGCGAGGTTTGCCGCAACGGTACTCTTGCCCGCTCCTGGGGCCGGGCTGGTTACCACAATGGTATGCACCGGCTCATCGATGCTGGAGAACATCAGGTTGGTGCGCAGCGTGCGGTAGGCTTCACTGCCTGCCGAGCGCGGATGGGTCAGCGTGATCAGGCTGGTTGTCTGGGTCATACGGCTCTCCCGTTCGTTGGTCCGTTAACTGTTCGAGGGCGGAATTGCGCCCAGCAGAGGCAGGTCAATAAAGCGCTCGATGTCCTCGGTGGACCGGATGACCCCGGACTCGATGAACTCAAGCAGGAATACAATCGCCAGCCCGACCAGGAAGCCGAGCAGCCCGCCTGCTGCGGTGTTGATCGGGGTGTTGGGTTCCTCCAGCGCGTAGCGCGGATCGTCAAGGATGCTGGCATCAATGCGGTCCTCGCGGTAGTTCTGCTGGTTTTCCTCGTTGCGCCACTGGATGAACATCTCCGCCCATGTCCGCGCGATGTCATTGGCAACATCGCCGTTCCGATGATCCACATCAATGCGGATCACCAGCCGCAGGTCATCGGCGGCAAACTGAACGTTACCGCGCAGGTCATCCGGCGTCATGTCGAGGTCCAGCGTCTCGATGACGGCCTGCGCACGGTAATTGCTGTCCATCCATGCCATATAGGAGTTCAGCAGGGTCTTGGCCGCCTGTGCCTGGCCGTAGTCGGTGCGGGCAGGCTGAATGAGAATCTGAATGGTGGAGCGATACACCGGGGCGCGTTCTTCCTTGATCTGGCTGAAGCCAAAGGCTGCGCCAGCGGTCAGGACGGCCAGCAGCACCATGATCCAGCCGCGCCGCAAGAGTATCCTCAGGTAGGTTTGAAATTGTGCCATGACTCCTCCAGGTGACGGTTTGGCCAGGGGATAGGCTAGCGTTTATTTTGCGGGATGGCCGCCAGGATGGGCAGGCCAAGCGATTCAAGCTGTTCCCGGTCATACAGCCGGGGGTCAAGGTATTCGACGAGAAAGGCCAGCGCGATACCTGCCGCAAAGCCCAGTGCAGCCCGTATCAGCGGCTCGATCCGTGTCGTGATCGACTGCGGGATCGGGCCGGGGGCGGCGCTGTCCAACTGGACAACCTGCGTGCCGCTCTGCCCGAACTGCGGGAAGTAGGTGCCGGACCGTTCGATCAGAACCGTAGTGGCGGCCTCACTGATCGCCACAACCTCCTCCGGGCTGCCGCGCGTGATGGTCAGCAGCAGGATGCTGCGGGCGTTATCGGCAGAGATGCTGCCCTGTACCGATGCCGGGGGAATCTCGTAGCCTTCATCAGCCAGTACAAGGCTGACTTCCCCGGCAAAAGTCGAGGTACGCACCCAGTCGGCAAAGGCATTGACCACGTACTCGGAGGCCAGCCACGGGTAGTACTGGTCATCCTCGTAGCTGATGGAGGTCTCCGGCGGGGTGGCTGCCGTGTAACGCACGGTGGCGGAGAAGGCGGTGGCAGTCGGGGTGTTGAGGAATGAAACAACAGCAAACCCCAGCGCAATCACAGTGGGAATAGCGATGATCCACCAGCGTCTGATCAAGATGCGGATGATGGCTTTGAGTTCCATAACTGCCCCGTTCCGGTTGATGTCAGTGTGTACAGGTGGACAGGGCCAGCAAATGCCCGCCCTGTCCGCGCCACATTTGTACCCTGCGGAGACCTGCCCCCGCAAGCCGAAACCCTGACGACAACTCTACCGTTGTCCGCTTACCGCTGTTTGCCCGCATTAAGTGCATGGTTTACGAAGCTCTCCAACTGCTGCCGGAAGACCGCCGTGGCGAACGTTTCGGCATGGGCGCGGGCGGCTGCCGGGGAGAAGGTCATCTCCTCGAACTGGCGCAGCGCTGCCTTGAGCGCCTCAACCGTCTGTTCGGTGAAGAACAGCCCGGTTTCCCTTTCGATCACGGTATCAAGCGCACCGCCCGCCTTGTAGGCGATCACGGGCCGTCCGGCAGCCTGCGCCTCGACCGGGGCAATGCCGAAATCCTCAAAGCCGGGGAAGATGAAGGCCTTGCAGCCCGCCAGAGCCCATTCGGGACGGACTTCGGCCCAGTC
>CAYMGV010000103.1:0-9865 GCA_964390105.1 uncultured Anaerolineae bacterium | reverse complement strand
GACTGGTGTACAAGCTGTGGCATCTGCGCCAAGGTGTGCCCGCCGCAGTGTATCTGGATCACCCGTGGCACAGACCCCGATACGGGCCGCCCGGTGCCAGCGCCTGATGCCTTCTTCATCGACATCGACATCTGCATGAACTGCGGCTACTGCGCGGAGTTCTGCCCGTTTGATGCGATCAAGATGGACCACGATTACGAGATCGCCAGCTTCGACCGTACCACGCATCACATCCATGATAAGGATAAACTGCAAAAACCGCTCAGCTACTGGCAGACCATCGCGCCGACCCGCGCCGAGCAGGAGCGGCTCGCACGTGAGGCCAAAGAAGCGGCCAAGGCTGCCCGGAAACGCCGTTAGGGGCAACCCTAAGGCCAACCAGGGGTAAATGATGACCGCAGCTAAACCATACAGGCCGCTCATCCGTTGGGCGGCCTTTCATCTATCATCAGATCAACCATGCTGAATCAAACCGACGCTGAAATTCTCTTCCCTATCCGCATCCTTCCTGACCTGCGCGACCTGCGCGGCAGCGCGTGGCAGGCGTTGGTCGAACGAGTCATGACCCAGCCTGAGGACAGCCTCGACAGCCAAGCCTTCACCCTGATGATGATCCGGCTGGATGGCTGCCTGACCTGCCATGCGAACAGCCATCGTGCCATGCTGGGCTGCACCCAGTGTGCCACACAGCGCATCGCTCGTTACAAGGGCAGTGACCGTGACCTACTGGCGACCTTCGACGCAGCGCTGGCTGACATCACGGCATGGCACACCGATGGCATTGTGCCCGATAGCGAACGCCCTCCCACCGAGGTAGAATCTTAATAAGTCTGAAATCCATCGTTTATATTCACGATACAATAAAGGATAAGCTCCATGACCGATGCGACGCTCCAGGAACAGGTCATGGCTGAACTGAGCACGGTGATTGAGCCTGAACTGCACCGTGATCTCGTCAGCCTGAACATGATCCATGACCTCAGGGTCGAAGGCAGTAAGGCCTCCCTTACCGTCATGCTGACCACCCCGGCCTGCCCGCTCAAAGACCAGATCAGCAGTGAAACACGCGAGGCAGTGCTGCGCGTGGATGGCATTGATGAAGTCGAGGTTAACCTCGACGCACAGGTCATGGGCAGCCCGCGCGTGATGGGCCGCATGGACCTCACCATCAAGAACATCATCGCGGTAAGCAGCGGCAAGGGCGGCGTGGGCAAAAGCACCATCTCCGCCAATCTTGCCATCGCGCTGGCCCAGATGGGCGCGAAAGTCGGCCTGCTGGATGCCGACATCCTCGGCCCTAACATCCCGATGCTGATGGGCGTGGACCATATGCCCCCCGCCAGCGAAGACAAGCTGACCCCTGCCGAGGCCTACGGCGTCAAGGTTATGAGCATGGGGTTCCTTGTGGACCCTGACAAACCGTTGATCTGGCGTGGCCCGATGCTGCACGGCGCGATCCGGCAGTTCTTCAGCGATGTGGCTTGGGGGCCGCTCGATTACATGGTCGTGGACCTGCCGCCGGGGACCGGCGATGCCCAGCTAACCATTGCACAGTCCGTACCGCTGACCGGCGCGCTGATCGTCACACAGCCGATGGAAGTGGCCGTCGGCGATGCGCTGCGCGGGCTTGCCATGTTTGAACACGTTAACGTGCCGATTGTCGGCGTAGTCGAAAATATGAGCGGCGAGTTCTTCGGCACGGGTGGTGGTCAATCGCTGGCCGAAAGACGCGGCGTAGAGTACCTCGGCTCGGTGCCGCTGGATGCCAACGTGCGGCGCGGCGGGGACAGCGGCGAGCCCATCGTGGCAGTTCAGCCTGACTCCGAAGCTGCCCTGGCCCTGGCTCAACTGGCGAAGGTGGTGGCAGGCCGCGTGAGCCAGCTCGCCTTTGAGCAGAACAACAATGTCATCCCGCTGACGACCATCGGTTAATTGAATTGATTGACTGGGGGCGGCCCCTGTGATGCCGCCCCTTTTTTAACCTCCATCAAACCGCCTGTGAAGTTGCCAACGCCCCGCCCGCACATTACACTTGAAATTCAAAACACGTAATCCGGTTTACTGCTCCACCATTCCGCGAGCAGTACTAACCCTTTTTCTGATGGAGAATCACATGACTGTTACAGCGAACACGCGCGTGGCCGCTGTTCGTTTCCATAAGATCGGGAAACTGTATCACTTTGACGCCAGCGAATATCCTGAGCTTGCACCTGCTGATTACGTCGTGGTCGAAACGTCGCGTGGCCGCCAACTGGGGCAGGTGATCGCATTTGTGGCCCCCGCCGACAGTGACGCGCCCGATATCAAACCGATCAAGGCCCCGGCGACCGCACGCGACATGATGATGAAGAAACTGTGGGAGGCCAAGGGCGTCGAGGCGCTGATCGACTGCCGCGAGGTGGCAGCCAAACTGGGCGGCTTCAAGGATGTGAAGTTCATCAAGGCCAGCTACAATTACGATGGTAGTATGCTAACCATCCTGTACACCTCCGAGGACAACGTCGATACCTCCGCGCTGCGCAAGAAACTAGCCCAGCAGCACACAACCCGCGTTGATGTGCGCCGTATCGGGGCGCGTGACGCCGCGAAAATGCTTGGTGAATACGGGGCCTGTGGTGCCCCGCGCTGCTGCTCCACCTTCCTGACGGATTTCAGCCCGGTGTCGATTAAGATGGCAAAGGCACAAGGCATCTCGCTGAACCCCTCGGAGATCACCGGCATGTGCGGACGTCTGCGCTGCTGCCTCGTGTATGAATACGAGCAGTATGTCGAGGCAAACAAGCACCTGCCGCGCAATAACAAGTGGATCGGGACGGCGTTTGGCGAGGGCAAGGTCATCGACCGCAACCCGTTGAAGGAAACCGTCACCGTACTGGTGAACGATCAGCGTCATGAAGTTCACAAAGATGAGCTGGTCCACGTCGAGGAGATGCGGGCGCTGGAAGAAAAAGCGCGTGCAGGCTGCTCGAAGGAAGGCCAGGGCGGCCCCTGTGAATGTGGTGCGCGCATCCGGGATGGCAAACCTGCCGAAGCATCTGCCGCAGATAAAAACCAGCCAGACGATGATTCTCCCGGCGGGGATAAAAAGAGTTCCTCGTCACGTCGTCGTCGTGGGCGGCGCGGTGGGCGGCGCAACCGTCGCAAGCAGAACAACAACTGACAAAGTTCTTTCAGTATTCAATTTAGGAGCGAAGAAGTGGCAATCAATTACCTGGATGAGGCCCGTGCCCGGCGCGAACAGATGCTCACGCTGCGACGCGACCTTCATCAGCACCCTGAACTGGCGTTCCAGGAGGTACGGACCTCCGGCATTGTGGCGGAACGGCTGACCGAACTCGGCCTCGAAGTGCAGACCGGGGTCGGCAAAACGGGTGTGGTGGGCATTCTTGAGGGCAACGAGGACGGTCCGACCGTGCTGGTGCGTGCTGATATGGACGCACTGCCCATCCTGGAGGAAAACGAGGTTGACTATGTCTCACAGTCTGACGGGGTGATGCACGCCTGCGGGCATGATGCCCACACCACCATCGGGCTGACCGTGGCGGAAATCCTGGGTGGCAGGCGCGACCAGATCAAGGGGCGCGTGAAGTTTGTGTTCCAACCAGCCGAGGAGATCGGCCAGGGCGCAAAGGCGATGGTGGCGGATGGCGTGCTGGGTGACCCTGTGCCTGATGTCACGCTGGGCCTGCATGTGTGGAACACCCTTGAGGTTGGCAAGATTGCCGTGGTACCCGGCCCCAGCATGGCATCGGCAGACATCTTCACGGTGACCATTGAAGGGTCCGGGGGACATGGCGCGCAACCACAGGAAACCCGCGACCCCATCGTGGCCGCCGCGCAGATCGTCACTGCGGTTCAAAGCATCGCCAGCCGCAACATCGACCCGCTGGATACGGCGGTTATATCGTTTGGTTCGATTCACGGTGGCTCAGCGTTTAATGTGATCCCGTCACGCGTCGAGATGAAGGGCACCATCCGCACATTCCGTAAGGAGACCAAGTCGCTGGTGCATCAGCGGATGCATGAGATCATCGAAGGGATGGCAGCCGCACTGGGCTGCACGGCATCGGTCGAGATCAACGAGATGACCATCGCCGTGATCAACGATGATGATGTCAGCGAACGTGTCGCTGGTTTCGCAGCGGAGGTCGTCGGTGCGGAGAACGTCCTGGATAATGAACGCACGATGGGCAGCGAGGATGTCAGCTACCTGATGGACGATATCCCCGGGTGCTATTTCTTTGTCGGCTCCGGCAATGAGGAACGCAACCTGACATACCCGCATCATCATCCGCGTTTTGATATTGATGAAGAGGTGATGGTGATCGGGGCCAGCGTGCTGGCGAAGGCCGTCAGCAGTTACGTACTCCCGGAGTAATTTCACCTCACCCCACCTGTGCAGCCTGCGCTGCACTCCCGCCTCTCTCCATAAAAGGAGAGAGGCGCATCCCTGGAAACCCCACCCTTTCTCTTTACTTCCGGGTTGCATACAGGAGTCCGGCAGAGGCCCCCAGATCGCCCCTGCGGCGTTTTGCCGGGTTCAGGTTCAAAAATGAATAAGTCATGATATTAATTCGTACTGGAACTACCCCTTCGCGCCCGGCTCAGGGACATTTCGCCAGCAAGCTGCCGAAAACTAGTTCCAGTACTTAGCGATATACTGACCTACTTCGCTATGCTCAGTAGGCAATGCCCTCTCCGGGCGATCGGGCAACACCATATCGCTAAATATAGCGACTTACTCCTCCTCCGGGGGTTGCCGGGAAGGCACCAGGAAGCTAGAATCAAATATCTGATAATCAGATATATCCGATCACTAACCACCCTTAGCCATCGTGGAGCTATCCGTGAGCGTGACACAGTCCGACATTCTTGATTTCATCCTGGCAAACCACTACAAACCGGGCGACAAGCTCCCCACGATCCAGGCAATTGGGACAGCGCTTGATATTAGTGTCGCCAAGGCTCGCGAGTCGCTGGAAGTGGCCCGCGTGATGGGGGTAGTCGAAGTGAAGCCGGGGCGCGGCACGCGCGTAGCCCCGTATCGCTTTGCCCCGGTCGCCACGATGAGCGCGCTGTATGCCATTGGGCAGGGGGAAGCCAGCTTCAAGCACCTGCGGGAGACGCGCAAAGCGCTCGAAATTCAGTTCTGGAACGAGGCCGTGACACTGCTGACCGCTGATGACATCGAGCTGCTGCACAAGCTGGTAACCTGCGCCGAGGAAAAACTGGGCTTCGCGCCGATTCATGTCCCCGCAGCAGAACACCGCGCCTTTCATCTGACGATCTACAAGCATCTTGATAACCCGTTTGTGTATGGTATCTTCGAGGCCTTCTGGAATGCGTATGAGGCACACGGCATGAACCTGTACCGTGACCTCGATTACCACCGGACCGTGTGGCAGTATCACTCACGGATGGTCGGCGCACTGGAAAACGGCCAGTTCGACGAAGGCCGACGCCTGCTGGTAGAACACATGAACCTGCTCACCTTCCGCCCCGGCGAAAACGGGACGACACACGGCCATCTGATGGCGGCGGAATAGGTAGTTTTGCGAACCGGACCCTTGGGGAGTACGATTGTATAAGTGGAGTCCCCACCTGAAATCAACATCGTTCCATAGTCACACAGGTAAGAGACTGGCATGTTTGAGAACCTGAGCAGTCAGCTTCAGGACATCTTTAAAGATTTGCGACGGCACGGCAAGCTGAGCGAAAGAGACATCAAAAGCGCCATGCGTGAAGTCCGCACGGCCCTGCTGGAAGCTGACGTCGAGTACAGCGTGGTACGTGAGTTCGTCTCCCGCGTGCGGGAGCGCGCCACCGGAGTTGAGGTGCAGAAGAGTCTCTCCCCGGGTCAGCAGGTGATCAAGATCGTGCATGATGAGCTTCAGCAAACACTGGGCAAGCCCGGTCGGCTGGACCTGAAGGGTAACACACCGCACGTCATCATGCTGATCGGCCTGCAGGGTGCGGGTAAAACCACCACCGCCGCCAAGCTGGCAATGCATCTACGCGAGAAGCACAACCAGAAGCCGATGATGGTGGCCGCCGATACACAGCGGCCCGCTGCCATCGAGCAGCTTCAACGGCTGGGTGAGCAAACGGAAATCCCCGTTTACGCCGAGGGCACCGAGAACAAGCCGCCCAACATCGCCGCCAACGGCGTGCAGGCCGCCAAAAACAACAATGCCAGCGTTGTGATCGTCGATACGGCAGGGCGTTTGCAGATCGATGAGACGCTGATGGGCGAACTGCAGCAGGTACGCGACCGCATCAAACCGGTTGAAATCCTGCTGGTGGCCGACTCGATGACCGGCCAGGAAGCCGTCAACATCGCCAGTGGTTTCAACGAGCAGATCGGTATCACAGGGCTGATCCTGACCAAGGTCGATGGTGATGCACGCGGTGGCGCGGCGATCTCAATGCGTGAGGTTACGGGCGTGCCGATCAAGTTCCTCGGCACGAGCGAGAAGATCGACGGGCTGGAAGTGTTTCACCCGGATCGGCTGGTCAACCGCATCCTGGGCATGGGCGATGTGTTGTCTCTGATCGAAAAGGCGGAGCAGCTTGACATCGACCAGCAAGCCGCAGCGGACATGCAGCAGAAGCTGCGCACCGCCAGCTTTACGCTGGAGGACTTCCGCACGCAGTTGATCCAGGTCAAGAAGATGGGGCCTGTCGGGCAGATGCTGGATATGATGCCCGGCATGGGGCAGGTTTCGCGTCAGTTGGACGAGGCCGATCTCGACAAGCAACTCGCACGAGTTGAAGCTATAATTAGCTCCATGACTCTGGATGAGCGGATGCGCCCAAAGATTCTGAACGCCAGCCGCCGTAAGCGGATCGCTGCCGGAAGCGGTACATCCATCCAGGAAGTCAACCAGGTGATGAAGCAGTTCAAGCAGATGAAGAAGGTCATAAAGGATATGGCTAAAAACCCACATGGGAGAAATCTGCGAGGCCTGTTACAATAGATGTTCATCCTGCCATCTGCCCAGCGGGTACCCGGCAGGATAATCCCGTGCATAGAGGGTATGCACAGATTTTGTACCAAGGAGAATTTGCAGGAAATGGTTCGTATCAGACTACGTCGCGTAGGTTCAAAACATCAGCCCAGTTACCGTATTGTGGTGGCAGACAAGCGTAGCCCCCGCGATGGCCGGTTTATTGAAAAGATCGGGTTTTATAACCCACGTACCCAGCCCGCCACGATGCAAATTGACGAGGCGCGTGCATTGCACTGGCTCAGCAATGGCGCTGATCCCAGCGAGGCCGTCGCCCGCATTCTGACGGCACTCGGCACCATGGAACGCTATGAGCGCCTGAAAAAAGGTGACGCCACCCTCGAGGAACTGTTGAATGAGGTTGGTGCGCTGGAGACGCCAGAGATTGATCCGCGCACTCGCCGTGATGACCTGAAGTCGGCACCGAAGAAGTCAGAACCGGTGGCTGAGGAGGTTGCAGCCGCAGAAGCCGAGGTTGACGCTGAAGCCGATGCGGAAGTGGAAGTGGAAGTGGAAGCGGAAGCTGAGGTTGACGCTGAAGCCGATGCGGAAGTGGAAGTGGAAGCGGAAGCTGAGGTTGACGCTGAAGCCGATGCGGAAGTGGAAGTGGAAGCGGAAGCTGAGGTTGACGCTGAAGCCGATGCGGAAGCAGAAGCTGAGGGCGAGGAAGAATAATCCCCGCCCCCTGTACGCTTGCTGATGCTTTTCCCGGCCCGCCAGATTCCTCTGACGCACTACCCATAGAAGGGGGAACGCCATGAAAGAGATGATCGAATACATCGCCAAATCCCTCGTCGATGATCCGAACGCCGTTGAGGTGACTGAGATCGAGGGTTCCACCTCCATCATCCTGGAACTGCGCGTTGCACCAGAGGATATGGGACGTGTAATCGGGCGGAATGGACGCGTCGCTAATGCGATGCGCACCCTGCTGCGGGTTCAGGCAGCAAAACAGGGCAAGCGCGTCACACTGGAAATCGTGTAATGATGTGGGGCGCATGACGAATAACTCCTCTTCCTCTCGACCAGGCGCATACCACCACGGGCACTCAGGTTCAAAGCAAGAAGACGGCGGCGAACCTGAGTTTCTTCTGGTAGGCCGTCTCATGCGGGCGCACGGTATCCGTGGTGAAGTGTCGATGCGGGTGATCACCGATTACCCGGAGCGACTCTCCACGCTGGAGACCCTCTACATCGGCGGGCAGCATCAGCCTTACACCATCCAACAGATGAGGCCCCATAAGGATGGTTTGCTGCTGCGCCTGGCGGGAGTGGCAGACCGCAGCGACGCGGAACTGCTGCGCCAGCAGATGGTTTACATCCACATCGAGGACGCGATCCCGCTTGAGGAGGGTGAATTTTACCTCTTTGAACTGGAAGGTATCCGTGTGGTGACGGACGAAGGTGAGGAGTTAGGCACCTTTAAGGACTTCATCGAAACAGGGGCCAATGATGTCTATATCATCACCCACCCTGAGCGCGGTGAAATCCTGCTGCCTGCCATCCCCGAAGTCATCATGAAAGTGGACCTTGATGCCCGGGTGATGACCGTTCATCTGCTGGATGGTTTGATTGAATAACGAGTGGACAGGACGCACCAGATGGAAGCTGAAAAGTACCCGATGACACAGGAGGCCCTTGACGGATTACGGGCTGAACTGGAACACAAGATTACAGTGGAAAAGCCTGCGCTGGCTGCACGGCTCAAGAGCGCCATCGAAATGGGTGACCTCTCCGAGAACGCGGACTACCACGCAGCGAAGGAGGATCAGAGCTTTCTCGAAGGACGCATCAAGAAACTCGAGGAACTGATCCGTGGTGCCGTCGTTATTGATGAGAACGACCGTGTTCGGGGTGTAGTCGGATTTGGCAGCATCGTGACGATCCAGGAAGTCGGTCAAGACGAAACCGAGGAGTTCATGATCGTAGGGAAGGTTGAAGCCGACCCGCGTAAAGGGAAAATCTCGGATGAATCGCCGATTGGCAAGGCCCTGATCGGGCATAAAAAAGGCGACCGTGTGATCGCAAAGACGCCCGGCGGCAACATCACGTTTAAAATCATCAAGATCGATTAGACCCGGCATAAATCAGCAAAGAGGCCCGGCATGATGCCGGGCTTTTTGCTTCCGTACCCGTAACAGGCAGGGCACCTTCGGGTGCCTTGCCCTGCCTGATCGCCGGAGATGAAGGGATTATACACCGCCACGACGCCCTGACGGGATGGCAGGTTCATCGCTGCTACCCGCCGAACCTCTGCGCTTCCACGCGGCCAGTTCAATGGTGATGCGCCCGTAGTAACTGTTACCGGGCTGGCTGGCATCGGTGCCGTAAGCCATATCAACGACGCGGGCCACGATACGCAGAGTGGCGGTCTCAAGCGTGACCTTCTCACCCGGCTTCGCCATGACGGCCTCGCCCTTGGCGGCCAGCTTGGTGCGGGTCGCTTCGTCACTATAGGCGTGTTCAGACATCAGCACTTTGGTGATCGTGCGGATATCATTCTTGTCGAACAGCCAGATTTCAAACGCTGAGACATTCTTGGTATCGGCGCTGCTGATGGTATCGGAAATGCTCACGCCGGTCTCACCGAGGAATTCGCCGGACGGAGCCTCGATGCTGAACGAGTCATCATAAAGGTCGTCGCCGTGCAGGTAGGTCGTCATGAACTGCACGATGGGCGGCTCGGAGCCCGTGGCGGCCCAGTCGGTCTTCTCAACCGCTGCCGAAATCTGCGCGCCACGCTGGGCGGCACTTGGCGCAGCGGGGGCGCTGTCCTTCTTGCCAAATGGCAGTGAGAACCCTCCCGTCCGCACGCGCGAGCTGGATGGCTCTTCCTTGGCCGGTTTCTGCTCAGGGGC
>CAYMGV010000102.1:0-9887 GCA_964390105.1 uncultured Anaerolineae bacterium | reverse complement strand
GCGGGCATTGGCATGGCAGCCGATGCCGCGCGGTAACCGCGTCGCGGTGCTGACCAATGCGGGCGGGTTGGGCGTGCTGGCAACTGATGCGCTGGAGGCTAACGGAATGCAGCTTGCTCCGCTTTCCGATGAGACGCGCGCCTTCATGCGCGACCGCGTACAGACCGCAGCCAGTGTTGCGAACCCGATTGACATCCTCGCCGGGGCCGGGCCTGCTACCTATGCACTGTGCCTCGATGCGCTGCTGCGCGATGAGACCGTCGATGCGGCGGTGGTACTGACTGCCCCGCAGGACTGGTTCGAGCCGGTCAGCCTTGCCGAGGTCGTCGGTGAGATATCTAACAGCAAGGTTGGACGGGACAAGCCCGTTCTGACCGTGATCGCGGAACTGGATGATGCCCGTACCGCTGATGTGGTACTCGATCAGAAGCATGTGCCGAATTACCCGTTCCCGTCGCGGTTGGGGGGCGTGCTGGGCATGATGTATCAACGGACACAATGGCTGGAACAGGTGATATCCGATGATGAACCAACAGCCATCGAAGTCGATAGCGAATCCGCAGCGATGGCGATTGAGGCCGGGCTGAAGGACCTTGCCGAATCCGGTGGGTGGATGGATGGCGGGCAGGTTGATGCGCTGCTGGCCGCTTATGGCATCCCCGCCCCGCGTTCCGGGCTGGCTCCCAATGTGGAACAAGCGGTCAAACTCGCGGAAAGCATCGGTTATCCACTGGTGATGAAACTCTCGGCGCAGGGGCTGGTTCATAAAACCGATGTGGGTGGTGTGATCGTCGGGATCGAGGATCACACCGCGCTGCGTACAGCCTTTGATGACATGATGACGCGTGCCCAGGCAGCCCCGGGACTGACCGTGGTGGATGGCGTGCTGCTGCAGGGCATGGAATCCGGCGTGCTGGAACTGATTACCGGCATCGTGCGCGACCCCGCCTTTGGGCCGTTGATAATGGCCGGGCTGGGCGGTACCGAGGTCGAACTGCGGCGTGATGTAGCGTTTGACCTTGTGCCGCTTTCTGTGGCGCAGGCTGTGCGCCTGCTGGAACGGACCAGCGCAGGGATCGCGTTGGCCGGTTTCCGTGGCAAGCCAGCCGGGGATCGTGGTGCCGTGATCGAGACGCTGCGGCGGCTGGGCCAACTGGCTGCTGATCACCCCGCTATTGCCGAGATCGAGATCAACCCATTGATCGTTCGCGCGGATGGGCAGGGTGTTTCCGCCGTCGATGTGCGGGTGCGTTTGGAGCAGGCGGAGGGATAAGATGATGTGGGGCGCTGCCCCCCTAAACACAGGTGCCCGGCCTAAAGCCGGGCGCTGATGCTATCAGGTGTCTTCTTCCTCACGCTGACGTTTGCGTTGGAGCAAGGTGGAGGCAGTGCTGCGTCCACTGGGCTGCGGCTGGGGTGATGGGGCCGGTTTGGCCGCAGGCGGGGGTGCCGGGGTCGCGGACGGTGGCGGTAGTTCGACCTCAGTGGTGGGGGTGTTGGCGGGCTGCTCGTAGCGCTCGGCGGCGCGCTCCCGTGCAGCGAACAAGGCCCCCGCCCGTGATGTTCGTGGTTCGGCTTCAGCCACGGGGCGGGGCGTCAAACCGAGAGCAGCGGCCAGCCGCTGCAGGTCGCGGCGGGTAATGACCAACCGTCGGAAGCCGATATCGAAGGGCAGCAGGGCGGCTGCCGCCAGCAGCAGCCACGGCCAGATCGGCAGGCGGGCGCGTTCAACATTGAGGTTGGCGGCAACGGCACTGGTGGGGCGATCAATCAGGCTGCCACCCGTCAGGCCGGTGATGTAAGCGAGATATTCAGGGTCACCTGCAAAGCTGCGATATTCGGGAGAATAGGCCAGCACCCAGCCGGAAGTCTGCGCGATGGACGTGCCAGCGGCATCAGCCCCGGCCACGCGCACGAAATATGCGCCTTCCGTTTCGGGGGTGAATGTGGTCTCGTAGCGACCGGGAGCCACCTGCACCAGCGAGATCGCGGTGGCGGAGACGTCAGGCTGCACGACGCTGGCGTCGAGGTCAAGGCCGTTGATGAAATTCCCGTCCTCGTCGATGGCATCCACGATGATGCGTGAGGTGTCACCTTCCTGCATCACGCGCACCTCGACGTTTTGCGTCGCGCCCTCGGTGATCGTCCAGCGGACAGCCTGCGACCAGAAGCGCGCATACTCATCCCAACTGACCCAGTTTGATCCCCAGCGCCCGGTGGCATCCGAGGTCCAGGCCACGGAGCGGCCTAAACCATACTGCCACGCAGCCAGCAGCGGATCGTCATTGTTGGTGACGAGGATATTCTGCGCGGTCGGTTTGATGGTACTGCCGATGTAGCCCAGCAGCGACGGTGTCCCCTCAATGCCGGTCATAATGGGGTGCGTCGATGTCAGCGCCGGGAAGAACTCGCCCTCGATGACATAGGCACGTGTGGCGATGACCGTTTCCTCGGTGAAGATTTCCGGGATGGTCTCGACATTGTAAGCATAATGGAAGCGCCCATCAGCCAGTTCGGGCAGTTCCTCGATGAAGGGGGCGTAGCCCTGCCCAATGGCGATCACCGATAAGGTGATGCCATGTTCATCATACATCTGCGCAACCAGTTCCGGGATGCCTGCTTCGCTGGCACCGCCGTCGGTGAGCAGCACGATATGGCGCAGGGTTGCGGGATCACCGGGCAGCACGCGGCTGACGGCCAGCACCCCGGCGTAAATATCGGTGCCGCCGCCTGCCCGCAGTGCCGCGACCTGCTGTCCGATAGTCTGCCGGTCAGTGGCGGGGCCGAGATCAACCAGCCATGTGGCCGATTCATCGAAGGACACCACCCCAACGCGGTCACGAGGGCCGAGCAGATCGACCGAACGGAGGATGGCTTCCTTGGCAAGTTCGATCTTGGGGATGCCGCCCACGCTGGTATCGGACATCGATCCTGAGCGGTCGATCACGTAGACGACCGTCAGCTGGGGCAGGCGTTCCTCGTCCTTGAGCTGCATATCGATGGGCAGCGTTTCCTCGATGGGCGTCTGGAAGTAGCCGCCGGGTGCGAAGGAGTTTGGCCCGCCGCTCATCACCAGCCCGCCACCGAGATCGCGCACATAAACCTGGATCAGTTCCATGGCACGCGGCCCGAGGCTGCTCGCCGGGACGTTGGTCAATACGATAGACTGGTACTGCGACAGCGTGGCGACATCCCGCGGGAAGCCGCCGCCGGTCACGGCATCGACCTCAAGGCCCTGCGTTAACAGGGCGTTGGCGAGGTTGGTGGATTCTTCCGGGTCGTCGCTGACGATCAGGATGCGCGGTGGCCCGACCACCTGCGTAAAGGCCGCCAGTTCGTTGTTCTGATAAAAGAGATCGCCCTCATCGGGGATGACCTGTGCTGTGAATGATGTCAACCCGGGGGCGCTGGCACTGAGGGTGAATGAATAGCGGTTGACCCCGTTTTGCAGCGCGACTCGTTCTTCCAGGACCACCTGCCCACCACCCATGATTCGGAGTGCCGCCTCGGTATCGAGGTTACTCTCCACCGTCACGGTCAGGTCGAAAGTCTGACCTTCGTTAAGGCGGGTCGGCACGCTGACGCTGCTCACCAGTACTTCAGCACCGCTGGCAGCCGGGATGGGTGCGGCGACGACCTGGACACCTGAAGCCGCTGCCAGCCGGGCCGCGCCAGCGGCATCACCGACGTTGACGATCCCGTCAGAGAGGATCACCATACGACGCGCACTGCCCGGTGGATAGAGCGCCATGCCCAGCCGGATCGCTTCGGCAAGGTCGGTGTTAAGGCTGACGACTTCCGATTCGAGTGGGCCAACCGACTGTGCGCCCGTCATGGGGCGCTCAACTACGGCATCGGAGCCAAACACGATGATCGCGGCCTGATCCTGCGCTCTCATGGATGTGATCGCATCCTCGGCAAACTGCCGTGCCGCCTCGACTGAGGCGTCCGGCATCGAATCCGAGGCATCGATCAGGAAGACCACCGCCAACGAATCGGCAGAGCGTATCATCTGCATGCCGGAGAGTGCCAGTACCAGCAGGGTAATGATCAGCACGCGCAAGATGACGGCGATCCGGCGGCGGACGATGCTCCAGTTACCGCGCGGCCAGCCCAGCCATATCACGAACGGGATGGCGGCCAGCAGGATCAGCGCATAGGGTGACGAAAAAGACATAAACTACTCGCAGTTTTTCGCAGGGGCTTCACCCCCGCATTCCGGGCCGGGGCAGTTGGGTTGAATCTGGAGTTACTGTGGTCTTACGCCACAAACCATTGAGTTGTGCCTCACTGATATTGTAACCCGATGACCCTATGCTGCACGATTCCTGCCCTGCGGATGATGTGTGTTACGGTTGTGACACCCGACAGCAAGGGGGTGCATTCGACAAAAGCGGAATCAATGTGATACAATTCTGTGTTGGAATCTTCGGGCAAAACACGACCCTAACTCACAGGAGGACTCGCGTGGCTAACACAAAATCGGCCAAGAAGCGCGTCCGGCGCAATGAGCGGCGTCGCGTACAGAACCGCGTCCATACCGTCAAGGCACGCACCCAGGTGCGTCTCGCCCGCGCGGAGATGGAGGGTGGTGATGTGGAAACATCTGCTCAAGCCGTCCGTGAGGCCATCAAGGCCCTGGATATGGCGGCCAGCAAGGGTGTTATCCACAAGAAAAACGCAAGCCGTCGCAAATCGCGCCTGATGAAACAGCTCGCCAAACTGGAAGCTGAGGCCAAGTAAGAGACGAGCGGGATGGTTATCCCGCTCGTCTCTTTTTACCGAAAACGTGTACCCCTGGTGTGCGTTTTGTCATTGCATCCAATTAAGTTTGGGATGTCTTCGAAATTTTTGCTTTGCTGCCAGGGTTGGCCTTGCTCTCTGACGTCGCTTTCGGCATGCCAGCAGGTTCAAAACGGTAGCCAACACCCCGCACGGTGAGCAGCTTGCGCGGTTTGCGCGGCGTTGCCTCGACAGCTTCACGAATCCAGCGGATGTGGACATCCAATGTGCGCGTATCACCAACGTAATTGGTGTCCCACACTTCGCGCATCAGGTAACTGCGGTCAAGGACCTTGCCGGGGTGGATGAGGAATACTTCGAGCAGCCTGGCGGCGCGTGGGGTCAGGCGCTTTTCGCCGCTGTCCCCATGTACGATACGGGTATCAGGGTAGAGGGTAATGCTGCCCGCCTTGATGGCGTTATCGCTGGGTTGCGGCATGAAGCGGATGATGCGGTTGATCAGCTTTCGGGGGGTGAAAGGCATCCGCAGGCTGACATGGGCGGCACTTATCTTGAGGTCACTCTCACGGGTATCTTCAGGCAGGATGTGAATGACGGGCATCGTGGGGAGTTGATCACGCAGGCGCTGGCAGATGCGCAGGCCGGTAGTCCCCAGTGAGGCGGCGTTTAAAATGATCAACGCATAAGACCCCGCCGTTGCAGCCTCCTCAGCGGCACGACCTGAACCAACCACCTCCAGGTCGTAATCCTTACGTTCCAGGGCGGATGCAAAAGTTAATTCGATTCGACCTATCCGCTCAATGAGCAGAATCTTTTCCTGCACCATAATGTTCCCATTATAGACTACCCTTTCCACCTTCGCATCGACAGTTCGCATAAAAATGGCCCCGGGGTGCGATAGTGAGGCCATGCGCTGGTGCAAAATCGGTTTGAGGAGCCTGTGATACCTGAAGCGCAACAGGATGCCGGGCACCGGTTGAGCCAGAACCAGCACCGTCGGTCAGACCAATATAGGCGATGAGTGCAACTGTGCCTGCGTCTGATTATAATTCGTTAAGGTAGATACCGACAGAAAAGAATGTGAATGTTTGATCTGATAGATGATCTGGCTGTGCGGCCAGTGGTTCGCCAGGTGATAGCCGGATGGGCGTTACGTGGGGCTGATGTGATTGATGAAGCGATCACCCTCCAGCAGATTCCTGCCCCCACGTTTGACGAAGCCGACCGCGCTTATTATGTGCGAGATCGCTTCAGGGCGCTAAATTTAGCCGATATTGAGATCGATGCGCTTTACAATGTCTATGCCCGTACGCCGGGCAGCGACCCTCAAGCCCCGGCGGTGGTGGTCAGCGCGCACCTCGATACCGTGTTCCCTGCGGGTACTGACCTGGCCATTAGCCGCGATAGCGCAGCGGGGCGTATCAGTGGGCCGGGGCTGGGTGATAATTCGATGGGGGTGGCCGCGATGCTGGCACTTGCGGAAGCGCTGCGTAACGCAGGCTATCAGCCGCCGACCGATATGTACTGGGTAGCAACCGTCGGTGAAGAAGGCAATGGTGATCTGCGTGGGATGCGCGGTGCGATGCGTAAACTGAAAGGACGTGCGGGGCAGATCATTGTGCTGGAAGGTATTGGCGTCAGCCGTGTATATAACGCCGGCCTGGGGGTACGCCGCCTTGAAGTGGCCGTCACCGGGCCGGGCGGGCATAGTTGGCTGCACGCCGAACGACCCAGCGCCATTCACCACCTTTTACAGATCGGGGCTGAGCTGGTCGAGACGGTTGCACTGTCCAATGATCCCAGGGCTACCCTCAACGTTGGGCTGATCAATGGTGGCCGGTCGATCAACACCCGCGCACCGGATGCCAGCATGTCCATCGACCTGCGCTCGGAGGATGCTGCGACATTAAGCGATCTGGAGCGTGCTGTGCGGCAGGTTATCCAGCGGTACGCTCATACGCCGGGGCTGACCGTGACGACGAAAGTGATCGGTGACCGGCCCTCTGCGCACCTTGCCGACGATCACCCGCTGGTGCAGGCCGCGCTCACCACGCTGCAATACCTCGGCTTTGAACAGGTTGTCCCGGAAAGGGGTTCAACGGATGCCAACATTCCGCTGGCGCTGGGAATTCCCTCGGTGTGCGTGGGGATAACAACGGGTGGCAATGCCCACAGCATTGATGAGTATATTGATAGCAGGGCTGTTTACGTGGGGATGACGCAGCTCACGCTGCTGACGCTGATGGCCGCTGAGCATGCCCATGACTGGGCCGATTGGAATGCCCGTACACGGGGTACAAGGTCGGCTGATGTCACCAAGCTGTAAATTTGTAGCAAATACGTTACTTTCACATAGGGCAATTGGACATATAATGTAAGGGTAGTGATTGAAACACGCCCACGAACAGGCTTGAGAGAATACTATGGCAAAAACACGCGTACTGATCATTGACGATGACCGTATCATTCTTGACATGCTGGGCACAACGCTGCGTCGTGCCGGGTATGATCCGCTGTTTGCCGAGGATGGTGATGATGGGTTGGGAAAGTTCGAGGCCGAAAAGCCTGACCTGGTGCTGATCGATATCGCGATGCCCGGTATCGATGGGTACGAGGTCGTGGAACGCATCCGCAAGATGGAGGGCGATACCAGGAAGACGCCGCTGGTGATCCTGACTGCGCATGATCAAACCGTGATGCGTACCTATGCCGATGAACTGGGCGCTGACCTGTACCTGACCAAGCCCATCAAACCGAAAGATCTCATCCAGAAGCTGGAAACTCTGCTCACGCCATCTGAGTAAGCCCTGTATAACGGATGCCGGGCCATGCTGCGGCCCGGCACCTGCCTTTTTTCGCGGCATCGGGTATCATTCCGCTTCATGACTCACTCGGAAACTGATACCTGATGAGCGAACCTCAACTCGATTCCTCGATCATCAATAAAGCCATCCATGCCATTGCAGCGCAGGCCGTGGGCCAGTACGGTGCGATGGCAGTTGGTATCATCAAGGGGATGATCCTCGCGCGTCTCGTGGATAACGAGGTGTATGGTGTGGTCTTTCTCGCGGTGACGTACGTCTCCTTCATGAACATCTTCAGGATGCAGGTCCGTGAAGCCGTCACGCGGGATGCCGATGCGTCGCAGACGCGGCTGATGACGCTGTACGTCATTGAGGTGGTGACGGTGCTTCCCGCGCTGTTGATCGCGGTGGTGGGCTATCTGCTGCTGCCGGGGCTGGGTTCAGAGGGGCTGTGGCTTGCCATTGCTGTGATCCTGGCTTCGCGCGTGGTGACGGCATTGGGGTCGGTGCCGATGTACCTGCTGGAACGCGATCTGCGTCACCGGGTACTGGCCTCGCTGACGCTGGCGGGCACAGTGCTGGCTCTTGTCGTCGCGGTGCCGCTGGCATGGTTCGGCTATCCGCTGGCTGCCATTCTCGTCGATGTAACGGTGCCTGCTGCGGTGCTGGCGGTGGGGTCGGTATGGCGCGCGGGCTGGCGTCCCAGCCATGACTGGGACCCGGATACCGCCCGCGACAGCTTGCGCTTCAGTACCACGATGTGGATGGGTGGCATGTTCGGCAAGATCACGTTTGAGTATGACGACTGGCTGGTGGGGACGTTCCGGGGGGAGGGCGCACTCGGTTACTACGGCAAGGCGTATCAATCGGCCAAGCTGCCCATGGATGTGGTGGCGGGGGTGATCGCCTCGGTCTCTTATGGGTTGTACGGGCAGAGTCGCAGGCAGAGCATGACGGCACTCTCTGAGGCCTACAGCCAGCTCACATGGCTGCTGGTGCGGGTTATTGCGCTTTCCAGCATTGTGATGCTGGCGGCGGCGGATGAGTTCATCCTGATCTATTATGGCCCGGATTGGTCCCCGGTGGTGCCGCTGCTGCGGCTGATGTTTGTCTATGTGATGGCCCGCCCCATCTGGCAGAACGATGCCATCCTGCTGGTTTCAATCGGCAAGGAAAGCCTGCACCGCTGGGTACAGGGATTGCAGGCAGTGGTGCTGCTGTTGATCGGTACGCCTGCTGTGCTGATGTATGGTGCGCGTGGGGCAGCGGTGGCCGTGAGCGTTATGATGCTGATCGGGGCACTGGGCACGGGGATCGCGGTGTACCGCAGCCTGACGATCAGGCCGCTGTTCATCTATGGGCTGCCGTTCCTGCTGATGGCGGTCATGACGCCGTTGGTGTACTGGGGCGGATTGATTCTGCCGCTGCCTGCACTGCCGATGTTTATGGTTAAGGGCGGATTGAGTACCGTGATCTTCATCGGCTTGATATGGCTGGTCGAGCGCGAGACGCTGCGGGAGGCTGTGGCACTGGTTCGTGCACAGTTTGGTGGGGCTGGTGGTGAAACCCATACCGGCGAAGGGGAATCAATATGAGTAACAACATGGATCGACAGTTGATCTCAAGTGGTGCGAAGTGGGAGTCCATCGTGGGCTACGCGCGGGCGGTGCGCGTGGGGCCGTTCATCTCGGTGGCCGGTACGACTGCCGTCGATGAGACCGGGGCCGTCATCGGTGAGGGAGATGCCTATGCACAGGCGGCATACATCTTCCAGGAGATCGAAAAAGCATTAAACGAGGCCGGGGCGTCACTGGCTGATGTGGTCCGGACGCGCATGTTCGTCGTCAACATCGCGGATTGGGAGGCCATCGGGCAGGCGCATGGCGAGGTGTTTCGTGAGATACGCCCGGCATCGACGATGGTGGAAGTCAAGGGTCTGATCGACCCGTCGCTGGTGGTTGAGATTGAGGTGGATGCGATTATCAGCAGTGTGTGAGTGATGGGCAGGCTGACTGATTGCTCAATGATGATGTGATATTGTATGGTATGCTCAGATCAGTCTAACCACATGGGATGAAGGGTAACCTCACACTGATGACAACATTGATACAGATCGTGCTGCTGCTGATGATGATCCTGGTCAACGGTGTGCTGGCGATGTCGGAATTGGCATTGGTATCTGCGCGGCGCTCACGGTTGGAAGCGCTGGCCGAGGACGGCAGCAAGGGTGCGGAATGGGCACTGAATCTGGTAAACGACCCCACGCGTTTCCTTTCTACCGTACAGATTGGTATTACGCTGGTGGGGGTGCTGGCGGGTGCGTTTGGTGGCGCGACGCTG
>CAYMGV010000101.1:0-10033 GCA_964390105.1 uncultured Anaerolineae bacterium | reverse complement strand
TGCAGGCGCTGGCCGCAGTGGGCACCGCCCTGTGTGGTTGTGAGCGTGACGCGCTGCACGCGGCTTTTGACGCCGCGCAAAATCGCAGGCTGACCGGGCCGCTGGCCGACCTGCAAGGTCAACCGGCAGAGTTGATCGTGTTCGAGGATTCGACGGGCGGGGTCAAGGCCACGCGCGGCGCAGGTGAAATACTGGCCGACCTTGGGATCGACGTGAGAACGCGAGCCTACGGTATCGCAGTGAATGAGAACAAGGCGGCATCGCTGCGCGCCCAATGTGATGACGTGTTCCCGTCCATCAATGAAGCGCTGGAGATGGCCCTTCATTGACGCTGGCGGTATCGGTATGCTATCATCCGATGCGAAAAGGCAGTGATGGAGACACGCGCCCGGATGCAGGGGCGGCCAAGCGATCCCGGGATGGTGAAAGCCGGGACCACCCCACCTCAGCGCATCACTCCTCAGCCGCCCGCAGAACGGCGGATATCTACATCTGCTCAGTAAACCGGGCCGGGGTCGCCTCCGTTATTGCGGCGAGATAAGCGCCATGTGTTGATTCACATGGAATGAGGGTGGTACCACGGAAGCCGACGCGCTTTCGTCCCTGTCTTGGGGCGAGGGCGCTTTTTGTTTGGAAAGGCACGGACGATGACGACGCTGTTATATCAGACGGATAGCTATTTGAAAGAGTTTGAAGCACGGGTCACAGGGCATGACGCGGACCTGCATGGCGTCGTGCTGGATCAAACAGCTTTTTACCCCGGTGGTGGCGGTCAGCCCGCCGATGCAGGACAACTTCAGTTCGCGAGTACAACAGTCGCGCTGGCCGGGATCAGGCGCGGTGCTGACCGGGCGCTGGTTCATCGACTGCCTGCCGAAGTCGACATGCCATCTATTGGCACCACCGTAACCGGCGTCATCAACTGGGAGCGCCGCTACCAACTGATGCGAACTCATACCGCCATGCACATCCTTTGCGGTGTGGTCTGGCGTGATTACGGTGCACAGGTCACGGGCGGCAACATGGAGCCGCTCAAGGGGCGCATGGACTTCGAGTTTGAGACGATGCAGGCTGAACTGGTAAACGAGATTGAAGAATGCATTAACACTGAAGTAAAAAACGCCCGTGATCTTCGTGTCGCAATCCTGCCGCGCGAGGAAGCGTTTGAGATTCCGGACCTGATACGGACCAAGATCAATCTGCTGCCAGAGGGGATCGCGCAGGTGCGCACGGTCGAGATCGTCGGGCTGGATTTACAGGCCGATGGGGGGACTCACGTTGCGAATACCTCGGAAGTGGGTACACTGCGAGTGACGGATTATAAGAGCAAGGGTAAAATCAACAAACGTATTTACCTAGAGGTTGATCCCTGATGCGAACTATACATAGCATTCATCTCAGCGAGCAGGTCATCGCCAAGGGCGCGTACGAATACGTTGTCAGTGGCAAACCCAACGGCTGTATCGAGACGTGGCAGATCACACAACTGCCGGACGGGCAAACCGTGGTCCGTGCCGATGTAGACGCATCCAGCATGGATGGGGGTGGGTCTCACATGGTTTCTCATATGGTCTTTTCGGATCGCGGGGACCCGGCATGGTTACGGGTTCGCTATGGCGATGCCAACCTGGGCAACGCTGCACAGTACACCTTTAACAAGGCTACCGTCCAGATCGTGCGGAAGCCGGCTGGCTACGGCGTGCGGCAGGAAGTTGTGGATATCGCCGAGGACTACGGCATCGATTACCCGCCGGTGATCGGCCATGATTACCCATGGCGGCGCTATGGCGTCCGTGAGCCTTCCAGCATGCGCGCCATCCCGATCTTCAGCCCGGATTTCTGGGAGGAGGGCGGCAGTAACCTGACAGGGCGTGTGGTGCGCTTCCGCATTACGCCGATGGGTACAGCGCCTTGTGAGGTTCCGGCGGGGTTGTTCGAGGAGGCCGCGCGGTTTGATGTCGTCACCGATGACGGGGTCAAAGCGCAGGCCTGGTTCGATGAGCAAGGCATCCCATTGCGCTGGGTCTACCCGGATAAAGGGTACGAATTTATCTTACGCCATTACCAGCCCGCAGCGTGACCCTATCGGCATTGACCAGGAAGAGCAAATGGCTCATTATCAGAAACAGTTGGAACATCTCCAGCGCCGGACTGAAACCCTTGAAAAACGGTTAGGCGATGTATATGGCAGCCTGACTGACCTTAAACACGCTATGCAGGACTTCCTGTACCGCTATCGCAAGGAAATCCTCATATACCAGACCAGGCTGGTACAGGTTCGTCGTGAGATCACCGATATCTATTGCATCAAGGGCGACCGTGACCTGCGTGCTGCCGGTGAGGCCACCACACCGCTGATGGAATTCCTGAACAGCGACCTGGAAACCGTCAAGGGGCAGTTGGAGCGCGTGGGCAAGCGCGGTGCCTTAACTGAAGGCGTCCGTGAACTGGACATCCCGCCGGTGAACCCCGATCTGCTGACTGTTTACAGCAAGCTGGTGACACGACTGCACCCGTCACTGGTTCACAGCACCAAGCGGGAACGCTATGCACCTTTGCTTCAAAAAGTTAATGAGGCTTATATCAAGCGGGATGTCGTCTCACTGAATACCCTTCACAATGCACTCAACCGCGAGGAATCCAGCACTGCCATCAGCGTGGTGGATAACCGCGTGATCGAACGGATGCAGAACCATATCTTCGATATGGAGTCGCTGCTGGCACGGCTGGAAGCCGATTTATTCGAAATCCGTTACGGGGACGCAGCAAAAATATTCACCCGCTACATGGCGGCCCGGAAAGATGGTACCGACCTTCTCGCAGAGCTGCACCAGCAAACCATTAAGGCGATCAAGAAATCGGTGGCAGAGCTGACAGAACTGAGAAAGTCCCTTTAATCAACTCACACAGGGGGTGATGGTATGGTGTGCAGGGTACGCACGCCTCGATCTATTAGGGGTCGAATAACGCCCACCAATTGCTTATTCAACCGTACCTGATAGCCATCGAGGAGAAATGATGTTTCAACCTGTACCGAAAGATAAAACCGTCCACAACGTCGAGGAAGAACAGCTTCTATTCTGGCGCGAGAAGGACGTTTTAAAACGCACGATGTCGGAACGTGAGGATGGCCCGAACTACGTCTTTTACGAAGGCCCGCCGACTGCTAACGGACTGCCGGGCAGCCATCACGTGCTGTCACGGGCTTTTAAGGACATCTTCCCCCGGTATAAGACCATGCGCGGCCATTACGTACTGCGCAAGGCGGGCTGGGACACGCACGGCCTGCCGGTTGAGATCGCGGTGGAGAAGGAACTCGGCATCGAGCACAAATGGCAGATTGAGGAATACGGCATCGCGGAGTTTAACGCCAAATGCCGCGAGAGTGTGCTGCGTCACATCGATGAGTGGGAAAAGCTCACCGAGCGTATCGCATTCTGGGTCGATACCGATCAGGCCTACTACACGTTCACGTCGGATTTTGTACAGAGCGTGTGGCACATTCTGAAGCAGTTCCACGACCGTGACCTGCTGTTCCAGGGGCACAAGGTTGTGCCGTACTGCCCGCGCTGCGGCACAGCGCTCTCCAGCCATGAGGTCAACCTCGGCTATGCCGAGACGAAGGACCCGTCTTTTTACATCCGTTTCAAAGCAGCGGACAAGGACGATACCTATTTCCTGGTCTGGACAACTACCCCGTGGACACTGCCCGGCAACGTCGCGCTGGCAGTGGGTGAAGACCTCGATTATGTCAAACTGAAGGGAACCAACGAACACGGCGAGACCGAATACCTGTATGCGGCCGCCGCCATGGTCGAGGGCAGGGCCAAAGCGGCCAGCAAACATGCCGCCCATGATGACGAGGAAGGCGAGGCTGAAGACACCGCCCGCCCCGGCGTGCTGGAACGCCTCAAGGGCTACGAGATCGTCGAGCGCATCAAGGGGGCCGACCTGATGGGCCGCCGGTATGAGCCGCTGTTTCCATACCTTGAAACCGATAAGAAGTTCGCTTACGTCACCTCTGGCGATTTCGTCAGCGTGGCCGATGGCACGGGTATCGTGCACATGGCCCCAGCCTTTGGTGCGGATGACCTCGAAGTGGGGCGTGCCAACGACCTGCCGATGTTCGTGACCATCAACGAGGAAGGCCGCTTTGTTGACCAGGTGACTGATTTTGCCGGGCAGTGGGTCAAGGATGCTGACCCTGAAATCGTCAGGAACCTCAACGAACGAGGGTTGGCTTTTGCCACGGGTAAGTACCTGCATCGCTACCCGTTCTGCTGGCGCTGTGATACGCCACTGCTGTACTACGCCCGCCCGACATGGTTCATCGCCACGTCACAGTTCCGTGAGGACATGACGCGCCTCAACGATACGATTGGCTGGGTGCCGGGCCATATCCGCAAGGGGCGCTTTGGCAACTGGCTGGAAGGCAACATCGACTGGGCGCTGGGCCGCGAACGCTACTGGGGGACACCGCTGCCGATCTGGCTGTGTGATAACCCGGCGTGTGACCATCAGCATGCCATCGGCGGGTTGGCGGAACTGGGCGAGATGGTCGGTGATGACCTGGTGGAACTGGACCCGCACCGCCCCTATGTCGATGATGTAACATGGGCCTGTACCGAATGTGGATCGGGTACCATGCACCGGGTCCCTGAGGTGATCGACGTGTGGTTCGACTCCGGTTCGATGCCTTTTGCACAGTGGGGCTACCCACATGAACACCAGGCAGAGTTCAAGGCACAGTACCCGGCAGATTACATCTGTGAGGCTATCGACCAGACGCGCGGCTGGTTCTACTCGCTGCACGCCATCAGCACGCTGCTCAATGACAGTGTCGCGTTTAAGAACGTGATTTGCCTCGGTCATATTCTCGACGAAAAAGGCGAGAAGATGTCCAAGTCGAAGGGCAACGTGGTCAACCCGTGGGACGTTATCGACCAGTACGGCTCGGATATGTTCCGCTGGTATATGTTCACAGCAGGCCCCCCGGGTGAATCGCGCCGCTTCTCGATCAACCTCGTAGGTGAGGCGTTCCGCAAGTTCTGGCTGACGCTGTGGAACACGTATCGCTTCTTCGTCGATTACGCCAACCTCGACGGCTTCAACCCCGCCGAACATGACATCCCGGTGGCTGATCGTCCACTGCTGGATCGCTGGATGCTGGCCGAACTGAACAGCCTGGTTGAGGGTGTCACGGATTCACTGGAAACCTATGACGTGACAGGGGCAACGCGGCCTATCGAAGCATTTATGGATGACCTGAGCAACTGGTATGTGCGTCGCTCACGCCGCCGCTTCTGGAAGTCAGAAAGTGATACCGATAAAGTGGCGGCCTACCTGACGCTGTACGAGTGCCTTGTCACGCTCAGCAAGCTGATTGCACCGCCGATGCCATTCATCGCTGAGGAGTTGTACCGTAACCTTGTCGGTAGTGTAAACCACGACGCCCCGGAAAGTGTGCATCTGGCCGAATGGCCGGACGTTAATCGGGCACTGATCGACGAGAAACTGCTGGCTGATATGCGGCTGGTCAAGCGGCTTGCCAGCCTCGGCCATGCCGTCCGTAACAGCACACAGGTCAACTTGCGCCAACCGCTGGCTGAGGCTGCCTTCGGTGTACCCTCGCACCAGTCGTCCATCATCGACGCCTATGCGGACCTGTTGGCCGATGAACTGAATGTCAAGGATGTGGTGCTGCTCTCCGCCGATGAAGGCGCGATTGAGTATGCGCTCAACCCCCTGCCGAAGATGCTCGGCCCCAAGCTTGGCAAGCACTTCCCAGTGGTACAGAAGATGCTGCGCGAAGGTGACGCCGAGGGATACGCCAGGGCGCTGCTGAATGGCAACTCGATCACTGTGGACTTGAATGGGGAGACCATCGAACTGACCCCGGAAGAAGTCGAAGTCCGCTTCACTGCCGGGGAGGGCCGCAGCGTGGCGCAGGAGGGCGGCTACGTGGTGGCCCTCGATGCACGCCTGACCCCGGACCTCGAAGCCGAAGGTCTGGCCCGTGAGGTCGTGCGCCGCATCCAGGTGCTGCGCCGCGATGCCGGGTTTGCTATCGACGACCACATCAAGACGAACTACAGCGCCTCTGAACGGCTGGCGGCAGCCATCGTACAGTTCAGTGATCTGATCGCAATCGAGACACTCTCGGACAGCCTGCATGCTGCCGAACCAACCGGGCAAACCGCCACGGATCAATTTGACGGCGAAACCCTGGTAGTGGGTATCGTCAAGGCGTAATCCTTAACCGCTGCTTTTCATGGAACGGCGGAGGCCGGGTGCAGTCCCCGGCCTCCGCTGTCTATTTCCGGTATAATCCCGGTATGACACAACACAATTTTCACATCACATCAGAGGCCGGGGACCGGCTGGACCGCGTACTCGCTAACCTGCTTGACGGAGTCAGCCGGGCCACTGTGCAAAGCCTGGTAAAATCCGGCGATATTCTCGTCAATGGCAAAAGCGAGCGGGCTTCGTACCGCATGAACGAGGGCGATCACATCGAAGTGACGATGACCGCCGCACCCGACGAGGGTATCCAGCCCGAGGACATCCCGCTGGATGTCCTGCATGAAGATAACGATCTCATCGCCATAAACAAGCCTGCCGGGATGGTGGTACACCCGGCGCACGGCCACCATTCGGGGACATTGGTTAACGCGGCGCTGCATCGCTGGCCGGGGATGGCAGAGGTAGGCGAACCGGAACGGGCAGGTGTTGTCCACCGGCTTGATAAGGAAACCTCCGGCGTGCTTGTGATGGCAAAAACCACCGCTGCACTTGAGAACCTGCAGCATCAGTTCCAGGCACACACCGTGCGCAAACGATACATCACGCTGGTGGAGGGCATGCCGCACAGTGATACCGGCATCATCGACGCACCAATTGGCCGTGACAGCCGCACCCGCAAGCGCATGGCTGTCCTCAGTGGTGGGCGTGCCTCGGTTACGCACTATTCGATCCTGGAAGTATTTGATCAGCACACGCTGCTGAATATTGAATTGGAGACCGGGCGCACACACCAGATTCGGGTTCACCTGGCATGGCTGGGGCATCCGGTGGTGGGTGATACGGTGTACGGCTATCGCAAGCAGCGCATCAAGATGAAACGGTTCTTCCTGCATGCCACCGAGCTGGAGATCGATTCACCATCCACCGGCCACCGCCTGGCCTTTCATGCGCCGCTGCCCACCGCACTCGAAGCAATACTTAAGAAGCTGCGCCAGCCGTACGGGGATCAGTAATCCGAGATATAGCGCTTTTCACCACTGATGCGCTCAAGATGTTCGAGGATTTCCGTGCCAGCTTCCTCGATGGATTTATACGTCATATCCACCACAGGCCAGCCCGCTTCTTCATAAATGGCATTGGCCCTGGCGATCTCATCTCGAACGGTGCGGATGTCGTTGTAATCTCCTTCATAGCCCAGCCTGGCCTGCCGACGGTCACGCAGGCGCTTCATGCGATCGGGGCGCATGGTCAGCCCAATGACACGGCCCAGTGGCAGATCAAACAGCACGTCGGGCAGGTCAACGCCCGGCACCAGCGGCACGTTGCCCACCATCCAGCCACGATACGAGAGATAGACGCTTAACGGTGTTTTTGAGGACCGCGAGACGCCTACCAGCACCAGTTCCGCCCGGATCAGGCCAGGGGGGTTCTTGCCATCGTCATGACGCAGCGCGAAATCGAGCGCCATCACACGCTGAAAATAATTATCGCCGTCAAGGCTGGGGTCCGGGTTGTGACTGGGTTCACGTTCAAGCCAGTTGGAAAGGTGCAGCAGGACCGGGCCAATCATATCGATACAGGTGACATGGTACTTCGCGCACAGGTTGCGCAGGGTTTCCTGCATTTCGGGTATCACCAGCGTAAAGGCAATGATGGCGTCGAGAAAGGCCGCATTTTCGACAATACCCTCCAGCCGGTACATGTCCTGGAACTGGATAGCGGAGTATGTCTTAATGTAAACTGGCGTATGCGAGAACTGCGCCAGCGCCGCCTCAAGCATCTGAAACGCGCTGCGCCCCGTTCCATCTGAAATGACAAAGATAAACTTCTTGTTACTGGTCTGCGGCATGAACGTTGCCCCCATTGTCCGGCGTCATGCCTCACAGCGTACCACAATCCATACCCAGCACCAATGCCAGATCGTATAAAGCTGTTAGAATCAATCCCAGTGAGACGAGGGAACCGATCCATGACACCAACCAATCGCAAGCAGTATCGCTTTGAGCCGCAGGCCCGTGGTACCTCGCGGGAACAGATGGCGCACTGGCGCAAACACAACAGCACACCCATCGATCTCGATGCTGAGCATGAGGCGGTCTTAGCTTATCTTGAGGCCATCGATGAGGCCGAGCCATACACGAAAGACACGTACAACCACATCGTCAGGACGATGGGGCGGGCGGGCTATCCGCAGTACAGCAAGCCGCGCTTGCGCCGGGCGTATCTCGCACTGGTCGAGCGTGGTGAGATGGAGCGCGGCCAGCGGATGCTGCTGCGCCTGACCAAAAAGCCGATCCGCACAATGAGCGGCGTGGCACCGGTCACGGTGCTGACCAAACCGTACCCGTGCCCCGGTAAATGTATCTTCTGCCCCACCGATGTGCGTATGCCCAAGAGTTATCTCAGCACTGAACCGGGCGCGATGCGGGCACTTCAGCTTGACTTTGATCCTTATGATCAGACGGCCAAACGCATTGAAGCATTTGAAAACCTCGGCCACACCGCCGATAAGGTCGAACTGCTGATTCTCGGTGGAACATGGTCCAGCTACCCGGCCTCGTACCAGGAGTGGTTCATCCAACGGGTATTTGACGCCCTCAATGGCATCGAAACGGGCAGCATTGAGGAGGCCCAGCGCGTCAACGAAACGGCCCCGTATCGCAACGTAGGGCTGGTAGTCGAGACGCGCCCGGATCATATCACTGAGGCTGAACTGCGCCGCCTGCGTCGCTACGGGGTGACGCGGATTCAGATTGGTGTGCAGAGCCTTGATGATGAGATACTGGGCCTCAATAAACGCGGGCATACGGTCGATGAGGTACGCCAAACCATGCGAATGCTGCGCGGGGCTGGATTTAAGATTGCGCTGCACTGGATGCCCAACCTGCTGGGTGCCACGCCAGGGTCAGACCTTGAGGATTACAAGCGCCTGTGGGATGATCCGGCGATCCGACCGGATGAACTCAAGATTTACCCGACCGGGTTGCTGGCAGGGACCGAGCTTTATGATCACTTCGAGCGCGGAGAGTATCATCCCTATGATGACGAGACACTGACATGGCTGCTGCGTAAAGCCATGAAACTGACTCCGCGCTACTGCCGTCTGAACCGCGTCATGCGTGACATTCCGGCCCCGGAGATCGTGGAAGGGGTGACCATTTCCAACCTGCGCGAAGTGGTCGAGGGTCAACTCAAAACAGCGGGGACACCGTGCCAGTGTGTGCGCTGCCGGGAGGTGCGCCAAATGGGTTTGACCGGGGAGATCGCCATTAACGAACTAAGGTACGACACCGACCACAGTCACGAGGTCTTTATCAGTGCCGATACCGCTGATGATCACCTTGCCGGTTTTTTGCGCCTGTCCATACCCACGGTCGATGCGCCATTGGAGGAACTCAAAGGTATGCCGATTATCCGGCAGGTGCAGGTTTACGGGCCGACGGTTGGCCTTGATGATGAGAGCGGCGCACATGCTGCCCAGCACCAGGGGCTGGGCGAACGCCTGATCGACCATGCACGCGGCATCTGCAAGCGGGAAGGCGCGAACCGCTGGGCAGTGATCGCGGCGGTGGGCACGCGAAACTACTACCGCAGACACGGCTTTGAGGTCGATGGGCTGTACATGACAGGCACCGTGTGATGCTCTCGGAAGGGGCGATACAGAACACACGGATGGCGCTTGACTGCGGGCCGTTTGGCGAGGTTATCCACTACTGGCCGCAAACCGGCTCGACCAATGACCACGCGCGCCAGCACGCCGAACAAGGTGCCCCGCATGGGGCGCTCTTTG
>CAYMGV010000100.1:0-10123 GCA_964390105.1 uncultured Anaerolineae bacterium | reverse complement strand
GAAAACCCGGCCAGTGACCTCGTGCTGGCGGCGCTGGCCAGCCCGCACCCATCCTACGCCGGGGTCATCCGTGAACATTTCAAGGCGTACGATGGCCCGGCACGCAGCGCGGCCACCTTGCTGCTCACCGCACTCGCTACGGAAGACTCGATCAAGACACTGCTCGACCTGCTGGCCCTGCACGCCGCCGACCTGCCTGAACTGCGGCTCGAACCGCTGGTCAACAGCACCCCGCACCCCGGTGTGCTGTTCCCCGGCCTGCTGGCCTATGCCACCCACAACCACCTCGCACTCGATATCTTCGCGCTGGCGCTGACCTACCTTGAAAGCGGAGCCATTACCCCGGCGGACCTCGGCGCGATTGAGGGGCCTGTTACCGCAGCGTTTCATGGTATCGCAACAACCGTACTCGAAACGCAGCAAACTAATAGCACCGCGTGGCTGTGGGATGAGAACTACCAGCCCTTCCGAAGCGCAGCCATGGTACTGCTTGATTTAATGGGCTACCTGGATGGCGACGAATCGGAACGGCTGCTGCGGCAGGCCGCGACCCTGCCTGACCCTCGGCTGGCCTTCGCCGGGGTGATGGGCCTGCTGCGTCGCGATGTCGGTGTGCCGGATGAGTGGATCGAGCCAGTGGCAGCCAGCCCTGAGACCCGAAACTGGCTGTACGAAGCCCTTGAAGGGATGGGGAAACTGCATTGTTTCCCGCAGGGGCTGCGCACGCAGGCCGCCCTCGCTGAGAGCGATATGGTCAACTGGCTGATCTTCCCGGAAGCACTGGGCCGCACACCGGATGCCCTTGAACTGCACGAGATCGTCACCGTACAACTCACCGGCAATTATGCCGATTTCTTCGTATTCCGATTCCGGGTTGATCCACCGCACCCTGCGGCATCCGTGGGCTGGATGGCGGGCGTCGCCGGGCCGTACAGCCGCGCCGCCGGGCTGGTCACCCGCGCACCCGGCACCTCCAGCCGCTATGATCCCTTTGACTCCATCACCCCCGATGACCACGTCGAACGGGTCATCGAGATGCTCGCGCACTGGTATGATGACCACCGTCAAACATCAGCATAGCTATTTGTGATAGGACTTACGCGGATGACATCCCCGATCACCACCCCAAAGACTCCAGAACTGCCCCCTTTTTGCAGTTGCGAAGCATCTACGGGGGCGTCAAATTCAGATACGCAGTACAATTGCCCAAGACTAATACAATAAAGTTTATAACAATTTTTGTAACTACTCAGGCCACTTTTTGTGCCTAATTTGAGATATCGAACGATCTTCACGCCATATGTTTTGTACCTGAACACAATCCAAAATGTCAATCAAGATCGCAAATCTGAGTACAAAATCAGGCTGAGTAGTAACCAATTTTTTGTTTTTAACCTATTTTTTAGGGCTTGCCCGGTTAGAATATGGTATGATAACCTTATTGTTATCATCCCTGGATTGCGGACGGAATACATGATACAACATACAACAAAAATACGACATTCTTACAGGGTAATCGTTTCATGGGCGGTTACCCTTGTTTCAATCTTCACCCTTCTCACACCTGCCCTGCCGGGTATCGCATCAGAACAACAGGAACCCGCTGAACGCCCGATGGGCGTCCCGGCAGCCAACGTTTCCCTGACAGGTGTCCCAGCCGGGGTATTTGCAGGGGAATCATTTACGGCTACGGTCAGCTTCGATAACACTGGTGCTGACCCGGGTTATGGCCCATTTATTGATGTGTTTGTACCCACCGGCCTGACACTTACAAGCGTCAGCTATCTTGGTGATACAAGTGCCATCACGGTGCTGAACCTGAACGCCGGTAACCGCCACCCCCTGCTCTATGAAGGCGACCCGGCCAACCCGGATAACGTTCAGATTCAAAACGTGACGGGGGGTACAGTCAAGGTGCTTCAGCTCCCCTTTGGCAGCTTCACACCGACTCAGCCCGCCATTGATGTCGTGCTGACCTTTGCCGTGGACAGCAGCCTCAACGCCGGGACCAGCATGACCATCTATGCCCGCGGCGGCTATCAGTACGCCAGCACCCCGCTCAATGACTGGTGCTGCGGCATTGACCCGCAGATCGTCAGCACCCCGCACCTCGATACCGAGCCGACATTATGGACGCCATCCGTCACTACGACCACCACGCTGTACACGGTGGCTAAGGCCAACTCCAGCAGCCCCAGCACGGTAACGGGCTACAACTTCCCAACCGAATACACGGTAACCGTGACCGTCGCACCCAATGTGACGGACTTCGCGATGACCGTCACCGACAACTTGCCCGATAATCTCATCTACCTGGGTGGCCTTGCCAACGGCAGCCAGCCGTTGCCCACTGTCAGCACCGGGACTGTCAGTACAGCCCCAGCAGTACGCGCCTATGGCGATACCGCCGACCTGGCCTGGGATATCGGCCCGATCACGACTGGCGCGGCGTCACAGACACTCACCATGACGTACTTCATGTACAGCGCAGAGGATGACCACACCGGGACGGACCTGATCCCGGCACCGCCGGCATCCACGACTTCGACCAATGAAGTCAACGTCACCGGCACCTACACCGATCCTACTCTTGGGCCGGGCACCTCGATTGGCGTGTGTACACCGCCATGCGCAAGTTCAACGCGCACCAACGAGGTCCTGACGCTCTCCAAGGGGGCCAGCCCCACCAGCGTCACACCTGGCGACACCGTGACCTACACCCTTGACTTCTACGTCTCCGACTACTTCGCCATTGACCTGACGACCCTGGTCGATACGCTGCCGGACGGCATGAGCTACAACAACGACGCCGCCTTCCAGCTCTGGGAGCGCGGCCTGCCAGGGTCACCCTTTGCGTTCGCGCTGGGTGGCAGCGGCTATGAAACGACTTCAGGCGCAGGGCCGACGACCCTTACATGGAACCTCGGCACGCTGCTGATCAACGGCACTGACGGCCCCATCCGCAGTTCCGGGACGCGCCACGGCCAACTGCGTGGTGCCTGTGTGACCGACACGGCCCCGGTAACATTTGACCCGAACTGTATCGATGGCACCTCAACCCCGGCAGCCAGCCACGGTCGTATCACGTTCACGGCCACCGTACAGGATACCTACAGCGGTGGTACTGCCGTTCGACAGGGCGATAGCCTGAACAATACAGCCGACATCAATTCCAATCTCGTGGATTTGACTACGCTCAACCCCACCGTGACCGGCGTACCGGACTCGGCCAGCGCGGAAGTTGCCGTGCCCACCGGTACCCTGGACAAGTACGTGGCCGCCATTCGTGACTCAACCGGCAGCACCCTTATCTGTTCAGAATTCAGTGGCCCCGCCTGCTCCAGCAGTTCCGTGGTACCGCCGCACGGCCTGGTTACCTACCGGTTGAACTACACGCTGCCCACCGCTGACGTCGGTAACTTCACCATAACCGACTTCCTGCCGCTGCCTATCTTCGCTGTCGATGACCCGGACGCGGACGGCGCGGCTGGCCCATCATGGGCCTATGAGGCAACCATCACCACGAACAATGCCACGCTGCCGACGGCAGGTGTGATCCGCCGGACATCGGCTGACACCTTCACCTCAACATCCGGCCTGAACCCGGCCAGCGGCGGCATCACAACGGACCCCGCCGGAAATTCACTCCAGATGGTATACGGAGACTACTCGCACCCCAGCAGCAGCACCCTGACCGTGGACATCGTGTTCACCATACAGGCCACCGATGACCCCTTCACCAACGGCCTCAAGCTGACTAACCAGGCGCGCGTCAGTGAGTCAGACAGCCCCGGTGGCACGACGCTCTCCAACGCGCTTCAGCAGATCATCCTCGGCGAACCCGAAATGGCGATGGAGAAATCCGTCGCGGCAGTCACCAGCACCGTTGGCGGCACACCGACACTTACCGCCGCTTGGAGCGGCGTCACATGGACGGCCCCCGGCACCATCTCCAGCGATGGATTCACCGGCACCATCCCGGCCAATCTCCCGAACATTGATGCTGGCTCCGTCAGCGGTACAGATGTCGTCAAGTTTGCGCTGCTGCTTAAGAACGAGGGCGACAGTACCAACGGTGCATTCGACCTGCGCCTGAGCGACCTGCTCGATAACACTCTGTACGTCATCCCGCCGAACGGGATTAACCTGAACCTCGAATACACCGATGGCACCGACATCCCGCTTTGGGATGGTTCCTCAACCGGCGTCTCATGGATGCCAACCGGCGGCCTCAGCAACTTCGTCTGCGGTTCACCGGGCGGCAGCGCCCCCGACCCCTGCGGCCTCAATGGGACGCTGGGCGATGCCGATGACCTGTTCCGCTGTGATCCAAGTGTGGTTGGCGGCGGTATCTGCGGGCCGGACTACGTGCTGGGCACCGGTGACGATGTCACAAGCTCCGCCGATTACACGGCAACTGATTACACGGAAACTCTCCAGGCCCGCGCGGTGTTCATGCAGGGTATTGAAATCCGTGATGATAACAGTTCGCCATCCAACCCCGGTGCCTGTGAGGCTCACGGTGTCACACCGAATCGCGGTATCATCGTCGCATCTTACGACCTGCAGGTGCGCTCCGGCGTCGCCCCCGGCACCACACTGACCAACACCGCCAAGCTGGAGAACTACAGCAACACCGAAGGCGGCGACAGCTTCGTACCGACTGACCGCGATGGTCGCCCAACCGTGACCGCCGATGTGACCATCGGGGTCAGCAGCGACAAGGGCATCCCGCCCACTCCGCTGACGGTTGGTGACACCTACAACCAGTCGATCAGCTTCACCATCCCGGCCTACACGCATGCCTATGTCCGCCCGGCCCAGAACGGCGTCAACGGCAGCAGTGTTAACCTGCCGGCAGGCGTCCGTATCCGTGATGACATCCGCGATAACGGCGTCTACCCGACTTCCAACCCCGATGCAGCAGGGCTGTACCCGGCCAGTGGCGGCGCAACATGGAGTGCCAACACCGGCTGTCCCGTATCCGTGCAGGGGTGGACCGTCGGTGAAACCACCAACGACGTGCGCGTCTACGTGGTGCCGGATGCCACGGGCGTCCAGGTTTTCTGGGTTACGCCGCAGGAAATCAATAACGCAGACGCCACGCCGTGTACCATCACGGTCGGCATCCCGCTTGAAGTCAAGGATGTGGACCCCGACGGCAACCCGGCTGGCGACGGTATCTTCTTTACGCCGCCGCAGGATGTGGAGAATGTGCGAGATCAGGCACAGATCCAGTATCGCAACAGCACAGGAACCAACCTGAGCCAGAACAGCAGCACGCGCAACTTCGACGTTCATCAGCCCGTTGTCCGGGTGATCAAGGGCCTCGTCGATGTGCGCGTGGCAGGCCCCACCGGCACCTTGCGCCCGGCGACTGAATCAGCGCGCCCCGGTGATGTGGTGACCTACAGCATCCTGCTTGAAAACCGCGCATCCGATGGCGCACGTCTGACCGCTTACGACGTCGAATTTACCGACCTGCTGCCCCGCTACCTGGAGTTCGTGACGGGCAGCGCGGCGGTCTCAACCGATGCCACCTACGGCAACGGCGACGACGTCACCATGACGCCCACCGTAACCGGTGACGCCACCACTACCGGGCAGGAGATTTTCTTCTCCGATACGGCAGCATGGGATATCGCAGTGGATGGCAGCCTCCGGTTGTTCTTCCAGGCCACGATCCGCACCGATATGCCTACCACGGCCACGACAACGGCGGACACCATCCGTGATAACATCGCCGATGTGAACTGGTACACGCTCGATAACCGCTCAGGCCGTAACTACGCCGGTGTGTATGATTACGCACTGGGTTCTGGCGGCACGGACGGTGCCCGCGCAGGGCAGGATGGCCCAGGCGACTCCAGCACGACCACGGACTACTATGGCGAAACGGTTGACAACCGCCCGACGAACGAACTTGACCGGGCATCAGCCGGTGTTCATATCCTGAGTTCCGGCTTCGTAAAGGCGTTCAGCCCGGTTGCCATCGCACCGGGTGCCAACACCACGCTGACCTTCACCATCACCAATCCGAACCTGCCGGGTGAACACATGACCAACGTCGGGTTCAGTGACCCGCTGCCCGCTGACCTGTTCTACACGGGCACCACAACGGGTAACACATGCGGCGGTGCAGTGGCTTACTCTGCCGACCTGCGCACGCTGACCTTCAGCGGTGGTACATTGAATGCCCGCGCCAATCTCACCGACCCGGCCACGACCTGCACCATTGATGTCGAGGTCACAAGCGCCATCCCGAACGCCTACACCAACCAGACATCGGTGTTGAGCTACGATGTGGCAGGCATCACCTATACCGGCATACGTGCAACCGCTGACCTGCTGGTTTCCAAGGACCTCGGCATGCACAAGCAGTTTGCGCCGTCGCCGCTGGCCCCGGGCCAGGTCGCCACGCTGACCTTCACCCTGATCAACACCACCGCCTCAACGATGATCAACATCGAGTTCTTCGAGTTCCTGCCGTTGGGGTCACCGGCTGGCTTCACCGCTGTCGCAGACCCGGCGGCTGCCACAAACAACGGATGCGGTGGTACATGGAACCCGCAGCCGGGTGACATTGAACTGCTGTTCACGGGGGGGACGCTGGCCCCGGGAAGTACCTGCACGCTGACGGTTAACATATCAGCCAGCGCCAATGCCGCTTATGTCAACCGTGTGGACCCGGCCAACAACGCGGACCTGATCAACAACCGTGGCGCAGGTGGTAACGAGAACAGCATAGCTGGCCTCGACAACCTCGTCGGTGGCAACACCCCTGCTGACCGTCAGAACGCCCTGAACGCGGGCACCATCAACCGGTCCGAGGTCGTGTTCAGCGCGGACATCTCCGGTGGCGGCCCGGTCGCCAACGTGGATATCAGCGACTCGAATGCCGCTGGGCTGCAGGTGCTGGCAAACACCGGCACGGGTGCAACCTACGGTACCGCCGCTACACCGGTTCCAGTCGGCACGCCGGAACTGCTGCCCGCCACGGGTGGCCGCCCGGCCTCACCGATGAGCCGTTCCATCGGCTGGCTGCTGGTCGGCCTGATGCTGGCGCTTGCTGGCGGTACGCTGTGGCTCAACTGGAAGCTGAGAGGCGTTGAAGCCTAACCCCTTCCGGCCACAACTCATCGACTGAACAGAGGGTCATGTGAACGCACATGGCCCTTTGCATTATCATGGATGCTCACAGGAGAAGCCCCGATGACCAACCGTTACCCGATCCCGGCAGAGACTACCCGCGTTGAGTATGTTGTGGTGAATTCACGTTTCATTTCAACGATTGGCGAAGCCCGGACCGACACCGGTGCCCGCGCGTTCATCGATGCCGTCAAAGCCGAGTTCAGCGACGCTGCCCACAACGTCTATGCTTTCCGGTCTGGGTACGGAGCATCGGTGACGGAGGGCATGTCAGATGACGGGGAACCCGCCGGAACGGCAGGCCGACCGGCGCTGGCCGTGCTGCGTGGCGCTGATCTGGGCGATGTGGTCGTTGTGATCACGCGGTACTTCGGCGGCACAAAACTGGGTACCGGGGGGCTGGTTCGAGCCTACACGCAGGGCGTACAGGAAGCCCTGGCCGCGCTGCCACGGGCGGAGCGCGTCACATGGATGCGCGGCCTTGTCGCGGTGCCCTATCACCTGTATGAGCGTGTGCATGACCTGGTTAAACCGCACGGCGGCCTGATCGATGCGCAGGATTTCGCCGTCGATGTGACCCTCACACTGCGCTTCCCGGAAGGTGACTCCGGGGCATTTGAAGACGCCCTGCGCGAATTGAGTTCCGGGGCCTGTGAAGTGCTTTGGGAGTAAAAAGGCACGACCCCAATCAATGAGATCGTGCCGTGTCTGCCGGGGGCTGGTGTTACAGGGTGCCCATATACAGGCCCCCATCGACGGGCAGCATCAGCCCGGTGAGGTAGGATGCCACCGGCGAACAAAGGAAGGTAGCCACCTTGCCAAACTCCTGCGGGGTCGCCATACGGCCTAATGGTGACTGCGCGGCCTGCTTGTCGATCTCCTGCTCAATGGTGGTCCTGTTAGCTTCGGCGCGGTTTTCCAGCAGATCATAAATACGCTCGGTGCTGGTCCAGCCGGGGAGGATGCTGTTGAAGCGGATACCCTCCGCGCCAAGTTCCTGTGACAGCGTCTTGGTCAGGCCGATGACGGCCATACGCAGGCTGTTGCTCAGGATCAGGTTGGGCACTGGCTGTTTAACCGCAATTGACGTAACGGTCAGTACCGACGGCACGGGCGACAGCCGCAGCGCAGGGAGGGACAGCCGGATCAGACGAACCGCGCTCATCACAGTCAGGTCAAAAGCCCGCTGCCATGCCGTGTCATCCAGTTCATCAAATGGGCCGGGCGGCGGCCCACCCGCGTTTGTGATCAGGATATCCATACCGCCGTATTCTTCCGTGACGCGGTCAACCAACGCCGTAAGCTGAGCCGCTTCAGTGACATCAGTGGGAACGGCCAGCACCCTGGCACCGGTTTCAGCACGGATCGAATCTGCTGCTGCCTGTAACCCCACCTCATTGCGCGCGCAGATCGCAAGGTGAGCGCCCTCGCGGGCCAGTTCTAACGCGGTGGCATAGCCAAGCCCGTGGCTGGAAGCCGCTACCAGTGCCACGCGGCCCTTTAATTGCAGATCCACTGGTTTTTACTCCTCAGACTGGTGATGTGTCATCGAGAATAAAGGTGGATGACCCTGTTGTTACCTTGAGGATGTCTCCGACTATCATTGTATCATCCCCGTCAACCCTCCGGCAGCCCCAACCTGACCTATTCCCACACGGTATCCTCCTGCCCGCATGACAACAAGCAGGGGCACGTACTCGGAACGTGCCCCTGCCCTGCACTTCGGTAGATTACAGGCTGGATCAGCGGTTGGTCATCGCCTCAAGCAGCGCACCAAGACCCGCTGCGATGATGAAGAAGGGCCATATCTTGCCCCAGTCAAGGCTGAAGGCCAGGGCCGCAAACACCACCATCAGCACCATCAGGCCGACCAGCTTACCACGTACGTGGCTGGTCACCCGACCACCGCTCTGCTCAAACATGCTCGGTACCTGGCGCAGGATACTGAAGATCGGGATCAGCAGGAATAACGCCCACCAGTTAAAGGCATCAAAAGGCAGGTAGTCACGCAGGCCCTCCAGCAGCCCAAGATTGCTGAACAGAAACACCATTCCGACGGTAATCAGGGCCAGCGCCCAGAAAGCTGAGCCGCTGCCGCCGTGTTTAGAGCCGCGCGTGAAATACGGTATGTTGTTTTGGTTCGATGACTCCCGGTAGCTTTCCGAGCTGCTGTCACTCTCACTATAGCCGGGGCGTTCGTTTTCAGGCAGTTCAACAGACACAGGTTCCCCCTTCTTATTCGGCGGTGCCCGGGGCCGGGGCAGGCCGCAGCAGCATCCATGCACCTGCACCCACCAGCACGACGGGCATCAACAGACCGAAGCTGAGATCAAACAAAAAGAAAACACCCATCAGCACCATCATACCACCGCCAGCGACCTCGGTGCGAATGGTCCGATCCGCGCCTTGCCCATCCCGGACAGCCTGCCAGCCCCGGTACAGCATGATACCGCCCGGCACCAGCAGGAACAGCGCCCACCCGTTACCTGGCTGGAGATGGTGCATCCAGCCGGAAAGCCCAGTCATCCTAAGCAGGAAGATCACGCCCAGTGCCACCAGTACGGCACCCAGTACGGCGTTATTTTTGTGTGATTTTGCTTGATTTGATGTCATGCTATCCTCTAAATGAATTCCGGTTCTTACCAGTTACTACGCGGCAGGGAGCAAAATGGTTGCAAAGTGAGTTCCGACCGTCTAAAGTCTCGACTGCATACACACATGACAACCTGAGAAGGACCCCACCCATGACCGTTCCAACAACCGAACGCCCCCAGGCCATAGACGTGATCAACCCCATGACCGGCGACCATCTGGCGAGCGTCCCCTTCGATGCGCCTGGCGATGTGGCCGCTGCATTCGAGCGTGCGCGGGCCGCCCAGGTGGCATGGGCCGAGACGCCGTTCCGCCAGCGTGCCCGCATCATGATCCGCCTGCATGACATCCTGCTGCGCGATATCCATGAGATGATGGGCTG
>CAYMGV010000099.1:0-10241 GCA_964390105.1 uncultured Anaerolineae bacterium | reverse complement strand
GATTCGCTGCCCCTATTTTACCCTATTTGGACCAACCTTTTTTCAGGGGACTCATCTTTATGGTTCTGGCACACAACGCCTGATAACCGAACACCTGTCGTAACGAAATTGTGACGGATTCCCCCTGGATTTAGGGTGCAGCAGTTCTTGACGCCACTAGCCCGCAGGGTTTATCTTTGGGTTGTTGATCGGTGACCTGCAAAATAAGACACCAGATGAAATCAGGCCCGCAGGTCGGTGCTGCCCCGTATTATGATTCAGACAGGATAACTGTATGGTTCTCAAAAACCTGTTACGCCGTAAAGGGCGCACCCTGCTCACCGTCCTGGGCATCAGCATCGGCGTCGCGACGATTGTTGCGCTGGGATCGCTGGCCGATGGTCTGCAGGCCGGGTACGGGGCCGTCATTGGCGGCAGTCAGGCCGATCTCGTCCTGAGCGACCCGGAGGCCTTTGACATCATCATGAGTTCCCTCGATGAAGATATCGGGGAACAGCTTGATGCCATGCCGGAGGTAGAAGACACCAGTTCCCTGCTGCAAGGCCTCGTTACGACTGAGAGCCTGCCGTACTTCTTCGTATTTGGCTATCCCGCAGACAGCTTCGTACTGGATCGCTACAACGTCGTTGCAGGGGTTCGGCTCGACTCCGCAGAGGCCGGGCAGGCACGGGGCCGCCCGATCATGCTGGGGTCACAGGCGGCGGAAGCGATGGGCAAAGAGGTAGGCGACAGTGTCCGGCTGGGGGATAGTTCCTACCGTGTTGTCGGCATCTACGAGACGGGCGATGCCTTCGAGGAATCTGGCGCGGTTGTGCTGCTTCCCGATGCGCAAGACCTGCTGGGGATGCCGCGCCAGGTCAGCCTGTTTTACATCAAACTGTCTGAACCTTCACTGCAGGGCCGGCTCGAAACACGTGTTGAGCGCGTGCTGCCCGATCTCTCCCTCACCACTACCAACGACCTTGCCGATAATAACCTGATGGCCGATTCCGTGCGGGCGATGGTGTGGGGAATTGCGGCACTGGCTATCATTATCGGCGGTGTCAGCATGATGAACGCCCAACTGATGGCCGTTATTGAGCGCACCCGTGAGATCGGTGTGCTGCGTGCGGTTGGCTGGCACAGCAGGCGCGTGCTGTTCCTGATCCTCAGCGAATCGATGATCGTCGGGATACTGGGCGGCGTGATCGGTCTGCTGCTGTCATGGCTCACCCTGTTAAGCCTGCAGGACGTGTTAAGTGCCTTCGGGGCAAGCCCCCGGCTCAGCGCGGGGCAACTTTCTCAGGCGTTTATCGTAGTAGTATTACTGGGTGTATTCGGCGGGGCGTACCCTGCCTGGCGAGCCTCAAAGCTGCAACCTATTGAGGCGCTGCGCTATGAGGGAGGCAGCACGGGCAAAAACAGCGGGAAACTTCCGCTTGGCGGGATGCCCTTACAAAACCTGTGGCGGCGTAAGTCACGTACGGCGATGACGCTCGGTGTCATTGCGCTGACCGTAGGGTCCGTCGTCGCGATGGCGGCCCTCGTCAGCGGCATGCTGGATCTGATGCAAAGCATCACCGGCGGCGGGGAGATCATGATCCGTCAGCGGGACGCCGCCGACAGTGGGCTGGCCTTTATTGATGAACGTATCGCCGACCGGCTTGATGCCATGCCGGAAGTTCAGGATGCCAGTGGCTTCCTGGTGACGGCCATCGTCAGTGAAGAGGCCGGTATCTTTGTGATACAGGGCTTCAACCCGCGTGAATCCGGCATTGAACAGTTCCAGGTAGTCGAGGGCGAACGGATATTCACCAACCGGCAGATCATGGTCGGGCGGGCTATCGCCGAGGCTAATGGCTATGAAGTCGGCGAGAACATTGACCTGGGTGGTATCCGCTACCGCGTCGTGGGAATCTATGAGACCGGGCAGGCATGGTCTGAAATGGGCGGGGTCATCACCCTGCGTGATGCACAGTCCTTCGCCGGGCGCCCCGGTAAAGTGACCTTTATCAGCGTGGACCTGGCAGACCCATCCTATGCCCAGGCCGTGGTTGACCGAGTCAATGCGGAAAACCCTGAGGTGGCCGCAAGCCTTGCCGGGGAGTTTGTTGAAACGCTGCCTGATGCACAGAACATGACGGTGATGACCGATGCGATTGTGTTTCTTGCGATACTGGTCGGTGGCATCGGCATGATGAACACGATGCTGATGGCCGTGCTGGAGCGCACCCGTGAGATCGGCGTGCTGCGTGCGCTGGGCTGGCGTCGGCGTGATATCATTGGCCTGATCATGAAGGAAGCGCTGTGGCTGGCTGCTATCGGTGGGGTGCTGGGTATCATTGTAGCGGTGCTGATGGGGGCTGGTATGGGTGCCATCCCACAGTATGGTGAGATACTTGTCATGAACTGGGACCCCTCAACACTCAGCCGTGGGGTGGTCGTCATCATCCTGCTGGCGATTGTAGGCGGCCTCTACCCGGCTTTGCGTGCGACCCAGTTGCAGCCCATTGAAGCGCTGCGTTATGAATAGATTGGATAACCTGATGATGACACACCCCACCATCGAGACGCGCAACCTGACAAAAATATACGGCGAAGACGGCTATGAGGTCCGTGCGCTGGATGATGTCTCTATCAGCATAGCCCCCGGCGAACTGGTCACCGTGATGGGGCCGAGCGGCAGTGGTAAATCGACCCTGCTGAACATGATCGGCGCACTGGATATCCCAACCAGCGGCGAGGTCTACATCAACGGCCAGGAACTCAGCGCCATCAAAGATAAAGATACCTTCCGCGCACAGACGGTTGGGTTCGTTTTTCAGCTTCATAACCTGATCCCGACCCTGACCGCGCGCGAGAACGTCGAGGTGCCGATGATGGGCCATGCTGGGCGGTCCGAGCGACGTGCCCGGTCGAAGGAATTGCTGGCACGTGTTAGCCTGGGGGACCGCATGGACCACCTGCCGGGCCAGTTATCCGGTGGACAGCGCCAACGCGTGGCTATTGCCCGTGCATTGGCTAACGATCCGGCGCTGATCCTGGCTGACGAACCAACCGGCTCGCTGGACTCAGTTGCCGGGCAGGACTTGCTGACCCTGATCCGGGAACTGAACGCGGGTGGTACGACGTTTGTGCTGGTTACCCATGACCCCGCAGTCGCCCGGCAGACTCAGCGCGTCATTGTGATGCGCGATGGGTATATCCAGCGTGAGGACGTAATCGGTTCACCGCTGGAGGAAGACCTCAAGATGTGGCGGCATACCGAACTGGGCCGTGAAATCCTCGGGGGCAGCAGCGATCTGCCCGGCATCGATGAAAGCCCCGAGCAGCTTAAAGCCATCCGGGATTTGCTCAATGCCATTTCCGAGGAAACCAACACACCGTTATCGTAATATCCTGGCGATTTGTTACCATAATAGATGCGACCTCATAAAAAGGTCATTAAATCGTTGGAAAATCACCTGAATCGCCTGTATGGTTATTACGTTGCACTTTTGCCTGGCTTATCAACCCTGAACGAACGCCTGCGTCCGCTCAGCTTCAATCACCACAATGTGGAGTAAATGAATGCAGCACGTAAAGAAGTTTAGAGTAATCCTATTCGTCATGGCGGTCGCACTGGCTGTGACCGCATGTATACCGGGGGCTGACGCTGAAACCACACCAACGGCAGACGGTGCCGCTGCGAATCTCACACCCATTGTCAGCGCCACCGGCGAAGTTTTCCCGGCGGATTGGGCGGACCTGAGCATGGAAACCGGCGGGGTCGTTGCGGCAGTTGAAGTTGCACGCGGCGATACCGTTGCCGCTGGTGATGTGCTGGTTCAGTTGAATGATGCCGGGCTTCGGGCAGCGGTCCGTGAGGCCGAGGCCGGTTTAGCCGAGGCCGAAGCCAACCTCAAACAGACCATGGCTGGCCCCAGCGAGGAAGATATCCGCGCCGCCGAGAACGCCGTGGCGGCAGCCAATGCTCGCACCGCTGCGGCAGCCTCACGCCGTGATGCGCTGTATGAAACCAACGAGGATGACATCCTCGCGGCCCAGCAGCAGGTATCGCAAGCCCAGCAGCAGTTGGTGCAGCTCCAGACCTCCATGAGTGTACTGACCAGCATTGATGTCTCCAACATCCCCCCCAACGAATTCAACCCGCTGTCTGGTGGTGAAGCGCTGGCCTATCAGATCGAGCTGGCAGAGGCCAACCTGCGTGCCGCGGCCCTCTCACTGGAAGACCTGATCGATGGGCCGAACCCGGATCAACTCCGGCTGCAGAATGCCCGGATCGGGCTGGCAAATGCCCAGGCTGAGGCCGCTCGTGCCCGCCTGGCGTATCTCCAGGCACAACCATTCGAGGAAGATATTCAGCTTGCCGAGGCCCGCGTGACACAAGCTGAAGCCGCGCTTGATGCAGCGCAGGCCCAGCTTGAACAGGCCACGCTGGTCGCGCCGTTTGATGGCACCATCACCCGCATTGACATCAGCGTGGGCGAGTTCATCGCCCCGGGTTCTGTTGTCGTGCAGATCGGCGACCTGACCACCCTGCGCGTCGAGACCACCGACCTCAACGAGATCGACGTGGCCCGCGTCACGGTGGGCACGCCTGCAACCGTAACCTTTGATGCCCTGCCCTCGGTTGAGGTAAGCGGCGAGGTGGTACGCATCGCGCCAAAGTCCTCGCTGGGCACTGGCGTTAACTACACCGTCATCATTGAGCTGGCCGAGATCCCTGGTGAAGTTCGCTGGGGAATGACCGCCTTTGTTGATATTGAAGTGGAATAAGGCCCTCAGCGATGAACAATACAAGGACAAACCACGTCATGAAGAAGACCCTTTCAGCTGCTGTGCTGTTGGCTGCAGCCCTGATCCTCACGGCCTGCGGCGGTGCGGAGGCACCTGCTGGTGAAACCGGCGATGCCCCCTCCGCCCCGGTCGGGCCGCTGATCATCAGCGCCACCGGTGAAGTTGTCCCCGCCAATGACGCGAACGTGGCGTTCCAACTCAGCGGGACGATTGACGAACTGCTGGTCGAAGTCGGTGACACGGTAGAGGAGGGCGATGTACTGGCCCGCCTCGATACAACCATCATCGAGTCCCAGGTTGCACAGGCTGAGGCCGGGGTCGCATTGGCGGAAGCCACGCTGGCGCGCACGTTGGCCGGTGCCACCCAACAGCAGATCGATGAGGCGGAAGCCAATCTCGCAGCGGCGGCGGCCAGCACCAACATCGCCGATGCCCAGCGGGACCTGACCGAAAACGCCATCACCGGTGCCCAGATCGCGTCGGCTGAGGCTGCCGTGCAGCAGGCCTTCATCAACCAGCATTTTGCACGCATCGGCGCTGAGAACGGCGACGCTAACGCGCAGCATCGCTACGAAAATGCCGTTCTGGCTTACCAGCAGGCACAGGCGGCACTGGACCGCCTGCTTTCCGGTATCGATGAAAACACCGCTGACGCACTTGATGCAGATGTATGGGCTGCTTCTGCTGACTATCTCTCTACCGAAGCCAGCTACGACTCCGTGGTGAGCGGGTCCTCTGCGGAGGCGATTGCCGTGGCCCAGGCCCAGGTTGACTCCGCACAGGCCGCATTGGACCGGACACGGCTTCAGCTTGAGTACGCCGAACTGCGCGCACCGTTCAGCGGTACAGTTGGCGACATCTTCATCCGTGAAAGCCAGTACGTCAACGCAGGCGTCCCGGCCTTGACGCTGGCCGATCTCACCAACCTCCAGGTTGAAACGACCGACCTCAACGAGATCGATGTGGCTGACATCAACGAAGGTGATACCGCTGACGTGACCTTTGACGCCCTGCCCGGCAACACGGTCAATGGCACGCTTGTCTCCATCAGCCCACGTGCCGAGGAAGGTACCGGCGTCAACTTCACCGTTATCATTGCACTGGATGAGGTGCCCGAGGGCCTGCGCTGGGGCATGACCGCTTTTGTGGACATCCCCATCGACCAGGAGTAGAACTCAATGTGGCAACATGACGCCCTTCCTGCCCGCCAGGAAGGGCGTTTTTGCTTATGGCTGTTGTTGGCTGAATGCAAATCAGCGATAATGCGGGATGCTGAAGGGAGAATACCATGACTGATATCCTGAACTCCGGGGCCGCCGAGATCGCCCGCATGATCCGTGAAAGGGTCATCACACCATGGGAAGCTGTTGAGGCGCATATCCAGCGCATCGAGCAGGTGAACCCAACCATTAACGCTGTCATCACACCCATGTTTGAGCAAGCACGCGATCAGGCCCGGCAGGCTACCGCACGCATCACGGAGCAAGGCACTGACGGGCTGCCGCCCTTGTTCGGAGTACCGATCACCATCAAGGATAGCTGGGCGGTGAAGAACGTCCGGTTTACCGGGGGATCATGGTATCACCGCGATGACATCGCAGCGGATGACGCCGAGGCTGTGCGCCTGTTATGTGAGGCCGGGGCGATCATTCTCGGCAAAACCAACCTGCCCGATATGTGCTGGAGTGGCGAAACCAGCAACCCCATATTCGGGCGGACCAACAACCCGCACGATACCCGGCATACCGCCGGGGGCAGCAGCGGCGGCGAAGGCGCGATTATCGCGGCGGGTGGCTCCCCGCTGGGGCTGGGCAGCGATATCGCAGGCAGCGTGCGCATCCCCGCGGCGGTTAATGGATGTGTGAGCCTCAAGCCCACAGCCGGGCGCATCCCTTCGGATGATCACTTCCCGCTCCCACCTGAAGGGATGCGTGATTGGAATACCGCCGGCCTGATGGCACGGCGTATCGAGGACCTTGCGCTGGCGCTTTCCGTGCTGTCGCGCACATCCACAGAGGATCATACCCGGCTGAGCCTGGCTGGACGGCGCTGCGTGGTGTACACCCGCAACCGCATTGCCCCGGTTCGTCGCCCGGTCTTCGAGACGGTGAACAGGGCTTCAAACAGCCTTAAGCAGGCCGGGATGGAGGTTGTTTCCAGGGACTGGCAGCTCCCGATGGAAGGCCTGATGCTCGCATACTTCGCACTGATGCGAAAACACGGGAACGGGGAGTTCAGGAGCGCACTGGGAGGTGGGCAGCCGTATCGACTGCTCAGCGAGATCGGGCATGTGCTGAGAGGCCGACCGCGCATTTCCCCTGAAGTCCTGTTCTTTGCCAGTTTTGCCGATCTGATGGGGTTGGTGGCGTCTATCCTGGGGTTGGCTGATGAGCGCAAGGTCGATGCATGGCGGCAGGTCCTGCTCGATGAAATGGGCGAGGACGGGGTCATGCTTACGCCGCTGATGCTGACGATCCCGCCGAAACACGGCTGGATATACCGTGTTGGGTTCGAGCCACCGTATACGACCATGTTTAATCTGCTTGGCTTCCCGGCGGTTATCGTCCCCATCCGGTACACGGTTCGGGGCCTTCCGCTGGCAGTTCAGGTCGTTGCCACACCCGGCAGCGATGAGGTGGCGCTGGCGGCTGCGGCAAAGCTGGAGGAAATCCACGGGGGCTGGAAGATGGCGAAAGTATGAGCGGGATGAGAGCGCCATTCCCCCCGTTTTGAATAAAGGGGGGGATAAAAAATGAGCGGTAAAGGCGAGAAGCCAGAATCCCCTCAGAGGATGGGCACTCAACTTATCTTATGCTCCCCATCTTTTGCAACAGAACCCTGGCAAGTGCAGCCAATGGATTCAGTATACCGATTGCGGCTGCTCGACCTTACGGCTGAATGTCCCAGCCCGCGACCTCAGGTGAGAAGCTGGCGTTGGTCAGATCGAGGTGAATGGGTGTGATCGAGATGTAGCCCTTATCCACGGCCCACACATCGGTGCCTTCTTCCTCTACTTCACCGGTGGGGCGGTCGCCGCCGATCCAGTAGTAGGGGGTGCCCTGTGGGTCCTCACGGACGATCAGGCGGTCGTGATAAAGGCGCTTGCCCTGCCGCGTGACTTGTACGCCCTTGAATTCATCCCGGCATGGGATGTTGACATTCAGCAGCGTATACTCCGGCAGGCCATGGTCCAACACCACGGGCACCAGCCGCGCCGCGAAATCGGCCCCGGCTTCAAACTCCTGATCCGTATAGGAGTCGTAAGAGATGGCAATGGCCGGGACACCGAAGATCACGGATTCCATGGCGGCGGTCACGGTACCACTGTAGGTCACGTCCTGGCCCATGTTACCGCCCTGGTTGACACCGCTCACCACGATATCAACCTTGTCCTCGATGTATCCCATCAGGGCCAGCGAGACGGCATCGGCAGGCGAGCCTGAACAGGCATGGGCCAGGGTGCCATCCACCATTTTGACCTGGTCGATACGCAGCGGGTCACGCAGGGTCTTGCGGTGCCCGACTGCGCTCTGGTTGACCATAGGTGCCATGATCGTGATCTGCGCATCAGGGAAGTTGGCGTGCAGCGCCTTCTGTAAAGCGAAGATGCCCGGCGCAAATACGCCGTCATCGTTGGTTACTAAAATATGCATGGTTGTTCGTTACTCCATTCGGTGGGTTACAGCGATAAAACAAACTTGCATCTGTGCTACCGCTGAGCCACGAATTAATCCGTTACCAGGTTTAATGGGCTTTCGTTGCCCACTTGTGATTCACTATGGACGACAATCCGGGTGTCGTCTTCCGCCGGGGCCACCGCTCCAACTCGCCACGCGAACCCGCCACGCGCCGCGATTTCCGCTTCGAAGGTGGCGTCCTGCCCAGCAGGCACCGCAACCAGCAGGCCGCCACTGGTCTGGGCGTCATAGAGTAGCATCATGTGGCCGTCGTCCAGTCCGTCATCGGCACGGACGCGGCCCTCGAAGGTATTCATATTCTCGGCGGACCCGCCGGGGAATATCCACTCGTCGGCGTAATGATCCACACCGGGCAGCATCGGGATATCGGGCAGATAGAAGTGCAGCGTTACCCCACTTGATTCCGCCATCTCGACCGCATGGCCCAGCAGACCAAAGCCGGTGATATCGGTAGCAGCCTTACTGCGCACCGCGACAGCGGCCTCAGAGGCGGCGCGGTTAAGCCCGTTCATCCAGCGGATGGCCGTTTCAAGGTGGCCGCGGTCGACGAGTTTGTCGTTTTTGTTCGCCGTGGTGATCGTCCCCGAACCAACCGGCTTGGTCAGGTACAGGGCATCACCGGGTTTGGCCCCGCCCTTTTCGAGCAGATGATCGGGATGCGCGATGCCAACGACCGCCAACCCGGCCTTGGGTTCCTTATCCTTGATGGTGTGCCCCCCCGCGATGACGGCACCGGACTCCCTGACCTTTTCCGCAGCACCCATCAGCAGATCGGGCAGCATCGAGTCGATCAGGTTATCGGGGAAGGCCACGATGTTCAGCGCCAGCACCGGGCGTCCGCCCATGGCGTAGACATCACTCAGCGCGTTGGCAGCCGCTATCGCGCCGTAGTCGTAGGGGGTATCCACAACCGGCGTGAAGAAATCCGTCGTCACGATGATGACCTGATCGTCGTTCAGTTTGTAGACGGCGGCATCATCGGGCATGCCGAGACCAACCAGCAGGTCGGGGTGATCGGCGGGATCAAACAGGTTTTGTAAGGGGCGCAGAACCTGCGCCAGCGCCTCAGGCGCCAGCTTGGACGCTCACCCGGCGCAGCTTGAGAGTGATGTCAGCCGCACGATATCTTCTCGCGTCATGTGCTCCCCCTTTCTCAGCAGATGCCGATAAAGTTCTCGTAGTGTACCACAAGCAGGTTAATAGTTTGTAAGAATATCGCGCTCTTCGCACGGTATTCAGCTTTTAGCGATTAGCGCTCAGCTATCAGCTATCAGCTTGTTATGGGGCCTTCCGCCTATCAATAACAAAGCCCCGCCGATGCGGGGCTTTGTGCTTGAACGGGATATGCTTACTTGGCGTAATCGACGGCGCGGGTCTCACGGATGACCTGCTACTCATGAACAATATGAGTCCCCTGAACTCGACTTTATCCATTTGGTAGACACTCACGGAAAGTGAGTTATGATGAACATAAGACATCGGTCAGAAGCCGAGACCGGCCCGGGTTTACGCTCGAACTACCGGCAGCAGCAGGAGACGATAATGTATCTGTTCAGAACGCCACCATAGGGAACATCAACACCAATCGCGGAACCCGAATAAATAGGATGGGGTCTGTAGTCTGACCCAGACTTCACCTATTTCGAACGAATTTCTGGGTTTATGCGTAATCTGCCCCTGCTCTCTGCTCAAAAATGGATAAAGTCGAGCTGAAAAAAGGTTGGTCCAAATAGGGTAAAATAGGGGCAGCGAATCAGACCCGAA
>CAYMGV010000098.1:0-10295 GCA_964390105.1 uncultured Anaerolineae bacterium | reverse complement strand
CTTCACGCCCCGCCTGACCCGCATGGACGGCTTCGATACGGTGCTGGCGCTGCCGGTGGTGTTTAAGAAGACCGAGGGCGAAATCCCGTGGATGGCGATCATCCTGTTCGTGCTGACGCTGATCAGCGTGTTTGCGGTGGGCATGGGCGGTGAGTTGTCCCTGCCGCTGCCCGACGCCATCTCATACGCGCTGACGGGGGAGACCCTCTCACCGCAGCCCGCCGACGTGCTGCCTACGGCGGCGGCGTTCCGGCAGGCGCTGCTCAACGGGGCGCTGTATGCCGCCGCGCTGCTGGGCATCCTCGGCGCGCATGAGATGGGGCACTTCGTGATGTCACGCAGGCACAACGTCGATGTGACCTTCCCCATGTTCATCCCGCTGCCGATTGGCATCCTCGGCACGCTGGGCGCGGTCATCTCGATGCGCGAACCCAGCCCCAACCGCAAGGTGCAGTTTGATATCGGCGTGGCGGGGCCATTGGCCGGGATCGTGATTGCCATCCCGGTGATGATCATCGGCCTGCTGCTCTCGGAGGTCAGTACGGCGGCGCAAATCCTCCAGACCATGCCGCCCAGCGCACAGGAGACGGTGTTCTTCTGGCGCGAGGGCAACTCGATCCTGTATGCGCTGCTCAAGTTCTCGGTGTTTGGGGAGTTCCTGCCGGACGGCCCGCGTGATGTGTTCATCCACCCGGTCGCGCTGGCGGGCTGGGCCGGGTTCCTCGTCACCGCGCTCAACCTGATGCCGGTCGGTCAGTTGGATGGCGGCCATGTGTTTTACGGCCTGTTCGGCGAGAACGCGAACAAGGCCCGCATCCCGGTGATCGCGATGCTGGTACTGCTTGCCACGGCGGGCACCATGAACGACCTCGGCTGGACGGCGCTGCCCTTTGGCTGGTCGGGCTGGTGGCTGTGGGTGGTCATCGCGACGTTTGCGCTGCGCAACCACGCCCCGGTCCTCGATGAGATCACGGGGCTGGACCGACCACGCAAGATCGTAGGGGCCATCACCATTATCCTGTTCGTGCTGATCTTCACGCCCAGCCCGCTGGTTGAGACGCCGCTCACCGCCGCCGGGGAAACCGCCCGCGTCCTGATCGGGTGGATCACGGGGGTGCTGTAAGGCCGTGACGCCTGCCCCATCCACAGGAAAGCACAAAGGGCCGACCCCATCGATGGGGTCGGCCCTTTTGCGTTGTCCGCAAGCAGTTGCTAGCGCTTCTTATCGTAGAAGGCCCCTTCGATCAGGGCCGGGTCAAAACCGCCGGTGACCTGCCCGGTGGTTTCGCGGGTTCCTGTTACAGATTTGGGCTGGCCCTGCCCTGTTTTCCAAAAACGCTTGACATATATCTAAAAGATATATATCTTTTAGATATAACATCCTTGCGCAAGGAGATTGACATGCCCAGTAAAAAAGGGCGAAGCCGTTATGCCATCCTCGGCCTGCTCACCTACGGCCCATTGTCCGGCTATGATATCCGGCAGTTGATCGAGACATCGATCAGCTTCTTCTGGAACGAGAGCTACGGGCAAATCTACCCGACGCTCAAAGGGTTGGTGACGGACGGGCTGGCAACGGTCAAAGTCGATGAGCAAGAGGGCCGGCCCGACCGCAAGCTGTACGCCATCACCGGGCAAGGCGTCGCGGCGCTGCACGTCTATCTTGCAGAGCCGCCGCGCCCGCCGCTGGTCCGTAACGAGTTCCTGCTGCGCGTGTTTTTCGGCGGCCACATGGACCCCGCCCAACTGCGCGGGATGCTGCTGAGCTTCCAGGCCGAGCAGCGGGCCGCGCTGGGTGCCTATGAAGGCGTCGAGGCGGCCTTTAAAGCCGAAGGCCACCCGGATGAACCCTACTGGTCGATGACGCTGAACTACGGCAAGCACTACGCCCGTGCCATGCTCGACTGGGCCGATGAAACGCTGGCGGAGTTGGATGCCTAACCCTCATAGGACTTATGCAGATGACACCTCCCAAATCCGCGCAGAGCTTCGGATTTTACGCCCCCGCAGGTGCAAGCACCTATCAAAAGGGGGCAACCAACTTCTGCCGAGGCTTGGGTATTGAAACCACAATAGCGGGTTCAACTGCGTAAGTCCCGCTTCAATTAAACCTGGTACTATGAATGGAGAATAACGAACGATGAAGAAAGCATTGAAAGTGATCGGACTTATCCTCGGCGCTTTGATCGGCGTGGCCGTACTGGCGCTGCTGATCGGCTTCATCGCCACCAACGGGGAGTACAACGTCCCGGCCACCGCTGCCGATGACGACAGCGTGCCGACCGTTACGCTCAACGGGGCCACCTTTCACAGCGAGACCTTTGGTGACCCCGCCGCCCCAACCCTGATCGTGCTGCATGGCGGCCCCGGTGCGGACTACCGCGCGCTGCTGAGTTTGCAGGACCTCGCTGACGAGTACTACGTGGTGTTCTACGATCAGCGCGGCACCGGCCTCTCGCCGCGTGTGGCGGACCCATCAACCCTGGCGCTGGACACTTACCTCGCCGACCTCGACGCTTTTGTCGATGCGTATGGTGGCGGCGACCCCGTTATCCTGCTCGGCCATTCCTTCGGCGGCATGCTGCTGGCCCCCTACCTCACCCGGCACCCGGAGAAAGTTTCGCATGTAATCATGGCGGAACCCGGCCCACTGACGCAGGAGATGCTCGCCCAGGGCCTCGATTTCAGCGGCAGCAGCCGTGAAGCGGGCATGGCCCAACTGCGTGCCACCTTTGAGTCTTTTCACATCAGCAGCCCGCCTGATGACAAGGCCCCCTTTGACTACGTCACCGGGCAGGTCATGATCGCCGCCAACCCCGGCTACTGGTGCGGCGGCACACCCCCGGCCAGCGTCGCGGGCTGGCGCTTCAGCTATGACGCCTTTCAGAACGTCACCGCCTCGTTGTATGACGCCGACGGCAACCTGATCTCGCTGGTCGAGGGCCTCGACTCCATCGACACACCACCGACCCTGTTCATGGCGAGCGCGTGCAACACCGTCATCGGCGGGGACTTTCAGCGGCAGCAGATGACGTACTTCCCCGGTGCTGAACTGGTCGTCATCCCGGAGTCCGGTCATGAGCTGTTCGCTGAACAGCCCGCCGCATCTGTGGACGCGGTGCGCGCGTTTTTGGCGGAGTAGCGTCACAATGGGGGGGGCGCTGCCCCCCCCTATCTCTACGCCGCGACCGGCTCCGCGAACGGCTGCCAGTCCCGGGTGAGACGGGCCATAAGACGGTTCCAGGCGATGGCGAGGAACAGCCCGACAGCCAGCGTGATGATGCCCCGGATGGGATTGCCGGTGAACTTAAGCACCAGTTCAAGGAACACGCCGAGACCGACCGCCAACAGAAAGCCGACGGTGTTCAGCCAGCGCCCGACCTTCAGTACCTTCAGGTTGTCTTCAAGATAGCCAAACAGCACCAGCCCAATACCCGGCCCACACAGCAGCAGGGCGACGCCGCCGTAGGCCCACGCGGCCCAGTAATTGGTCACGGCGTTGAACTGCAGGATCAGGCCCAGTATGCCGACCACACTGCCGGGGATCACCAGCCAGTTGGTCTTCTGCCTGCGCATGGCGAAGGCGGCCCCGGTGGCGAGTACGGCGGGCATCAGGAAAACCCACGGCCACAACAGCGCCCCCGTACCGATGCCGAGCGCCTGCACACCTGCGCGGATACCCAGCGCAAGCAGCACCCAGCCGATCAACGGGCGGTGGTCGGCCCAGAAGGTCTGCCATGCGTAGGACCATGTATCCTTGCAGAAGGCCTCTTTGGCAAATACCTGGAACTGCTTTTGCAGGTCCCAGTTGGGGCCAAGCAGCCCGGCCAGCGGCTGGGTCTTATGCCAGTTGGTATCGGAAATGGGTTCGCGCAGTTTGCCGAGGACCGTTGCCGCGTTACGGGGGTTATCCATGGCAACCGTCGCGGGGTCATCATCAGCCGGGATGGACGGCGCAGGCACTGCGGCTGTGGGCTGGGCCAGCCGCACGCCGGTCCTGGTCTTGGGCGGTGCCTCGATGTGCAGCACCTTGCCCTCGGCCACGTCGGTGAGGGCAGCGGCGAGGTCTTCGGCGGTATCAAAACGATCCTCCGCAAACTTCGCCATGGCCTTGCTGATCAGTACCTCGCAGCCTTCCGGCAGGTCAGGCTTGACCATGAGGATAGTCGGCACGGGGTCGGTGATGTGACGCATGGCGAGACCCATCGGGGTTTCGGCCTCATAGGGCTGTTTACCCGTCAGCACCTCGAACAGGATCGCACCCAGCGCGTACACATCCGAGCGCCCGTCGATGTGCGGCTCGCCGCGTGCCTGTTCCGGTGACATATAGGCCGGGGTGCCGATGATATGCGACCCGGTCAGCGTGCCTGATTCGGTCAGCTTGGCGATGCCGAAGTCCGCGATGTAGGGGTCGTTGGCACCGTCAAACAGGATGTTGGCGGGTTTTAGATCACGGTGGATAATGCCGTGCGTATGGGCATAGGTCAGGCCGCCGCCCAGCCGCCGGAAGATGCGGGCGGTTTCTTCAAGCGAGACCGGCCCCTCCATGATGCGGTCCGAGAGCGAACCACCGCGCATCAGCCGCATGACAAGGAACGGCTGCCCGTTGTCCTCACCGAAATCGTATACGGGCACAATGGCGCTGTGTTCCAGCCCGGCAACGACCCTGGCCTCACGCTCAAAGCGCGTGCGGAACTCGGTATCGTGCAGGAACGCCTGCGGCAGAATCTTGAGCGCCACCTCGCGCTCGAAGCGGGGATCAAACGCATGGCAGACAGTCGCCATACCGCCCCGCCCCAATTCACCCCTGATCTCGTAACGCCCAATCGAAGTGGGCAGCGGTGGTATCCCGGTTATGGTTTCTTCTGCCATCAGACCTCTCTCAATCTGTGACGATCATCATCCCGTTTCGATCTTGTCACAGTCTGCACGCGCTGACAAGATCGGTTGGTCATCATTTTATACGATGGATTGCACGGATTGGTTGCAGGGAGGTCGCAGACGGCAGGTGCCAGGTCCCGGCTGATAGCTGAATGCTGAATGCTGTGGCGAAGACACATCCCCTTCGTAGGGAAAATATATGCAATTCATATGGAATTCTTACAGCGGCGCGTTATGATTCATCATGGAAATTAGCAATCACGGCATGACACTGCTAACATGCAGAGCCGCGATACAATCAATCTACCCTGGTGAAAACGGAGGAAAGCAAAATCATGGCAGATGACAAAATCAACCTGAAACCGCTTGGTGACCGCGTCGTGGTCGAACCACTGGCGCAAAACGAGCGCACCGCTTCCGGCCTGTACATCCCGGAGACCGCCAAGGAAAAGCCGCAGCAGGGCACTGTACTGGCCGTTGGCCCCGGCGCACGCAACGAAGACGGCGAGCGCATCCCGATGGAAGTCAGCGCCGGTGACGTGGTGCTGTTTGCCAAGTACGCTGGCACCGATGTCAAGGTGAACGACGTCGAAGTCAAAATTCTCAAGGAAACCGATATCCTGGGGATCATTGAATAAGAGGCCCCGCGCATTAGCAGGGAATGGTGCTCAACACCCCCCGCAGCAAACCGATATTAAGACTCAAATCAGGAGATTATCACATGGCTAAACAGCTCGTATTCCGCGAAGATGCCCGCGCCCGGCTCAAAAAGGGCGTTGACAAACTGGCAAACGCCGTCGCCACCACCCTCGGCCCCAAGGGCCGCAACGTCGCGATCGATAAGAAGTGGGGCGCGCCGACCGTCACCCATGACGGCGTCACCGTTGCCAAGGAAATTGAACTCGAAGACCCGTTTGAGAACATGGGCGCGCAGCTTCTGAAGGAAGCCGCCACCAAGACCAATGATATCGCCGGTGACGGCACCACCACCGCCACCGTACTGGCCCAGGCCATCGTCAACGAAGGGCTGAAGAATGTCGCCGCCGGTGCCAACCCGATGCTGCTCAAGAAGGGCATCATGGCCGCCACCGCCGAGGTTGCCGAGTACATCCGCCAGCATGCGGTTGAGATCGACACCAAGGAGGAGATCGCACAGGTCGCCAGCATCTCCGCGCAGGATAACGAGATCGGTGAACTGATCGCGGATGTGATGTGGAAGGTCGGCAAGGACGGCGTCATTACCGTCGAGGAAGGCCAGGGCCTCGGCTTTGAGACCGAGTACGTCGAGGGGATGCAGTTCGACCGTGGCTACATCAGCCCCTACTTCGTCACCGCCACCGACACCATGGAAGCCGTTATCGAGAAGCCGTATATCCTGATCTACGACAAGAAGATCAGCGCCGCACAGGACCTGATGCCGGTGCTGGAGAAGCTGATCAACCGGGGCAAGCGTGACCTGGTCATCATCGCCGAAGACATTGACGGTGAAGCACTGGCGACACTGGTACTCAACAAGCTGCGCGGCATGCTCAACGTGCTGGCCGTCAAGGCCCCCGGCTTCGGTGACCGCCGCAAGCAGATGCTCGGCGACATCGCCGTGCTGACCGGCGGCGTGGTCATCAGCGAGGAAATTGGCCGCAAGCTGGAGAGCGTCACGCTTGAAGACCTGGGCAACGCCGAGAAGATCGTGGCGACCAAAGACAACACCACCCTCATCGACGGTGCCGGTGAAGAAGGTGCCATCGAAGGCCGTATCAATGAGATCAAGGCCGCCATCGAGAACACCACCAGTGACTACGACAGCGAGAAGCTGCAGGAGCGTCTTGCCAAGCTGAGCGGCGGCGTGGCCGTTATCAAGGTCGGTGCGGGCACCGAGGTTGAGCAGAAGGAAAAGCAGCATCGCGTTGAGGACGCCCTGAGCGCCACCCGCGCCGCTGTTGAAGAAGGTATCGTGCCGGGCGGCGGTGTGACCCTGATCAACGCCATGAGCGCGCTGGACGGCCTTGAACTGGGTTATGCCGATGAGAACACCGGCATCCAGATCGTCCGCACCGCGCTCGAAGCCCCGATGCGCAAGCTGGCCTTCAACGCGGGCCTCGACGGGGCGGTCATCATCGACAATGTCCGTCGCCAGCAGTATGAAACCGGCAACGACAAGATCGGCTTCAACGTGATGAGCAGCGAGTACGTGGACATGATCAGCGAGGGTATCATCGACCCGGCCAAGGTCACCAAGGGTGCCCTTGAGAATGCCGCGTCCATCGCCGCCATGATCCTGACCACCGAAGCCCTCATCACCGACATCCCGCAGGATGAACCGGCCATGCCCGCAGGTGGTATGGACGGCATGGGCGGCATGGGCTTCTAAGCCGACCTTCTCACTTTCGCAAGAAAGACGGGCGGGCACTCGAATGGGTGCCCGCCTTTTCGCTGCCTGCCCCTCTGCAACCCACGCCTTCATTTCCCCGTATTAGATTGTGTCTGCAAACCGCTTTTCACCGCACCGCTGACGCGGTACTCGAAGCGGCAAGTGCAATGAGCCGAGAGGTGGGGTAAAACACGCCAGGCGGGTGGTTTGGCGGGCGTTGCAGACAGACCCTGGATGATGATGAATTTGTTCCCCTGAAAGGAAGCTGCTATGACAACCGTACAGCGGGCCACCAACCTCGGCCCGACACGCATCACAGATCGCATCACCGTGATCGACATCCTGCGCGGGTTTGCCATCTTTGGCATCCTCGTGGTCAACATCCACCTGTTTGCCAACCCGTGGAACGCGGCCCGCCCCTCCTTTGATACCAGCCTCGGCGCGGGTATCGTCACCAGCCTGACCAACCTGTTTTTTACCAATAAATTCTTCAGCCTGTTCTCGTTCCTGTTCGGGCTGGGCATCGCCATTCAGATGAACCGCGCCGAAGCGAAGAACGTGCGCTTCCTGCCGCTGTACCTGCGCCGTCTGCTGCTGCTGGCGTTGTTCGGGCTGGCGCATGGCGTGCTGATCTGGATCGGGGATATTTTGCTGATCTACGCCGGGATCGGGGCGGTGGTGGTGCTGCTGTTCCGTGGGCGTAAGCCGCGCGGCCTGCTGGTGTGGGGCCTGATCCCGCTGGTGCTGATGACGCTGTTCATCTGGATGGGGGTGCTCAGCACCGAACTTCTGCCGGAGGAGATGACCGGCGTGCAGGCCATGACAGCCCAACAGGCCGCGCTGGTCGAGGAAGCCAACGCGCACGACCTTGTGGTGTACGGCAGCGGCACCTATGCCGAGATCACCGCCGAGCGCTTCGGGGATTTCTTTGCGCTGTTCGGCAAGGCCGAGGTGTTCATCATGCCCAGCGTGTTTATCATGTTCATGATCGGGCTGGCGGTGGGGAAATCGGGCGTGCTGTTTGATGTGGACAACAACCTCGATTACTTCCGGCGGATGCTGTGGTGGACGCTGCCGCTGGGCATGCTGTTCAACGTGGCCGCACTGGCAACCGGGGTGGACCTTTCGAGCAGTGCTGCCAACGCGCTGGACTGGTCATTTGGCATCTTCATGACCGGGCTGTTCATCGGCGCTCCGCTGCTGAGCCTCGCGTATATGTCGGGGATTGTGCTGCTTTCGCGGCAGGACTGGGCGATGCACTGGCTGCGGCACCTTGCGCCGGTGGGCCGCATGGCACTGACCAACTACCTGATGCACTCGATCATCTGCACCCTGGTCTTCTACGGCTACGGGCTGGGGCTGTACGGGCAGCTTGGCCCGGTGGCGCTGATCGGCATCGTGATCGCGATCTACGTCGTGCAGATACCGCTCTCAGCGTGGTGGCTGAAACGCTTCCGCTTTGGCCCGTTCGAGTGGCTGTGGCGGTCATTGACGTACATGCAGTTCCAGCCAATGCGGGTCGCGGAACCCAACTCGGGTTAGAGGCAGCAATACGGTTCGGCTGCTGTCCTGCCCCCGCCCCTCCTCCGGCGGAATGAGTATTCAAACCAGCATGATCCGCCCTTGCATACAGGGATCAACCGTTGGCAGGAGGCATCGTCGTGACGGGGTGGGGGCAAAACAGGGACTCTTTTTGCTAAACCGAACCCTATTGCCCCTGGATTGTCCAATCCTGCCACCAGCCCTCATGAACCGACCCCGGTAACCCGGCAGGCAGCGGCTGCCCGGCGGCATCCAGCGCATCGATCACGGCAGCGAGGCGGCGGCGGTCGGCTTCATGACGGTACAGCAGGTTCACCAGTGCCGACATGCGGCGGCGGCCTTCGGGGAAGGTCAGGTTGTGCTGATCGAACACCAACTGCGGGAGCGTCATGCGCGGCTGAAAGCCGAAGGTATAGGGGATCGGCTCGCCGACATGGATGCTGATCAGCTCCGGCAGCGGGGCGCTGAGGCCCGCCGCGAAGATGTCGATATCGTAGTACGAGGAACCGCCGTCGAAGTACGTCATACCCGCGATGACGGGCGGCGTGACGTAGAAGGGTTGTGCCATGCCCGCGATCACGGCATCAATGACCGGGCAGTTGAGGGGCCGCATCAGGCGCTCGGCAAAGCGCATCCCCATACCCGGCTCTGTCATCCCGGCCAGGTCGAGGTAGCCGTCGGCGCGGGTCATCGCGATCCACAGCGGCAGGCTGATACTCTCGAAGGTCACACGGTCGGGGTCGGGCCGCCCGGTCCACTTCTCGATATAGCCCAGCAGTGTGCGGCGCAGCGGCTCGGCGTTGCCAAAGGCCCGCCACAAGCGGCGCGGGCTGCGGTGGGTATGGAACATCGCCTTCATGCTGAGGCCATCAAAGAAGCGGTAGAAGTCCTCCAGCGCGTTATCCGCCCCAGGCGTGTACAGGTCGGGGCAGCGGTCGGCGGCCAGTTTGACGGCATAGAACAGCCCGCTGAGTACGCCCGCTGAACAGCCAAACACACGCCGCACCGCGACCCCGCGCTCCACCAGCATCTTCGCCACGACCGTCTGAGCCAGCACCCCGGAGAAGCCCCCTGCCCCGAAAATCAGGTCGGCGGGGCGGGCGGGGTCAATGGCGGCAACCTGTGGTGCCGCGATCCGCTTGAACTCCGCGGACCATTCGGCGCGGTTCTCGATGCTCTGGCGGCAACCTGTGGTGCCGCGATCCGCTTGAACTCCGCGGACCATTCGGCGCGGTTCTCGATGCTCTGGCGGATGTTGGTCCCGGCCTCGGTTGAACCGGTATAGGGCAGCCGGATGTGATGTACGGCGGGCAGGTCAGGCGCAGGCACCGGCGCAATCCCGGCCTGCTCCGCCTGATCGCCCAGGCGTGCCAGCAGCACCCCGACGCGGCGGGTGCGGTTCAGCAGATCGACATAATGGGCCGCGAGATCGGCCTGGTTGCGCTCGAACCACGCATGCATCAGAAAGGGCTGCGTGACCGACATCGACGGCCAGCCGGGGAAC
>CAYMGV010000097.1:0-10515 GCA_964390105.1 uncultured Anaerolineae bacterium | reverse complement strand
CGGCGTGTCTATCCAGAGAGCATACAATGGTTCTCCCTGCTTTTTGAAGATTGTGATTCTGTACTCCATTACCCTACTCCTTGTGCTTGTGTGCGCATGTACTGCACGCGCATGTTGCCATCTTTCGTTGTTGAAATACCCAGTTCAATCTCATCTCCTGGCTGGATACCCTCAACCCCCTTGAGAAACCCGAACAGGTTGCCCCTCTCGGTATAAGCGGCCAGCCTGCCACTCTCTTCTCTCACCCGCAGCCGCATCCCGGGGAACTGGGTCTTTGCCAAATGAGCGATACGCTGCTTGGCCTGGCGCTGGTCGGGTTTGGGGACATCCTGCATTCGTTCAGGTGCAGCGCGACCGTTACCTGCATACTGCGTCTTAAGCCAGTTAAACCAGACTCCAGTGATGCCCGCGCTTTGCATGGCGGGTTCACGCACCGTCGCGCCCGGATAGGCGATGGTGCCCAGTGAGGTCTCGCCGATCTCGTCCAGCACGCCTATCTCGCGCAGCGCCTGGATCGACTTCTGGGCAACCCCCGGCGCACGGCTCCCGGACATTGTTCCAATGTTTTCGCGCTTCTCGCCCATCAGCCATACAGCATTATCCGATGATGGCTCGTCACCCATATAGGCACTGACCATTGCCCCGCGCAGGATAGTGGTGTGCTGCTCCTCCGGGAAGCGGTTCAGATAGCCCTCTACCGCCTGTCTTGCCATCTCATGATCATCGGGTGTGGGTGGCAGTTCCGGCTGTGGACGAGTGCGAATGGCCTTCGCATAGGTCTGGTTGAGCATCCCACCCAGCCGGATGCTCTCCGGGTCCTCTATGGCTGCATCGAACACCGCCTGGGGTGGCATCGCCGATACTGCAAGCTCATCACGGGCGGCTTCGATGGTCTTGATGTGGGAACGGAGGGTGCGCTGCACATCATCGAGCCAGTGGTCATACGTGGGCACAGGTCTGGGAGGCCGGTGTTCGGCATCCCGGTCGAATGACAGCCTTTCGTGCAGCAGCGACGGGATAGGCCGCCGGGCTTCGAGGATCTGGCGCGAGTTGTCGTAGTTCCACTGTTTCACCCGGCTGAGGTCGGCCCCGGTCTTGACGGAGGAGTCAATGACATCTTCCAGCGGAGCCGGTGGTTTCTCCGGCAGCCCGCCGGTCAGGGCTTTGTTGATCATCAGCGAGTTGCAGTACATGCCCAATGCCCCTTGATTGTCCAGTGCCCGCCCGATGGCTTTGTCCATCGCCACCAGCGAGTAGGGTTCGCCGCTGCCCAGCGCCTCGCCTGTGCGGTGATCGACCAGGCCGAGGTAGTCGGGGTTGAGGGTGTCCACACGCTGGGGTAATTTGCGCGAGTCGCCCGGCACAAAGGTTATTGTATTATCCTCCGCCGTGTGCCATTCGGGAATGCGGCTGGTGGGGGTTGGTTCCAGCAGCACGTACTCGCCAAGTTGATTAGGAGATCGCCAGGCCAGCACTTTCTGTGATCCATCGTGGTCGGTGAAGGGATGCAGCCAGAGCGCATCGTCGTTGTCGGCCCCGCCCAGAATCCCGGCTATCCCCTCGCCTTTGGGGCTGTCATCGAAGCGCAGCCAGTCGGCGTCACTGACCCAGGCGGTGCCCCGCGCATGGTCGATGTGGATCTGTCCAGGTGCAACGTCGACCTCCACCCCGGCAGCACGTCCCACGCCAGCGGGCATCACGTAGTAGCGGCCACCTGGAATGGGGATGCGAAGCTTTCCCTCTGCGGCTGCGTTCAGCCGCTCCAGGTGGCGGTTGATCAGCGACTTTGTGTGGTACTGAAACCACTGGGGGTGTCCTCCGGATGCGAAAAATTCGCGCAGTGCCCAACCCTGTACATCTTCCAATGTCTCCTGCCGGTCGATGCGGCGCATCGGTTCCACCACATCGCCGGACTTGACTGCTTCGATGAAAACAGCGCCCTCATCGTGCAGCCAAGCTGCGTACTGCTCATTCTCAAAGAAGGGGTGCAGGTTGATCAGCGACTGGATGTCAATCCGCATGTGGTCCTTGCCGTGGACGAAGTCGATGCCCACCCAGGTCTTGCCGTTTTCCAGCGTGATCTCGCGCTTGGTGTCGCGCGGGATGAGGAAATCCACGTCCAGATCATCGGACACAATGGCATGGCCTTTGTCCTGACCGCGTTCGGTCATAATGGTGAATTCCACTCGACCGGCATGGGCCAATTCACGGCGCAGCTGCTCCTGCTTGACTGGCGAAAGGTCTTCCCGGATGAGCATCTTTTCCAGCATGGCCCGGCTGATCACCCCTGCCCCGTCGAAGACCTTCTCTCCTGCTGTCGGATCATCGATGAAAGCGGCATAGTCCTCAACGTCCATGTAGCGGATGGACACCTCAGATGGGTCGAATTCGCCGGAGACGAAGTAGGGTCGCATTACCCGGCTGACCCGCTTGGAGAGCACATAGGGGCCCTTGACCTCATTGTGGAAACGCAGGCCGGAAGCGGCGAAATAGTCTTCAGTTGTCATGCCATCCACGTAGAGGTCAACGACCTTGTTATCCTTCACCCAACGCAGTGTCGGCTGCTCCATGCCAAAGCTGTGATATGGGATGGGCGCAAATCCTTGCGCTTGTTCTTCTATCGCATCCAGATCATGGGTGACAAGCGTCCACTCGCGCCCGATGTTTTCCAGAAAGGCATAGTGTTGGCCGCCTGGCTTGAGGTCTCGGCTGGAAATGGCAACGTATTGGTACGTATTCGGTTCTGGAGGGGGTTGGTGCACCGACGTGAGGGGCAGCCGGAGTGTTTCGGGCAGTTTGGGGGCCGTGGAACCCCGTCCACCCACTAGGCGACCCTCCGATGGGCATGGATGCGCCCGTCCCAGCGAGTCGGGTAGTTCACAACCGGTGCGAGTGAGTACGCCTCCTCCGGCAGATTGCCATAAGCCAGCACCGTTGAAGGTGACAGCCGATCAACCATCTCCTGGTATCCGTGCATAAAACGCTCACGTTCGACTGGCGCGTTGAGCCTGACACCTTGTGCTGAAACCGCCGTGACGCTTTGCCGGGGCAATCCAACAAAACAGAAGTCAAAGCTCTCAGTGGTGCTCCATGAGACGGTGGGGATCACCTGGAAACCCAGCTCCTGCCAGTAGCGTCCACACCAGCGGCTGCGGTAGACATTCCACTGCTGCACCACCAGCGGCCAGCCGGTGTAGAGTGAGAAATCTGGTGTGAGCAAAGTCTGGTACTTGGAGAGATGTTCCAGCGCTCGTTCAGGCCGTGACCAGACGGTCTCGAAACGGTAGTCATCAAGGAAGAAGTGCACAGCTGCGCGGCTGAAGTCAAAGCGTGGCGAGCGGATACGGTCGCGGTAGGCAACCAGCCACTCCGGGATGGCAGACAGTGGCGTATGGAGCAAGCCGGGAATCCCCAACCGGTTATCGGTATCGAACAATCGTGATGTATTCAGGGCATCTAACGAGCCAGGCTTGACCGCCCAACTCTCCCCACTCTGTGGCACAGACTTGGTCACTATGGCTGTACCTCCTGGATGAATAAGATGAGGGCAATGAGAGAGGTTGCAGTCACAAAGAATAATGCGAGGCCAGCCATCACGGACGCATACAGCAAGCCGCGTAGTTGACCGTGAACCTCGCGCAGCCGCGTAACCCTTGTATTGAGATCATCAATGACAATGAGTGCTTGATCGCGTTCAGATTCTGTATTATTTAGCTGTTCCTCAATACGAGCTGTGTCCTCTTCTGCAGCTGAAATCCGGTCGAGTGCTCGTTCCAGACGTTCGACCGGGACAAGATGTACGTCTTTGAGTACCTCAGACGCTCCTTCGGGTTGAGGTTCTGGAAAGTCCGAAATGCGGAAGCCATCGGCCAGTATCTCGCGCACACGACTATTGTCATTGATTCCCTGAGTACGGGTGAGATGCCGGACCGTATTGAGAACGATGAGATCGTCATACGTGAATTGGCGGGTGTTGCCATCATTGGGTTGAGCGCGTCCCGAGAGGAAGGCAGCATACTCCCCCGACCAGTTGCGGATGGTCGGTTTGGGGATATCCAGACGATGGTGGACCTGGGCTGTTGTGTAAAACTCAGTTAGAAATTCAGTCATGCTGCCCCTTGAGCGATATTACGCTGTCAAGGACAATTATCGCTCAAGGAGGGTAGATGATCGAGCATATGTTCTACAAGTTTTGGCAGTTGTATAGACCGGGGACAAGGGTAGCCGGTGTGATTAACGAATCATTAGAGGCGTTGCTGCTCGTCAATCTGATCATCAAAGAATATAAGTAACTACTCAGGCCACTTTTTGTGCCTAATTTGAGATATCGAACGATCTTCACGCCATATGTTTTGTACCTGAACACAATCCAAAATGTCAATCAAGATCGCAAATCTGAGTACAAAATCAGGCTGAGTAGTAACAAAGTCGAGATATAAAGAACATGCATTAAAGAGTCAGCCCTGCACATCTCACCAGGGTGCGTATATAATCGAAACTATGACCAGTACAATTGCTATCAACGCACACTTACTATCCGGTGAGGCATCCTATCGCAGCGCCGGGATACACGGGTATATCTACCACACCCTGCTGCACCTGCCTGAGGCCGCCCCGGAGTTTGACTTCAGGGTCTATACCGGGCTGGGCGCTGTGCCAAAGGCCGACCGTGTGGCCGTGCGACGCAGCCTGATCCCGACCAAAAGCCCTGCCAACCGCATTGTGTGGGAGCAAACCTTTGCGCCGCTTCAGTTGCTGGCCTCGCGCCCGGCACTTTATCACGGCATGGGATTCTCGCTGCCCTTCCTGTGGCCGGGGCGCTCTGTCGTCACCATCTATGATATGAGCTTCATGCGTTACCCGGAACGCACAACACGCACCCGCCGAGCCTACCTGAACGCCATCGTACCCTCGTCTGTGCGCCGTGCATCGCGCGTGCTCACCATCTCCGAAAGCAGCAAACGCGAGATCATCGAGCTGCTGGCTGTTGACCCTGACCACATCGACATCGCGGTGCCGGGGGTAGATAAACAGTTCGAACGGGTGGATTCACTTAATGTGGCGGCCTTCCGCGAGGAACAGGGCCTCCCCGATCATTTCATCCTGTATGTCGGTACCATCGAGCCGCGCAAAAACCTTACCACCCTGCTCCGTGCCTATGCCGAGCTGCCCGAAAAGGATGCCATCTCGCTGGTGATTGCCGGGGGCGCAGGCTGGGGCAGCGCCGAGGTCTTCGGCCTGATCGAGACGCTGGGCCTTACGAATCACATACTACTACCCGGTTATGTCTCGAATGACCGCCTGCCCCTGTGGTACAATGCCGCTGATGTATTCGTTTATCCTTCCCTGTATGAGGGGTTCGGCCTGCCCATTCTGGAGGCAATGGCCTGCGCGACACCCGTGATCGCGTCGGACAGCACCTCCCTGCCGGAGGCCGCCGGGGATGCTGCCCTGCTCATCCCACCGTTGGATGTAGCCGCGTGGCGTGATACCCTTCACACTCTGTTGAATGACCCGGACCATCAGGCCGATCTCGCTCGCCGGGGGCGCAGGCACGCGCGCCAGTTTGACTGGTCCCGAACCGCGCAGCAAACGGCAGACAGCTACCGCCGCGCGCTCTCTGAAGGCTAACCCAACCCAGGATACTCTCCATGCGTAGTCGCCGCACCCGTTCAGGTGCCCTGTTGATCATTATCGATATTGTGCTGATCAACGCCGCGTTCTTTATCTCGTACTGGGTTCGATACCGGCTTGAGATTCCTACCCCGGTGTTGCCCGAGTATGACTCGAGCTTCATCCCGTACATTCCTTTCTCGATCCTGCTCACTGTGCTGTGCCTGATCACCTATCGCATTGACGGCCTTTACGACCATACCCGCAAACGCCGCTGGCTCGATCAGGCCTACCGCATTTTCAGTGGTACCATGACCAGCATCCTGCTCGTCATGGCGATCACCTTTGCCCTTCAACCGCTGGTCTACTCCCGCGGGATGCTGGTCGTCGTTGGCGGTTTGATCGTGATCTTTTTGTGGGCCGACCGTCTGATCCTGCAATGGGTCCTTGTCGCACGGCGGCGGCGCGGTATTGGCGTGGACCGTCTGATCGTGGTGGGTATGGGGGAATTGGGCCGCACGGTGGTGCGCAACGTCCTTGCTGACCCGTTGGTGCCGTACGCGCTGCTGGGCTATGTGGATGATAACCCCGTCAAAGGGCAGGGGGCGCTGGGCCGCATCAAGGGGTTAGGCAATCTCGGTGCGCTGGGCGATATCTGCACGGAACATCAACCCAGCGAGGTTATTATCACCCTGCCGTGGTCACAACAGGAGAAAATCCGTTACGTCATGGATGTCTGTGAGGCCGCCGGTGTGCGTGCCCGTGTTGTGCCAGATGTCTTCCACCAACGTCTGCGCCACCTCGATATGGCGAGCCTCAACGGAATCCCGCTGTTGGGGGCTGGCACCGACGGCCTCTCGAAATCCAGTATCGCCGCCAAACGCATGCTTGACCTGATCCTCACATTGCTCTCAATGCCGTTTTTTTTATTGATCTACGCTGCTGCCGCCCTCGCAATCAAGTTCGATGACGGCGGCCCTGTCATCTTCCGTCAGCGCCGCGTGGGCCGTGATGGTCGCGAGTTTGATGTTTTTAAATTCCGTTCGATGGTCGTCAACGCCGAGGAACTGCTTGGTCAACTGCGCGAGCAGAATACCACCGGCGGCCCGACCTTCAAGGTCGCCGACGATCCGCGCATCACGCGCGTCGGGCGCTTTATCCGTCGCACCAGCATCGACGAGTTACCACAATTGATCAACGTCCTGCGCGGCGAGATGAGCCTTGTTGGGCCGCGACCGGGGACCCCCAATGAGGTCGCCGAATATGAGCCGTGGCACCGCGAACGTCTCGCCATCGTGCCGGGCCTGACCGGGTTGTGGCAGGTCAGCGGGCGCAGCGAGGTTCCCTTCGATGAGATGGTTCTCCTCGACGTGTTCTACATCGAAAACTGGTCCCTGGACCTCGATATCCGCATTATCCTTCAAACCGTGCCGACCGTGCTGTTTCGGAAAGGGGCATACTAATGACCGAGCTTCTCAACCTGCCCGTATCACTGGAGGCGCTGCGTCTGCCCGATAAGTTGCAGGCCGCCATGGTCGATTTTCTTGCACGCCTGATCGCCACGCCCAGCCCCTCAGGGGGGGAAGGCGCTGCCGCTGACCTCATTCTTGCGGAGATGCAGACGCTTGGCATCACGGACGTCACCCGTGACAGCGCGGGCAGCATCCTCGCGAAGATCGGCACGGGCGAAGGCCCGGTCCTGCTGCTGGATGCCCACCTCGATACCGTACATGTCTCGGCCCAGTGGCCCCATGATCCACATGACCCCGTTGTGCGGGGTGGCGTGATGTACGGCCTGGGTGCCTGTGACGCCAAGGCCGCCCTTGCCGCGATGCTGTATGCCGCCGCGCATCTCAAGTCACTGGGGCTGCCGGGGAACGGCACATTGGCGCTGGCCTTTGTGGTCAACGGGGAACCCTGTGAGGGCTGTGGGGTGCGCCACCTGCTGGAAGAAACCGGCCTTGTGCCCGATGCCGTCGTGCTGGGGGAACCCACCGCCGGGCAGGTCGTGCGCGGGCACCGGGGCCGTATCATGTTTCGCGTGGGTGTCCGTGGACGCAGCAGCCATGCGTCACAGCCGGAACGCGGCATCAACGCCGTGACCGCCGCCGCCCGCCTGATCTTCGGGCTGGACCTGATGGGCAGCGACTTCCCCTCTGACCCGTTCTTCGGGCCGGGCACGGTGGCTGTTACCCGCGTGGAGAGCAGATCACCAGCCATGAACGCCATCCCTGATCAGTGTGACATCTATATCGACCGCCGCCTGACCGCCGGGGAGACCGCCACCCGCGCCGAGGCTGAACTTGATGCGGTTGTGATGCGCGAAGGCGTTGAGGTCGATATCGAGGTATCTGCGCCATCTGTGCCGTCTTATATGGGCGGCCACATCGAGCCAATGTCCGCCTACCCCGCGTGGAAACTCTCGCACGAGCACCCACTGGTGGAATTGGCGCTCAACATCCTCCTTGAACTGCGTGATGAGGAGCCGCACGCTGTCAGCACGCCCTTTTCCACCGACGGTGCCTATACCATGGGCCAGCGTGCCATCCCCACGATTGCGTTTGGCCCGGGCCGTCCGGAACACGTCCACACCGAAGATGACCAGGTTGTTCTGGCCGATGTCGTCACCGCTGCACAGGTTTACGCGGCAGTGGCTGTTGGGCTGGGGTAAGCCAGCGATTCCGCTGACGGCTGAAGCGACAGACCTGCACTCAGCGCGGTGTGACCGCGATCACTACCGGTACGTCCACTGCCGAATCAAACGCCCAGCGGAATCCTTCCTGCACCACGATCAGCCCGCTGGATCGGCCCCCGTCGAGGTTGAGCGCGGTATCCAGCCGCAGTGGGGAGACCGCCAGCCAGTTCGCCAGCTCATGCAGCGAGAACCCATCATGCGGGATCAGCATGACGATCACATAGCCTTCCTCATCAATGCCGATCACGGTACGCCGTGCCCGGCTTTCGGTTTCCTCGGCGAAGTTGGGCTGTCCCCCCGGCAGCAGCAGCAGCGGATACGTTTCCACCACCTGGTCAAACGCGAGATCACGCCGCACATGGTCCGCCCGCCCGGTCGCATAGATGCCGACCTCGCCGTCGATCACGGTGAACATACCGGGGATGCTGACTGAGTCAGGCCCATACACCCGTGACAGCGGCCCGCCGTACAGCTCTCCGTCGATCACCAGCCTGCCCAGCGGTACGCCCTCTCCGTTGAAAAACGAGGCATTAAACACGATGGGCGCATTGAGGTCTTCCTGCCACGCACTCACCGGCTGCGGCACCCCGTAGTACACAGCAAAATCCACGTGCTCCGGGTGCAGCCGGAACGCGATTAGCGGTGACCGGCGCTCCTCCGCCGGATGTGGCGCGTCGAGTTCCACCACGGAAACACCCGGCCCCAACGCCCGCCATGCCAGCGGCCCCGGGGTAGGGCTGGGTGTCGGCGGTTCGACCGGGGTGGGCAGCGGCGTCCGCGTCGAACGCGGTGTACGCGTGACGGTGGAGGCCACCGCCGTCGCCGTGATCTCGTAGGCGGTTGATGTGGCAGTGGGTGTGTTTTCCACGGTCACTTGACAGGCCATCAACAAGCCTGCTGCCAACGCAATAACCGTCATTCGCCCGGTGACCCGGTGCGCTGGCCCCTCTGCGAAAGATTGACATAATAAAGTAAACTGGCTGATTTGCAGTTTCATAGGTCTCGTTGCATAATCACAATCGATAGGCACTGAATCCTCATCCTATTGTAATTCAAACAGGCATCCAGAGAGTAATGTCACAAATTAGCCTCCGGGGGTACGTCGAGTATATCGAAGGCCGCTTGATGCGGGATGCCTACACTGAGGTCATTGCGCAATGCCGGAATATCCTCGACCGCTACCCCAAACACGTCGAAAGTTATAAACTGCTCGCCCGTGCCCTGGTCGAACAGGACAAACACCAGGATGCACTGGACCTGTTCCAGCGTGTACTCAGCTCCGACCCCAACGACTTCGTTGCACACGTCGGCATCAGCGAGTGTTACCGCGAGACCGACCTGATCGAGCAGGCCATCTGGCACCTCGAGCGCGCCTTTGAACAGGTCCCTAACAACGTGGACCTGCAGGAGGAGATCAAGCGCCTGTACAAGGTGCATGGGCTTACGCCCCCGCGCAAAGTCCGAATGACGGGTGGCGCACTGGCTCGCCTCTACTCCAAGGGCGGGTTGTACCCGCAGGCCATCAAAGAACTTGAGAAAGCCATCGCCAACGACCCCGAACGCCTCGACCTGCAAGTCCTGCTGGCCGATACGCTGTGGAAAAGCCGCAGCCATGTACGCGCCGGGCGAGTGGCTGCTGAGGTCCTCAAACGGCTGCCGTTCAGCATTGATGCCAACCGCATCCTGGCCAGCCTGTGGCTGCGTGCCGGTAAACCCACCGAGGCGCTGCCCTTCCTCAACCGTGTGCGTGAACTTGACCCCTATGCCGGTTACGAGATTGAACACAATGGGGCCAGCCCCCCTTCCAACTTCTTCATGCTGGAGCGCCTCGCATTTGATACACAGGAACAAGCCGCCTTCACTGATGCCGCTGACTGGGTCACCGATCTTGGGGCCATCGAGGCAAAGGGTATCGAGAAGAACAAAGGCGTTACCGGGCCGCTCCGCAGCGATTCCATTACCGACATTTTCCGCGAGGATTCCGGCGGGACACCTGCCTCGTCAGAATCTACCCCTGCCGACACGCCCGATTGGCTGGCATCAGCACTCAGTGCGCCCGAACCCGCCCCCGGCGATACCGGCGTCGGCTTTGACCTTGACGATCTGTTGGGTGCGGCTCCCCAAGCGGCCTCGGGCCAGGCGGACACCACCCCTGGTTGGCTGAATGACGCCTTCGCCGTAGACGATACCGGCACTGTACCCCCAGC
>CAYMGV010000096.1:0-10555 GCA_964390105.1 uncultured Anaerolineae bacterium | reverse complement strand
TCGACATCGCTGGCGGGGTCGTTGCGCAGCAGCAGCACATCCAGCGTCTCGATGGGCAGCAGGGCCTCATGGCTGGCAGAAGACGCGCGCACGGCCTTCAGGTAAGCGCTGGTGGCACGATACTTTGCCCTGGCAGGCCGGGCGCTGGCTGCCCGCACGGTCATGTGGCCGCCCGGCCCGTAGGCCAGTGCCTCGACGTTGATGAACCAGGCCGTATGCCCCCGGTTGACGGCGGCCATCGCCAGTCGTATGGTGGTGTAGGCCGGTTTCTCCGTGTGCAGGTCGTTGATCACGAATCCGATGTTCATGATGCCCTTTCGGGTGGTGATGAAGGTTCAACATGGGGGCATGACCCCACCTCGCCTGCTGGCAGCTTCGCTGCCGCACGCCCGCCCCTCGCCACATAGCAGCGCCAGCACTGCCGCCAAAGAGGGGGCTAACTTACTCCCCGCTGGCCGGGCTTGCCCCCTCACCCGGCGTCGGAATGGGCAGGTTGGCCGAGCCACCGCCAAACGCCCCCAAGCGCAGTTGGACGTAGTTCAGCATTTCCTGCGCCACGTTAATACCGAGGTAATGCTCCAGCCCCTGGAAACCCGGCGCAGAGTTGGCCTCGCAAATCTTGAAGTGATCACCATCAAACAGCAGGTCCACCCCGGCAATGTCAAGGCCCAGCACGCGCGCCGTCTCCACTGCCAGCCATTCGATCTCCGGTGTCATCTCGTAGGCTTCGGCGGTCCCCCCCTGTGAGATATTGGCCTTGAAGTTGCCATCGACAGAACGTCGAACCATACAGGCCACCGCACGCCCACCCACCACGAACACGCGCAGATCACGCCCGCGACTGTCCGCGATGAATTCCTGCAACAGCACGTTGGCCCCCGCCCGCAGTGACCCGATGAGCTGCATCAGATCAATGAACTTACTTTTTGTTTCGGAGAGAAACACGCCTACCCCCTGCGTACCCGAAAGCGTCTTGATCACCAGCGGGAAGCCGATCTGCTCCTTGACGAAATCCGTATTGACCGGGAACTTGACCAGCATCGTGCGCGGCACGGGCAGGTTGGTGAGCGCCAGCATCTGCTGCGTGTACAGCTTGTCCTTCACCATCTCGATGCTGTTGGCGGAGTTAAACACCATCACGCCCAGTCGCTCAAGGTGGCGAATCACGGCGAGGGCAAAATACGTGGTGCCCGACCCCATGCGTGGCAGCAGGAAGTCGGGCAGGTCGGGATACTCACCGTTGAGCAGGATGCTGCGCCGCCCGCCCTTCGTCACGATCAGATCGAGTTCATCGGGGTTGACGACTCTCATATCCATGCCCAGTACCTTACCGACCTCAAGCAGGCGACGCACCTCGTACGATTCCGGCTTCAGGCCGGGTTCCGGTACATCGTGGTACAGAATCCAGCCTCGCATACGCTATATCCTCCTGCACAGCCACCCGCCCCTGCATGAGGTAACAGGGCGGCGACCGGGGTATTAGTGGGCAACTATTGTCAGACCTGCGGCATGTGGAAGGGTGCGCCGAGTTGTGTGTACCGTTATTGTAATGGAAGAATCTCCATAATCCACAAATCTAATACAGATTTAACAGGGGTGTGTCACTGATCCCATGGACTCTCCATCGGTCTCGGCGTAAGGCGCTTGTGGATTCACGGGGGCGCTGCCGCTACGAATTGCGCAGTTTATTCCCCAGCACAAAGCCGAGCAGCCCGGTCAGCATGATGCCGATCAGGGCTTGCAGGCTGGTCAGTACACCGACGTGGGCGACGTAGGGCTGCACATTGCCGATCTCAATGGTGGACATGGCGGCAAGGCTGAACTGGAGCGCTTCGAGGTAGTTATAGGTGGGCACGCACAGGTCGCCGCCGGGGATCAGGTTGCGCTCGATCAGGTCACAGCCGGGCATGGCGGTCAGCATGCCGCCCGCCGAGTACACCCCGGCAAAGATGAAGATCAGGGCGATCAGCCAGAAGGTAGGGCGGATCAGGCTCTCGCCGTAGTTGGCGGCCTTCTCGGAGAATTCCAGCAGCAGCCACTCGACCGGGTCGGGGCGATAGTGATAGTCGTCATGATCCTTCCAGCGCGGGTACAGCCAGCGGAAGGGCTTCGGGACGCTCTGCATCTTCTGCATGGTCTTCTCGCGGATGTAGGCCCAGTTCGCGCCGCGATAGTCCCCGGCATCCTCGAAGTAGCCCTTCAATGCCGCGAACACGTCGCGGGCCTCGCTGAAACGGCCCTGCTGCTCCTCCCAGATGGTGGATTCCTCAAGGCGGTTGATGACCCGCAGCCATACCCGCCTGGGGCCGCGTGCGTCGTGGTTCTCGCTGAAGAACTGGTGATGACGCAGGCTCAGTACACCGTGGAACGAGGTCTCAAACAGTTGCAGGTCGGTGAGGTTGGCGGCGGTGGAAAGCGCCACATCGGTGAGCTTGGCCCAGCGCAGGTTGGCATGGGCGAGGTTAGCCCAGCGCAGGTCGGTGCCGGAGAGGTCAGCCCGCACCAGCCGCGCGCCGCGCAGGTCGGCCTCATCGATGTTGGCCCCGCGCAGTGTGGCCTCGTATAAATCAGCAAGGCGCAGGCTGGCCCCATCCAGCACGGCCCCATCAAGGCAGGCCTTGCGCAGCACCGCCCGGTCAAGGTCCGCGCCGTCGAGCATGGCCTCGGTGAGATTGGCCTCGTAGAGCTGGGCCTCCTGTAAATCGCACTCGAACAGGTCAGCCCCACGCAGGCACGTCCAGCGCAGATCGATACCGCGCAGTTCGACGTACTGCAAACGGATACCGGTCAGGTCGAGCGGCGGGCGCTTGGTGACCTCGCGCCACTCGTTCCACAGGTCCACGCGGTCATCGCGCTTGCTGCCGAGAAAGGCCGCGAGTCCCTGTGCGTCGAGCATACTGAGCTGTCCAAATGAGGTGATCCGTTCCGCATCCATGCCGGTCTGTTTCCTTTCCCATTGTGTGCGCCCCAGTATAGCCCGTGGGGGTGACAATTCACGACACAGCCCGGTTTGAAGTAGGTTAGGGTTTTTACGCGCGGCTTAACCATACCCCCTGGTCTCAGTTTTAGCACCCTGCCGCCGGGGAGGGATGGGGTAAAAAGCTGACCTCTGGCCCCTGGTCTCTGGCCTCTGATATACTCATCCCCGTTGACCCTGACCACCGGAACACCACACCGTGACGACATCCAACGACCAACCGACCTTCACCATCAACTGGCGCAGGCTGGCCCTGTGGGCGCTGATCTGGCTCGGTCTGACTCTGCTGGCATGGTGGGTGTATCACAACCTGCTGGCCGATGGCTGGGACCTGTACGCCCGCTGGGTCGGGGCGCGGGCCGTGTTAAACGGCGAGAACCCCTACAGCCTTGAGGTGACACAGCGCATCCAGATCGGGCGCTTTGGCCGTCTTCAGCCCGCATGGGACGATCAGCACGCCTTCGCCTACCCCGCCACCATCACATGGATACTGCTGCCGTTCTGGCTGCTGCCCTTCCCGCTGTCACTGAGCATCTGGCTGGGGCTGCACGTCGTGATCGCGCTCGGCGTGCCGCAGCTCATCCCGGACTGGCGTCCGAACGTGCTGCAAACGCTGGTGCTGGCGCTGGTCACCGTGATCTTCTTCCGCCCGATGTGGTACGGGCTGGTGCTGGGCCAGTATCAAACCCTGATGGTGGGCGCGACCTTCCTCGGCTGGTGGGGACTGATGCGCGGTAAGCCGTGGGTGACGGCGCTGTGCATCACGGTGCTGACACTGCGCCCCGAGGCCTACCCGCTGATCGCGGTGCTGGGCATCGCCATGATGCGGGCCGGGCACTGGCGGGCGGTATGGCTGACGGTGGGTATCAATGCCGGGCTGTACGCGCTGACGGCGCTGTTCATCGGGCCGCTGTGGCCGCTCGACTTCATCCACGCGATGGGGGCCTACACCGAGTATGCTTATCCGCGCTGGCCGCCCGCGTTGTTTGGCGGGGTCCCGTGGCTGCCCGCGCTGTTCGTGATCGGCACCGTGACATGGGCCACGTGGATGCTGTTCCGCGTTCAGGGGGTGGATGACCCCGACCGGCGCGTGCTGTGGGAACTCGGCATCGTGACGGTGGCGGGCATGATCCTGCTGACCCAGACCGGTGAGTGGACCAACGTCATGCTGCTGGTGCCGCTGTATGTCATCCTGTGGGTATCGAAGCGACGGGCGCTGGTGTGGCTGGTCGTGATGGTACTGAATCAAGTGGCGTGGCTGTTTAGCTTCTTCGAGGCCGAACTCCCCTTCCGGGGCGACCTGCTGGTACTGCCCGCCTTACTCGGTGCGATGCTGACGTGGGCATGGTTCTACGCTCAACGTGATCCATCAACGCGGAAACTCAGCGCGTGGATGTGACATTTACCGGTGCATAAGCCCTGCCGTCATGCGGTCTCGTCCGTGTCAGAAGTGAGCCTTACGCCCGCGCAAGGTACAGCCACACCGCGAGGAAGTGCATCAGGCTGCCGCCCATCACAAACAGGTGCCACCACTCATGCGGGCCAAAAAACGGGCGGGGCAGTCTGGCTTTCTCGATGCGCATGCCACCGAGGTAGAAGTACACCCCGGCGGAGTACACCAACCCGCCCAGCACGATCAGCACGATGGCAGGCACCGGCATCCGTACAAGGATTTCCGGGAAGGCGATCACCGCCAGCCAGCCCATGGCGAGATAGCTGCCGGTACTCAGCCATTCACTGTGTCCGCCCTCGAACCAGAACAGCTTATACGCCACACCGATGATGGCAATGCCCCACGCAAGGATCAACATGCCCCACTGCCAGAAGCCCGTCAGTGCGATGTAGCAGATCGGCGTGTAGGACCCCGCGATCAGCAGGTAGATCGCGGCATGATCGAGCCGGTTGAAGAAGTTGATTACCTTTGGCCCGGCCTTGATCCAGTGCAGCATCGTGCTGGCACTGAAAGTGAGGACCAGTGTCACGCCATAAACGATCATGGCGATCATTCGATCCGTGGCGTCCAGTGTCTCCACAATCAGAAGGATCAGACCCGCCAGCGCAATCACGGCGGCGATGCCGTGCGTGACGGCGCTCATCGGCTCGCGCATGTGATGCACCAGGAACTGGCGTAGAGGGTGCTGCCGGGATTTGGACTTTGGCGCGCTGGACATGATGCGGAGTCCTTTATGCTAAGCAACCTTGTTTCATTGTATCATGAAGCAAGGCGCTATGCCTGCGGGGGTAAGGTGGGTTTACCCACACAATTGAACGGCACCCGTGTAAAAAGCCCGCTGTGATATTCATGGACCATGGTGAACTTACTCTGCCGTGACGACGGTTGGCCCCAGCCTGTGCGCGGATTTCCCGACCTCGTTCATGTAAGTCAGGATTTCCACGTAGCTCTCGATCACGCCCGTCTCATGATAGGGGATGTCGTACTCGACGCAGAACGCCTTGACGATAGAATACACCTTGCCGAGATTGATGCGCGGCATACCGGGGAACAGGTGATGCTCAACCTGGTAGTTGAGGCCACCGTACATATAGTCGATGATGGGGCCGGGGCGTACGTTGCGTGTCGTCAGGCACTGCACATACAGGAAGTCCATCGGCTGGTCGGGGTCCACAATCGGCATGCCCTTGTGGTTCGGGGCAAATACCAGCCCAAGATGCAGGCCGAGAATGAAATGCTGCACAAAGAAAAAGATGATGGCCTGCCACCACAGCAGCGGTGAGAGTACCAGCACACCGATGGTCCAAACCCAGTGCAGCGTCAGAAAGATCGCCTGCACCAGCCGATCCTCACCATCCTTACGGAAGAACACGTCACGGATGGCGAGCGCAGCCTGGAACAACGACGACAACGCCAGCACCGGGAAGAAGGTCCACGCCTGGTAACGCATGATCAGCCTGATCACCCCGCTCGATTCATCCTGCGCCTGCTCCTCGATCCACGCCCACACCGGGATCTCCAGTGTGGGATCTTCTCCCAGTTCATTGGTATGCGCGTGATGGTCGTTGTGACGCTTACGCCATGATGACAGCGACGAACCAAGCAGCAGGTTGGCATAGAACAGGCCAACGGCGTTGTTCGGCCCTGCCTTGCGGAATATCTGGCGGTGCCCGGCATCATGCATGATGAAGCCGATCCGCGCGAAGGCCAGCGCCATCAGGGCCGCGTTTGCCATCTGCACCCAGGCGTTATCGACGAGCAGCAGTATCGCGATACTGGCCCCCAGCAGCAGCAGCCCCTCGGCAAAAACAATGGTGTAATAGACCGGGGTGCGCTCCATCAGGCCAGCGGCTTTGGCACGCTTCTTTAACTCCGCATACGCGCCAGACATCGCCCCGCGCGTTGGGATGGTTTCCTTACCGGCAAAATCGACCGAATACGGCGTGGTGTTGGACATCAGTGGTCATACTCCTGTTGAGTTCCTTCATTGAGGCTGGCTGTGTTCAAGTCCAGGGCACTGTCATAATTGCCCTTTTCCGCCTGTCAAAACGCACATCAATGCGATTTGTTGCGCCCGGTTAAACACGACCTGCCATCGACTTGGATGGTATCGTTTTGTACATAATTTGACAACTATGGTCAATTTCGACGAGGGATTCCCCCCTGCCGGGTTTTTGGTTTCGCGCCCAACAGCGAGTATACTGTTAAGGGTTTTTAACATCATGGACGTTCATAAACTTACGTTCATCGTAAGTGGCTTACCTATTGTTCGGGCGCAGCATGCGCGTCTCCGCCGCACGACAACGGGCGTAGAGAGTCCACACACACTAACAGGGCGCGAATCACTCGTGCCCTGTTGGGTTCCTGGGCAAGCCCTCACAGATAAAGTCAGACAACACCTCCCGGCCAGCACAGCCGGGAGGTGCTGCGTTCAATACTACCCTTCCGGGTCATGGAGCCTCGCTCACACCGGTGTAGACTCGCAGGGAAAACAGGCGCTGTTTATGCCCGTTCTTACGTGGTTCTTATATATTTCCGAGGCCTCAGCCGATACAGTCAGGTACGATTACAGACATGGACTATGACGGGTGCGATCCTGCATCGCCCCGTACCTGATGAAAGGGACAAAGAGGACGAGATGATACTGTATCTGATCGTCAGTTTACCGGCATTAATCCTTGGCATCTGGGCGCGGTCACGCGTGCAGCGGGCCTTCCGAAAATACTCGAAGGTGCCGCTGTCCACGGGCCTGACTGGCGCACAGGTTGCCGACCGCATCCTGGCTGCGAACAACCTCAGCAACGTGCGCATCGAGCCCGTACAGGGCATGCTCTCAGACCACTACGACCCGCGTAACAAGGTGCTGCGGCTCAGCCCGGATGTGTATAACGGCAGGAGCGTTGCCGCGGCAGGTGTGGCCGCGCATGAGGTGGGCCACGCCTTGCAGGATGCCGACCGCTATGCCATGCTGGGCCTGCGCAGTATGATGGTGCCCACCGTGCAGCTTGGCTCATGGGCTGGGCCGATCATCTTCATCGCCGGGGCGCTGCTGGGCGGCACCATCGGCACGACAATTGCATGGGTCGGCGTGGGTGCCTTCATGCTGATCGCGGCCTTCACCATCGTGACGCTGCCCGTCGAGTTCAACGCCAGCGCCCGCGCCAAGAAACTCCTCACGACCGAGGGCATCGCCTTTCAGAGCGACCTCAGGGGGGTGGACAAGGTGCTGGATGCTGCCGCACTGACGTATGTCGCAGCGGCGGTACAGGCCGTGACCACGGTACTGTATTATGTGTGGCTGCTTTCCGGGCGGCGGCAGTAAACACCTCACCCCCTATCCCCCTCTCCGTAGACGGAGAGGGGGTAACTTCCGGCGAAATTGACCGTGGATTCCAGGAACCCTATCGCCGGGGAGCCACGGCCCCTCTCTGTAGACGGAGAGGGGCGGGAGCACAGCAAGGCTGTGCGGGTGGGGTGAGGTAATCAGGCGCACATCGGGGCGTTGAGCTGGATGCAGACCTTGCATCGCCCGACGCCCCGATCGTACTTTACAAACCTGGCTATACGTGCCGCTGTGGCTTACTGAGCCGCGTAGCCCTTGATCAGCCCGCGACAGGTGGGTGCCCCGCAGGAGCACTCAAACGCGCGGAACAGCACGGCTTCCGTCGTCTCGTAGTCCATCGTGATCGGCTCACTTACCGCAATCGGCTTGATGGCGGTAAAGGTGCGCGTACTGACCTCACAGGACATATTCGGATCACACGAATGCAGCAGCTTGCCGTAAAAATACGGGTCATGCACATGCAGATCGTCGGCTAGCCGGAGCGAAAACTGTGTAACCTCGGAGACGAGAAAGCCGGTAAACGTAAACACGATGTCACCCGGCTCAAACGGCACCAGCGCGATGATGCCCTCGCCCTGCCGCTCATCAATGTACCGGATAGCGAAATGGTCCCCGGTGGGTTCGTGCTGATACGCCGGGAGAAGCGGTGGATAAAAACGTGTGCTCACTGAATACTGCCCTACTTCCGCAGAAAGGTCTGCGCTTCGAGCTGCGCCGGGGCAAACGTCTCATGAACGTATGCCGCGACGGCGTCGGCGTCGAAGTCCTTGCAGCTAAACACGTCGAGGTAGAAATCACGCGAGCCGTCATTGGTGTGGATGACAATGGCGCTGGTCTGGATCAGCTGCACAGCACTGATACCAACCTCAATGCCCTCGCCGAAACGCTCAACGATGGGGTCACCGAAGCGCACCATGTCGATGCGATCCGCCAGTTCGATGATGAAATTGCGGATCACGTCCTTGCTGATCAGGTTGTCATTGCAGCCACCGGCATTGACGATGGTATGCTTGCCGTAGTAGCGCTCACCATCCACGACGATGCGCTTGTACAAGTCCGATGAGATGATATCTGCCATCAGATAGATTGCCCTCCTAAGGCATGGGGTGGCGATGCCAGGCTGCGTGCCGGGCGCACCGGGCATCTCTAGGGGTCAGGTTACCGGGCCAATTTGACGGTGGCTCACAGCACCGCAGGCTGCGTGCTTCCCCGGCAGGGAAGCGCACGCCAGGGGAGTTCATGGTTGGGAACTCCGCCCCCACCCGCTGACCAGTCATGGCGGTATGCCGCTGGCCTTAGGAGGGACAAGTACAACGGGTGGCCGGGGTTGCCCCCGGCAGGGGATGGGCCGCCATAGTACGCGGTGAGCGCGGCCACAGACCCCCTGGAAACACAAACCCCGACACCGGACGAGTACAGAAAGTGGTCCGGGATCGGGAACATATAACTTAATTATATCGCGTTTGTACCGCTCGTAAATAGGATATTTGGATATGAGGTGCCAGGCACCAGGTACCGGCTGACACCTGATAACCTGATACCTGGACAAAGGAGGCTGTATGAGCCTGTTCTTCATCATGGGGCTGCCATTTGCACTGGCGATCCCCGTCCATCTGCTCAGGGAACACATTCCCCGGCGCGTGCTGGGGTGGGCGCTGGCTGCGTTTTCGCTGGTGCTGTTCGGGGTGCTGCTGCCCAACCTGGGCCATATCGCGGAAGCCGGGCCGATCACGCAAACCCTCGACTGGGTGCCCGCGCTCAACCTGACCCTCACCGTTTATCTCGACGGCCTCGCGCTGATCTTCGGCCTGCTGGTGACGGGCATGGGTGCGGTGGTGCTGCTTTACACCGGGCATTACTTCGAGGAAGATGGCGAGGCCGGGCGCTTCAGCGCGATGACGCTGCTGTTCATGGGCGCGATGCTGGGCGTCGTCCTCTCCGGCAACCTGATCATGATGTTCATTGCATGGGAGCTGACCTCGATCACGTCGTTCCTGCTGATCGGGTTCAAGGGCAGCAAATCCAGCGATGCACGCGAAGGCGCGTTCATGGCGCTGGTGGTGACCGGTGCCGGCGGGCTGGCGATGCTGGTCGGCGTGCTGCTGCTGGGCGCGGCGAGCGGCTCCTACGAGTGGGCGGACATCCTGGTGATGGAGGGCCTCGCCGCCCATCCGTGGTACACGGCCTTCACCCTGCTGATCATGATCGGCGCGTTTACCAAATCGGCACAGATGCCGTTTCACTTCTGGCTGCCGGGCGCGATGGCGGCACCCTCCCCGGCCAGCGCCTACCTGCACTCCGCGACGATGGTCAAGGCGGGTGTTTACCTGCTGGCACGCGCCTACCCCGCGCTGGGCAACACCCCCTTCTGGACGGCGACGTTACTTGCCGTCGGCCTGACAACGATGGTGCTGGCGGCCTTCCTTGCACTCAACAAGCGTGATCTGAAGGCGCTGTTGGCCTATTCCACGGTGAGCTGGCTGGGCGCGCTGGTGGCACTGCTGGGCCTGCCGGGGAGTATCGGCATCAAGGCGGCGCTGGTTGGTATCCTTGTTCACGGGTTCTATAAGGCGGCACTGTTCCTCTCAACCGGCATCATCGAACATGCCACCGGGTCCCGTATCCTCGATGACATCGGCGGGCTGCTCAAACACCTGCCCGCGACAGCGGCCATCGTGATCGCCTCGGCGCTGTCGATGGCCGGGATGCCGCCACTGTTCGGCTTTGTGGGCAAGGAAGTCCTGCTGGCAGCTGTGCTTGATGGGCCTGCCGTGTGGGTGGT
>CAYMGV010000095.1:0-10764 GCA_964390105.1 uncultured Anaerolineae bacterium | reverse complement strand
GCGAAGCTGCTGGCACAGGGGGTGAAAAGGCTGCCCCCAAACTCGAATGCACCCATCCCCTATGGGGGGGCTGCTCACCGCTGCACAATTTCCCGCTTGACTCTCCAGTAAGTGGAGACTGTATCCTTAAGACGAAGCTTCAACCCAACACCCGACGGGATGGAATGTGGGATGATGAAAATCGGTGCTTTTTCACGGCTGTGCCGGGTTCCGGTCAAGACGCTGCGCTACTACGATGAGATCGGGCTGCTGCACCCGGCTGAGGTCGATACCTTTACCGGGTATCGCTACTATACACTGGACCAGGTGCCCCGGATCAATCGTATCCTTGCGCTGAAAGACCTCGGCTTCTCGCTGGAGGAGATCGGCAGGGCACTGAATGAAGACCTCACGCTGGCGGAAATGCGCGGCATGCTCAAGCTGCGCCGCGCAGAAATCTCCGCCGTACTGCATGAGGAGGAAGCCCGGCTGGCCCGTGTGGAAGCCCGCATGAAACAGATTGAAATGGAGGGAAACATGCCAGAGTACGAGATCATCCTGAAGGAAGTGGACGAGATCACCGTAGTGATGATGCGCAGCATCATCTCCAACTATGCCTCAGTGGGCGAACTTGCCGGGCCGTTCTTTGAGGAAGTGGGCAAGGCGGGAATCATGCCGGTTGGCCCGGTCCTGGGTGTATACTATGACAAGGAGTTCAAAGAGCAGGACGTCGATATCGCGCTGGCGGTGCCCGTCGAGCCGGGCACGCCGGCCTCCCCGCCCCTCACACTCCAGACACTGCCCGCCGTGAGCATGGCCTCACTGACACGCATCGGCCCGTATGATGACTTCATGCCGGCTTACCTGGCGCTGTTCGGCTGGGTGGAGGCCAACGGCTACCGGGTCGCGGGGCCAAACCGCGAGGTATATCTACGCAGCATTGGCGATAACATCGCGCCGGAGGAGTACGTCACCGATATTCAGGTGCCAATTGTAAAGGCGTAAGTGGATCAAATGAAAACGGCGCGGGCACTTTACAGGTGTCCGCGCCGTCATTGCATCTGATGGCGGCTACCCGGTATCAGAGAGGGGCAGGGTAAACAGGAAGGTCGTCCCCTGCTCCAGCGTACTCTCGACCCAGATTTCGCCGCCGTGCATCTCGACGATGCGCCGCGTGATCGCCAACCCCAGCCCGGTGCCCTGCGTATAGCCCTCGGTATCGGAAACACGGTAGAACTTCTCGAACAGGTGCGGGAGGTTCTGCTCCGAGATACCGAGGCCGGTATCTTCCACCTCGACCTGGATGACCTCATCCAGCTTGATGCCGCGTACATACACGGTGCCGCCCTCGCGGTTGTACTTGATGGCGTTGGTCAGCAGGTTAAGCACCACGCGCCCCAGCTTTTCACGGTCGCCCACCACCAGCGGCAGGTTCGCCGGGCGCAGGTCGATACCCAGGGTGATGTTGCGGTCGTTGGCCTGCGGGCGCACCGTCTCGACGGTACGGGACAGCAGCTCACCGAGATCGAAGGGTTCCTTCACCACGGCTTTACGTCCCGACTCCATGCGGGCCAGGTCAAGGAACTCGGTGGTCATGCGGGTCAGGCGGTCGGTCTCATTCGCGATGGTATCGACCATGTCTTTACGGCGGTCTTCGCCGATCTCAGGGCGCAGGATAATATGCGTGGTGGCCTTGATAGCGGCCAGCGGTGTGCGAAGCTCATGCACCATCTCCGCGATCAGGTCGCTCTGCTCAAACAGGCGGGCGTTCTGAATGGCAACCGCCGCATGGGCGGCCAGCGTGGTCAGCAGCTCGACATCGTCCTCGCTGAACCCCACATCGTAGCGTTTGTTGACACCCTCAAGGCAGCCGATCACGTTATCACGGGTGCGCATCGGCACGGCCAGCAGGCTGCGTGTGCGAAATTCGCTGGCATCATCCACGGAGGACGACCAGCGCGGTTCGTTGCTCACATCATCGATGATCATGGGTTCCCCGTTGGTCACCACCCACCCGGCGATGCTGGACTCAATAGGCACCGTGATCTGGCCGAGAGAAACCAGCCCCTCGGTAATGGATGCTTCAAACTGAAGGTTTTCCTCGGTGGAGTCCATCAGCAGGATCGATGCGGCTTCGGTATCGGTCAACTCTGCTGCCGCCTGCACGATCTCCCCAAGCAGCATATTGATATCCAGCGTGGAGTTCAGGTTGCGGCTGATCTCCATCACGCGCTCCATGCGCTGGATACGTTCTGCCAGGCGGTCATTTTCCGCCTGCTGTGTGGCGGATTTGTCGTTGCTCATTGGTTCCGCCTTCTCCTTCTTCTATCGCCCGCACAATCGCAGGAAGGATGTTCGCCAGCTCGTCATGCAGCACGACGGCGGCGTTCTGATCAAGATAGGTTTGGTCGTAGTTAATGATGATCAGTTCGGCACCGTAGGCATTGGCAATCAAGGGCAGCTCAGATACCGGGGCCACCTCCAGGGATGTCCCCACGACCAGCATCACGTCACAGGTCCGTGCGGCTTTCTGCGCCGCCTGCAACACCTTGAATGGCAGTGCTTCACCAAAGAGTACCACATCCGGCTTCAGGATGCCGCCACAGTGAGCACATCGGGGGATTTCCCCGCTATCCATGAATCGATAGATGTAATCTTCAGAAAGGTACTTACGAAAACACTCGACACAGGTGGCGGTACGCAGGTGCCCGTGAATCTCATGCACCTTGCCTGACCCTGCACGGCTGTGCAGCAGGTCGATATTCTGGGTGATGACTTCCTTCACTAACCCCAGTTCTTCCATCCGTGCGATGGCAAGGTGTGCCGGGTTGGGCAGCGCCTCGATGATGGTGTGTGCCAGTGGCCGTACCCAGTGGAAGAAATTGGCGGGGGCGCGTCGGAAACCCGCCATCGAAGCCACCACCGTCGGATCGATGGACTGCCACATACCGTACTTGGGGCTGCGAAAATCAGGGATGCCGCTGGGTGTACTGAGGCCTGCCCCACTCAGTACCACGCCATGCTTCGCCAACCGAAGCAGATGGGCAGCTTTTTGTATCCGTTCAGGGTTGCTTGATGAGGTTGCCATGAGGGGAAGATTCTCCGAAGCCGTGGTGTGCGCGCTGGCTACTGATCAGTGTAGCAGAATTAGGTATGTGCAGCAACAGGCCGCCTCGATACAAGGCGGCCTGTTCTGTCGCCAGGTGTTGATCCGGCGGGGTCAATCCGCAGCGGCCTCTGAAGCGACGAAGGCTTCCGCCTCCTCGGAGTGATCCATATCACGGTCAGAGATGCTGACCATCCACAGGATGACGCCACCACCGACCACGATGATCAGGACGGCCCACCACGGGTAGCCACTGTACTGCACCACGATCGGGGCCACGATCAGCGCGACGAGGTTCATCACCTTGATCATGGGGTTGAGGGCCGGGCCAGCGGTGTCCTTGAGCGGGTCGCCCACGGTGTCACCCACGATGCCAGCCTTATGGTTCTCTGACCCCTTGCCGCCGAAGTTGCCATCCTCGATGTACTTCTTGGCGTTATCCCACGCGCCCCCGGCGTTCGCCATAAACACCGCAAGAAGCTGGCCTGAAACGATTACACCGGCGAGGAACCCGCCGAGTGCCTGTTCCTTGAGCAGCAGGCCAATTACAATCGGCGTAAGAACCGCGATCAAACCCACCGGGACCAGCTCACGCTGGGCCGAGTGTGTGCTGATTTCAACGGCCCGCTCGTAATCCGGGCGCTGCTCACCGGACCATATCTCCGGGATACGAAGCTGACGCCGCACCTCGGCCATAATCTCGGCAGCAGAGCGGTTGACCGCCTTGATCAGCAGGCCGCCAAACAGCAGCGGCATCATGCCGCCGATCAGCAGACCAACGAAAACCAGCGGGTCGGCAAGGTTGATACTCATCTCGAACGGGCCGCGAACTTCTGTCGGCCACACGCGCTCGATATCGGTGAAGAAGGAGCCGTACAGCGACAGCGCAGCGATGACGGCGGAGCCAATCGCGACACCCTTGGTGATTGCCTTGGTCGTATTGCCTGCCGCGTCGAGGTCGGCCATAATCTGGCGCTGTTCGGGTTCCATCCCGGCCACCTCACCGATACCGTTGGCGTTATCGGAGATCGGCCCGAAGGTATCCATGGAGACATTGTTACCGGTGTGGCTCAGCATCCCGACACCGATCATGCTGACGCCGAACAGGATATAGGTGAAGCTGTTCTCCGCACCGACAGGAGCCATCGAGTACAGGTATGCACCCAGCACCAGCGTCCACATCCCGAAGATCAGGCCGTGAATCCATGATTTATGCCGTACACTCTGTACCACGGCACCAATCAGGCCAATGGCGATCGCCGCGTACAGCGCCACCTGTGCAATAGCCACGGGCAGCCCTGCCGTGTAGATCAGGATCGCGGCCATGAGGCTAATGACGATCACCGACGCCGACCATACCGACGACAGGTAGCCGAGGCTCAACCCCTCAAGGATGACCAATGCCGGGCCAAACCGCGACGCGGCGGAGATGTTCTGTACCCGTTTGCTGTTGGCGCTGGTTGCAAGGGCCGTCAACGGGTTAAAACTGACGGCCAGCGCCACGCCGATAGCGTTCAGGACGCCCATGCGCAGATCGCCCGCATAGAAGTAGGAAATCGCAAATGCGGCGGCGATCGTGATCGCGCTGGACAGCTCATACGAGCGGTACATCGCTTCTTCCGCGTCCACGTCGTGCCACAGGGAGACGGCATAGGTGCCGACGATGGAGCTGATCACGCCGACACCACGGATCAGCAGTGGCACCACAATCCACACCAGCGAGCCGGTGATCTGCACAAGTGCGAGACCAAGAATCAGGCTGGCAACCACGGTTACTTCGTAACTCTCGAAGATGTCAGCGGCCATCCCGGCACAGTCCCCGACATTATCGCCCACAAGGTCAGCAATGACGGCAGCATTGCGCGGGTCGTCCTCCTCCATGCCCGCTTCCACCTTGCCCACAAGGTCTGCGCCGACATCGGCGGCCTTGGTGAAGATGCCGCCACCCACACGCATGAACAACGCAATCAGCGTGCCACCAAAGCCGAAGCCAAGCAGCACATCCGGGGCAGCCATGCCGAAGATGATGAAGATCAGCGTCCCTCCCAGCAGGCCGAGTCCGTCGGTGAGCATGCCCGTAATCGTACCCGACCGGTAAGCGATCTTGAGGGCTTCTCCGTAGCTGATGCGAGAGGCTTCAGCCACGCGCACATTGCCCTGGACCGCCATATTCATGCCCACATACCCCACTGTGGTAGAGAAAACTGACCCCATCAGGAAGGCCCCGGCACGCGCAAACGCGATGACGATGCGGGCGTTATCGCCCAGCATGTCGCGTGCCTCCGGTGTGGGCTGCACGATATAGACGCTGAAGAACATCGCCACAGTCAGCACGACGATCATGATGGCGATAGTACGCATCTGTGTGCTGAGATAGGCATTCGCCCCGGTTTTGATGTCCCGCCAGATCTGCTGCATGCTCTCATTGCCCTTTGGTTTTGACAGAATCTGGCGTGCCAGCAGGGCAGCGTAAATGAGGGCAATGATGGCTGTACCAAAGACAGACCAAACCATAAACCACTCGAACGGGCTTGCGTTCATGTGTTGCATGTATGCACTCCGAAGTTACAAGGGGAAGGTCATGGGGTCAGCGAAACTCCATAACTTTATGTTACTGGTTTCTCGCGAGTACCTATAAGTGACATTCGTCAGGCAGAACACCCGTCGAAAGGCACTATAAACACATATGACCATTTGTGATTACATTTGTGATTATAGGCAGAACTTTGGGGCCATTTTAATCATGCGGGCAACCGGTTACTTCACCGTTACAGATGGTCGTGTTATTCACATATGCGAAGCAGCCTGGCGGGAAGTCTAGCGGCCTTCCTGCCAATACCCATCCCACGTTTCCAGCGCGGGTTTTGGGGTTCCATCGAACGCACGCAGCCCCATCATTGCAAACAGGCTGAAGCTGTCGATGTTCTGTTCGCTGAGGCCCTCATCACGGAACAGGTCAGTATAGGACTCCACGTTGAGGTCATTCAGGATCAGGTACACCCAGAAGGCCAGCCTGTCCCCGCCAAGCTGCTCATGCACCGCTTCGAGGAAGGCAACCTGGTGCTCCGGGCTTGAAACCAAGACATCACTGCTGTGCGTCGTATAACCGCTTTCCGCGATGGCGATGGGCTTATCGGTTTGCTCAAGCAGTGCGGTGTAGTAATCGTTGGGGATAGCCTGCCCATCGGGGAAAATGAAGTGCGGGAAGGTCGAGATGGCCCAGATATCGAGGTTTGGCTCAAACAGATCGACCTGATCCCAATTGGTGACGCCCGCCTCACGGCCCTCAGCCGAATCGGGCCAGCGGTTATTGAGGTCGGCCCACTGGAAGGTCACAAACACCTGTGTTTCGGGTGATTCCGCCTTCACCAGCGCATAGACGCTGTGATACAGGCTCACGTAGTTGTTGACGTCACCCGGATGGGCGTCAAGGTACGTGTTGATCTCAGAGGCCAGCCCGAGATAACGCGGGTTAAACTCCCGCACAAGCCAGAGCGTGTAATGGGTGAAGGCATCGCGCACATCGGGGTTGGCAAACGACGCCTCCCATGAGCGGGGCAGGCCCTGAAACTCGCGGCGATCCATGCCGTTCAGCGGATCGACCACAAAGACGGCCTCCAGGCCGTTATGCTCAGCGATCAGCATCTGGTTGCTGATGTCAGTACGCGCCTGCGATTCACCCTCGACACCCGAGACAAAATCCGCCCACGGGATCGCGCGTTGTAACAGCACAAAATCGCCATGCTGTCCCATCCCGCCGTAGTGCTTCAACACGCTTTCCATGGTGACTTCGGGCGGGCTGGGGAAGAAGCCGTACGCGGTATAGTCGCTGTCAAAAACCGACTCCACCGAAGGGGTATCCTCAACAGTGACGGCAGGGGTAGATGCGGGTGCGGTAGATGTGGTGGTGGCAGCGGATGCACCACCACAGGCGAGGCTTGTGCACAACACAAGCAGGGCAAGGGTCAAACCACGTGATGCTTTCATCCTGATTCCTTCCCGTTACATCCGGTGTCATTCACAGCATCAATGATACAGCATCATCCGTCCCAAAGAGATATTACAGCGTGGCAAGGGCCGATGACATGGTCTCACGCAGCACAAAAATCGAGGCGATCAGGGCTTCGCGGTTATAGGCGTGGACGCGGTCACGCCGCCCGACACTGAAGAAGTAATGGTCGCCATCGGTCAGGTTGATCTGATCGGGGTCAAAGTGGTTGGCAAGAAGCAGCTCCTGTGTGAGTTCAGCCCCGACCAACCCATCACCCCGGGCCAGCATCACCTGGAAGTACGGCCATGCCACCTTCTCCAGGTCGGCCTTGAGCGTGCCCATCGCCGCGAAGGTCTGCGCGACGGTGCCTTCGGTCGTACTGCGGTAGATGCGCATATGCTCGGCTTGAACGCGGTCACTGGCTCCCCCGGCCAACACGCGGATGATACGCGGCGCGACGAAACGTTCCGCGATCTGATCGAGCCATTGGGTCAGCCCTGAGAAGCGAATCCCGGCCCCCAGTGTGCGGTAAAACCGCTGGCGGGAGCGGTCGTTCATCAGCAGGGCCGGGGCCACCGCGATGCGGCCCAGCTCACCCAGCTTCCACTTTTTGTCATCGGCAAAGAACAGCGATGCGCCCCCCATGCTGTGCCCCACGAAGATGAAGGGGCGGCGATGCGGGGCGGTATCGGTGTGCAGGCCGATCACCTCCAGCCAGCGTTCAAGCTGGCGCATCACCGCAGGCGGATCACAGAGGTGAAGCGGCGGGACGGCCATGCTGAACGGGCTGCCCCCGAAGCCGTTCACATCCGGCACCAGCGCGATCAGGTCGGGGTTTTCACGGACCAGCATGGCGGGCAGGTCCTCCCAGATGTCCCCGGTGCCCGTCCAGCCATGCACGAACACCACCACGCCCGCCGCACTCCGCAGCGCGTTTGCCACCGATTCGGCATCGGGCTTAACGGCGGGGTCAGCCCACAGCACGCGCCACGCGAAATCAGAAAGGCCCGTCTCCTGCTGAAATGCCTCGACGGACTCAGGCTCCAGCAGCCGCCGCCGGGCCAGATCGACCAGCGTATAGCCCACACGACGTACCGGCGGGATCCGTTCGGGCAGCCACGCGCTGTATCCGGCAGCCCACTCCGGGTCTGCGTCGAGAAAATCACCGGTTAGCTCAGATCGTCCCACAAATACCCTCTACTGGTTATCCCCTAACGTCACCCAACACCGTTATGTTACCCGGAACGGTGAGATTGCGCCTGTGCGCCGAGTCACCTGTTAGGAGATTGTAGAGCCTGTCATCCCCGGCATTGTGCCCGCCCCGCTGCTGCGTTATGCTCTTAGCATCCTTTCTGCACCGGGAGAGTACAGGTGTTCGGAACGATTCGCCGCATGCGGGCCGTCATCATCAAAGAGTTCAAGCACATCTGGTTTGACCCCGGGTTCCTGTTCCTGACGGTGCTTTCACCCGCCGTGCTGCTGATGCTGCTGGCGTACATCTTCACCTTTGACATTGACCATGCCAACCTCGTCGTCTATGACCGTGACCAAACCCCGGCATCGACCGCGTTTGTCCGCTCACTGAGCGCCACCGATGACGTTACCCTGCTGGCAGCGGTAGACAGCATCGATGAGATCGTACTGTACTTCCAGCGCAACGAGGCCGAAGTCGGGCTGATCATCCCACCCGGTTTTGAGGCCGCCCTGAACGCAGGCGATTCCGCCCCGATTAACCTGATCGTCGATGGCTCTGATGCCTCGACCGGCATTGCGAACCTCGCCTCGATGCAGCAGCGCACCGCCAGTTATTCCGCCGAACTGACCGGGCTGAACGGCGGCGGCTTCGAGGTGCGCGCGCGCGTGTGGTTCAACGAGAACATCCGCTCGCAGTTTTCCATGATCCCCGGCCTGATGTCCATCGTGCTGATCATGCCCGCGCTGGCGCTGGCCCTGGGTATCACGCGGGAGAGGGAAACCGGCACGTTCGAGACGTTGATCACCACACCGATCCTCGGCGTGGAATACCTGCTTGGCAAGCTGATCGTCTATCTGCTGCTGGGGCTGGTCGGCACACTGCTGGCGCTGGCGGTGGCCGTGTTCTGGTTCCATGTGCCGTTCCGAGGCTCACTGCCGCTGTACCTGCTCACCAGCCTGGTGTACCTGCTGGCACTGATGAGCATTTCGCTGGTTGTCGCGCATATCACAGGCACTCAACGCACGGCCATGACGGTCGTGATCCTGATGTTCTTCATCCCCGGCTTTTTCCTTACCGGGCTGATCACACCGGTCGATGCCAGTTCACAGGCCTCGTACCTGGCTTCGCTGAGTATGCCGGGTACCCACTTCATCGTGATCTCACGTGGTATCGCACTGAAGGCCAGCACACTGTCCCACATCGGCGGCGATGTGCTGTTCCTGCTCGGCACTGCGATACTGGCACTGACCACGGCCATCGCGATCTTTCAGAAGAAACTATAACGAGGACCGGTTATGCTGCTGCGACTGGGCGCGCTGATCATCAAAGAACTGACGCAGTTCATGCGGGATCGCATCCTGATGACGATCTCAATCGTCATGCCGATGCTCCAGATCATCCTGCTGGGCAACGCCGTCAGCGCCGATATCCAGAACATTCAAATCGCGATCATCGATTATGACCACACCAGCCTCAGCCGTGAGATTGCCACTGTCCTCGATAACACCAACGAACTGGTTGTGGCCTATTACCCCGACAGCCTCGAGGAAGCACGTGGCCTGATCGACACCAACCGGATTTCGGGCATGGTAGTCATCCCCAATGGCTTCATGGCTGATTCGCTTTCACCAACGGCCACGCCGCAGGTACAGGTCATACTGGATGGCAGTCACTCCTACGTCGCTGCACGGGCACTTGCAGCGGCTTCAGGGGCCATACAGGACCTCGTCGAAGACGCCATCATCGCGCAGACAGGCCGACCACCGGGCGGCATCCGTGTGTTTACCGAAGCCCTGTACAACCGCACGCTTGATTTCCAGCCCGACGCCGTCGTCTCGCAGATGGGATTGATCATCTTCCAGATCACCTCCCTGATCGCGGTGATGGGCATCGTGCGCGAGCGTGATATCGGCACGCTGGAGATGCTGACTATCACGCCGCTGCGCCGCGCGGAGATCATTGCAGGCAAGGCCATCACGCCCGGCATTCTCGGCATGCTGAACTTCCTCATCGTGTTCAGCATCGTCACGCTGTTCTTTGGCGTCACCATGCGCGGCTCATTCGCCCTGCTGCTGTTTGTCACGCTGATTTACCTCGGCAGCGAGATCGGTTTTTCGCTGATCATCTCGGCGCTGATGCGCACCCAGCAGCAGGCCATCACCGCCATGTTCATCTGGATCAACGTGGCCCTGACGCTCTCCGGTTACCTTGTCCCCATCTCAACGCTGCCGAAAGCCCTCCAGTGGATTTCGTATATCCTGCCGCTGCGCCACTACCTCGTCGTGATGCGCAGCATCTTCCTGAAAGGCTCCACGCTTGCCAACATGCAGGCCGATGTCATTGCGCTGGCCGTGCTGATGGTGATCTCGCTCGCCGTGGCGGCCCGCCTCATCAACCGCGCCATCGATTAGAGCGGTTTTCGCCGGGTGTATTCGTGATTGGGGGAACACCCCCTATTCTTGCGAGCAGGTGCATAGCATTAGAGTGTGTCTG
>CAYMGV010000094.1:0-11095 GCA_964390105.1 uncultured Anaerolineae bacterium | reverse complement strand
ATTGAAGGATGAGACCATCTTGGATATCTGGTCGGTCAGGCGTGCGATCTCCTCATTGGTCGTATCCTGCTGGATATCCACGACGTAGATCGGCCCATCTGGCGCTTTTCGGATGCGATATGACATGACTCAATTTCCCTTTGTGTTGCTCCCAATGCTTACCAGTATAACATTAGCACAAGATTAATTACATGGCAGTTCCCGGCAGGATTCACATTCTTGCGCACAGATGAGCACATTTTGGGGATTAGGGGATTTCCCCTTGCCAAGCTCTTAAAGATCGTTTAATATAGTGAACAGATAGATGGTACTCAGGTACTGTCAAAACAGAGTTGTTGTATCGCCTCATTAGAGGCATCAAGCGACCCCCATGTGCTGAAGAGACCCCGACCTCAACCCCCGGGGTCTTTTCAGTTTAAAGGGCCGGTCAGCGGCACAAGGTTCCCCCGCAGAATCAAAAAACGGCCCGCGCACCGGCGGGCCGTTTTTAACTTCGTCTTGATTTACGGGACCGCTACGGCCCACACCGTATCACCGCTGACTGCATACCCGTATTCCTCGGAGTAGCTGCCGTCACAGTCATCGACGCGCACGTCATAGGTATTCGGTGCCAGGTTAAAGATGACTGAATTTCCCGTGCTGATGGTCTGGTTGTTACCCAGTTCATCCTCGCCCCAGAAGTCATCCGTGATGGGGCTGATGTACACGTAGCAGATATCAGCAGACCCGCTGTTGGTGATGGTCAGCGTGGCCCCGGTGCCGAGGTCGGTATCAACGGTCGGGGTACCCCCGATGCCGCCCGCACATGCGATTGTCGCCAGCGCCAGCAGCAGCACGACAACCATGATCAGATAGCGTTTGTTCTTCAACATTATTCCTTCTCTCCATACGATGATGATCTGTTCCCCATCATACGCGATTCTGCCTGATATGCCAGTAGTGCGATGGTCGCGGCAGGATGGTTACGGAATGCGGATCACCCGGCCACCCGGCGTACGTCCCAGCTTCGAGGCCGGTATCGCCGTGATGGAGGCTTCCTCGTTATGGTCGAGCGCCAGCGTGGTGAGCGGCACCACGGGCGGCAGACCGCGCACGGCCCGCACGCTCCAGCGTGTGCTGAGATACAGCACCATGAACTCCAGCACGGCCCAGTCGCCAGGAGTGGTGTAGGGATGGGTGAGGACGGCCTGCTCCTTACCGCTGAGGCGCGGCACCGCGTTGAGCAGCACGCGCACCCAGCGCCCGGCGTCCATACGCTGACCGGCAGCCTTGCGCACCTCGACGGGGTAGGACCTCAACCGCGCCCGGATGTTGGCCTCGTAATCAACCTGGCTCATCACCGTGATCTCGGCACGACGCAGGCCAAGCCGCCCTTCCTCGTCGGCCCGATCCGTGACCAGCACCTCGGAAATCGCCAGCCGACCATGCCCCACGGCAAAACACTTGATCGACCGTGCCCCGATATACGATCCCCACCCCTGCCCACGCGGCATCGCCTGACGCCAGATCGTCTTGAGATCGGAGTCGGGGATGCCGTCGGTGGGAGTGGTGAACTGGTAGCCGGGGCGTGGGCCGTTGAGGCGGTAATCGATGGTGAGATGGTTGGTTTTACTCATCGGGTTGCAGTTAATGCCTTGATTGCTGGTTTACAGGGCTTACGCAGATGACACCCCCGTTAAAAAGGGCTGACACAGGCTCCTGGAGTCTGTGCCGGAGCGCCCTCAGCGTGCCTTGGGCCGGATGGCGTTGAAGAAGCGCAGCATGGCCGTCTCGACACCCTCCCCCGTCACAAGGCTGGTGGGCATGATGAAGGTCTCATACCCCACGCGCTCAGACTGCGATTTCAGGCGGCGAGTCTCGTTGCGGAAGTCGAGCAGGATATCATCGGCAGTCTGGCCGTCATCCCACAGGTCCTGCTTGTTGACCAGCACCATTACCGCCTGCAGATGACGGCGGGCGGCTGGCTCATCGTCGATCATGTTCATCACGAAGTTGAAGGCGTCCTTATGCTGATACGGTCGCGTGTGATCCATCATGAAGATGATGCCACGTGGGCGTGCCTGGTTGAGCAGATCGACCCAGTCGGTCTCCCACATGGCGTATTCACCACCCACATCACGCTTGGGGCGCAGCCGGAAGCCCTGCCGTTCGAGCTTCGTGCTAAACGCCGGGACAGCGTCGCCGCCTGCTGCGGTGGGGTCCGGTTCGAAACCCTCGACCTGGTCGAGGTTGAGGTCACGGCGCAGGTTTTCGAGCAGGGTCGTCTTGCCCGTCTGGCGGTAACCCAGCACCACGAACGGCAGACCCAGCACACGCACATAGGCGAAATCAACCACTTCTTCACCGAGGCTGGCGACGCCGCGCGTCAGCCGTGCCACGCCGTTGAGGAAGTCCGAGAGGATGCCGGTCACGTTGGTGTTCGTCATAGCAGTACCTTTTATGGATACGAATTCGTTTGAGTCTACTATGGTGTACGCGCGGACCGGGGGAAAGTTGCTGGTGAGGCGGGCTGTCATCAGCCCTCAAGCCGGGTTTTGAGCGCCTCCAGCGAGGATTTGAACCCCTCGACCAGCTTGTACTCGGCCTCAAAGCGCACCGCAGAATCCGGCATGGCTGATTCCCCGATCTGAAGTTTGGAATCAACCTGCACCGCCAGGTTGAGGCCGCTGGCCTGCACGGTCCATGTCACGGTGCCGGAGATCATGCCGCTCCACTGGTGGACGGTACGGACACCGGGCTTATGTTGTGTTACGTCAATGATGACGTCATAGTCGTTCGCGCCGAGAGCGTACAAGGTGTAGATGTGTGAACCAACCTGCTGTGCTGCATGGTTGCAATCCGCCGAGACCAACCCGGCCATCCAATCCGGCCAGCCCTCAATCGAGTCGAAAATCCCAGCAAACGCCGATGAGGTCGTACGGATGACGACCTGATCCTGTCGCGTTCTCATAAACACTCTCCAATGGTGTGTAAATCAATCTCCCGATTCCATTGTAGCCAAAAACGGGATGGCGGGAAACTACACCCTCGACCCGGCTCTTGCTATCGATTACAATGGGTGTTCTTAGCCTCTACCCCTGTGAGACGGGCCATGCCAACCTACGCCATCCAATGCTACCCTGATGCCCCGGCCTTCCTCGCTGCGGTCGGCGATGTCCTGCTGAGGCAGGAGGCCGCCAACTGCCTGATGCTGGGCGTATGCCACGCAATGGTGATTACCCCACCCGCTGATCCGGCTCGGAACTTCCACGCGGCGGTGCTGCGTGACGGCGAGGTGATCGGCGGGCTGATGCGCACCCCGCCCTTTAAGGTTGCCGTATCCACGCTCGACCTGCCAGCGGACGAACTGCCGCAGGCGGCGGCGTCCATCGCGGCGGGTGTCCGGGCCGAGTTGGGTGATGTACCCGGCTTTATCGGGCCTGCTGAAAATGCGCGCGCCTGTGCCCGCGCATGGACCGGCGGCGACGATAAGGCATGGTTCATCGACATGGCAGAGCGCGTGTACCGCCTTGATACGCTGATCGAGCCGGACCCGGTGCCCGGCGGCGCGCGTCCGGCCCGTGATGATGACCGCAGCCTGCTGGAACGCTGGGCACGCGGCTTCTTCATCGATGCGTTTGGGATGGAATCGAACGCCGAGCACGACGCCGCCGCCTTTGCCGCGCGGATGCTGGCCGGTCCGCCTGGGGTTCGAGGGGCGTGGCTGTGGGAGCTTGATGGTGTGCCGGCCTCGATGGCGTGCCACACCGGCCCCACGCCCAACGGCATGCGTATCGGGCCGGTGTATACCCCGCGTGAGCAGCGCGGCCACGGCTACGGCACGGCCATCACCGCCGCGCTGACCCGGCATCTGCTGGAGTCAGGCCGCACGCTGACCTTCCTGTTCACGGACCTCGCCAACCCGACCAGCAACGCCATTTACCAACGCATCGGGTATCGTCCCGTGATCGATGTGGATAGCATCACCTTTAGGGAACTCCCATGACCGAACGCTGCCCGTGGTGTGGCACCGCCCCCGGCTATGTCCGTTACCATGATGAGGAATGGGGCGTACCCGTACACGATGACCGCCGTCTGTTTGAGAAGCTGAGCCTTGAGGGGGCGCAGGCCGGGTTAAGCTGGATTTCGATCCTGCGGCGGCGCGAGGCCTACCGCGCGGCCTTTCTCAACTTCGCTGTGACGCAGCTTGCCGAGTGGGGTCCCGCCGACGTGGAGCGCCTGTTGGACGATGTGGGCATCATCCGCAACCGCGCCAAGATCGAAAGCGTAATCAGCAACGCGCGGGCCTTCATGGCCGTGCAGGATGAGTTCGGCACGTTTGATACGTACATCTGGCGCTATGTCGATGGGGTGCCGGTGCAGAATCGTTTTCAAAGCATGGCCGATATGCCAGCGCACACCCCGGTTTCGACCGCACTGGGCAAGGACCTCAAGCGACGGGGCTTCAAGTTCGTTGGCCCGACCATCGCGTACTCGCTGATGCAGGCCATGGGGCTGGTCAATGACCACCTTGTGACCTGCTTCCGCCATGATGAGATCGCCCGCATGGGATGAGGGAATAGCGCACAGCGTAGACCCAGGGGACCGCTGCGAGAATCGCCTTGCGTACAGTACAATCATGCAAAAGATATTATGCCGGTAAAGGGGGACATTTGAACGTCAACGACATCCTTACCAACCCGCTCACATGGATCGGGTTTTTATTCATCACCGGGCCGATCACCCTCGCCGGGGCCTACTACCTGATCCGCCAGCGCCGGGAACGGCAGAAGGCCGAACGCGATGAGGTCGCCATGCGGCGCGGCTGGTTTCACCGCACTACCCACCAGGACGGTAACCACACCATCGAGTTTGAGGGCGCGACGGATGGGATCACGTGGCAGTACCAATCATCCTCGACCTCAGGTGGCTCAGGCAGTACCCGCGATTTTTCACGCTGGTTTACCAAAGACGTACCGCTGCCCATCGATTCAATATTCATCCTGCCCTTTGGCATGGGCCGACCGTTCCCGGAGGCCATCGACCTGAACAGCCCGCTGGTCAAGATGCTGATGCGCACTGTATTCCGTGGGCTGGGAATGAACGCCAGCAACCTGCCGCTGAACCACATGCAGCACGTTGAGGCCGGGTCAGATATGTTCCGGGGATACTATTCCGTGTTTGCCACCAGCCCCTCACTGGGCGAGGAGACGGTCTCCCGATTGGAGGACACCCTCACCCGGTACGCGTCCAACGCTGGCGATGACAGCCAGGTGCCGCTGCTGATCCTGTGGCCCGAGGGGCTGTATCTCACGCTCGATGAGCCGTATCGCAGCCCGGAGCGCGTTGAGCAGGTGATCGACCTCGGCATCCGGCTCGCAGATGACCTGACCTAGCCAGCAGGCTTTCCGTCCTCAGCGGCGGGGGCCATCGTGAAGACGTCCTGCCCCGGTTCGGGTTCGGGCGGCGCTTCGAGCGCGCCCGGCACCACGAACAGCAGCACCATCACAACGATGAAACCCAACCCACCGATCACCCCCGTCGCGGCAGGGCCGAGGACCGGGTTGGCGGCGTCACCGGCGAGGAACAGGGTCGGCAGCGCCGCGATGCCGTTCAGCATGGCGTGGCCGATCACGGCAGGCCATACGCTGCCACCCTTGAGGGTCGCCCAGCCGAAGAACGTCCCCACCGTGAAGCAGAACCCAATCATCGCCAGCGGCCCGAGGACCGGCGCACCGGGATAGACCAGCCCGTAATTGTGCCCCATCAGGATGATCGGGGCGTGCCACAGCCCCCAGATCAGGCCCATCAGCAGCATCGTAACCCGCCCACCCAGCGGCATCAGGTGCGGCTGGAGATAGGCACGCCAGCCGAATTCCTCACCCAGCGTAAAGACGCTGTTGATCACCGGGGCGATAAGAATGGCCTGCACGGTCTGTATCAGCGCAAACAGCATCGGGCTGATGCCTGCCGCCGCCAGTTGAGCCGCTGCCGCTTCCATCCCCGGCTGGCTGAAGAAGGCGTTCATCTCCGGGTCAAACTGCCCTGGGTAGATCGCAAAGTAGACCACGCTGCCGATCAGGGCGAGAAAGGCCGTACCCAACCACGCGATCAGCCAGAACGTCCAGCCGCGTTTGAAGTTCGGCTTCAGCTTGAGGTCTTGCCAGCCTTCCCCTGTGATGACGCGCGTCAGCAGGTGCGCGATGGCCGGGGCGGGCATATAGGCCAGCGCCAGCAGCAGGCCCGCCAATGGCACCGCGCCGAACAGCGTGGTGCTGTTAGCCAGCCCGCCCGACCGGTAGATGACCAGCGCCACCAGCCATGCGATGCCAAATGAAAACGCGATGTAGATCAGCACGCGCCGCCAATCGACGCGGCTTTCCTCCACGGAAACGTAATCACTCATGGTTACCTCTTTCATCCACAGGGGGATCAACACAGGGCCGATGATAGTCCACATCGGCCCCGGCTGCTACCCGTATTTGTGGGGGGTGGTTACGGCCCCGGCTCGATCAGGCCCGCACCGGCTGAAGCCGCATGTAATCGACCTTGATGCAGCGATCCATCACCATCTTCAGGCCCGCGTCCTCGGCGGCATGGGCGGCCCCCACATCAGAGACGCCAATCTGCGCCCACACGGCCTTCGCACCGGCTGCGATGGCGTCTTCCACCACACCGGGCAGGTGCTCGGAACTGCGGAAGACGTTGACGATATCAACAGGCTCCGGGACAGCGGCCAGTGACGGGTAGGCTTTCAGGCCGTCGATCTCGGCGACGGTTGGGTTGACGGGGTACACGGTGTAGCCCCACTCCCGCAGCCGCATGCCGATCTGGTGGCTGGTACGGTGCGGCTTATCAGAGAAGCCCACCACGGCAATCACGCGGGCCTCGGTCAGCATATCGGCCAGGGTCTGGTCATCATGAACAGGCATCTTGTATTCTCCCATGTGATAGGTGTCCGTCTGTTCCGCATACTACAACCCCGAGTGTAGCCATGAGTTTCACATTTGTGCAAGCGGCCCGGTGTATCATGGGCGCAGGATGGGTCGATAGTACCAGCGGCCTCGCGCCACACAGCGCGACCTGGTGTATGATAGTCGGCAGTTGTTACATATCATTGGGGAGATACCGAGATGCTAAAGCTGTTTGAAGGCCCGGCCCGTGCCGGGGTGTTGATTGCTGCCGCTGGCCTGATGCTGGGCTGTGGGGTGACCTCCATGCTGCCGATTGGCGGCACGCCACCCGGCCCTGACCTTGCATCACCGGCGGAGGGGGACGCGCCAAACAGCGCCGACCCTGGTACGACCGTTGAGGAAGAACCCGCCCCGGCGGAAGCTGTGCCCACCGACGAGGCCGCCGTGCCGCAGGGCGAGCTGGTATTCTCCAGCGGGCCGTGCTTCAACTCCTATTTTCCGATCATTGATGGACGCACGATGAACTACATCATCGAGTCCCCGGTGGACCCGGAGTTCCCGCTGTCGCAGACCTTCCGCACCACCGGGCCGGACTCCTTCGTCTCGACCCTGACCTTCGAAGACGGTGACACGCTGGAAGCCGAATGGCAGTGCCGGGAAGACGGCCTTCTGAATGCCGATATGGGCATCGCCAACCTGAGCGACCTCGGCACCATCACCTACACCGACCTTCAGATCGAGGGTACCACCATCCCCGGCCTGTCCGATTTCGTGGTGGGGAATACGTGGCAGACCACCTACAGCGCCACCGGCGAATCCGATATCAACGGGCTGGTGCTGGTGCTGGATGTTGACATGGTGATGGACTCCACCTTTGTGGGGTTCGAGACGATCATCGTCCCGGCAGGCACCTACGAGGCCGCCCGTATCGATACGATGCTGCACATCGTGGGCAGCACCAACGGCGTCGCGGTGATGGAGTTCGATGTGCCGTCGAGCAACTGGTACGCGGAAAACGTCGGGCTGGTACAGTCCACCGCCAGCGATTTCATGATGGAGGGTGAGTCGCTCCAGCAGTTGGTGTCAATCAGCTCGGACTAAAGGCAGTACGGGCCGGGTATGGGCCGCAGTAACCTAACCCAATCAGCCAGCAGGGAAGCAGGGTCACCGGGGTGCCGGAACCCTGCTTTTTGTTCGGCGCAGCACCGGGCCGCCTCACCTGTAGTACCAGCGGCCCCCGGCACAGGTACGGTGACACCTGGTATAGTGGATAGTATATATCCAATTTTGAGGAGAAAACATTATGATGAAGCACATACCCACCCCGATCCGGATCGGCGCGTTGGTGCTGGCACTTGCCATGCTGCTGGGCTGTGGCCTGACCTCAGCGCTGCCGTTTGGTGATGACGGCAAGACCTCCGTAGTTGCGGTTGAGGAACCCGCCGAGGATACCGAAACCGATGAGCCAGCCCCTGCTGAGGACACCACGGCCCCATCAGATTCTGCTGATGCGCCATCCGCCGACCTCGCCGTTGAACCGGGCCGCCTCGTCTTTACCGATGGGCCGTGCTACAACCCTTACTTCCCCATCGTCAATGGGCGGACCCTGAACTACGTCATCGATTCCCCCACCGACCCGACCTTTGAACTGGCAACCACCTTCCAGTCTGATAGTCCCGATTCGTTCGTGATGATCCAGTCCTTCGACGAGGGCACGCTGGAAAGCACGTGGTACTGCAACGAAAGCGGCCTGCTGCGCGGGGACTTCGCCTTTGTAGACCTCGAAGAACTGGGCCAGATCGCCTATGCCGACCTCGAATACGAGGGGGCGACCTTCCCGATCCCGGCTAGGTTTGTCGAGGGGGCGACATGGCAGAGCATCTACCGCACCACCGCCACCATCGAGGCAGAGGGCCTCTCGATGAGCATGGATATTGTCGTTGTTGACGATCAGACCTTTGTCGGCTATGAGACCATCACCGTCCCGGCAGGCACGTTTGAGACCGCCCGCATCGACTCGGTGCTGACCGTCTCAGTGGGCATGGGCGACGCGCAGATGTCCACTGTTGAGGTAACTTCGACATCATGGTTCGCGGAGAACATCGGGCTGGTTCAGAGCAATGCAGGCGGATTCGGCTACGAGGATTCGCTCCAGCAGTTGGTATCGGTAGAATAGCGCAAGCCCGTTGCACGGGTCAGGACTGACGCAGATGCCCCCCATCGCGTGACTGCGCGATGGGGGCCTCAGCACCGCACTCGCAATCCAGTGATCCGCTCCTGTACACTCACCTGCACATTGGCAGAGATGGATTTCAGAATCATGCCCCATACCCGGTTCATCACCCTGCTTGCCCTGCTGCCGCTGCTGACCGCCTGTACTGCTGCGGCCCCCATCGATGCGCCAACACCCGCCATCGAAATCGTGCAGAATATAACCGGCACATCCGCAGCCAGCCCCACGGTCAGCGCGACACCAACACCCCCTGCCCCCCCCACACCAACCGCGCTGCCACGCCATCCGCTGGAGATCGAAGTGATGCGTGCAGCAGCCTATCCCGGCGGTGAGCTTGTCTTTGAGGAGACGCTCAGCCCCGGCTCCAATTACAGCCGCTATATCGTCTCATACCCTTCTGAAGGATTGAAAATCCACGCTTATATGACCGTGCCTGAAGGCGAACCGCCCGGCACCGGCTGGCCGGTGATCATCTTCAATCATGGTTACATCCCACCGGAAGTCTACCGCAGCACTGAGCGTTACGTGGCGTATGTCGATAGCTTTGCCCGCCACGGCTATATCGTGTTCCGCTCCGACTATCGCGGGCACGGATTTTCGGAGGGCCTGCCCACGGGCGGTTACAGCACACCCGCCTACACCGTCGATGTGCTGAACGGCATGTACGCCGTGATGCGCTATGACCTCGCCGACCCCGACCGCGTGGGTATGTGGGGGCACTCGATGGGCGGACAGATCACGCTGCGGGCTATGGTGGTGGTCGATGACATCAAGGCCGGGGTGATCTGGGGCGGGGTGGTCTCATCCTATCCCGATATCTTTACCTACTGGTGGGACCCACACCGTGAGCAGCTTCGCGCTGAAGGAATTCCACAGGCGTTCCGCTCATCATGGCGTGACGACCTGATGGATCAGTACGGCACGCCTGGGGAGAACCCCGCGTTCTGGGCGTCAGTCTCACCCAACACCTATCTTGCCGACCTCTCCGGGCCGATTCAGCTTCATCACGGCACCGATGACGAGACCGTGCCCTTCGTCCTTTCGGAACTGCTTGAAGCCGAGATGCAGGCCGCCGGGCTGTATGTCGATTTGTGGCGCTGGGAGGGCGATGACCACAACATCAGCACTTATTTCAACGAGGCCATGACCCGCTCGATCCAGTTTTTTGACGAATTCGTTAAGTAGACAAGGCATTTCCGGGGGCGCTGCCCACATGCCGGGCCTGCGGCAGCGCCCCCCATATCCGTTTTTGAGTTATACTCCGCCAACCATGTCCAACAAACTTCCCCTGCCGGGCAGCAGCCCCATTGGTGTGACCCGGCAAACCACTCGAAAAAGAAACCCGTGGCGTCGTGAGTACGGTCGATGGTGGGTGCTGCTGCCGGTTGGCGGCGTGCTGCTCAGTGCCTTGCTGGTGCTGAGCCTGTGGCGTGCCACAGCAAACCGCGTCACGGTAGTGATTAACGGCGTCCCGCAAACGGCAGCCACTCACCGGCTGACGGTGGGTGGGCTGCTGCGCCGCCTCGATGTGGATGCCGCTGATGCCGCCTACCTCGCCCCGCCTGCTGACACGCGCATTGAGCGCCACATGGTCATCAACGTGGCTGAACCCGGCCCGCTGACCGTGTGGCTGGAGGGTGAGCCGCACCTGATCGCGGACGGCGTTTCTCCTGATCTGACCGCGACGCTGGCGGGGGCAGGGATCATGCTGGGCCCCGGCGATCACGTCGAGGTGCTGCGTGCCTACCAACCCTCCCCGCGTGAGATAGCCGCCAATCCCGCACTGGCTGCCGTGCCTGCTATCCCGCGTGAGGTGGTGATCTATCGCCCGACACAGATCATCGTGACGCGCAGCGGCGAAACGGTCAGCTTCAGCATGGCGGCCCCCACCCTCGGCGAGGCACTGTACCGCGCTGGCTACACCCTCTACCGGGCCGATCTCATTACGCCGCCCCTGTCCACCCGCCTC
>CAYMGV010000093.1:0-11198 GCA_964390105.1 uncultured Anaerolineae bacterium | reverse complement strand
CTGATTCGCTGCCCCTATTTTACCCTATTTGGACCAACCTTTTTTCAGGGGACTCGGTTCAATATCTTGACAAAAGTTTAAAGCTATGCAAGAATGAAAATTGTCGGGAACGTTTCCGGTAACATTACCGAAACGAGCAGCTATGGCACGGAACAAACAATCAGTCTCTATCGTTGATGTCGCAAAAGCCGCGGGTGTTTCTGTCTCGACGGTATCTCGTGTTATCAACAACAAGGATGATGTCTCCTATGCCACACACCAGCACGTAAGCCAGGTGATCGAGGAGTTGGGCTATACATCCAGCCTTGCGGCGAAGGGGATGCGCAGCCGCCAGACCGGGGTGATCGGCCTGATTATGCCAGATGTCGATGATCCTTTTTCCATTGAGGTGATGCGCGGCGTCAATGAAGCCATCATTGAGCTGGATTACGATCTCCTGATCTACACCAACGGCTACATCCGGCGGAATAACTCAGCGAGTTGGGAAAAACGCTATGTTTCCCTGCTCAACAGCGGGATCACAGATGGTGTGATCGTTGTGACGCCGATGAGCGACCACTTCGAATCGAGTTCTGCGGTCGTGGCGATTGACCCGAACCGCAGTGATCCGGCTGGGCCAGCCATTATTTCGACCAACCGGCTGGGTGCCTATGATGCCATCCAACATCTGTTAGACCTTGGACATCATCGCATTGGGCACATTGAAGGCCGGTCGGACCTGCAAAGTGCTATCCTGAGACGAGAAGGTTACGACCAGGCCCTCAAGGATGCCGGGCTTGATATTGACCTGTCGCTGATCGCGCAGGGTGACTTCACAACTGAACGGGGCATCGAGTGTGCCCGTCACCTGTTGTCGCTGGATCAGCCACCTACTGCTATTTTTGCCGCGAATGACCAGACCGCGAAGGGCGTATTCTTTGTGGCGGAAGAACTAGGGCTGAACATTCCGCACGATCTTTCCGTCGTTGGATTTGATAACGTGCCTGAAGCAGCATACCTGAACCTGACCACAGTGGACCAGTCCATCCGGCAGATGGGCCACATCGGCACCAGGATGCTGTTTGACCTGATGCAGGGAAAGCAGCTCCGAAAAAAGGTCCACAAAGTTGCAACAAAACTGATCCCGCGTGGCTCCAGCCATGCGATTGGGACCCTGTAAAGCCTTCCCCACCTTACACACACGTACACACCATGTTGTGGGCAGGCTCAGCAACTATCCATAAATGGATAGCGGCTTTTAGCAAATAGACGTACCAAATTGAGCACTTCGTGTTTTTCAGCGTATTTAACGCTGCTACATTCTGAGGTTTTCGGTAACGTTCCCGGAAACGTTACCGAAAAGATGTGCAAAGGGGTGATTATATCGGAGCAATTTACACAACATACAAGAAAGATGCAGGCCTTCGCTCCTGGTTAAAGCAAAACGAAGGCCCGCATCGCGGTGCGGCATGAGATGCCTCACCACCAAATTCTAATCAACAACTCATTTGAAATCAATGGAGAAGACCATGCGTAAGCAAATTCTGACTGCCTCCATACTCGTCCTTATCGTTGCCATGGTGCTGGCAGCCTGCACACCTGCGGCAACAGAAACGCCAACTGACGACGCTGTCGAAGAACCGGCAGAAGAGCAGCCAGCAGCCGAAGAAGAGACTGCCGACGAGCCTGCTGAAGAAGAAGCAATGGAAGAAGAGCAGGTTGTCATCGAGTGGTGGCACATTCAATCCGACCCCGGCCCGCACCAGGATGCCTGGCAGCAGATGGCCGATGAATACATGGCAGAAAACCCCAATGTGACCATCAACATCACCATCCTTGAAAACGAAGCATTCAAGACCAAGCTGACCACCGTCATGCAGGCAGGCGAACCGCCGGACCTGTTCCAGAGTTGGGGTGGCGGCACGATGAACACCTACGCCGAAGCCGGTCTCCTGCGTGATATTTCACCTGAGATTGAAGGTGAATGGGGTGACTCATTCGGGCAGGGTGCCTTGAATGTCTATGCCTATGACGGCGGGCAGTACGGCGTACCGTGGGATATGGGCATGGTTGGCTTCTGGTACAACAAGGACCTGTTCGCCGAAGCCGGTATCGATGCTCCGCCCGAAACCTGGGAAGAATTCCTGACTGATATTGAACTGCTGCAAGAAGCTGGCATTACCCCCATCGCACTGGGTGAAGGCGAAAAATGGCCGGGCCACTTCTACTGGACCTACCTTGCTGCTCGTATCGGTGGGCAGGAAGCTTTCAATGCCGCCGCAAACGGTGATGGCTCCTTTGCGGACCCCTCATTTATACAGGCAGGCGAGGAACTCGAACGCCTGATCGCGCTTGATCCGTTCCAGGATGGCTTCATGGGCGCAACTCATAATGACTCCGAAGCGATCATGGGTGACGGCGAAGCCGCTATGCTGCTGATGGGCCAGTGGGCACCGGAAGTGATGCGTGTCAACAGCTCCAGTGGCGAAGGCATCGGCGATGCACTTGGCTTCTTCCCCTTCCCTGCCGTAGAAGGTGGCTCTGGTGCACGCACAGACGCAATGGGTGGCGGTAACGGCATCGCTGTGGGCGCCAATGCCCCGGATGAGGCCGTGGACTTCCTGCGCTACCTGACCAGCCGTGAGAACCAAATCCTGCTGACTGACCTGGGTGTCGTTATCCCGGTGGTCGATGGTGCACAGGACTACATCTCAGACCCGAACATGGTCCAGGTATTCGAAGGAGTACAGGCTGCGCAGTACTTCCAACTGTACTATGACCAATATCTGCCGCCTGCCGTTGGCGTTGTGATCAATGACGCCGTGCAGGGCATCTTTGCGGATACGCTTTCACCGGAAGAGGCTGCACAGCAGGTCAAAGACTCCTACGAAGCGGAACGCTAACTAACCTGACGCCCGGTCGGAAAACCCGACCGGGTTAGTCGTCCAGTAACCGGGGCAATCGCAGTCTTCCTTTGCCCCGGTCTGACACACTGCAATTCATCTACCTTCAATTCATCACCGGGAACCATCATCTGTGGCCCGCAAGCGACCGTCACGGCATCAGTGATAAGGGGAAGATCTTGCAAACTACCCAACCTTTAAAGGTGAAACCAAAAGAAAGCATGCTGGGACAATCGCGCAGGAAACAGCCGATATTCATCTTCCTGTTTCTGCTGCCGGCGACCATCCTTTTCTTTACCTTTGTCCTGTTTCCCATTGGCCAGGCCGCTTATTACAGCCTATTTAAGTGGAATGGGTTGGGGCCACTCGATAACTTTGTCGGGCTTGATAACTTCATCGAACTGTTCAGCCACACTGCATTTCGTCAGGCATTGTGGCACAACGGCCTGATCATTATTCTCTCGGTGGGGGTACAGTTGCCTCTGGCGCTGGGGTTGGCGCTGCTGGTCGGTCGTAAGCTGCCGGGCCGCGCGATCTTCCGGACGATATTCTTCACGCCCTATATCATCATGGAAGCCATTACGGCAGTGTTGTGGTCGTTTATTTTTAACCCACGCTTTGCCGCCGCTGACATGATCAACAATGTGCTGGATATCATCCCCTTTTATGAACCGGGGGCATTCCTCGGTGATCCCGACAAGGTGATGTTTGCCATCTTTGCCGTGTTGACATGGAAGTACTTCGGCCTGCACATGATCCTGTACATTGCGGGCCTGCAACAGATCCCGCGTGAGATCGAGGAAGCCGCCGCCGTTGACGGTGCCAACGGCCTGCAGCGGCTATGGTACGTCACCATACCGATGCTGCACCGCACGATCTATACCACGGTGTATCTCTCTGTGCTGGGGTCGATCCAGCAGTTCGACCTCGTTTGGCTGATGACCAAGGGCGGCCCCGTCAATGCCAGTGAAGTGATGACAACGTACATGTATCGAAGTGGCTTTGTCAGCTTCAGGCTGGGATACGGCGCTGCTGTGGCGATTGTCCTGTTTGTGCTCTGCTTTGTATTCTCAGTGGTTTACCAGGGCCTATTTATGCGTGATGAAGGGGAGTAACCCCACCCACCGGATCAGGAATAGTTACGCACGCCATTCAAGTTAAACAGGGAAAGCAAACCCATCATGCAAACACAGTCACAAAAAATCACAAAGATACTCACCCGCATCGTTCAATATACGGCAGCCATTTTTATTTCACTGGCGATCCTTGGGCCATTGTTTATCGCGATCTTTGGCGGTTTCAAGGAATCCGGGGAGCTGGTCAACAGTCCGTTCTCGCTCCCCAACCGCTGGATACTCAGTAATTATGCCTATGTATTCCAACTCGATACGTTCTGGCGGCAGTTGGGCAACAGCTTATTTGTCATGACAGGGATGGTGCTGCTCTCGACTTTTTGCTCAAGCCTTGCCGCGTTTGTCTTTGCACGGATGCGCTTCAAGGGGCGCGATACCCTGTTTAACATCTTTATGATCGGCCTGATGTTCCCCATCGTGGTGGCGATTTTGCCGTTGTACCTGCTGATGCGGCAGATACCGGGGATGCTCAACAGCCTGTGGGGGCTAATCATTGTGGAGGCCGCCTTCCAACTTTCGATTATGATCCTGATCCTGCGAGGGTTCTTCCAGTCGATTCCGCGTGAACTTGAGGATGCTACCTATATTGATGGCGGCACACCGTTCACCTTCTTCTGGTATGTACTGCTGCCGCTTTCACGGCCTTCACTGGCGGCGAACGCGGCGCTGGCGATGGTTGCCAGTTGGAACCTGCTGTTCCTGCCGCTGGTGACACTGAATGACGAAACACTGTATACCCTGCCACTGGGAACGATGCAGTTCTTTGGTCAATACACGGCAAACTGGGCACAGTTGATGGCCTTTATTGTTGCGGCCATGCTGCCCGCCATTTTCTTTTACTTACTCGCTGAACGGCAGATCGTTGAAGGTTTGACCAGCGGTGCCGTCAAAGGCTAGATGCTGTGCCATGTTTTGGGTCGGTGACCGGTCACCAATCAGGCTCTGTTGCAACAACATCGATATATTTGCATTTGCCCTGAAATGGAATTGGTGGCGGCCCCTCCAACCCATTGCATGTTTACCTGGAGCCAGATATGAAACATCAAACACACCCTGAACTGGAGCAGCGTGTCACATCGCTGATTGACTCAATGACACTGGGGGAGAAAGTCTCCCAGATGCTCTTTGAATCTCCAGCGATTGATCGGTTGGGAATCCCCGCCCATAACTGGTGGAATGAAGCCCTGCATGGTGTCGGGCGGGCCGGGGTTGCGACCGTTTTCCCGCAGGCTATCGGATTGGCGGCAACGTGGAACCCGGACCTGATGCGTCGCATCGCGGATGCTATCTCGGATGAGGCGCGGGCCAAACATCATGAAGCGATCCGGCGCGGGATGCGGCAGATTTACACTGGCCTCACGTTCTGGTCTCCCAACATCAACATCTTCCGCGATCCGCGCTGGGGGCGTGGGCAGGAAACCTACGGCGAAGACCCGTATCTCACGGCCTCAATGGGCGTGGCCTTCATCCGGGGGCTGCAAGGGGATGATCCCCAATACCTCAAATTGGTCGCGACGCCGAAGCATTACGCCGTCCATAGTGGCCCGGAACCCGACCGACATCATTTTGATGCCGTGATCGATGAGGCCAGCATGCGGCAGTTCTACCTGTTTGCGTTTGAAGCCTGTGTGCGTGAAGCGAACCCCGCCTCGGTGATGGGGGCCTATAACCGCGTCAATGGCGAGGCCGCCTGTGCCAGCCCCACCTTGCTGCAAAAAATCCTGCGGGACGAATGGGGGTTTGACGGCTATATCGTTTCAGACTGTGAAGCGATTTATGATATTTACGCGCATCACAAATTGGTCGATACGGCGGCTGAAGCCGCGGCGCTGGCCGTGCGCAACGGCTGCGACCTCAATTGTGGCAGCGTGTTTCATGCCCTGCTGGATGCGGTTGAACAGGACTTGATCCGTGAGGAGGAGATCGAGCAAGCCGTCAAGCGATTGCTTATGATGCGCTTCCGGCTGGGCATGTTTGACCCGGAAGCTGAAGTCCCTTATGCCGCACTGCCCTATACCGTGATTAACCAACCGGGGCACCGCGACCTTGCCCTTCAGGCTTCGCGTGAATCGGTTGTACTGCTCAAAAATGAAGGCGAAACGCTGCCCCTTCGCAAGGACATAGGCAGCGTGGCGGTGATCGGCCCGAATGCGGACAACCTGTATGCTCTGCTGGGCAATTACAATGGCACCCCCGCCGATGTGGTGACTCCACTCGATGGTATCCGCAATGCGGTGAGCGAGGATACCGTGGTGTATTACGCATCCGGCAGCGACATGGCAACTGGTATCCCCACCTATGATGTGATCCCGTCGGCATGCTTGCGTCCGCCTGCCCCGTCTGCGGTACAGACAGGCTTGTGTGCTTCCTACTATGCCGCCGGTGGCAGCGATGGAGCCCCTTTATTTCAACGTACAGACTCGCAGATTGACTTCACGTGGAAGGACACGTCACCGCTGGGTGGCGGTTGGGGTGAGCGATTCAGTGCCGTGTGGGAAGGCTATCTTGTACCGCCTGTCAGCGGGGTTTATCACCTCGCGGTACGTGGCTACAGCGGGTACACCCTGACCCTTGACGGACAGACCATCATGGTCAGTGAGGATATCCATCACCCGATACTGAAATCCCACAGCGCCGAACTGGAAGCCGGGCGATTGTATCCTATTCGGCTGGAACTGATGAACCAGGGACTCGACCCACAGGTACAGTTGATGTGGGCGGTGCCGGGCGTGGAACATGAATCCCGCGCATTGGAGATCGCAGAGAAGGCCGACGTATGTGTGATGGTGATGGGACTTTCCGCTGATATCGAGGCCGAGGAAAAGGACGTTCAGGTCGAGGGCTTCGCGGGCGGTGATCGTACTGATATTCAGCTACCAACCGCACAGTATGAACTGCTTCAGAAGGTCCATGCACTGGGCAAGCCGGTTGTGTTGGTGCTGTTGAGTGGCAGCGCGCTGGTCTCACCGTGGGCGGATGAGCATGTTGGAGCCATTATCGAGGCATGGTACCCGGGGCAGTTTGGCGGGCAGGCTATCGCAGAGGTGCTATTTGGCGATGTCAACCCATCGGGGCGGCTGCCGGTCACGTTTTACCGTTCGGTGGATGATCTGCCGCCCTTCGATGATTACCAACTTGAAGGGCACACTTACCGCTATTTCCGCGGCGATCCTCTGTACCCATTCGGGCATGGCTTGAGCTACACCGAATTCACCTACAGTGATCTGACGATTGACCGTTCCGAGATTGCGGCGGGCGATGTGGTTCAGATCAGTGCTGTGGTGACCAACACCGGGAAACGAGCCGGTGACGAGGTGGTTCAACTGTACACCCGCCACAAGGATTCAACGCCCGGTGCACCAAACATGGAGCTGCGCGGGTTCACGCGGCTGACACTTGAGCCTGGTGAAGGCCGAACGGTGACATTCCATCTTCACAGCCATCAATTAGGCTGTTATGATGAAGCTGCACAGGTTGTGATCCCGGAAGGGCGCATCGAGATCATGCTGGGCAGCGCATCCGATACTCTCCCCCTGCACTGCGAAATCACCATCCATGAGATGAAAGTCATTGAGAGCAAGGATAAAAAGTTTTTCAGCGAGGTACATATCACATAGCGGCAGGTTTAACCCGTTTTCTTTATCAGCCTGACACAAATTACGGAGGCAACAATGTCTGATTACACACCGAAACCGGAACATAAATTCACCTTTGGCCTGTGGACGGTCGGCAATGTCGGCAGCGATCCGTTTGGGGTGGCCGTCCGCCCGAAGCTTTCGCCGGTTGAGTTGGTTCATCTTCTGGCCGAGGTTGGGGCCTACGGCGTCAACTTCCACGATAACGACCTTGTCCCGATTGACGCCACACCCGCCGAGCGCGACCAAATCGTGAAGGATTTCAAGGCTGCACTTGATGAGACCGGCCTCGTCGTGCCGATGGCAACTACCAACCTGTTCACGGACCCGGCCTTCAAGGATGGTGCCTTTACCAGCAATGACCCGCGCGTGCGAGCCTATGCGCTGCAAAAGACGATGGCGGCCATTGATCTCGGGGTTGAAATGGGTGCAAAGGTGTATGTGTTCTGGGGAGGTCGCGAGGGCGTCGAGACGGATGCCGCAAAGAACCCCCTTGATGCCATCAAGCGCAACCGTGAGGCCATGAACTTCCTGTGCGAGTATGTCCTCGATCAGGGTTATGACCTCAAATTTGCACTGGAAGCCAAGCCCAACGAACCGCGCGGTGATATCTACAATGCCACCACCGGTCATATGCTGGCCTTCATCGAGACGCTTGATCATCCTGAGATGGTGGGTGTGAACCCGGAAGTGGCGCATGAACACATGGCGGGGCTGAACTTCACACATAACGTGGCACAGGCCATCGATGCGGGTAAGCTGTTCCACATTGACCTCAACGATCAGGCCTTTGGCCGCTATGATCAGGACTTCCGCTTTGGTGCGATCAACCTCAAGAGCGCGTTCTTCCTTGTCAAGCTGCTGGAAGACAGCGGCTATGACGGCAACCGTCATTTCGATGCAAAAGCCTACCGCACCGAAGACATTGAGGGCGTCCAGGACTTTGCCCGTGGCTGCATGCGCACCTATCTGATCCTCAAGGACAAGGCCGCCCAATGGAACGCTGACGCCGAAATCCAGGCACTTGTTGCAGACCTGGCGGCGGACCCCGATGGCGCAGGGAAACTGCTTGGTGCATACAGCAAGGACCGCGCACAGCAGATCAAAGAGACCAGCTTCGACCGTGCCGCACTCGGCGCGCGGGGCTATGGCTATGAGAAGCTCGATCAACTGACGGTTGATGTCCTGCTGGGTGTGCGCTGATCCTGCATAGAAAGAGGTCTTCCATGACGGAACAATCCTATCTATTAGGCCTTGATATCTCGACAACCGGGGCAAAGGCGCTGCTGATCAATACTGGTGGTGATGTGGTCGCGTCGGCGACCACCCCGCTGACGCTCTCCACGCCCAAGCCGTTGTGGTCGGAGCAGAATCCCATCGATTGGTGGGAAGGCATCACGGCCAGTATTCAGGCGGTCATCAAAGAGGCCGTTATCCGTGGCGAGCAGGTGAGTGCCATCGGTTTGACCGGTCAGATGCACGGGCTGGTACTGCTGGATGAAGCGGGCGATGTCCTACGCCCCGCGATTTTGTGGAACGATGGTCGCACCGCTGCCCAATGTGATGAAATCCGCCAACGGATCGGTAAGGAAAAGCTGATCCAGATCACAGGCAATGATGCCTTGACCGGGTTCACGGCGCCCAAAATCCTATGGGTAGCGGAAAACGAACCCGACATCTACCAGCGGGTGCGTCATGTTCTGCTGCCCAAGGACTATGTACGCTTCTGTCTGACGGGCGAATATGCGGTTGACCGCGCAGGTGGCGCAGGTACGATCCTGTTTGACCTGAAAACGCGGACGTGGTCAGAAGAAGTCTGTGCCGCGTTGGATATCCCGCTCGATTGGCTGCCGCCTACCTATGAAGGCCCGGAGATCACAGGGCACATCAGCGAGGCAGCGGCAAAGGCCACCGGGTTAAAGCCCGGTACGCCGGTTGTGGGCGGTGGTGGTGATCAGGCTGCGCAGGCAACCGGTGTGGGGGCGGTACGGCCCGGCGTCATTGCGTTGACGTTAGGGACCAGCGGCGTGGTGTTTGCCGCCACGGAACAACCGTTGATCGAACCCGAAGGTCGGCTGCATGCATTCTGTCATGCGGTGCCGGATCGCTGGCACTTCATGGGTGTGATGCTCAGTGCGGCGGGATCGCTGCAATGGTACCGTGACACGCTGGCAGCAGATGTTGCTTTTGACGAGTTGATCGAAGAAGCGGCAGCTATTCCGCCCGGTGCAGAGGGGCTGTTCTTCCTGCCCTACCTGACCGGCGAACGCACCCCGCACCCCGATCCATTGGCCCGTGGTGCATTTGTGGGGCTGACCATCCGGCACAGCCGCGCACATATGACCCGCGCGGTCCTCGAAGGGGTGGCCTTTGGCATCCGCGATTCATTTATCCTGATCCAGAATGCAGGGCTTGGTGAGATCAGCGAAGTACGGATTTCCGGCGGTGGTGCCCGCTCACCGATCTGGCGTCAGATCATGGCGGACGTGCTGGGCGTTGAGATCAAGACGGTCAACACCACCGAGGGCGCGGCCTTTGGGGCGGCGCTGCTGGCCGGGGTCGGTGTTGGGATATATGCCGACACAGAACAGGCCACCGATGCCATGATCCGGGTGACGGATACCACCACGCCCAACCCCGAGGTACATGATCAATATGCCGCATGGTATGGTCAGTATCGCGCGCTCTACCCGGCGCTGAAGGAGTCATTCGAGGCGATTGGCGGGCTGATGGAATAACCGCAGCCAAATGTCGGTAGTGCCGTAGCAAGTGATGGATAATGCCGGAGTGCCGTTGGCGGTGGGGAAAAGAGCCTCAAAAAGCCGTCGAGGCAGGCGATGCCCACCCCCTCGCGGGTGGGTTTTCGGTTACGATGTAAGCTCAAGCCGCCGGAAAGGGGTGAAAGGCAGTTCCTTCAGGCAGCGTCCTCTACGCCCCCTTCGGCGAAATTCGATCAGGGGTACAACCAGGGTTAACGGACTTCGGCTATACGGGCCAGCGCCTCGACTCGGCGTCGGGCGGCCTGATGTATTATGGCGCTCGGTACTACCTGCCGGTGCTGCTGGGCCATCTACTTTCAGTGTCCTTGATACGGACCGATGGATTGCAACTGATATCCAATCCCACTCGGCTGCGATCAGTGCCCCCTTTCAGTGTCCTTGATACGGACCGATGGATTGCAACCTTAAGGGTCGAGACCTGCTCCTCTGGATCAAACCACTTTCAGTGTCCTTGATACGGACCGATGGATTGCAACTGGCTATCGAAATTCCGGGCACGCATTACATCCCGCTTTCAGTGTCCTTGATACGGACCGATGGATTGCAACGACCTGATGGCCGTTGTAGCCGCAGGCTACAGCATCTTTCAGTGTCCTTGATACGGACCGATGGATTGCAACTTCCTTTGAGATGGTGGTCCCGCACTGCGGGCAGTTCTTTCAGTGTCCTTGATACGGACCGATGGATTGCAACTCGCAACCGACTAGCAAGCTGGTATATGGCAATGTATCCTTTCAGTGTCCTTGATACGGACCGATGGATTGCAAC
>CAYMGV010000092.1:0-11268 GCA_964390105.1 uncultured Anaerolineae bacterium | reverse complement strand
AGCGAAGCTGCTGGCACAGGGGGTGAAAAGGCTGCCCCCAAACTCGAATGCACCCCCGGCCTGTTGCCAGTTTATGAACCATCACCTTTCACCGTATTATTGATGAGGTCTCATCTGATTCATTACGGGATAGTATCGATGCCAACCCAAGCCCCCACCAACCGCCCCCGCTGGCCGATGCCTATCTCTGCCCTCGGATTGCCTCGTCTAACCTCGGATCATCCGCCCACGTGCCCCGGTATTGTTCCGGCAGCAGCGCGGCCAGCGCCAGCATCACCTGCTCGGTATGTGCTTCGAGCCGCTCGGTACGGGCACGGCCATCCGGCGGATCAATCGGCTGCCCAAAGCGGATAGTGACATCGGCGCGGCGCAGCTTCTTCACTGAGGGGATGATCTGCTCCGTGCCCCACAGCGCCACAGGGATGATCGGCACCTGCGCCTTGCCCGCGATGTATGATGCGCCGGGCTTGCCTTCGGCCAACCCACCCGATTTACTGCGTGTTCCCTCGACCGCCACCATCACCTTCTTGCCGTCCTTCAGCACATTGAGCGCCATCCTGAGCGCGCTGCGGTCCACCTCACCCCGGTTGATAAAGATGCAGCCTGCCGCCCGCAGCAGCACCCCGAAAATATGCCGCTCGTAATTCTCCGCGGCAAGGGCGTGTGTATTGGCTGGCAGGCGCGGCCCCAGCACCGGTGTATCAAGGTAGTGCAGATGGTTGCTGACAAACACAAACGCGCCGTCTCCCGGCAGGTTATCCTGCCCCTCGATGCGCAGACGGGTCAGCACCCACACAAGGAAGTTAATCGCAGCGACAAAGATCGTGAAGCGGATGGGCTGCTGGGGTGGATAAGGCAGGCCCTTCTTGATGGTGCGTTTGTTGCGGACGGGGGCAGCAGTCATTGGCTCTCATTTTCACAGGATACAGGTTGATGATGTCGTGGAGGGTATTGTACCACTCCTGCCGGGGAACCTCACCCCCTATCCCCCCCCGCGACGCAGGGAGGGCCGGGTATGGGGGCAGTTCTGAAACGGTTGTCCCCGTCCCTCTAACGCATTATTAATACGTGTGCGCTATACTCGGCGAGGCTTTTGCGGGGTGCCTCACAGCAACTGGAAGGAGAGACCGATGACTAATGAAATCGACCTGTTCGATGTCATTGTAGACCTGAACAGTTATGACAAGTTGATCGTGAATGCGGCATACAGCACGCTGCTGGATGCCGGTGAGGGCATTGTGCCGGAACTGATCAAGGCGTTTGAGCGCATCGAGGGCAGCGCCCGCTTCCATGTGGTGCGCGCCTTCGGTGAGATCGGCGATGCACGCGCGGTGCCGCTGCTGCTGGAAGTGATGGAATCGCGCAACCCGGAGACCTACTTCATGCTGCCCAGCCTCGCCGCCAAGGCGCTGGGCCAGATTCAAGATGAGGCAGCGCTGGAGGGGCTGGTTTCCCGGTTAGGTCAGCATCATACTTACGGGGTGCGGCGTATGGCGGCACGGATGCTGGCCCGCTTCGATGCCCACCCCGGCGCGGTCGATGCACTAAACCACGCACTGAACGACTCCGATGACCAGGTGCGCGCGATTGCAGTGGAATCCCTGCATCGCATCGCCACGCCGCACGCCTACGCCGTGCTCGATGCGGCGGGATATTTACAGTAGGGGTTTGATGCATCAAACCCCTACTGCGTAAGTCCTGAAGGAATCTTTTTGCTAAACCGAACCCTATTGCTGTTAGACTGATGATCCAAAATGAAACAACCGCCGGGCGGCTCTAATATCACCCGGCGGTTGTTCTTTGCTGAGTACCCAAACTCATCATGGCGGGATCAACAGGCTGATCGCGAATGGCTAACAGCTTATCGCCCGTATGCCTAAAAGGAATACGTCACCCCGGTCATCTCCTCGGAAAGCGCCCACAGGCGGGCGGCATCATCGGCGCTGCGGGCGGCGGCGGTCGGCTGCTCCTCGACGGGGTAACCGCGTGACTGGCGATGCGGCCCATAGAACGCGCCACCGGTTACGCCGGGGGCGGTGGCGGCATAGAGCGTGGGCAGGGCACCCATCTCCTGGCTCTGCGCAACCAGGGTATTGGCGATCTTCATGGCCGCGCCCTGTATCCATGAATTGTGATTGCGTGCCATGTTACCCTGCAACTCCGTGGCAGCCCAGCCGGGATGCACACTGACGCTGACCACCGAATGCCCGGCCTCCTTCAGTTTGCGGTCCAGCTCCTTTGCAAACAGGATATTCGCCAGTTTGCTCTGCCCATACGCCTTGAACGGGCTGTAGCCACCGGTCAGGTTGATGTCATCAAAATGGATACTGCCTGCCCGGTGCGCGGAACTGGAGACCGTCACAACACGCGCACCCCCGGTGCTGATCAGCCGGTCGAGCAGCAGGCCGGTCAGCACATAATGGCCGAGGTGGTTGGTGCCAAACTGCATCTCGAAGCCGTCAGCGGTCACGCGCGGCGGGGTTGCTATCACCCCGGCGTTGTTGATCAGCAGGTCGAGCCGGTCATGGGCGGCAAGAAAGGCATCGGCAAAGGCCCGCACCGAGGCGAGATCAGCAAGGTCCAGCTTCATGATCTCCAGTGCGGCACCGGGGTTCTCGGCCAGCAGCGCTTGCTCTGCCGCCTCGGCCTTCTCAACGCCCCGGCAGGCCAGCACCACATGCGCGCCCTTGCGGGCCAGTTCACGCGCGGCCTCATAGCCGATGCCGCTGTTGGCCCCGGTCACAATTGCGATACGCCCGCCCTGATCGGGCATATCCGCCGCTGTCCATTTCTCCATAGTTGGTTCTCATCCTTGATGGTGGGTGGTCACAACCCATAACGATAGCAGGCAGGGGGAAGGAAAGCCAGTGGCAAGCTCTCAGCTTTCAGCATTCAGTTATCAGCTTGTTCTGAAAACCGAAACTCCTGTTTATCTACGAAATGCGCCCGGAGTACGGGATCGGCCTGTGGGCTGTAATCAGGCTTGAAGCTGATGGCTGACGGCTGACGGCTGACGGCTGATGGCTGACGGCTGATGGCTCTATGAATCAAACAGGGCACGAGTGGGGTTCACCTCGTGCCCTGTTACCCAGCTCAAGGCCGGTTTATTCGACGGGTGCCTGATCCGCTTCCGGGCCGGACGGCTTGGTCGGGGCGGTATCGCCCTGCGGGATAGCCAGCGTCTCGCCGGTGTCGGCCTCCGGGCCGGTCAGCGGCTCATTCTTGCGCGGCCAGTAGGTAGCAAGCAGCGCACCGACGCCGATCACGCGCAGCACCGAGCCGATCAGCGGACGACCGATGAACGGGATAGCAAGGAACACGCCCACGACCAGCAGGCCGATCACCAGCGCCATGAAGGGGCGCTTCTCGTCGCGGTTGATCATCGTCCAGATCATACCGCCAACCAGTGCGGCGATGAGGATCGGGCCGAACCAGCGTGAAGCCAGCGTAAAGGCGTTGAACACTGAAGTCACGAAGATGATCACGACATTGAAGTATGCACCACCAGCCCCGATGCCAATCATGGCGATGCCAGCCAGCAGCAGCAGGCCGATCACCAGCACGAAGGCGAAGAAGGCGGCGTAACCCAGCAGGCCCAGCAGGAAGACGCGCAGCGGCTCATCACGCAGGGTCTTCTCGTTCTTCTCAAGCACCTTGGGTGCCGCCAGCAGCAGCAGGCCACCCAGCAGCAGGCTCAGGGCATAGAAACCGATGAAGCCGCCAATGCGACGGCGGCCACCACCAAGGGAAGCGCCTGCTTCCGGGTTGATGTCAGAACCACCCTCGACGCGGGTCTCATCGATATCGGGGGTTGCATTCTCGGTAACCGTCAGGTCCAGGCTGCCCAGGATTTCACCGGTGTTACCGAAGCTCAGGCCCGGCTGCACCATACTGACCGACGGAATCTCATAGGTGGCTTCCGGGTTGCCCATGGTCGCCGGGTCAAAGAACTGGGTGATAGGCGGGCCGTCACCGGCCACCTCCAGCATGGCATTCCCTGCCACCACGCCGTTGATGCGCAGGCCGCTCATGCCGCCGAAGATACTGCCCGCAACGTCTTCCACCACGGCCTGCCCGGCCCCGATGTACAGGTCGCCGCCCACCGATGAGCCGGGTCCCATCTCAAGCGCGAACCCGCCGACCATCAGATCATCACCGATCGACGCGCCGGGCCCCACCGCAAGGATAGCACCCGCGAGCCGGACATCGTCCTCGACGGTGCCGTTAATCTCAACCGCCTGCCCCCCTGCGATCAGGTCACCGGTGATCGTGCCGTTAACGGTGACCAGCGCCGCAAAGGCGATCACGTCGCCGTCTACGGTGCCCTCGATGGTGACGGTCTCGCCAACGGCGTAGACGTCATCGTCCGTATCCCGGATCACAATATTCTGCCCCTCAACCACTTCACCAGCAGCCACAGGCGCAGCAAAAACCAGCATCACAGCAAGCATCGCTGCTGCCACAAGGATGCCGTTAGCCAGCCGAAATCGCGCGTTCATATAGGTTCTTCGCTCCTGTAAATGAGTAACAATGACACTTCTGTTGATCCTATACGGAGCGCCCTGTTAAAAGTTTCAGCAGCGGCTTATTCGCGCCGCCGGATTTTGCCATCCTTGTAATGATGCGTTGCGTGGGTCTTGGCGTCGTTTTTAGCGGCAACATAGGTCAGCCCCTCGTTGATTGTGATGGGGTCAACTCCGCAGGCAAGGCACAGGCCCAGCACCGTCACGATCACGTCGGCGGCCTCCTCGGCAATGTGGTTACGGTCGGTGCCCTCCTGTGCCGCCTCGATCAGCTCGCCCACTTCCTCGCGAAACACCCTGATCATCTCGTCCGTCATCGGCGTGACAGCGAAGCGGCGGTAGAATGCCACGGTCGATTCAACGAGGGTCTCGAATACGTTATCGTGGTCAGCAGGCATGATGTATTGAATCCTCACATTGTGATCGGTTGTCGGCAGGAAGTATAACGCGGCATAGAGACCTCTTTAAAAACGACAGCGGGGCGATCCGCGCCTACTCGGACCGCCCCGCCGCCATTTGGAGGAGAAGAAGCTACCAATACGTCAACGCTACCCTTGCCCCAGGTACCATTCCGTATCTGCTTCAAGTATGGCGCGTCTTTCGCCTCCTTGATGGACGGGCGGTATACTCCGTCCCCACTGTCGTCATCCGCCCGCCATATGCGGACACAACGCCCGATCAACGGAGACCCTACGGACATGCCGCCAGTTCAAGATTTCCCCGAAACCATCGAGACCGACCGGCTGCTGTTACGCGTCCCGGTGCTGGCTGATGCGCCGGTGCTGGCTGCTGCCGTCATCGAATCCCTGCCGGAGCTGTCACAATGGCTGCCGTGGGCGACCCGCACGTACAGCGAAGGCGATGCCCGGATGTTCATCTCGCAGGTGGCGCGTGAGCAGGTCCGGCACACCGGCATCAGCTACCTGCTGCGCCGCAAGGGTGATGATATGATGCTGGGATCGGTTGGGCTGCACGCTGTTGTGTGGGACGTGCCCTGCTTCGAGATCGGCTACTGGCTGCGCACCAGCGCCACGAACAGCGGATATATGACCGAAGCGGCGGGCGGCCTGGCTGCTATGCTGTTTGAACGCCTGGGCGCGGAACGCGTGGAAATCCGCTGTGATGCCCGTAACCTGCGCAGCGCTGGCGTCGCGGAGCGGCTGGGCTTCCGGCTGGAAGGCACGATGCGCCGCAACATGCGCGCAGCCGATGGCACCCTGCGCGATTCTCGCGTGTATGGCATGATCCGGGGAGAGTGGTAGCGGGCGCTACGAGTCCTTCATATCGTCATCATCGGGCCGGTGCTGCTTCTTCCACAGGTAGTACAGGTAATCCTGATCCTCAACATAGATGCCGTAGTGCTGCATCATGAAGATAGCCCGTGTCCGTTGGGCGGTGGCGTGCTGAAACACCTGCATCAGCGCCTGTGACACCGTGATGCAGCTCTTATGCGGGAAGAACCACGGCTGAACCTCACGGCGCAGTTCCGGCTCATTGAGGCTGAAGCTGTAGATTTTGGCGCTTTCCTCGACCTGGAGCCAGCGCACCAGCAGCGCCTCACGCGTGGGTTTGATATCGGCAATAAACGATTTCACTTCCCCGCTTGAGAGGAAGTGAAACCAGCGGCCCTCCACATCAAGCATCTGCGCGGCCACCTCCTGGATGGACCGCTGACTGTTGCAACATGGTCTGACGAACTGCGCAGGGGGAAGCTGCCGCAGTCCATCCCACATGTGACGGTGCGCCCAGTAAAGGTGCCGCACGAGGTCGGTGATCAGCCCTGTCGTGTACATCTGCTGCCTTTGGCTTTCCGGTTACTCGTGCTATTACACCGTTAAGTTAAGCCATGATCTAAAAACCACCGCCTGATCAGGCTGCCACATCCAGCCGCATGAGCAGCCCCGCAGGATCACCCACAGCGGGCAGGCCCACCGGCCCCACGTGCGTCTCCACTGGAAGATTCGTCATGGTGTTTGTCTCTCCATCTGATGTCTTTACCTGTCAGATGGAGTACAGCGAGTGATTATTACGATGCCGAAGCATTTTAGCGGTTAGCATGAACCCCCAATCGCGAAGGCCTGTTCCGGGGTGGCGTCCTCGTGGATCATCGCCATCAGCCCGGCCACCACGCGGGCCGGGTCGGGGTGCTGGTACACATTACGACCATACACCAGCCCGGCGGCCCCCTGCTGCAGGAAGGCGTAGCTGCGCTCGAACACGGTCTTGAGGTCAACCCGGCCACCACCACGAACCAGCACCGGGCAGCGTGCCGCCTCGATCACGCGGGCGTAATCCTCGGCGTGATCGGTGGGGTCGGCCTTGACCAGGTCCGCGCCGAGGTCGCGAGCCTGCCGTACCAGCGCCGTCAGCCGGTCGGCATCGCCATCCACGCCATAGCCGCCTTCTGGCCCCGGCTTCATCACCAGCGTCTCGACCATCAGCGGCATCCCGTAGTGATCACAGGCGGTGCGCAGCCGCCCGATGTTCTCGACACACTGGCGGTGCAGGTCGCTCTCACCGGGGATGTGGATCAGGTTGGCGACCACGGCGGCGGCATCGGCACGCAGCGCCGCGATCACAGGTTCATCGGGGTTTTGTAGGCGATCCCACAGCGGGGGGACACGCTCCGCATAGTACACGTTGGCAATATCGAGACGGAGTACCAGCGCCGGGCGGGTGGCACGCGGGTAGGCACTGAGCAGATCGGCCTGGCCGGGGTTCATCTGGATGGCATCCGGCGCGGCCTCCACCAGTGACCGAACCACGGCGGGCATATCGCCGAGGCCATCGAGGAAATGGGCCACGTTGAACACGCCGTGGTCTACGGCCACATCAAGGCAGCGACCATCAGCGCCAAGCAAACGGTTAAGGCGGGCGGTCTTCATGGTGAAGCTCCTCCGAGTTGGGTTGACAGGGACATCTACCCCACATGGTAGAAGAAAAGGCGGGCGGGGGTCAAGCGGGTCTCACGCTGGTGAAAAAGCCCTCAGTCCAGCATCCTCCGAGCCTGCTTCCGCAGGTCATCCAGCAGCGTTCGATTCCCCACCGCATCGACGTGATGCCAGTGCTTCCAGCCGTTACACGATGGCGTACCTTTGAGCGCTGCGCCCATCCGGTGAATGGACTTCTCAAGGTTGTCAACACGAACCTTCGCGGCCTCCGTCACCGTGCCCGCGATCCCCGGGTCATCGAGCAGCAGGGTATCGCCGACTTGGATCAACCCCAACTCGATCAGCTCGCGGAACGGCACGCGCCGGGGCGGTTCTTTGAGCGCCTCGCGGATCAGCGGGTCGGAGCCTGGCAGCGGCTCGACCGCATCCAGCCGCGCCCGTGATGCCTCGACATACACCGCGTCGCGCTCAATGCCGATGTAGGATCGATGCAGCCGTTTGGCGACCGCTGCCGTGGTCCCGGTGCCGCTGAAGGGGTCAAGGACGCGGTCACCGGGGGTGCTGGCCGCCACGATGATACGTTCCAGCAGGGCTTCCGGCTTCTGCGTCGAGTGCAGCTTGGCCCCGTCTGGCCCTTTGAGCCGTTCCGCGCCGCCGCAGGCCGGGATATCCCACACCGACCCCAACTGCTTGCCCGCGTTGTAGCGCTTCATCATATGATGGTGAAAGGTGTACCCGGCCCCCTCCGCGCGGCTGGCCCAGATCACGTACTCCACGTCGTTTTTCAGGCGTGTGCCCCGGAAGTTGGGCATGGCGTTGCGCTTGAACCATGTGACGGTGTTCAGCACCCAGTAGCCGAGGTCCTGCATGATAGCCCCCACCCGGAAGATGTTGTGGTAGGTGCCCGATACCCAGATCGAGCCGCGTGGGGCCAGCAGCCGCCGCGCCTCGATCAGCCATGACTGCGTGAAGGCATCATAGGCCCCAAAGCCCTCGAACTGATCCCACTCGTCGTTCACCGCATCAACGTGCGTCAGGTTGGGTCGCCATAAGTCGTTGCGCAGCTGCAGGTTGTAGGGTGGGTCCGCGAAGATCAGGTCGAATGACTCCTCCGGAAGTGTCGGCATGATGGCGAGGGAATCGCCGTGGAAGATGGTGTTGTGTGGTGGCAGGTCCATAGGCTTTTTATGGGGCGCTGCCCCATACCCCGGCAGGAGGCCGCGCCTCCTGCACCTCGCTATTCCGAAAAGGAAAGAGACCTGGTCTCTTTCCTTTTCGGCTATCAATGGTCAAACCATTATCGATGTCTGGTCCAAACCCACATCGATGTTGTTGTTCCTACGGCATCTTCCTCGTCAGCGTGCGCGGGAAGGGGATCGTCTCGCGGATGTGATGTGTCCCGCAGATCCACGTGACAGTGCGCTCCACGCCGAGGCCGAAGCCCGCGTGCGGCACCGATCCGAAACGGCGCAGGTCGAGGTACCACTGGTAATCGCCGGGGTCCACGCCGAAATCGATGATGCGCTGTTCCAGCAGGGCCGCATCCCAGATGCGCTCTGACCCACCGATGATCTCGCCGTAGCCCTCCGGGGCCAGCAGATCGACGCTGCGGCACACCTCCGGGCGGCCCTCGACCGGGGTCATGTAGAAGGCTTTGACGGCGGTCGGGTAGTGGTAGACGAAGACCGGCGTATCGAACTGCCGGGTGAGTTCGGTCTCATGCGGTGCGCCGAAATCCTCGCCCCATTCGATCTGGAGCTGCTCCTTGAGTTCGGGGTCGTCGGTCTCCGCGTGGAGTTTGTGCAGCCGCTCGACGGCCTCATCATAACTGATGCGGGCAAACGGCGCTTTGATGCGTTCCAGCGCTTCGATGTCACGACCCAGGAATTCGAGTTCGGCCCGGCGCTCCTTCAGCACCAGGTCGATGATCGCCATGATCAGGTCTTCCTCGATGGTCACCAGGTCTTCGAGGTCACAGAAGGCGATCTCCGGCTCCACCATCCAGAACTCGGTGAGGTGGCGGCGCGTCTTGCTCTTTTCCGCGCGGAAGGTCGGCCCGAAGCAGTACACCTTGCCAAAGGCCATGATGTTGGCCTCGTTATAAAGCTGGCCGGTCTGTGCGAGGTAGGCCGGTTCATCGAAGTAATCGACCTCAAACAGGTTGGTGGTGTTCTCGCCCGCCGTCGGCGTGATGATGGGCGTATCCATGTTGAGATAGCCGTTGTCATCGAAGTAACGGCGGATGGCCTTGATCACGGTGGCGCGGATGCGGAGCTGCGCCCACTGCTGCGAGGACCGCAGCCACAGGTGACGGTGATCGAGCAGGAACTCGGTGCCGTGTTCCTTGGGCGTGATGGGGTATTCCCCCGCGATATGGACGATCTCAAGGCCGCTGACACCCACCTCGAAACCGCGCGGGATGCCCTGCTGGGCACGCTCATCAGCCCGCACCCGCCCGGTGATGATGAGCGCGGATTCCTGTGTCAGCGTTTTGGCAGCCTCAAAGACCTCCTCACTGACATCACCCTTGAAGATCACACACTGCGCGATGCCGCTGCCGTCCCGCACCTGGATGAACTGCAATTTGCCCTTGCCGGTCTTGTTATAGACCCAGCCGCGCAGCCTCACTTCTTCATCAACGTGCCCGGCGATGTCCTCAATACGAATGACTTCTGCCACGTAAAAACCTCCAGGTTGGGGGGATAGGTAATCGAGTCTCTGGTAACGAGGTGATACGCCGATTTTATCTTTCCGGGGAGGGACTATCAAACGGGGAACACCACAAACACCCTCCCCCCGGAACAACGTCACAAATCTATGCCCTTACCATCAGCATCAATCTATGACAATCCTCACTTTACTCCTCAGTAAATCTATGTAAATTTTACTAATACTACATTTTTATGGTATGCTGCCCCGCGATACTGCAACACCCTTCTGAGTCAGCGGAGTATTCCTCATGAAAGAACCAACAACGGTAACCACAACCATGCAGCAGCATGTGATCGTGGTTGGCGCAGGCATCAGCGGTTTGAGCGCCGCGTGGCAGATTCAGCAGCAGGCCGGGTCAGCCGTGCAGGTGACGGTTCTCGAAGCCAGCGACCGCCCCGGCGGCAAGGTCGTGACGGCGGTGGTCCGGCATGAGGCCGGTGACTTCCTGATCGACGCCGGGCCGGAATCATTTGTCACGCGCAAGTCAGCCGCATGGGACCTCGCGCATGAGTTGGGCCTTGCCGATCAGATCGTCGGGACGACGGAAGGCGCGAAGGGCATTTACATCCTCACTGACGGCGTGCCGATCAAGGTGAAGATGGACCCGGTCGGCTTTATGACCTCACCTCTGATGTCGCTGCGCGGCAAGCTGCGCCTGCTGATGGAACCCTTTATCAAGCCACGCACCGATGACGGCGATGAGTCGCTGGCTGAATTCGGAGAACGGCGGCTGGGCCGTGAGGCGGTAGACCGCTTCATCGGGCCGATCCTCGGTGGCATCTACAACACCGACCCCGACACGCAGAGCATCATGACCAGCTCGCCGGTGATGCGCCAGTTGGAACGCGAGCATGGCGGCCTGTTCAGGGGCCAGATCGCCACGATGCGCGCCAAACGTGCCGCGGCCAAAGCAACCCCCGGCCCGAAACGCCCGTCATTCATCACATTTGAAGACGGCGCCCAGGTGTTGGTCGATGCACTGGTTGAACAGCTTGAGGCTGACATTCAGCACAACGCACCTGTGACCGGCATTGAGACAGGGGCGGACGGCGGTTACATCGTACATATCGCTGGCGGCGAATCGCTGGCGGCGGATGCCGTGATCGTGGCGACCCCTGCTAACCGCGCGGCGGAGATGCTGC
>CAYMGV010000091.1:0-11406 GCA_964390105.1 uncultured Anaerolineae bacterium | reverse complement strand
GTGATCGGCGTGGCGGGCGAACCCGGCTACAGCCTCAACATTGATGCGACTTTAAACACCCTGTTAGCCGACCCGGAAGGCACGCTGACCGGCGGCTACCTGCCGCTGACCCTCGACCCTATCGCGCCGCGTATGACCGACCCCGGCAACGCCGTCACTGAGGCCGAGGCGCTGCTGGATGCGCCGCTGGACCTGCGCATCTATGACCCGGTCACGAACCAATGGACCGACCAGACCGTGCAGCCCGACCAGGTCGCGGGCTGGCTGAGTGTGGTCAACGCCGGTGATGGCCCCGCGGTTGAAGTCGATGCCGGGCGCGTCTCCGCCTATCTCGGTGACCTGAACGCCTCGCTGGGTGAAAGCCAGTACCTTGACGGTGAGGTCAACGCGCCGATCCTGACCACTGCACTCGAATCAGGGTCCGATGCAACGCTGATCGTTAGCCATACGCCCACCACCTACACCGTGCAGTACGGTGACTCGCTCACCGGCATCTCATGGCAGGTCGGCATGCCGTACTGGCGCATCCTTGAGGCCAACCCCGGCCTTGATGCCGAGGGCCTCGACGTGGGGCAGGAGATCACGATCCCGTCGCTGGATGCGCTGCTGCCGCTGCCGGTGATCCCAGCAAAGCGGTTGATCGTCGATATGGACGACCAGCGGCTGTACGTCTATGAGAACGGCATGGAAATCCAGGCCTTCATCATCAGCACCGGCATTGACCGCTCGCCGACACAGCCCGGCGTGTTCCAGGTGCAGACCTTTGATGACTACGCCTACGCCAGCGTGTGGGACCTCTACATGCCGGATTTCATCGGCATCTACGAGGCGTGGCCCGGCTTCATGAACGGCTTCCACGGCCTGCCGACCCTGTCATCAGGGCGCATCCTGTGGGCCGATGTCCTCGGCAGCCCGGCCTCCTACGGCTGCATCATCCTCGACCTGGACGACGGCGCGTGGCTCTATGACTGGGCCGAGGCCGGGGTTGTGGTGGAGATTCGGGAGTAACGTTTTTATGGGGCGCAGCCCCATACCCAGGCAGGGGCTGCGAGCCCCTGCACCGCGACAGTCAGCCGGGCAAAGCCCGGCTGATGTCATGATACATATGCAATTTGATCCCGTAATGGGATAGCTGCCTCTCAGGGCTTGCCAGAACCTGCGAGGTGGATCACCCATTGCACAGGTGCAGGGATGATAATCCCTGCCGGGGGCGCGGGGGTAGAGCCCCCGCAACTACTCCGGCCACTCGGCCAGGAACGCGGCCAGCATGGCGGCAGTACGCCCCAGCGTGCCGATCTGAATGTGCTCCCATGAGGTGTGGGCACCCGCGCCCGCCGGGCCAAGCCCGTCGAGGGTGGGCACGCCGATGGCGGCGGTAAAGTTGCCATCGGAGCCGCCGCCCGTGCCCGTCTCGCGCAGTTCGATACCGTGGTTTGCAGCGATACGGGAGGCCGTGCCGTAGGTTTCCAGCATGAGGTCGTTGCGTTCCATTGGTGGGCGCTGGAAGCCGCCTGTGATCTCAACCGTGGTGCCGATCAGGCTCGGCCTGAGGCTTTCGATCTGGCCGGAGATGCGGGACATCTCGTCGGTGGTCATGGCCCGCACATCGACACGGGCGCAGCAGTGTTCCGGGATCACGTTGCTGACGGTACCGCCCTTGATCACTCCCACCGAAACCGTCGTGCCGACGCGCAGATCGTTCATGGCCTGTAATTTAACGGTGAGGTTCGCCATCTCCTCAATGGCATTGACGCCCTTCTCCGGCTCCACACCCGCGTGGGCAGGCTTCCCGGTAATGAAGAACTCGTAGGCCCCGGCGGCCTTGCGCCACGTCTTAACCGAACCGTCGTCGGTGGCAGGCTCCATGATCATGGCAAAGGCGCAGCCCTCAGCCACCTCCTTGATCAGGTCGGCAGAGTGGCGGCTGCCGGTCTCCTCGTCGCTGGTGATCAGCATCCTGACCGGGCGATTCGGCATCTCATCGCGCTCGATCAGGCCCTTGATGGCGGTATAGGCCGTGACAATGCAGGCTTTCATATCGTAGCCGCCCGGCCCGTACATCAGGCCGTCCTCGATCCGGATGGGGTTGCGCTCAAGCTCGCCGATGGGATGCACGGTATCCATGTGGCAGACAAACAGCAGCGGACGGCCCGGCGCATCGGCGTTCCACGTCGCCTCGATATGGTCCCCGGCTTGCTCACGCGGGTAGGTGGTGATCGCAGCGCCCAGCGCCTTGAGGTCAACCTGAAGCCGCGCACCCATGCGATCCACGGCGGCCTTGTCCGGCGTCGGTGATTCGATCTCGCACCACTCGCGGGTCAGTTGAAGCATATCATCGGTTTTCGCGTCAAAGAAGGCGCGTAATTCTGAGTGAGTCACGATCTATCCTGTCAGTCACTAAGGAGGGGGAATAAAGGGGGTCCCGGCTTTCACCGGGGATGATCAGGAACCGAACGGGCACAGATCCTGTGGCGTATAACCCCGGTTGGCAAAGCCGAAGCTGTTGAGCACCTCGTAACTGGTGGGGCGGCTGCGGGCATAATCGACGGCAGCATTGCAGGCCGTGACCTCGTTGCGGGTTTCCAACCAGCCTTCCCAGAAGGCCGCCGCAAGGTGAACAAAGCCGACGCCGGGGCGCGTCTCATCGAGGGCAATCGAGGTGGGCAGCGTAGCAGCAGGCGCACCGCCAGCAGGGATGGCGGTAGCAGGCAGGCCATACTCCGCGATCAGGCCCTCAAAGGTGGTCTGCCCCGCCACGTTATTATCGCTCAGACCCTCAGCCATCATCTGCCGGAAACGAGCGTACGCCGCAAGCTCGGCATTTTCATTGGGATATCCCCATGAACTGAGCCTTGTATCGGTGGCGGCCTGCTCATACAGTGCAGTAGCTGCCGGAAAGTCACGCACTGCAAACGCAGCGTCGGCATCATGCAGCACATGGATGCGGTAAATCGCCTCCCCTAACTGCTGGTCCGCCAGTATAAACACGTCCTGCCCGGCATCATAGCTGTAGACTTCCGTGCGCCGCCGCAGCGGCCCGGCCTCGGAAGCGACCACGGTGCCGCTGACCACCACCAGCTCACGCAGGCCGTCGCCATTCGTATCGCCGACCGTTACATCGGCAAACGGCGCGCTGATCTCGGTGGGCAGCAGGCGCTTGAAGGCGTTGGTTTCCGGGTTCCAGCCGATGATGCTGACCGTCGTGGTGCAGGTCGAGGTGCCACAGCTTTGTGCCAGGAACGCCAGGTCGCTGATGCCGTCCCCGGTCATGTCATCAGCCGACACGACATACGGCGCACCGGCATCCACGGCATAACCTGCCTGGTAGCGAATCACGTAATCCCCGGCGGCGCATCCCAGCAGGAACAGGTCGCCGGGCTGCGGATACAGGTCCGTATTGGTAGGGTCCAGCACGGTCACCAGCACCTCGGGCACACCATCCCCGGTGAAATCGCGATCCATCACGACCATACCGCCGTTTGTGTTGACCATGTTCCATTCACGCAGCCGCGCTTCGAGGTCGGTGGTCAACCCGCCATCACCGAGATAAGCCGCGATCACGGTATTCAGTTGTGAGATGGCGGGCGGAATCTGCGGCAGGGATGCACCGGTCGGTGCCGGGCATTGCGCCACCGGTGGGTTGACCGGGTCGGCGGGTTCGGTGGGGGCGACAGCCGCGCCGGAGTCCTCCAGAAGCGCCGGGACGGAAGTGGGGTCCAGCAGGGAGATGGAGATGCTGCCGCCGGGCGTCGCTGTCATGAAGTCGGCCTGATCCGCGCCGGGCGTCGGCAAAGCCGCATCACCCGGTTGGCACGCGGCCAGCGGAAGCACGATCAGCAGGATGATGAGACGGTGGAGAGTCTTCATACCGGGCAGTATAACAACGTCGTGGAGGCGGGGCAACGGGAAGCCCCTACCCACCCCACACCCGGTACGGCACCACTACCGGCACCAGCCGATCCGGGTAACCGTCACGTTCATAGGCGGGCAGCAGCCCTGTGATGACGGGGACAGCAAACGGCCACGGCTCGACGACCACATCGCCCGCGCCGCTGAAGGTGCAGGTCAGTTCAACCGGGGTATCATCTGCGCAGCTTGCGTACAGGTCCAGTGTCAGTGTCGTTTCATCCTCAAAGCACACGAAGAACGCGATCATATCGCAGAAGCGGGTCAGGCGGTCGGTCTTATCAAAGAGCGCGCGGTCATAAGGGGTTTCCGCAAGGCGCTCGGCCACCAGCGCATCGATGCGATCCACCAGCGCCTGCCGGGGCGGGATGGGATCATGCAGCGCCAGCCGCCGGATGTGCAGCTTGACGATGACATCTACCACGGGGTCAGTGAAGCGACGGTCAACACCACGCCCGGCAACAACCATCCACTCATCGAGGGTCATTTCCAGCAGCGGGTAGGGGTCCAGTGGCAGGTAAGCCCAGTCATGCAGTGCAACTCCGCGCACCAGCGCCTCATGGGGCAGCGGCGGCGCAGCGAAGCGGTCGTTTCCGATCTGAGCGGCGAGGTGCCCGGCAAAGAAACTATGATCAACCTGGGGGATGTTGATGGCGCGTCGTTTCGATTTGAACATGGCAGGCGGATCCCTGGATGATAAGTGGCACAGGCTGGAACATACAGGTTCAGTATACCTGCCACATCGAAACTGAAAAGGGCCGTCCATGAACGGCCCCTCTAAACCCGGTGTCGCGGACAGCCTTAGCGGCTGGTCAGCCACGTTTCGGCTTCCTCCAGTTCGGTGAAGACTGCAACATGCACGCCGAGCTTGTAATACGCCTCGACAACGGCAGCCATACTCGCCCGGCCTGCCACCTCCTCGGGCACCACCAGCGCCCAGTGAGTCCAACCTTCTGCTGCGGTGCGCGGCCCCCAGTCCGCCAGGGACCACTCAACATCTTCAGGGACCACGGGGCCGTTCTTACGGTCATCGGAAAGCCATTTAGACGCGCCATTTGCTTTGAGTGCTTCCAACCCTGCTTCAAGCACATCGCGTACCTGCGCGCCAACGGCGGGCTGTTTAATGACATGGTAAACGTAGTTATGTTCCGCATTGTAGTAGACTGTGCCATAGTCACTATCAAATACCTGATCGTAATTCATTGAATCTTTCTCCGTTTGTGATCGGATGATGGGAGTTCCCGCAGGGGTGGGCCATCCGGGATGAACCTTACTTCATTGTAAGCACCGCTTTTTGGATAGTACAGTAGGTGAATTACGTATATCGCGGGCGTCGGCCTGCACGGGCATCCGCATGACAACGTGACATATGTCATAATTGACATATAATTTCACACATGATATGCTGGGATCATGCTGAAATACATCTTGCTCGGATTCATCAATTACAAGCCGTCAACCGGCTATGACCTGAAACAGGTTCTCGATAACTCCACTGGCAACTTCTGGCACGCGCATCACAGCCAGATTTACACCACCCTGCGCAGGATGGAGAAGGACGGGCTGGTCACGTCCGAAATGGCCGACGAGGACGGACGCGAGCGCCGTATTTACCACATCACCGAGGCGGGTCTCACCGATCTCCAGGCGTGGCAGAACGCGCCGCTCACCGAGACGGCCCCGGTAAAGGAAGACCTGCTGGTGCGCGTTTTCTTTTCCGGCCTGCGTGATATCCCAGCCATCCTCGGTGAACTGCGACTTCAGCGGGTGCTGCATCAGAAGGAACTGGATTTCTACCAGGGAACCATGATGCCGCATCTGATCAGTGAGCATGCGCCGGAATCCCTGTCAGCGATTGACCCGATACTGTGGCTGTCTACCCTTGAGTTCGGCATCCGGTATCAGCAGTTGTACATCGAATGGCTGGATGAACTCATCGCGCGGCTGGAAGAAAGGGCGTAGCGTCTTGTGCCTTATTAAATATGTCAGTTTTTACACGTTAATTAAAACATACCGTGCCGAGAACCAACCACCAAATGAAGGGAAACACGGATCATGACGAACATACTGGTACTGAATGGCAGCCCCAAGGGTGATATCAGCATCACCATGCAGTCGATGAACTACCTTGAGAGGAAGTACCCGCAGCACTCGTTTGAATACCTCAACATCGCGGCACGCAGCCGCCACCTCGAACGCAGCCGCGACGCCTTCAACGAGGCGCTGGCCCGCGTCGAGGCCGCCGATATGGTGATTTGGGCCTTCCCGCTGTACTACATGCTGGTTCATGCCGGGTACAAACGCTTCATCGAGATGATCTTCGAGCGCGGTGGTGAGAGCGCCTTCGCGGGCAAACCCACCATGGCCTTCTCGACCTCCATCCACTTCTATGATCACACGGCGCAGAATTACATCCACGCCATCTGTGATGACCTCAACATGCGCTATCTCGGTTCGTATGCTGCCGATATGCACGACCTGTTTCACGAGGAAGAACAGGCCCGCTTGTGTACCTTTTTTGAGATGGCGGTCGATAAAGCCGTGGCAGGCGGCCCGATCCTGAAGCAGTTCTACCCCGTCCCGCCGCTGGAATACACGTTCAACGCACCGGATACACCGACCCCAATCTCGACACAGGGAAAAACGGTTGCCATCATTCACGATGCCGAACCGGGCAGCAGCCTCGCCGCGATGGTGGCCTACCTCGAAGCGGCCATTGACGGCCCGGTCACTACCGTGGACCTCAACGCCATGCGGATCAAGGGCTACTGCACCGGCTGCTGCCAGTGCGGCGGCTCGAACGTCTGCGTTTATGATGGTAAGGATGATCACCGCGAGTTGTACGAGGAGATCATGCAGTGTCATGACATCCTGCTGTACTGCGGGGCCATCACCGACCGCTACCTCTCCGCACGCTGGAAGTCCGTGTTTGACCGCTCCTTCTTCGGCGGGCACGCCCCAATGCTGCATGGCAAGCAGATCGGCTTTGTGATCTCCGGCAGGCTGAGCGCCCACGCTAACCTCGCCCAGATGCTGGCCGCCTACCCACCCATGCACGAGGGCAACATGGTCGGCTTTATGAGCGACGAACCCGCCGATGATCAGGCCGTCGCTGCCGGGCTGTGTGACCTGATCGGGCAGGCCGTCACCTGCGCACAGCGGGCCTACACCGCCCCGCATGATTTCCTTACTGTGGGCGGGCGCAAGATTTTCCGGGATGACGTGTGGGGGCGGCTGCGTATGGTCTTCATCGCCGACCACCGCCGCTACAAGGAACTGGGCTTCTATAACGACTTCCCCCAGCGCGACCTGCGCGTACGCCTGCTGAACGCCGCGGTGATCCCGCTGATGGACCTCCCCGGCATCCGTGAGAAGTACTTCGAGCCGCAGATCAAGCAGGGCATGATCGCGCGCCTGAAGAAGGTCGTTGAAAGCGCCTAGCAAACAGACTCTTAACCGAACGGTATTGCGCCTATACCCTCTCCCCCAAAATGGCTCACAGGTCACTCCTGTGGGCCATAACATTTTCGTATTGTCTCAAAACGTTACGCCACGTGGCTGTTTATGGTTATACTGGTAATAGGGATGTGAGCAGGGGAAAGAATGATGATCACAGCGTTTGATATGGAAGGGACTCTCACCAACGGGAGAACTGCACGCACGCTGGGGGCCTATCTCGAAACCCACGGGCAAAAGTCCGAGTACCGCCGTATGTTCTGGCTGCGCTCACCCGGTTATGTACTCTGGAAAGCCGGGCTGCGATCAGAGGCCCGATTCAAACACCTCTGGATGAACCACCTCGCCCGCCTGTGGGCCGGTATGACCGAAGATCAGCTTGATGAGATGGCCGAATGGGTCGTTGAGTATGACCTATGGCCCAACCGCCGTACAGATGTCATCGCTGAACTGGAGGCGCACCGCGCCAATGGTGACCGCGTCGTCATCGCCTCCGGTAACTTCACCTTCATTGTTGCGGCCTTTGCCCGCCGGCTGGGCGTGACGGAGTACGTCGGCTCGCCACTGGCGATGAACGGTGAAGGCTGTGCCGGGCACTCCGCCGGGCCGATGCGCATCGGCCCGCTGAAAGTCATGAACCTGCTGACCTACCTCAACGGTGAGCTTCCTGATGCCGCCTACGGCGATACCGGGGCCGATGTGGCCCTGCTGCAGCAGGTTAAACACCCCACCGCGGTCTATCCTGACCCGCATCTCCGCGATATTGCGCAGCGAAACGGTTGGCGCATCCTTGAAGGAAGTGTCCTCACATCACCATGAAACCTGAACGCCAGCCCTCGAATCTCCGCTACCCGGCAGCACACCTGCGTGACCTCGAACGTGGTTTGATTGTGCTGTCCGCGATCTACCTTCAGATCATGGGTTACCACCACAACCTCCTTATCCCATCGATGATCGTGGGCGTGCTGCTGATCGCCGCCAGTACCCTGCCCGTGATCCCATTACGCGGCAGGAATGTCGCTACGCTGCTCCGCGTGACGCTGCTGCAGATCGGGACGTGGTTGTTGATCGTCCTCAGCCGTGAACCGGAAAGCGGCTTGCGCCTGCTGCTGTTCCTCAGCCCCGTGTATATGTCACTGGGTGAGGATGAACGAATCATGCGCTATATCGCGATCAGTACGGCGGCCTTGCTGCTGCTGGGTTTCCTGCCATTTTATGCCAGCGTAATCAACGTGCTTGACGGGCTGTGGCGCATCAGCCTGATGATTCTCGGTACAGTGTGTATCGGCTTCATGAAGGATCACTTCCTGGTCATGCTTCACACCACGAACAAGCAGCAGAAAAACCGTCACGCCGATGAAGCACGCTGGCGTGCCATTACCGAGTTGATCACTGACTATGCGTTTGCCATCCGGGTGTACTGGGGCGACGAAACCCCACCGGCGGACCACCCTGATACGCCGCCGCCCCATCTCAATCAACTGACCGGTATATACCAGGAAGTCGAATGGATCACGGAACAGTCATTCAAAGCCATCTCCGGTTATGACCCTGGCGAGATCGAGAATACCGTCATCGTCCACCCGGATGATCGTGAGACATACCGCCAGCGGCTGCACAACATCGTTATCAACGGGCAGGAAACCAACAGTGAATACCGTATCATCCGCAAGGACGGCGGCATCCGCTGGCTGCGCGCCTATGCCCGGCCCCAGGTTGATGAAAATGGCAGGGTCGTTCGGTATATCGGGGCCTCGCAGGATATCACTATCCAGAAGGAAGCGGAACGAGCTGAGCACGAACAGCGCCAGTTTGCCGAAGCGCTGCTTGACTCACTGAAGGTGATCAACTCCAGCCTTGAACTCGATGAAGTGCTGGGCCGCATCATGCAGAACGTTCACCGCGTCCTGCCCAGTGATGCCACGACCATCTTCATCATTGATGGCGAGGAGGCTTACACGGCGCACGCGCATGGATACGACAAACACGGCCTAACCGATTACGTGATGTCGCTGCGATTCAATATCCACTCCACACCCAACCTGCGCCAGATGCTTGAAACCGGCCAACCCGTGCTGTACCCGGATGTAAATGGAGAACCCACATGGAATGTCAAGCCGCCGCTGGACTGGGTGCGGTCTTACCTCGGCGTACCGATCATCAGCCAGGATGAGCCGCTGGGGTTCATCAACATGGATATGAAGGAACCCAACGTCTTCACCGGGGAGATGGCAAACCGCCTGATGGCCTTTGCTGACCAGGTTGGCATCGCCATCCGAAATGCCCATATGTACAGCATGCAGCAGTCCCGCACCGCCAGCCTGCAGGCCGCAGTTGCGGCTCAGACCATGGAACTGCGCCGCGCCAAGGAGCGCACCGATACCATCCTCAACAGCAGCCCCGATGTGATCCTGATGCTCAACCAGCACGGCCAGATCGAGTCCGCCAACCAGGCCTTTACCACTATGCTCGGCCATGATACCCCGGACGTGTTTGTCCACAAGCTGCCCGGTGTGCTTGCCCATGATCAGTATGCACTCCGGATCAACGCCGGTGTTCAGAAGGCCATCGCAGAACGGGTTAACGTGCGCATTGAGACATGCCTCAGCCGCAAGGACGGCACCACCCTCGACGCGGATTTTGCCATTGCGCCCGTATTCGCCGACCGCAAACGTGAGCGGCTCGTCGGGCTGGTGTGCAGCATCCGTGATATTACGTCCATGAAGGAAGTCGAGCGCATGAAGGATGCCTTCGTCTCCGGCGTCTCGCATGAACTGCGCACCCCTATTACCAGCCTCAAGCTGTATCACACCCTGCTGCGCCAGAACCCTGTCAAACAGGCGATTTACCTCGACCGGCTGGAGCGCGAAACCCGCCGCCTCGAAGCGATTGTCGAGGGCGTACTGATGCTTTCCCGGCTCGACCAGCACCGCCGTACCGCACAGATTCAGCCGGTCGATCTCGGCCACCTGCTGCTGAATTTTATCGATGACCGCAAGCTGCTGGCAGCCAGCCACGGCCTGACATTGCAATTAGAGACCGGGCAGCAGCCCGATACAGCCTATGCCGATGTCAGCCTGATCACCCAGGCCATCAGTGTGCTGATCACCAACGCCATCAACTACACCCCCGAAGGTGGATGCATCCGGGTGCGGCTGAACCAGAAAGATGGTGAGCGATTCCCTGAAGCCGTTATCTCTGTGGCTGACAACGGCCCCGGCATTGAGCCAGGGGAGTATGATCATCTCTTTACCCGTTTCTTCCGGGGGCGTGCTGCCGTTAATTCAGGCGTGGCAGGCACCGGGTTGGGGTTGGCGCTGGCCCTCGAAATCATGAATCTGCATGGCGGTAGTATCACGATCGACCCGACAGGGCTTGACGATGCCGGGGTCACCTTCCACCTGCATCTGCCCCTCGATGAGGAAACCGTGCGCTACGCCATCAGCGTACCAGGCACGACCGCCACCTGACGCGAGTACAACAGCAGCGTCTAACCCTCCTGCGATTCCCGTTGCGTTCTCCCCCGGCCCGGATGGTATACTCTTTCATGAGGGAGAGATCGTCATCATGACTCGATCCAATGATCCATATCAGTACAGTGAACACGCTCCGCAGCTTAGCGGGAATGGGGCCATGCTCAGCGGGTATGAGCCGCTGCTGGGTGGCGTGCGGCGCACGCCCATTGACCTCAAGCGTGTTAATCACCTGCTGGCCGCCGATACCCAATTGGCGCGCAGCCGTGCGATTCAGCAGATACGGGATTACGGTCAAAGTACTGAGTATGCCCACGAACTGGCCTCGGCGGTGATGCCGGGGGCCAAGCACCGCGCCGGGGACTGGCACGGCACCCTGACCGCCGGGCAGCGGGCACGCGGCATCGCTGTGCTGGGTGAGATCGGCGGTTATGAGTCACTGATCCCGCTGATCGAGGCGCTGGGGGATTCCGCCTACCCGGTGCGCACGTCGGCAAGCGCCGCTATCCAGCAGGTATGCAGCCGCTTCAACATGGATGACATGCGTACCCGCATCGCGTATCGTGCGCTG
>CAYMGV010000090.1:0-11463 GCA_964390105.1 uncultured Anaerolineae bacterium | reverse complement strand
CGCATCACAGGCCAGCGGTGGATCGCGGTAGTGGTGGCAGTTGTGGCGTTCACGCTGCCGCACCTCGTCGGCTGGAACACCGCCCACGTCGTCGGCGTGGTGCTGCCGCTGGGTGTGATCCTCTCCCTGCTCTACCTGTGGAAGCGCAACCTCGCCTTCAACATGATCGTGCATGTGCTGATCGACCTGCCGCTGGTGTTCATCGCGCTGCTGGGTTAGGTATTTAGCCCCAATGAGCAAGCGCAAGCAAGCAGGCAGACAGACCGCCCGTGAGACAACAAAAAACGGGGGATGCCAGCCACGCCGACATCCCCCGCCGAAGTCACTCGAACTACCCTAGCCCAGTGTTACGGTAACACTCACCTCACCGGCCCCCGGTGCCGCTGCCGGGACCACGGCCCCCGCGACCGGCTCGCCATTCACCGCAATCGAGACAGCATGACCCGGCCCGGATCGCGTCACGGTGATATGGTAGGTCACGCCCCGGAAGACGCGCTCAGCGTTAAAGCCATCCCAGCCCGCCGGGATGCGCGGTTCGAGACGCAGGCCATCGTAATCGGGATAGATGCCGAGGATGTGCTGCGTGATCGCGACATAGTTCCACGCGGCGGTACCCGTCAGCCATGAGTTCTTGGCTTCGCCGTGCGTGGCTGCATCCCGCCCCGCGATCATCTGCGCGTACACATACGGCTCGGAGCGATGCACCTCGCTGATGGCCTCCCGCGCAGAAGGGTTGATGCGGATGTAGGTGTCAAAGGCTTTGTCACCGCGCCCGAGGGCGGCCTCAGCCGCCATGATCCACGGGTTGGTGTGGCAGAATATCCCGGCGTTTTCCTTGTAGCCGGGCGGATACGACGTGATCTCGCCCAGTTCGAGGCGGTAGGCAGTGTACGCAGGCTGGTGCAGCATGATGCCGTGTTCGGTCGCCAGCCGTGCATTGACGGAATCCAGCGCCGTGATCGCCTTGCCATCCTCAGCGCCGATACCCGCCATCACACAGATGCCCTGCGGCTCGATGAAAATCTGGCCCTCGTCGCACTCAGCAGAGCCGATCACCTGCCCGTAGTGGTCATAGGCGCGGCGGAACCACGCGCCATCCCAGCCATGTTCCAGTACCACGGCCTGCATGTCGGCGGCCTGCTGACGGTACGCGGCGGCGGCATCGGCAGCCCCTGCGACATGGTCGAGCAAGTGCGCCATCTCACCAGCCGCCAGCACAAACAGCCCGGCAATAAACACCGATTCCGCGACCTTGCCATCGCGGTGGCTGGCCGCCTGGAAGGATTCACCCGGCTCCTCGGAAAAGGTATTCAGGTTGAGGCAGTCGTTCCAGTCGGCACGACCAATCAGCGGCAGGCCGTGCGGGCCGATGTTGTCCATTGTGTAGCCGAGGCTGCGCACAAGATGCTCGCGCATGGGGGCCTCACTGCCCGGCTGGTTATCAAAGGACACCGGTTCATCCAGGATGCTGAAATCGCCCGTCTCCTTGATATAGGCCGTCACGGCCAGCACCAGCCACAGCGGATCATCATTGAACCCCCCACCAACCGCGTCATTGCCGCGCTTGGTCAACGGCTGGTACTGATGATACGCGCCGCCGCTCTCAAGCTGCGTCGCTGCGAGGTCGAGCAGGCGTTCACGCGCACGGTCCGGCAGCATGTGGACAAAGCCCAGCAGGTCCTGGTTCGAGTCGCGGAAGCCCATACCGCGCCCAATGCCGGACTCAAAGTACGATGCCGACCGTGACAGGTTGAACGTCACCATGCACTGGTAGGCGTTCCACATGTTGACCATGCGGTCCGTGTGCTCATCGGGCGTGCTGACCTGCAATTTACCCAGCAGGTCGGCCCAGTAGACACCCAGTGCTGCAAAGGCGGCCTCGGCCTCGTCATGACGGGTAAACCGCTTGATCACGGGCATAACCGTTTTCAGATTGACGTTTTGCGATCCGGGCGGATCGAACTTGGCGTCACGCGGGTTTTCATGATAACCCAGCAGGAAGATCACCTCGCGTGATTCGCCTGCATCCAGCGCCAGTTTGACGTGATGTGAGCCAATTGGTGCCCAGCCATGCGCCATGGAACCGGTGGACTCGCCGCCCTGTACCACGGTCGGCTCATGCCAGCCGCGATACGGACCGAGGAAGGCATCACGCGCGGTATCGAACCCGGCCACCGCATCCGAGCAGGCGAAGTACGCGATATGATCGCGCCGCTCACGGTATTCCGTCTTGTGGATGATCACGGAATCGTGGACTTCCACCTCACCGATGTTGAGGTTACGCTGAAAGTTGGTGGCATCATCCCATGCATCCCACAGCGCGAACTCCACCGCGGAGAACAGCGAGAGGTCACGCGGGGCATCGCTGGTGTTCGTGACGCGCACCTGCCAGACCTCCATCGTCTGACCCTGTGGCACAAAGAAGCACATCCCGGCCTTTACGCCGTGCTTCTCCGAGACGATGGTGGTATACCCGGCCCCGTGGCGGCACTCGTAGGAGTCGAGATCGGTACGAACCGGCCCCCACGCCGGGGACCAGTACGCGCCGCTGGCGTTGTCACGCAGGTAGATCATGCGACCGCCGGTATCGGCGGGCACATTGTTGTAGCGATAGCGAGTCAGGCGGCGCAGCCGCGCATCTTTATAGAAGGTGTAGCCGCCGCCGGTGTTGGAGATCAGACCGAAGAAATCCTCGCTGCCGAGGTAATTGATCCACGGCAGCGGGGTATCGGGACGCACGATGACGTACTCGTTGCGTGTGTCATCAAAGTGACCGTATTTCATAATGACAAACCTTCATCGTTATGGGAGCGCTCCCAATTGCGCATTCAGCAATCAGGGCGATTAGGATGAATAAAACAGCCCCCCAGCGGGACTGCCTTCCAGTTTAATTTCGGTGTGTGGAACCAAACCTTACAACCAGGAACTTATTCTACCAAGTAAAGCCCCAAAAAGGGAATTGTGTTTACCGAACATCTGTGCTATCCTTGAGATCAGGGAGAACTCAAGCCGGGAGGCACGACCATGAGTAACACAACACCAACGGGCAAAACAAAGAGCCAGGGCTGGGAGTTCGGCATGCGGCGCACGCTGCCTCTCTCCATCGAGGCCGCATGGGAAGCAATCCTGACCGCCAGCGGCGTGCCGGGTGACATCCAGTATCCAGAGGGCGACGGCCCCAAAAAGGGCGATTCATTCGAGACGGCGGACGGCACCCATGCCGAGGTGCGCAGCTACGAACCGTTCAGCCTGCTGCGCATGAAATGGCAGCCCACAGGCTGGCAGAACAATTCCACGCTGCAAATCCGCGTGATGACAGCCAAAACCGGCACGACCATCAGCATCCATCATGAATGGCTGGCCGATGCCGACCAGCGTGCCGCGATGAAGCAGCACTGGGCCGAGGTGATCCAAATCATCGAAAACGGAATACAATAAGAAGGAGGATGCTGGACGGGTCCTCATACCAATGCCGTGTCACGAAAGGTGAGTTGTTCTGATGGAGGACCCCGCTGCTCTCTCAGGTTCAAAATTGACCACGCTGTACCGCGCCGGGGCTATCGCCCCGTTGGTGGCAATGGCTTTTTATCTTGTGGAGTTTGTGTCCATCATCAGTGCAGGTAATGCCTTCCCGGTGACCATAGAAGCATGGTACCGGGTGTTTAACGAGGCCCCCGTCCGGGCGCTGCTGTATTTCAACGCGTTGGACATCTTCTCGATTGCCGGGCTGGGCGCACTGTATCTCGCACTCTACAAGGCGCTGCAGCTTCGGAACGCCAGTTGGGCGGCACTTGGGACACTCTCAGCGCTGATCGGCATCCCGGTGTTCATGGTGCCACGGGTAATCATGCTTTCGGTGGTCCCGCTCAGTCAGCAGTACGCGGCTGCCGAACCTGCCCGGCAGGCTGCACTACTCTCCGCTGGCGAACTGCTTAAAGCAATGGGTGCCGCCACCCCTCGCACCATTGGCTTCCTGTTTATTGCTGTTGGCACATTGATCCTGTCAGCCATGATGTTAAATGATGAGCGCTTCAGCAATGCAACAGCTATCACTGGCATCGTGGCGGGTGCCATTGTACTGCTCAGTGATACCGTCGGATTGGTCGTTCCGTCGCTGGTGGGGCCACTGCTTGGGCTGACCGGGTTCGTATGGCTGGCATGGTGGACGCTGATCAGCTGGGCACTGGTTCGATTGGCTGCACGGGAATATCCCCCGCGCAGCTAGGCCTGGTCACGGGGCAGCCGCAGCGGTATCGTGGTGACCTACTGCAACATCCTTAGCAGCAAGACTCTCGTCGATCGGGCCGCCACCAATATCGGCATCCCGCCCGAAGCGCTGGTCGATACCTTTGAGGTCACCTGCGTCGTTCTGCCCGATTCAAATGTACTGCAACTCACCGTCTCAGGCCCCTCACGCCAGGCCACAGCCGATCTGGCAAATGCCGTCGGGTCTGAAGGCATCGTCTATATTGATAACCTCCAGGAAGTGTACGAGCTGGTACCGCTTGACCCGGCCCTCCCGCAGAAGGACCCTATTTCCCCCAATCACCTCATTGACCTCTCGCTGGGCGTTATCCTGGGCCTGATCATCGGGGTCGGGACGGTGCTGGGCCGCTTTTTCCTGATCGAAGTATTCGCGGCAGAGCAGGCCAATGAAGCAGCAGCCAGTCAAGCGAGCAATTAACCCGTGACTACGGAACTGCGTCACTTCCTGCGGGATAACCTGCCCCCGCTTACCACGCGCCAACTCACCCTGATCAGCCTGGGGCTGGGCGCGTTGATCGCCCTGGTCACGTTGTTTACCGGGGTCAATTACCGCACCTCGATCCTCGGACTGCTGGCCGTTGGGGCTGTCGGCGGCGTGATCGCGGCAGTTGCCATCGCGCTGCGGCCCGAACTGGGTGCCTACCTGCTGGTCTTTTCGATCTTCACCAACATATCAACCGTCTCAACTAACCTGGGCGGCCCCAGCATCAACAAGCCGCTGGTGGGGCTGGTGTTCGTCAGCGTCATGATCAACCGCATTATCATTAAAAAGGAAAAGATCGCGTTTCGCAGGGTGGAATACGCCATGCTGGCCTACGTCATCGCGATGACGCTTTCGATGGTGTTTGCCACCAACCGCGTGGAGGCTATGGCCGAGGTGGTCAACATCGCCAAGGAATTCGTAATCGTGGTGACGCTGGTGTTTGCGCTCAAAACGCCCAGGCACTGGCAGAACGCGCTGTGGATCATGATGCTAGCAGCCGCTTTCCTCGCCACCCTGTCCGCCTATCAGATCATCACCGGGAATTATTCCAACGAGTTTTACGGCCTTGCCGTGTGGCGCACCGACTCGCTGGGCGATACCGCCGATATCATCCGTATTGCCGGGCCGGGGCTGGATACCAACTTCTACGCCCAGTCACTGCTGGCCATTGTGCCGCTTGCACTGTACCGCGTCCTTGATGACCGTCACGTGCTGCTTAAGCTGCTGGGGATTGGTATCGCCGGGCTGCTGTTGTTTGCCGTGATGAACACCTATAGTCGCGGGGCGTTCCTGGTGATCGGGCTGCTTGCCATCACCATCGCCATCGAACGCAAGATCAAGCCCCATAACCTCGCCGTGCTGTTCATACTCGGCGGCCTGCTGCTGCCCTTTATGCCAGCCTCATACCTCGACCGTATGTCCAGCCTGGTGGGGTTGACCGAGGAAAACACCAGCGGACAGCAGGACGAATCGTTCAAGGGGCGAACCTCGGAAATCCTGTCCGGCCTGTTGATGTTCCAATCCCATCCGATCTTCGGCGTGGGGGCCGGGAACTACGAGGAAGTCTACCAGGAGTACGCACAGCGTATCGGCATGGAAACTCGCACCGAGGAGCGTGAAGCGCATTCTTACTATGTCGAGGTTGCCGCGGAAACGGGCATGGCGGGGTTGTTTACATTCCTGCTGATCTTCTTCATCGCCGAAACCCGGATGGCAACCAACGTCCGCGCGATGAAAAAACTGGACCTTGACCCGGTGTTCCGCGCCTGGATCATCTCGGTGATGATCGCCCTGATGAGCTACCTGACAACCAGCCTCTTTCTGCATGGGGATTACAACCGCTACCTGTGGCTGCTGGTGGCGATGGCCGCCGCAGCGGTCCACATCTCATCGGACATGATCAAATACGCACAACCAGCGCAGCCTGCCCCACCACCTGATGCCGCTGCCGCCCCCCACGCGCAGCCCACCAGCGGATAGCCCAAATGACGCTAACAGGGCGCACGGTCTCCGGCATGATCTGGGCCTATTCGGGCTACTGGGGTCGCCGCATTTTTAACCTGATCACCACGGCCATCCTCGCCCGCCTGCTGATCCCGGAGGATTTCGGCCTGATTGGCTTCGCGCTGATCGTGCTGAATCTGATCGAGGAGCTGCGCGGCTTCGGTGTCAGTGAGGCGCTGATCTACAACGATGAGCAACACGACCTCACAAACAACACCGCGTTCTTCTTTAACACGGGGTTTGGTGTCCTTCAATATGTACTGGCCTTCGGCATCGCCCCGCTGGGGGCTTACTTTTTGCAGGATGCCCGCATCGTTGATGTCATCCGTGTACTGGCCTTGACTCTGTTCCTCAATGGGCTTGCCAGCACCCACCTCGTGCTGCTGCGCAAGGACCTCAACTTCCGGCAGTATTTCATCATCGACGTGATCTCCGCTGTGATCAAAGGCGCGGTATCCATCGTGTTGGCCTTGACGGGGTATGGCGCCTGGGCGCTGGTGTGGGGCCAGGTGGTTGAAACCCGCCCGGACCTGATCATCATTGATGCCATGATGCACCGGCATGGATGGTAAACGCTTCGCCATGTACAAATTCCGCACAATGGTGATCAACGCCGAGGAACTCAAGGAGAAGTACAAGCACCTCAACGAACTGACCTGGCCCGATTTCAAGATCACCAACGACCCACGCATGACGAAGGTCGGCAAGTTCCTGCGGCGTACCAGCCTCGATGAACTGCCGCAGCTCATCAACATCCTCAAGGGTGATATGAGTTTTGTCGGGCCACGCCCCACCTCCTTTAAGGCCGATACTTACCAGCTCTGGCAGACCGAGCGGCTTGAGGTACGCCCCGGCCTGACCGGTCTGTGGCAGGTGCGCGGGCGCGCCGATGTTGATTTCGTGGAGCGTGTCGAACTGGATATCGAGTACATCGAACGGCAAAGCTGGGTGCTGGACATCGACATCCTGTTGCATACCTTTGCGGCGGTGCTGGGCGGGCATGGCGCGCACTAAGACACTGAAAATTTTCGCAATGCCGGGCAGGTTTCGCCGCTTCCACTGGCTTCTTCCCCCACCAACCCGCCAATTTCGTCAGAAAATAATTGCAAAGCGTCCCTTTGCTGTGTAGGTTCAAAGGGACGCTTTTTGATTATGATGCCCATCAATGGAAAACCTTCATGTCTGATCAGCAGCGCCTTGATCTCATCATACAGGCGGTTCATCTGTATTATGAACAGGGGTTCAACCAGAAGCAGATCAGCGACCGGCTGGACTGCTCGATCTCGACCGTCTCACGCCTGCTCCGCGAAGCACAGGAGGAAGGCGTCGTGCGGGTCGTCATTGACTACCCTTATGCCACCCTCCCAGCGCTGGGCCGTGAACTCAAGGCAGCCTACGGCCTGCTGGATTCCTGTGTCATCCCCGCCACGGGCGGCACCTATGCGGACATCGTCAAAACGCTGGGCCACAGCGCCTCGGTCATCCTCGATAAGCATCTAAAGGACAATATGGTGCTGGGTATCTCACTTGGGATGTCCGTGGCAGCTACCGTGCATGGTTACAACGGTTCGCCCCGCCGCAACTGCAAGGTCTTCCGGCTGCAGGGCGCAGTCGATTCCGAGCTGCTGGAGGGGGCCAATCTCGCGCAGGTGCTGGCCGATAAACTCGACGGCGAAGCGGTCATGGTGCCCTCACCGTGGCTGCTGCCCAACGCGGCCCTGCGTGATGCGATGCTGCAGGAACAATCCGTAAAGCAGGTACTTGAAGTAGCCAGTCATGCTGATGTGGGGCTGGTCGGCATTGGGGCATTGGCCGGGCCACACTCCACCATCCTGCGCAACCACCTGATCTCGATCGAGGAAATGAAAGAAGCGCAGGTACTGGGTGCCGTTGGGGAAATCTGCGGGCAGCATTATGATATTGAGGGCCGCCGTGTCGATGCCGGGTTCACCCGCCGGGTGATCGCGGTGGGCATCGAGGCTATGCGCGCGTTTTCGATCATGATCGGTGTAGCAGCAGGCCCACATAAGGTGGACCCGTTGATCGGCGCGATTCGAGGTGGCATGCTTAACGTCGTTGTCACCGATGAGAAAGCCGCCCGCGAGATGATCTCACGAGCCTCTTAACTACGCCATCATCATTTAACAGGCTGTCACGATCAAGCACCTCTGTCAATGCCCCCTCAGCCCGGAACTTGCCCGGATCAGCCGGATGTGCTACCCTGTACGCATTACCAATCGACCCTGTGAGAAGGTGTGCCGCTGCCCGGATGCACGGCACATAATGGGGGAAGCCGGTGACGGCCCAAACGGGTCGAAGTCCGGCGCTGTCCCGCAACGGTAGGGGTGCGGCATCATTTTAACGATGGCGCAGCCAAGCCCGATTACCCGCCCGCTCACATCGCTTGATGATTCCTTCGTGGACAGAGGAGGTCAAGGATGCGTGCAGCACCCCGCACACCCTGATCCCGCCCCCGTTGGCGGTTTTTTTGTTGTCACGCGCATTGCGTGGAAAAGATCGAACCGATTGCGCCCGGCCACCGTGCCGGATACCAGGAAGAGCGGAACCCCATCATGAAGCACGTATCCCTGATCGCCCTGCTGCTGGCAGCCGCCCTAACAGGCTGCGCTGCCCCACCTATCGAAGCCACCGAGGAGATCGCGGAAGAAGCCCCGGCCCCCAGCGAAGCTCCGACCGAAGCCCCAACCGAGGAACCGACTACTCCACCTGCGCCCACCGAGAACCTCGATACCTGCGTGGAGACCTACACCGAAGGCGTCAACTACTTCCCGGAGCAGCTCACGGTGACGCACGCCGACGGCTTCAGCGTCGAATATCATGACAGCTACAAGGTCTTGACGCTGAACCAGCCGTGGCCCGGTGCGGACCCCGTGACCTACGTACTGACCCAGTGCGGCACCCCGGTACCGGACATGGACGCCGACGCCGTGATCAAGGTGCCCGTCTCCAACATGGTGGCGATGTCTACCACGTACCTGCCGATGATGGAAGCCATCGGCGTTCTGGATACGCTGGTCGGGGTCGATGACCTGGGCTACCCCACCAACCCCGCCGTGCGTGCCCGCATTGATGCCGGGGAGATCGCGGAAATCGCGCCCGGCGCGGTCGTCAACGTCGAGACAGCCCTTAACCTCGACCCCGACCTGATCATGGCCTTTAGCTCCGGCTTCCCGGAATATGACGCGCATCCCGCGCTAATCGAGGCCGGGCTGCCCGTCGTCCTCAATGCCGACTGGGTCGAGGGCACCCCGCTGGGCCGCGCCGAATGGGTCGATTTCATCGCGCTGTTTTATAACCGTGAGGCCGAGGCTGAGGCCACCTTTGCTGAGATCGAAGCCCGCTACAACGAGATCAGAACGCTGGCGCAGGGTGCCGAGACAGCGCCCACCGTGTTCACCAGCCTACCCTACCAGGGCACATGGTACATGCCCGGCGGTGACAGCTACAAGGCCATCCTCATCGCCGATGCGGGCGGCGCATACATCTATGCCGATGACGACCAGGCGGGCAGCCTGTTCCTTGATATGGAGACGGTCTACAACGACGCAGCCGACGCCGATACGTGGATCGATGTGACCTACGTCAGCACGATCCCTGATCTGATCGGTGCTGATGAACGCTACGCCGATTTCAACGCCGTGCAGCAGGGGAACGTCTACAACTATGACGCCCGCCTGACCGACTACGGCAACGAGTACTTCGAGACCACCGCCGCGCGGCCTGACCTCGTGCTGGCCGACCTGCTGGCGATCTTTCACCCGGAGTTGATGCCGGATCACGAGTTGTATTATTACGTGCGGCTTAACGGCGCGGAGTAATAAGGACGGAAGTAGGGGCATGATGCATCATGCCCCTACCCCGCATCATGCCCCTACCCCGCATCATGCCCCTACCCTACCGCGAATGATGGCCTTTTTGCCGGTGTATATGATTGGAACAGCAGCAGAGAAATGAGCACAGCCTCACCCACCCCCACCCATCGACTCAGCCGCCCGGCCCTGCTGATCGCGCTGCTGGCTGCGCTGATCGCGCTGTTTGCCCTGAGCCTGTCGATTGGATCGGTGAGCATCCCGCTGGGTGATGTGATCCGCATCCTGGCCGGTGGCGAGGCTGCCCGCGCCCAGTGGCACACCATCATCTGGGCCTACCGTATGCCGCGCGCGCTCACCGCAACGCTGGCCGGGGCAGCGCTGGGCACAGCGGGCCTTGAAATGCAAACGCTGTTCCGCAACCCACTCGCCGATCCGTTTGTATTGGGCATCAGTTCCGGGGCCAGTTTGGGCGTGGCGCTGGTGGTGCTGGGCTTTTCGGGCGTGATCACGGGTTCAACGCTGTTGGCAGGCATCGGGACGCCGGGGGCGCTGGGTGTGGTGATTGCCGCCACGCTGGGATCAGGGCTTGCCATGCTGCTGATCCTGCTGATCGGGCGGCGCGTATCGACCACGACGCTGCTCATCATCGGCCTGATGTTTGGCTATGCCGTGAGCGCGGTGGTGACGATCCTGCTTCATTTCAGCATCGCGGAGCGTGTGCAGGTGTATGTGCAGTGGACCTTCGGCAGCTTTTCCGGCACCACATGGTCCGACCTGCGCGCCTTCGTGCCTGCCGTAATACTGGGCCTGCTGATCACCGGGGTACTGGGCAAGCCGCTCAACGCGCTGCTGCTGGGCGAAGGCTATGCGCGCAGCATGGGCGTTGATGTGGGGCGCTCACGCGCTGCGATCATCGCGTCAGCGTCACTGCTGGCCGGGGCCGTCACGGCCTTCTGCGGCCCAATTGGCTTCCTCGGCATCGCCATCCCGCACCTGTGCCGCGTCCTCTCCGGCAGTGCCGATCACCGCCTGCTGATCCCGGCCACCATGCTTATGGGCGGCGTCGTGGCGCTCGCCGCTGACCTGATCGCTCATGTACCCGGCAGTGACCTGATCCTGCCCCTGAATGCCATTACCGCACTGTTCGGCGCGCCGATTGTGATGTGGGTGCTGCTGCGCCAACCACAGGAAGGACTCCCGCGATGACCCGCACGATCCTGTCAACCCACAGACTCAGCACCGGCTACCCTGACCGCACCCTGGCGGTGGACCTCGACCTGGCGTTGTACGCCGGGGAACTGGTCTGCCTGATCGGGCCGAACGGCGCGGGGAAATCCACGCTGCTGCGCATACTGTGCGGGATGCAGCCGCCGCTGG
>CAYMGV010000089.1:0-11655 GCA_964390105.1 uncultured Anaerolineae bacterium | reverse complement strand
GGGGTCGCTTCGGCGACCGGGACGGCGGCCCTCGGCAACGTCGCGATTGTGTTGTTTGAAGCGCAGGGCAAGCTCAGCAACGAGGAAATCCGCGAGCTATATAAGAAGTTTCGCCGCAATCGTAAACAAGCACAGGCAGATTATTTAGGCGATGATCCGACCCTTTGACCGCCTGCGCTGGCACAGCCAGCGTACGTTGCAGCTCAACAGCTATGAGCAGCCTACCCCATCTCAGCAGCGGCTGGCGATTGGGGTGTGGCTGTGTGCGGTGGCGGTCACCATCCTGTTTAACATCAACGCCAGGTTCACCGGCTTTGACCTGCACACCATCGTCTTTTTCGCCGCGCTGCACCTGGTCTCCGAGATCACGGCGGTACGCTACCCGGCGGGCATCACCATCAGCCTGGCAAACGCCACCCTGCTCGCATCAGCCCTTGCCATCCATATCCCGGCAGCCATGATGATCGGGCTGCTCTCCGGCGCGGTCATCCTCCCCGCACGTGTCCACTTCGGCACCCGCCATCAGCAGAACAGCCGCGCCCCTACCCTCATCCTTGAGACGCTGCTGACAACCGCCACCGGCGTACTGGGTGTAGCCGCTGCGGGGGCGGTGTACCAGGCATTGGGCGGTGCATTAGGCCCGGAGAGCCATTACAGCTTTCAACTGCTGCTGGCCTTCATGGCCGTCTTCTTTGCCATCAAGTGGATGCTGAATATCCAATGGATGCGGCAGGGTGATGTCGATATCCTGAACTACTTCAGCCACTACTGGCAGGTGATCTTCCTTACCGATGCGCTTGCCGTCATAGCAACACCGCTGGTCATCAGCACTATGCTCGAAACGCGCGGCTTTTCGCTGGTCCTCAACGTGGGCCTGTACCTGATCGCCGCCTACCTGGTCTTACAGGCCAACCGCTCACAACTGCGCCTGACCGACCGCCTCAACGACCTCTCGATCCTCAATAACATCGGCCAGGACTTCAGCGCCCAGCTATCGATCCAGGACGTGGCCGAAGCCATACAGCGGCATCTCGCGCCCATTATGGATACTGACGGCATATACATATCGCTGTTCGATGAGCAGGAGGGCAAGTTCACGTTTCCGCTGGCTTACGAACGGGGCACGCGCTGTGACCTCCCCCCCCGTGAACCGCGTAACGGCCTGACAGAGTGGGTATTCAACAATAACAAGCCGTTGGTTATCAATCGCCAGTTAGTACGTACCTGCGAGTCGCTTGGCATCGAACCAGAGATCGATACCCCCGTCTTTGCCCGCAGCTATATCGGGGTGCCCATCCGGCAGGGTGACAAGCCTATCGGCGTACTGGCTCTACGCCATTACAGCGGCAGTACCCTCTACAGGCAGGATGACATCAACCTGCTGGAAACCATTGCCGCGCAGGCCGCCATTGCCCTGCACAACGCCCTGCTCTTTGAGCAGGCCCACACTCACGCCGATGAACTGCGCACCCTGAACGAGATCGCGGCACTGGTCAACACCTCGCTGGAGCTGAACCTCGTGATCGAGCGCATCAATGCCGAGGTCATCCGCCTGACCGAGTGCGACCGCGCCGCCGTGTTCCTCGCAACAGAGAACGGGCAGATCCTGCGCATGGCAGGCTCGCTGGGCCTGACGGATCATTACGTGCAGAATTCGCAGAACATCCCGGCCAGCGCCCCGCGTATGCGGGCCTTCCGCGAAGGCCGCATCATGATCATTGAAGACCTGCGCAACGACCGCCGCTTCAGTGACCTCGAAGACTTCGCCCTTGCCGAAGGCTTCTACGGTGCCATCGACATCCCCTTGAAAGCGGGCAAGGATGTCATCGGCTCGATCACGGCATATTATGATCGTGTACGCACCATCGACCGGCGCACCGTGGACCTGCTCGACGGGCTGGGCAAGCAGGTTTCCATCGCCGTGGAGAACGCCCGCCGCTTCGATGCGCTGCGTGCCCGCAGCCGCCAGCTTGAGGCCCTCTATGAATCCAGCAGCGCCATCAACGCCTCACTTTCCGTGCCCAACGTACTGCGTGCGGTGTGCGTCAGCATCCTCAATGCGCTGGAAAGTGAGGTCTGCCATGCCTGGATCGTCGATACGGACCAAAAACGCCTGCGCAGCACCATCCGCATCACGCCTGACGCCCGCAATGAAGGCAGACCACCACGCAGCGATGCGCGCTGGCTCGACTTTGATGCGCAGTCGCCGCTCTACATGGCGCTCAAGGATCAGCGCACGCTTGAAATCAACGGCGACCTGTCCCCGTCCTTGCGCCCGATCATCCGCACCGACGCGCTGAGCAGCGGCCTGGTGCTGCCGATTGCGATGTACGGTCATATACGCGGCGTGATCGTCACCGGCTGGGGAGATCACCTCCACCCGATCCCGCGTGAGCGCCGCCATACCGCCGAGGCGCTCACCAACCAGGCCGCCGTCTCGATGGAAAACGCCCGCCTCTTTGAGCAGACGGACACCGCACTCAACAAACGCCTTGAAGAACTGGCCGCCCTTGAGGCCATCTCACACCGCATGACCCGCCGCCTCGACCTCAACGCCGTCATTGAGCAGGTGGTGGAAGCCGCCGCCGAAGCCACCGCTGCCGACCTCAGTGAGTTGATGCTGATTGAACCGGCGCATGACCAGATGCATGTGGCTGCCCGCATGTACCATGGGGAATGGACCGGGAACGATACATGGTCACCGGAGCGCGGAGTCGTTGGGCAGGCCATTGCACGTAACGAGCCGGTGCTGGTCGATGATGTACGCATGGACGATTATTACGTGTCGTATCACAGCAGCATTCTCTCTGAACTGGCTGTCCCCATCAGCCTTGATAACCGGATGCTGGGCGTGATCAACCTTGAGAGTGAGCAGCCCGAGGCCTTTACCACCGAACATGCCCGCTTTGTCACCAACCTCGCCAAGCAGGCCGCCATCGCCATCGAGAACGCCCGCCTGTTTGAGACGGTCAGTCACCGCGCGGAGGAGTTCCGCACGCTGCGCAACATCGCCATGCAGCTTCTTTCTGCCACCGATACCCGTGACACGCTGCGCGTGATCACCCATGCCGCCATGAATGCCACCCGCGCCCGCAATACTCATATTTACCTGTATGATGCGGATGGGGATAAGCTGACGTTTGGCACCAGCCTGTGGCGCGATGGCCGGGTCGATGTGGAGTTTGCCACCCCGCGCCCAAACGGCATGACCTATACCGTCGCCCGTGAAGGTGATGCCATCATAGCGATGGACCCGGCACACCACCCCCTGTTCCGTGATGTGATCGAGGCGCAGGAGTGGCGCGACATCTCCGGCATGATCAGCCTGCCCCTGCGCAGTGAATCAAGCGTGATCGGTGTGTTCAATATCTCGCTGGACAAGGACAGTACCTACACGCCCGAAACCCTGCGCTTCCTCGACCTGCTCTCCAGCCAGGCAGCGGTCGCCATCAACAACGCCCGTTATGCTGAGGAACTGTACAACGCCCGCAACCGCCTGCAAGCGCTGCTTGACAGCATCCATGACGGCATTATTATGCTGGATGACACAGGCATGCTGGTACTCGCCAACCCACGGGCCGACTATCTGCTCAATGTCCACATGGCGGCGCACATCGGCAAGCCCTGGTTATCCATGCTGGCCAGCATCTCCGCGCAGCAGCCTGAAAACAGTGCCTACAGCCGCCATGAAATCGTGGCGATGCTGCGCGAGATCAAGGCCAACCCCTACAGCATCACGCGCCGCAGTTACCTGATCGAAACACCAACCACCCGCGCCATTGATGAGATTTCGACTGCCGTCACTGACAAGGACAACAAACTGATCGGGCGGCTGTTCGTGCTGCGTGACAGCACCCAGCAGTATGAACTGGAGCAGTACCGGCAGGAGATGTCGCAGATGATCGTGCATGATCTGCGCTCGCCGCTGGGCGGTGTGATCACGGCGCTTCAGCTTGCGCTCGATGAGTATGAGGACGCGACCGCCTCACCCGACCTTGACCTGATCCAGAACACGCTGAACATCGCATTAAAGAGTAGTTCCAACCTGCTTGGGCTGATCGAAACCATGCTGGATGTCAACAAACTTGAAAACCGCGAGATTCCGCTGCGCCTGGAGCCGGTCGGCCTCGATACGATCCTCGCTACTGTGAGCGAGCGGCTGGCGTCGATTGCCAGCGAGGCCGGGATCAAGGTGAAGACCACCGTGCCGGGTAACCTGCCGGAACTTACCTGTGACCGCGAACTGATCACCCGCGTACTCAACAACCTGCTCGATAACGCGCTGCGCTACACGCCCAACGGCGGCGTGGTTGAGGTTCACATCAAGCAGGCCCCCGGCCTGCAGGAGATCATCGTCCATGACAGCGGCGCTGGCATCCCGGTTAAGGACCGTGAGCACATCTTCGAGCGATTTTACCAGGCCGATCAGATCACGCGGCATCGCGGCAGCAAAGGCTCCGGGCTGGGGCTGACCTTCTCCCGGCTGGCCGTTGAGGCCCATGGTGGTCGCATCTGGGTGACGGATGGAATCGGCGGTGGTGCCGCGTTCCATTTCACCCTGCCCACCAGCCTGACACCGTAGCACTTCCAGCAGCCGGGTAAGAGTGGTAGACTAGAGAGTATGAGAAACTCGGACAACGTCTTAATCACGATACGGTTGATATTTGGGGCCATCGTTCTGCTGATCCTGAGCCTGATGGCGTTCCCGCTTTCGGCATGGCTGACCGGCCTCACGCTGGTCGATATGCTGATGGCGCTGGTCACCCTCTCATTGGTGGTCATGGCCCACACGATGGACATCCGTACCAGCTACGGCAGAGCCTCGTTTGTGGGCACCATCGCCATCAGCGCCTATCTAACGCTTGGGCACCCGTTGGGCCTGGTCGTTGTTGGGGCCGGGCTGCTGATCGGCTCCCTCATCGACCTCGTACCCACCCGGCAGAAAAGCGACAACGAGACGCGCCTGCTGGCCTTCTCGTACAGCATCAGCCGGTTAGGCACACACGGCCTGAGCCTGCTGGCCGCGCATGGCAGTTATCTCGCGCTGGGCAGCCGGGTGCCGCTGGTTGTCATCAATGCACCTGCCGATTTCCTGCCCGTCATCGTGGCAACCGTCGTTTACCTGATCGTGTACAATGCCCTGCTGATCGGTCATCTCGCACTGCGCCGTCTGCCCGTTATCGCTACGCTGGTGGAAAACCGCCGCACGCTGCTCGGCCTTCAATTGCTCCCGGTGCTGCTGCCGCCGTTTGCCGCTGTCACACTCCACAGTACCGGCCCCTTCGCATTTATCCTGCTGGCAGCCATCCTTGCCGCCATGATCATCGTGCTCAACGTGCTGACCAGCACCCAGCGCTCCATCCAGCGCCAGTATCGCCAACTGCAAAGTTATACTGAGTTCAGCCGCGTGCTGCGCCTCAGCCTTGAAATGGATGTCCTGCTCGATACCGTCTATGCACAGGTCAGAAACCTGCTCAACGTTGCCAATATGCAGGTCGTGCTGACCAGTACCGTCGATGGCCTGCCATCATGGCGCACCGCCTTTGCCGTTGAGCAGGGTCAGCGTGTCAACTCCCCCGCGGATTACCCGTATAACAGCTTCACGGCGCAGGTCCTGAAAACGGGCAGCCGCCTGATCGCCAATGACCCGGTCGCTGATGCCGGGGAAATCGGCGTCAGTGACCCGCCAGATACCCCCGCGTGGGCGGGTATCCCGCTGCTGGCCTCGGGCCGGCTGATGGGGGCCATGGCGATCTGGCTGGACCCCGCCGACACGCTCCGCCGTGAATTCACGGACGATGAAATTGATATGCTGCTGGTGATCGTGGCACAGGCCAGCGTCGCCATTGAAAACGCCATGCTGTACGAGGATGCGCAGCTTACCGCCGCGCAGATGGCCCGCCTCAACGAGATCAGCGCCATGCTGAACGCCTCGCTGAACCCGGAAAGATTGCTTGAAACCGTTTGCAGTTCCGTGATCGAGGTGGTGGGCTGTGACAAGGCCGCCATTTACCTGATGGAATCCGAGGCCGATGACCCGCGCCTGCTGCTGGCACAGGCTCACGGCTTTTCACCTGAACACATCGTGCGCTCGCGCGATATTGCGGTCCCCCTCACCCCCACCGAACGCGGCAGGATATTCAATGCCGGGGAGACGGTGGTCGTCTCCAACGTCAGCGATCAGCGCGACAGGGTCTCTGCGGGGGCACTGGTTCTCTCGCAGGAAGAAGGCTTCAAGTCCTACGCGTACTTGCCACTGGTCGCCAGTAAATCCGTGATCGGTATGCTGGCGGTCTATTACAGCGACAATCACTTCTTCACGGAGCGTGAGATCGAGCTGCTGAGAACCTTTGCCAACCAGGCCGCGATGGCCGTCTCCAACGCCCGTATTTATCAGCATGTCGATATCCAACTGACGCGGCGCATCGGCCAGATTGTGCGCATGTCCGATATTGCACAGCGGCTGTCTTCCACACTTGATATGGAGACGATCTTCAACCTGATCATCGACTCAGCGTTGGAAGGCTGCGGGGCCGATGCCGGGGTGCTGGTGCTGACCGAAGACCCCGAACTGGGGCGCGGCACCGGCAACGCGCTGAACATGGTGGCATGGCGCGGCCTCGACCCGGCCAGCCCGGTCCGTGCGCCGCATCTGCTGGTCAAGCGGCTGGCCGATAGCAAGGTATTTGAAAGCGGCGAACCGCTGCTGTACTCCGGTGAGCAGAGCAGCAATTACACCATGCCGAACTCCCACATGAGCGTGCCCGTCCTGCTCGAAGACCGCGTGATCGGGGCGATCTCGCTCGAAAGCGATGTGCTGCACGCTTTTAACCCCGATGACCTCGCCTTTGTCAGCCAGTTGGCGGTGCAGGCTGCGGTCGCCATCCGCAACGCACAGCTTTACCACCACTCGCAGGCCGTGCGGGATCGCCTCTCCGCGATCCTTGACGCCTCGAATGATGGCCTGCTGATGATCGACCCGAAATCCCGCATCGTGATGACCAACACCCGCATGAAGGACTTCTGGGACTTTGCCCGGCAGGACTTCTCACCCAGTTCCCCGGAACAGTTCCTTGAGGACCCACTCAGTGCGCTGGGCGAAGGGCTGGGCTACCGCACCGGGGAACTCAACGAGCTGTTGGGACGCGGCATCCGCAACCCCAACATGAAGGCCCGTACCGACCTGTATGTGACGGGTAACAGCAGCGGGCCACAGCGCTTTGTCGAGCGCACCGCGACGCCCGTGCAGGACGAGTCAGGCAACTTCATCGGGCTGCTCCTGCTGTTCCGTGATGTGACCGACCAGAAGGAACTGGAGGAAACGCGGCGCAACCTCACCGAGCTGATCGTGCATGACCTGCGCGCCCCGCTGCAGGCCATCATGGGGTCGATGCGGCTGATCGACCAGACCGACGTGATACGCTCAGGCACAGGCCGCGACCGCAAGCTGATCGACCAGGCAATGGAGGTTAGTGAACGGGCACTCAAGAAGCTGCTGAACATGGTCAATAACCTGCTGGACCTCTCCCGCATGGAACACGGCGAGATTCAGATCGACACCAGCATCGAGGATGTCCCCACCATTCTCAACGATACCGTACTCGAACTGAGGCCGCTCACCAGCGAGGTCAACGCCATCATGGAGGTCGAAGTACCGGGGGACGACCTGCCCTCGGCCATGATCGACCGTGGGCTGATTGAGCGCGTGGTGCTGAACCTGGCCGATAACGCGCTCAAGTACTCGGAACCGGGCACACTGATCAAACTGCGTGCGAGGGTGGCCGTCCACAATGATGACCCGGTCGATGGCAAGCGCGAGCAGATGATCCGGGTCGATGTGCTGGACCAGGGATCAGGCATCCCGGACGAATTCAAGAGCCAGATTTTTGAGCGCTTCAAGCAGGTGCCGGGCCGTACCAGCAAACGTGCCAGCGCCGGGCTGGGCCTGAACTTCTGCCGATTGGCGATTGAATCACACGGGGGGCGTATCTGGGTTGAAGACAACCCTGAAGGCAGGGGGAGTGTATTCTCGTTTACGCTGCCCATCGCGCATCTTCCGGCAGAAGCCATTGAATAACGTGGATAGGGGGCTGTCTGGTCATGGGGTTTAAGGACTGGTTAGCAGGTCTTCGCGGCGGGGAGGATTTTACCCCTGCCCCTGGACCGTATATCTTTATAGATGCGTATACGACCGGCCAGCGTGAATGGATCGGGCGTTTCCTGCTTGACCTTGAACTGAGCATCGTCACAGTTGATGAGATCAGCGAGGATGGCAGAGTCTCGGCACATATGTACCGCCAGGTGGTCGAGCATGCCGCGTTCATCATCCTGGTCGTCACCCGGGCCGATGTCGGCCTGCCCACCTCCGGCCCCACCGAGGGCATCCCTCAGCGCAATGCCTACCTGCGTGACCGGCTGAGCCGCTTTAAAAAGGCCGTTGGGCTGGAGTATGTGTGGGCGCTGTACCAGGACGGAGTCACCCTGCCTGCCGAGTTCAATGCACTGCCCATCAGCCGCCCTGACGGCCCCGCTGGCTGGATATTCCTGCTCGCTCGCCAATTGAAGGATGCCGGGTTCGACTTCCCCATGGGCCACAGGCTGGACGACGAACCGCCATCGGCTTCTTGACCACGCCGCTTGTCGGCGGTATCGTTAGCAGCATTGACCCTGTGTAACTGGCCCACTGAAACCATCCTTATGGCAAAATCCAGCCCGATACGGCTCCCTAAAGGCGAACTCGCCACCTTCTGCGCACGCTGGAACGTGACCTATATCAGCGCCGTGGACAGCACCCCAACCCGCCACTACCCGCCCAATACCGAAGTCAGCATTGAGGCCCATCTGCCCGATGAGCCTTTTGAGGAGGGTCACCTGCTCGAAACACTGCTTGAGATGGCCCTTGAAATGGAAACCATGCTGGAGCATATCGAGGATAGTTAGCGTGTGTCTGCAAACGGTTGATGGCAGCACCCCCTGTGCCAGCAGCTTCGCTGCCCGGCATCCGGTACCGCCGTCCGTTGTAAACAACTCCCGATTCTGATAGACTCTGAGGTAATCGGGTTCGTGTCATCGAGACACTTTTCCGGGTGGGTTGCTAGACAGGAGAACGGGTAGGGATGAACCGCATGACCGTATCACGCCGCCGCGTGATCAGCAGCATTATCACTTATATGGGTGCCTTACAGCGTGAGTTTGTCACCGGGCTGGTCACGCGGCCTGATTACAACGCCGCGCTGGAAGACCTGCTGCATAGTGCATTAGGGGATATGCAGATCATACGACAAGCCGGTGAATATGAGGCCGACGCGCATCTGTTCACCATTCAGCAAAAAGATGAGACCATCGCGCATCTCGTCACCTTCCCATTTGATACCGACATTGATACCGTGGCTCAGCAGGGCATCATCAAGACGGTAGCCGGGTCAGGCCTCAATGTGCTGGTCACCAACTTCCTTGAGTTTCGTTGGTATCGTACCGGGTCAAAGGTTCAGGCCGCGCGGCTGGGTAAAAAGGTGAATCCGGGTGGGCGGCCATCACTGGCCCGCATCCCCGGCGGCGCGGAGAAAACGGCGCAACTGCTGCGCAACATTAAAGCGTAACTGAATACGTACAATCAAAGCAGCAAAACGGGCGGACCCTATCCGCCCGTTTTTGTTTCCATCACCCTGTACGGCTCGCGGCTACGCTACACGCTCGGCCTGTTCGGCCATATTCTCCAGGATTTGCTCCATCATGCGTACCAGGACCGGCTGCACCGCACGGCGATAGAACTGCTCGCCAACCGGGCCGCCGGGTATCTCGTACACCATCTCACATATGACCTCGGTGCCCCCATCCACTTCATCGAAACACCACGTATTAACCCCGTTAATCAGCGAGCCGCCCAGCGCAAAGCGTGAACGCCGCCCCGGCACCCACTCCTCGACCTGTAACTTCATGTGCATCCTGACCGCCGCTGCCCTGAGGTACACCTCCGCATACGTACCCACCTGCGGAAACCCGTTATCGACCTGCACACGGTCCAGCCCCGGCACCCATTCCGGCCAGCGGGATACGTCCGTCCCCAGCGCTTCCACTTTGCCCACCGGCGCATCGACCCAAACGGTTCCCTTCAGTTTTGCCATGCTCTCACCTGCTTCATTGGTTAGCGTTCTATCGATTATAGCGAATGGCCCGGTACTACGATCAACCGCCCCGGGCGCAGGTTTGCCGAAACCTGGATCGGGGTATACTTGGGGCACATCAGACAGCATCTGGAGGAACCCGCCATGCCTGAACAGAATGAGCCAACCCCCATTCGTATCACTGAGAACGACCTGCGTTATATCATCGCTGTTGTTGTGGCACTGGTGCTGATCGTCATCGGTGTGGTGATGCTGCGCCCCGTCATACAGACCGGGATGCGCGTTTTCCTCGCCCGTGAGGGAATCGATCTGCTGACCGCGATGCGCACCGCAGGCGGCGCTGAGATCGAGGAAGCAAGCCCCATCATCAGCATCGACCCTGGGGATAACCAGACCGTCCTGACCGCCACCTACACCGCATTAACCCCGCTCACACCATCCCGCGTGGAATTGTTCTGCGAGACTATCGACTTTGGCAACGTATGGGACATGCTCCAATGTGAGTTGATCGACGAGGATTCCTACCAGATCACCATCAAGCGCACCCGCTAACCCTTACGCCAGCAGTGTCTGATACACATCCCAAACCGCCGCCGCCGCCCGTGCCCAGTTGAACTCCCCCGCACGGGCGATGCCGTTACGGCTGAGTTCAGCACGCCGGACGGGGTCATCCAGCAGCCGGTTCAGCCCATCTGCGATGGCATCGACATGATGCGGATTAACCAGGATTCCGCCCTGGCCGTCCTCGCCCACCACCTCCGGCAGTGACGAGGTTTCCGAGGCCAGTACCGGCGTGCCGCACGCCATGGCCTCCAGTACAGGCAGGCCGAATCCCTCGTAGATGGCCGGGTAGGCAAACACATCCGCCACCCGGTACAGTGCGGGCAGGTCGGCCTCATCGACATAACTGGTGAACACCACCCGGTCTCGCAGGCCCAGCCGCTCGACCTCCTGGAACACATCGTTGTAATACCAGCCGCGCCCCCCTGCGATGACCAACACGGCATCACGCTGATTCAGCGCGGGCAGCGCCCGCACCAGCCGCAGGTGATTCTTACGGGGCTGCGTGGTGCCCACGCTCAGAATCAGCGGCGTGCCACCCGGCAGGCGATACTTGGCACGGATCGCGTCCTGCTCGGCTGGGTCATCATTCGGGTGAAAACGTGGGCGCACCCCATGCGGAATGACGGTCACGCGGGCGGGGTCCACCCCGTACAGCGACAGCAGATCAGCGCGCGTCGATTCAGACACCGCGATCACGTGGTCGGCCACAGCCACCGAGCGCGGCACATGATCCCGCAGAAAGTCCAGCATCCCCGGCATGGTCTGCTCCGGGAAATGCTCGTAACTCAGGTCATGGATGGTGACGACGGTGCGCGTCTGCCTGCGCGTAGGCGGCAGGAAGAAATCGAGCGCGTGATACAGGTCGAGTGGACCCGTCCATGTCTCGACAACCAGCGGCAGGCGCAGCCGGTGCCAGGTGCGGTTGTGCATCCGTTCACTCCAGCGCGAGGGAGTGACGGTCACGCCC
>CAYMGV010000088.1:0-11750 GCA_964390105.1 uncultured Anaerolineae bacterium | reverse complement strand
ACCGCGCCGATCACTGCCGGGACCACGGCGAAGCGCCCGCTGACCGGGTGCGTCAACGCGGCCTGCGCCAGTTGAAGCGTGACCGCCGCCATCAGCCCCAGTGCCGCGGCGTTGATGCCATCGAGAAACGCGCCCAGCCACCGCGACTCACGCAGACGCGGAATGTACGGCGCACTGAGGAACACCAGCACAAAGGCTGGCAGCATGATGCCAATCGTCGCGAGGACTGCACCCGGTACGCCGCCGATCACGTAGCCGATGAAGGTGGCTGTGCTGAACAGCGGCCCGGGTGTGAACTGCCCGACGGCCACCGCGTCGATGACCTGTTCGGTCGTCAGCCAGCCCAGATTCCGCACGAACTCATCCTGTAGAAAGGCCAGCAGCGCATAGCCGGAGCCGTACAGCACCGAGCCGATCTTGAGAAACGTGAGGAACAACAGCCCCAGGCTGACCGGGGCCGCCGCCGATGCCACCACCGCCGGGACCGTAATCGAGAGGCCACCCGCGCCAATGAACGGGATCGCCAGTTTTGCCGCACCCTCATCCGCTGTGTCGCGCACAGACAGGTTCACAATCAGCATGACGGCCAGCCCGCCCGCCAGCATCAGGATCAGGGCGGTGTTGCCCGCACCCGGCAGCAGCAGCGGCAGCCCGAAGAACAGCAGCAGCGCCGCCGCCCCCACGACGCCGGTCAGTACGCCCTTCAGCGCTTTCCTGCCCAGGTTGAAGATGGCGTTCAGTACGATCACGACAATCACCGGCTGGATGCCGTACAGCAGCAGGTCCGCTGCGGTGAGGTCACCCACCACGGGCAGCGACCCAAACGTGACGTACACCCACGCGAGGATTGTCACGATGACCGCCGCAGGCAGGATGAACAGCCCCCCGCCAACGATCAGGCCCGGCAGCCCGGCCCGCTTATAACTAAGATGGATCACCAGTTCAGTGGAATTGGGGCCGGGGATCAGGTTGGTGGCACCCATCAGGTCGAGGAACTCCTGCTCATCGACCCATCCACGACGCTCGACGATCTCGTCGTGCATCAGGGCAATGTGCGCCGCAGGCCCACCGAAGGCCACCAGCCCCAGCCGGAAGAACAGCGCGGCCACCTCTTGCAGGTTGTCAGTTTGTGAATCGGGATCAGGCTGTATCATTGGATGTGCCCCCTCAGTGTGGTACATGATGTTAAAGGCATTATGTTATGCAGGACTTACGCAGCAGGGGTTTGATGCATCAAACCCCTACCTGAACCATTGTATTTCCAATAGCAAAGCCCCGGCAAAACCCGAAGCTCTGCGAGGATTTGAGGGGCCTCTGCGTAAGTCTTATTAAGGCGCTGTCAGAGGGCCTGGCACCTGCTAATGCTTGCGGTCGGTCTCCGGGCGCGGTGGCACGATCACGCCGGATGCATCGGCCTGCTGGGCAACGGGCACCGTAAACCCAATCTGGGTACCGCTCAGCCGTGAGGGGTCCTCAGCCCAGATTTTGCCGCCGTGCGCCTGCACAATGTGCTTGGCGATGGCGAGGCCCAGCCCGGCGCCACTGCCGCGCTGACGGCTGCGGTCGGCACGGAAGAAGCGCTCGAAGATGCGATCACGGTTTTCCACCGGGATGCCGGGGCCGCTGTCCGCTACATAGACGCTGACCCAGTCCCCGCGCTTCTCGGAGGTGTAGATGTGAATATCGCCGCGTTCCGGCGTGTACTTGAGCGAGTTGCTGATCAGGTTCTTGAGGACACGCCGCATCTGTTCAGCGTCGATCAGCAGGTACAGGTCTGCATCAATGTTGTTGATCACCGTGATGTGGTTGCGCCTGATCTGCTCACTGAAGCCGCCCAGCACTTCCTCAAGCAGCGGGTAGAGGTGTTCGTTCTGGAAGATGAACTCCGCCCGCCCCGATTCGATCATGGAGAGGTCCAGCAGTTCCTGCGCCATCTGCTCCAGCGATTCCGTTTGCACGATGATCTTCTGGACCTGCGTGGTATTGTAGTCGTTGCGCTGCATATCACGTTCCAGGGTTTCGGAGAGCAGCCGGATCGACGTGATGGGCGTGCGCAGTTCATGCGAGATGTTCGCAACGAGGTCACGCCGGGCACGGCCCAGCCGTTCCAACTCGCTGACGTCTTCCATCACCACTGTCACGTACTTCTGTGAGCCGGGGTTGACGGGGCGCACTCGCAGCCGGTACGGACGCCCCCAGATCGAAATCTGCGTGCCGAACCGTTCCTCGGTGCGGTACGCCTCCAGCACGACATCATCCAGTTCATGGTGGCGCGTCACCGCGATGACGCTGGTGGTGTGGCCGCGCAGGTCTTTCTTCTTGATCCCGAACAGCCTGCGCCCGGCCTTGTTCATATACACCACGCGGGAATCCTGCCCCACCACGAACATCGGATCATAGGCGGCTTCGGTCAACAGGCGCAGCAAGCGGGTAATGGTGCGCTTCTCGTTGTAATCCTCAAGCCGCGAGGTCAGGTCGTCACAGCACTCACGCGCCGCACTCAACTCCTCGCGGGCCTCACGCAAGGCACTCAGGCTGGAGACCAGCACCGCCAGCAGCGAGATTGAGATGATGGAGAGAATGGCAATCGTGGTCGTCATGATCGCGTGTTCTTACGCTTCGAAGCGGTAACCGACGCCGCGTACCGTGATGATATGACGCGGCGTTGACGGCTCATCCTCGATCTTCTGGCGCAGCCAGCGGATATGCACATCCACCGTGCGGCTGTCGCCGTAATAGTCATAACCCCACACCCGTGACAGGATCAGATCACGCGAGAGGACCGCGCCCTGGTTGCGCATCAGCTCGGCCAGCAGGTCAAATTCCTTGCTGGAGAGCTTGAGTTCCTCGTCACCCCGGTAGCTCCGCCGGGCCGTCAAATCGAGCCGCACCTCGCCCCCGCTGAGGCTCTGCCCCTCAACCAACTGGCCCGGCGAGCGGCGCATCACGGCACGTACGCGGGCAAGGAACTCGCCCAGTGCAAACGGCTTGGTGATGTAATCATCCGCACCGCCATCAAGGCCCACCATCTTATCGCCCTGCGTGCCGCGCGCACTCAACATGATGATCGGGATATCGGCTATCTGCGGATCCTTGCGCGTCAGGCGGCACACCGCCAGCCCGTCGAGTTTGGGCAGCATGATATCGAGGATCACAAGGTTGGGCTTGCTGTTGCGGATGATATGCAGGGCCTGCTCGCCATCCTCCGCCGTCAGCACGTTAAAGCCTTCCTGCTGGAGGTTATAGGCCAGTGTCTCAAGCACTGTCGGATCGTCTTCAACTACAAGTACTGTACTGGTCATTCCCAGGCCTTTCTAATACCCCTTCACAACGTGCTATTGTAGCGATGGGTGCCGGGCCTTACCACCCCTTACCCCCCACGCCCTATCAGACCAGCCGCATCGCCAGCCCGGCCCCGATGATCCCGGCCCGGTTGCGCATCTCCGCCGGGACAACTTCGGCGGTAACGGTCAGCCGGGGGATGAACTTACCAGCCTTCTTGCTGACCCCACCACCCAGCACGATCAGCTCGGGCCGCAGCAGGAACTCGAAATGATGCAGCGTGCGGTCGAGCCGACGTGCCCACTTCTTCCATGAAAGCTCTTCACGTTTGCGGGCAGCATCGGCAGCGTACCATTCTGCCTCCATGCCATCAAACTCGACATGGCCGAACTCGGTATTAGGCACCAGTACGCCATCGACAAACAGCGCCGACCCGATCCCGGTCCCCAGCGTGAGCATCAGCACGACGCCCTTACGCCCGCGTGCTGCCCCGAAGTGCAGTTCCGCCAGCCCTGCCGCATCCGCATCATTGATGACGTGGACATCGCAGCCCGACATCTCGGAAAAGAGCGCATCGGCATTACGGCCCCGCCAGCCAGCATCGAGGTTTGAGATGTACAGCACCTCACCATGACGCAGCGGGGCCGGGAAGCCACAGCCCACCGGCCCCGTCCAGTCAAACTGCCGGGCCATGGCCCCCACAATCTCGCCAACCTGCTCCGGGGTGCCAGGCAGCGGCGTCGGGATGCGGTGGCGGTCGGTCAGCATCTCGCCCGTTTGTGTATCGATGAGTGCGCCTTTGATGCCTGAACCCCCAATATCGATTCCAAGGACCTGCATTGGTTAGCCTCCGTCGTCGGGTGCCTGCACAGGAAATGACATGATTATACAGGAGCGCACGGGCTTCCGCTGCATCATGCTGGAGGCTGTCTGCATTCGTGTTCCGGGGCAGCCTTTCACCCCCTGTGCCGGCAGCTTCACTGCGCGGCATCCGTCCCTGTAGGTGCCAGGGTGTGCCCCCAAACTCGAATGCACCCGTCTTGCCTCGCCCAATTGACACCTTCCCCGATCCATGATAGAACAAGTGTCCTGATCCGGAGACCCGCAAAGGACACACCATGCCGACCGTTTACCCCAATCATGCACTGCGTGCCGTGGCGCTGGAGGCCCAGCGGCTGACCACGCCCAACGGCAGCGAACCCGCCCCCACCTGTGACCTGATCTATGAAACGGTCGAGGCGCTGGGCTGCGTGCAGATCGATACGCTGGCGATGGCTGCCCGTGCCCAGTACCTGGCGCTGTGGGCGCGGCTCGGCACGTATGATGTTGCGGAGTTCGACGCGCTGCTCAATGACGATGATGACCGCCGCCTGTTCGAGTACTGGGCACATGCCGCCAGCCTGATCCCGCTGGCGTATTACCGCTACTACCGCCCGGTGATGGAGGCCCGCTCCATCGACAGCAATTACTGGCAGAAACAGCTCCGCAAGAAAGCGATACGGGAAGCCGTTGATGAGGTGCTGGTCGTGATCGAGGCGGAGGGCGGCAAGCGTTCGGCGGAGTTCAAAGCGGCTGGCCGCAAACGCGGATCATGGTGGGATTGGAAGCCCGCCAAAATGGCGCTGGAGTATCACTTCAACCGGGGTGACCTGATGGTGCGCCGCCGCGAGAAATTCCAGCGCGTGTACGACCTGCGGGACCGTGTGCTGCCCGGTTGGGTGGACCGTGAGGCCGCCACACCGGAAGAAGCCCATCGCTGGCGCGTCGAGATGGCGGTCAAGCATGCCGGGGTCGGCACCGATGATCACATCGCGGCCTTTGCCTACAACTACGTCACGAAGATACGGCCTGTCCTCGCAGAACTGGAGGACAGCGGGGTGATGATGCAAGTCCACGGTGAACACGCTGACGGCACTGTCGGTGAGGGCTGGTACGTGCATCGCGACAACCTGCCGCTGCTCGACCGCGCCGCCGAGGGCGGGGTCGAGATGGGGCGTACGACCTTCCTGTGTCCCTTCGACTCCCTGACCTGGTCCCGCGAGCGCGTGCGTCTGCTGTTCGGGTTCCGCTTTGTGCTGGAGATGTACCGCAAACAGGAGGACCGCGAGTTCGGCTACTACTCGATGCCGATCCTCAACCGCGACCGCCTCGTCGGGCGTTTTGACCCCAAACTCGACCGCAAGACCGGCACGCTGTACTTGCGCTCGCTGTGGCTCGAACCAACCGCCGCCCCCGGTGAGCGTCTGATCGCCGATGTCGCGGTTGCCATGCGTGACTTCATGCGCTTCCATGCGGCGGATACACTGGTCATCGAGCGGAGTCATCCGCCCGTGTTCGGGGAGCTGCTGGCAGCGGCGGTTGGCTGACCCCGCCCCACAGCTTTCACATATGTGCAATTAGTGGCGTAAATACGACCTCCTTATCGCATTTGTCTTCTGCTGCCGCAAATCTGGCGTATGATGTTCTTAAGATGCGAACCCTCATCACACATCAGTAAAAGAGTGAGGCCCATGCGGATGAATTGGGTTGATCCAGCTCAACGCGCGATCCTGGTGCACCTGGAAGGGGACTACACGTGGGATTACCTGCTGGAATCAGCCGAGCGGCTGTTCGATGAAATCCGGGATGTCCCCCACCCGGTACACATCATCACAAACTGGCTCGATGCCCGCCTGCCTGCGCTGGTTGAAGCGCCGCGCCACATCCGGCAGGTCTATCAGAATATGCCCGCCAATGCCGATGCGCATATCGTGATCGGGCTGCACTGGTTTGCGCGGGACCTGGTTTGCGCTGTGAATGACCTGTTCTTCCCGGAGATGCTGGACCATGCCTGGTTTGTCGAGAGTGAATGCGAGGCGATGGAGATACTGGCCTCCCTGCAAGTTACCGATAGCGCCCTCATCCCGTAGTACACAGCCACCCTATACAAATCAGCCTGATCGCCCCGCCTGCCTGTTCAACAGGTGGGGGGTTGTTGTTTTTCTGTCGATCCTGCCTGTATAGTCTGATGTAGATTATTGCACCCCCTGCCTGTCTTTCCAGGATAAGCAGGGGGTGCGTCGATAGAATATCCACATCAACCAGGAAAGTCACCCATGAATCCTGCCCTCCAATCCCGCATCACCGAACCCGTCCCGATCACCATCCTGACCGGGTTCCTCGGCTCCGGCAAAACGACCCTGCTCAACCACCTCATCAGCGCTGACCACGGCCTGCGCGTGGCGGTGATGGTCAACGACTTCGGCGCGATCAACGTTGATGCCGACCTGATCATCGACGTGGCGGGCGAAGGTGCCGCCGTGCAGCTTTCCAACGGCTGCATCTGCTGCACCATCCGCGACGACCTGCAAACCGAGGTGTTGCGCCTGCTGGCGCGTGACGAACCGCCCGAACACATCATCATCGAGGCCAGCGGTGTCGCTGAACCGAAATCCATCGGCAATACCTTTTTACAGCCGCACCTGCGCAAGCTGATCCGGCTGGATGCCATTGTCGCCGTGATCGATACCGCCGAGGTCCTGGAGTACGATTTCCAGAACACCATCATCGCCATGGAGCAGGTCGGCGTGGCCGATATCGTGCTGCTGAACAAGGTTGACCTGGCCGATGCCGAGCGCATCGAGGCCGTGAAGAAATGGATGCTGGACCTGCTGCCCAATGCCCGCATGATCGAGACCGTACAGGCCCGCGTCCCTTTCGAGGTACTGATCGGGGTCGGGGCATACGACCCTGCCCGCTTCCTCGCCGGTGAAACGCGCGACGTTCACGTCCATGAGGCAGGCGGGCAGGCTCATCATGATCAACCGGCCCACAGTCACACCGATCACTCGCTGGTATTCACCACGTGGAACTGGTCCAGTGACGACCCGTTGAGCTATGCCGCGCTGCGCAAGGCACTCAAGACGCTGCCCAGTGACATCTTCCGCGCCAAGGGCGTCATGTACCTCGCCGAAGAACCTGACCGTCGCGCCGTGCTCCAGGTCACGGGCAAGCGCGGCAGCCTGACCCTTGCCGACCCGTGGGGCGACCGCACACCGCGCACCGAACTGGTCTTCATCGGCGGGGCGGACGGCCTCGATACGGACGCTATCACCGCCCTGTTCGAGGGCTGCCTCGCCTCGAACCAGTCGGGCGGCATCGATAAGGTGGCGAAGGCCATGCTCGGCTGGCTGCGCGGTGGCGGGTAGGGGCACCAGGCGGGGGCACTGCCCCCACGCCCTCGCTAAAGGCAGTCTGCCCCTGGACTGGACCAATGGGTTAAAACACAAAACAGGATGCCCCATCACGAAAAGAGGCGTCCTGTCCTTGTTTTGTCATTGGGTCAATACTGAACACTGACGGCTGACGGCTGATGGCTATTTACCGCGCCTCCACCAGTTCCACATCGAAGATCAGCGTAGAGTTGGCCGGGATCAGGCCGCCCCCCACACTGCGGCTGCCGTAACCGAGTTCGGGCGGGATAACCAGCCGTGCCTTCGATCCCACGGTCATCAGGCCGATGCCTTCGTCCCACCCCCGGATGACTGCGCCTGCGCCCAGCGGGAACTCGATAGGCTCACCACGGCTGTATGAACTGTCAAACACGGTGCCGTCGGCCAGGTAGCCGGTGTAATGCACACTGACCGCCTGGCCGGGCTGAGGCTGAGTGCCGGGTCCTTCCTCGATCAGGATGATCTGCAGGCCGCTGTCGGTGGTGATCGCCTCACCATCAACCGGGGGCAGGCCATCAGCGGGTGTTTCACCACTGGAGGAAGCGCTGCCGCCACCACAGGCCACCATCCAGATCGCCGCACTGGCGATCAGCATCGTCTGCCACGATTTCATCAGGTGTCTCCTTCGCGTACTCAGGGTATAGATGATACTGTAGCATCGCCACTGCCCCCACGCGAGTCTACGGCAGGGGCCGGGAACCCCGCCGCAACCTCGACCCGTTCCCTCACATCAGCGGCATCATGATCCGGCAGCAGGCTCTCGACGTTGCGAATCTGCGGGATGGCGGCAGCGATCAGCATGGCAGCGGTGCCCAGTATTCCGCCAAACAGGAAGATCAGCGACATGCCCGCCCCCGGCCCGGTGCCCAGCAGCGGCCCGAAGACCGGGGCCAGTGATCCCCCCTCCATCATGGCAGGCTCCATCACGAAGTCGGCCAGTGGCCCGGCGATCAGCTGCGCCAGCGGGATCACCAGCCACGCCACCAACCGCCGCGCCGAGAACACCCGGCCCTGCACGTCGGACGGAACCTTCGACATCCAGATCGACTGGTTGGAGGCGTTGGTCAGCGGGCCGAAGAACTGCGTGATAAACAGGGGCACGGACCACAGCAGGATGGTTGCGAGGTATGGCTCGCCGCGTCCGAAGGCGATGGCGATCAACGGGACCATGGTGAAGATCATGCCGATCAGCACACCCGTCACGTTGCGTTTGAAGCCACCCCATGCACTCATGACCACCCCGCCGATCACCCCGCCAACTGCACCAACCGCCTGCACGGTGCCGAGGATCAGCTCGTTGTTACCCGTGCGCGAGAGGATCATGGCGGCCAGCAGGGTGAAGGTCAGCGTGAAGAAGAAGTTGCCCACCATGAATACCGATTGCAGCATCAGCAGCGGGCGATGCTTGAGCATAAAGCGGAACCCGTACAGTGATTCCTGCCACAGGTTGCCCGCGCCCGCGCTGCCCTCATCGCTGCGAACCGGTGAGGGGATATGGACGCTGAGCAGCGTCGCCAGTGCGATCACGAAGGTCACGATATCGATGGCAAACAGCCCCCCCAGCCCGATGAAGCTGATCAGCGCTGCCGCAGCGATGGGGGCAAACACCTGTGATGATGCCCCGGCAAGGTCCATCATCGAGTTGGCGCGCGTGTACTGCTCTTTGGGCAGCATCAGGCTGATGGCCGCCGACACTGCCGGCCACTGGAAGGTCTGGAAGGTGCCGGAGATGGCCGCCCCAACGTACAGGTGCCAGATTTCCAGCACGCCCACCAGGTACAGGATCATCAGCACGATGGTCACGATACCTGCTGCGAGGTCCGAGAGGGCCATCATCAGCTTGCGGTCGTAGCGGTCCACCAGCGCGCCCGCAAGCGGGCTGAAGATCAGCATCGGCGTCATGAAGAAGAAGCCAATCAACGCGAGATCGGTGGCCCGCCCGGTCTTTTCAAAGGCCCAGATGGTCAGGCCAAAGTTGCTCATGGATGTGCCCAGCAGCGAGAACATCTGCCCGGCCCAGAAGATGCTGAACCCCTTGAACCCGGTTGGGCGTTTCGTTGCGCTCACTGTGTATCCCCCATGGCTATCACGATTTGCCGTTGTGATGAAATCAATTATCTATTAGATGATAATCTAACACAAATAGAATCAAAATAAAAGGGGCCATACCTGCCTGGATTGGCAGGTATGGCCCCTTTTTCCCCACGGTTTAGCAGGCGGGCCAGATAGAACCACCTGACACCTGGTCGAGTTCGTCATCGCTGAGTTCACGGCCACCATCGGAACCCAGTTCCAGCCGGGCCGCAATGTAATCCTCCAGTGAGAATTCGAAGCCGTGCTTGGCAGCGATCTTGCGCAACGCCTCGTACTCGGCCTTGCGCACCGCACCCTGGAGCTCGGAATCTGCCTGGACCTTGTGCAAAAACGCCAGTGCCTTTTCCTGGGACATAGCTGATCTCCTCCTCTGTATGTCTTTAGCATGTCAATAGGCTGATGCTGTATCCTGATTATCGGCTGGAAAGACCCGGCAAGCAAGTGGCGGCCCGCTGGTTTATTTTAATGATGCGAAAAACCCCATTTACCGAGTATTATTAAAGTCATGCACTTTTTAAAATGTGCCTGATCCTGGCAGAAATTGAGGCCGATCTGCCCAGAATCAAGGGCTTAACCGTCAATTTTACTGCCGATTTACTGCAAGAGCCTGCATGTCGGCCACTTTTTGAGTGAAAATTTGCCTCAAAACAAAAAATGCATGACTTCAGTAAGGGGTCAGAAGCCAGAAAGGCCGGTGTGCCGCAACCTTCATCTGACGGAACCTTGCATTTGGGGGCAGCACCCCCTATTGGTATTTCATAACCGGTAGGGGTTTGATGCATCAACCCCCTGCTGCGTAAGTCCTGACCCTCATGGGTGCGGCGCTGCAAAGCTATTCGCTTTGCTCCCCGTACCAGCGTGCCAACCGATCTAACCCCTCATCGATGCTGACCTGCGCCTCGTAGCCGAAATCCCGTTTGGCGGCGCTGATATCAAACCAGTGTGAGGTGGACAGGTTGCGCACGAGGAAGCGCGTCAGGCGCGGCTCATCCTCACGGCCCAGCGTTTTCCATACCCACTCAATGAAGCCTCCCAGCCTGTAAGCCAGCCCCACCGGGATTTTCCGCGTGATCGGCGGGGCACCGCCCGCCTGCGCAATGCGGTTGATCATCTCCCATGCGTTGATCGGATCATCGTCACTGATGAAGTAGGCACGGCCTGCCGGGGGGGCGTCGTGCGCGGCCAGGGCGTCATGGGCCAGCAGGTGCCCGTGCGCGGCATTCTCAATATAGATCGTATCAACCACGTTGGTTCCGTCCCCGATCTGCGGCAGGCTGCCTGCCCGTGCCCGCTCGACGAGGCGCGGGGTCAGGTTGGTATCTCCCGGCCCCCAGATCAGGTGCGGACGCAGGGCCACGGTCATGATCTGCGGGCCGTTAGCCGCGAGAATCAGCCGCTCGGCGATGGCTTTGGTCTCCGGGTACGGGGCGTCGTACTCGGTCGGGTAGCCGATCTCCTCGCCCTGCCCCTCGATCTCGTCACCGGGACCATACGCGACACTGGGCGTGCTGGTGTACACCAGCCGCGCGACCCCAGCGGCTCGACAGGCATTCAGCATCCGTTCGGTGGCAGTCATGTTGGCGCGGTAAAACGAGTCATACGCCCCCCACACCCCGGCCTTCGCCGCGACATGGAACACCGCGTCACAGCCCTCGACGGCCCGCTCAGCCACACCGGGTTCGGCCAGGTCGCCGCGCAGATGCTCGATGCCCAGCGCCGCCAGTCCAGGGTACGCCCCGCGTGAGACGCTGCGCACCGCGTCGCCCCGCGCCACCAGCGCCTTTGCTATCGCCTTGCCGAGGAATCCGCCCGCGCCCGTTACCAATGCCTTCATGCCTGCTCCTTTTGTGGGGATGGTTACAGGGCGTGAGTATATCAGAGGCCAGAGGTCAGAGGCCAGAGGTCAGGTGGATAGCTTTCAGCCTAAGTTCACCCCCTGTCCCCATCACCACGCAGCAAACAACACGAGCTGTGGGAGAGGGTTCAGGGATGGGGGTACAAAACACGGGGAGGCAGTGCCTCCCCGTGTTGATAACCCAGGTGCAGGAGGCGGTGCCTCCTGCCGGGGGTACGGGGGCACGCTGCATGCAGCGACTCGCCCCCGGTCATTCTTATTCCACAGCCACCCGCCGCCGCAGCGTCAGCGCGCCGAGGCCCGCGAGG
>CAYMGV010000087.1:0-11822 GCA_964390105.1 uncultured Anaerolineae bacterium | reverse complement strand
GGGTCGGTGGCACTGTGGCCGCTGGCCGGGTTTCAGATAGCGATCATCGGTGCGCTGCTGGCCGGGCCGTATATTGCGCTGCGCCTTGCAGACCTTCCCGACCGCACTAAGCATCTACAGGAGTTGCAGGTCGCCGGGCTGCTGGCACTGATCATCGTGCTGATCTACCCCGTCCCGTTGGTGCTGCGTGTGCTGCAAGGGCAGGAAGCAGCCTTTGTGCCCGGTGGGCTTTCGTCTATGGGCGGCCCGGGGGTCATTGACCTGATTGCCGGGCACCTGCCGCTGGCGCTGTTTACAGGGCTGCTGCTGGTTCGCACCGCCGGGCGTGGCCCGAATCGACGTGCCGTTTTCTGGCTGGTGTACGCTGCGGCGGCTCTGCTGATGGCGCTGGGGATTATCGGATCACCGGTTAGATTGCTGCTGGCGCTGCTCAACGTCGATGGTTTCACGACCCTGATTGCCAACGACTATTTCGCGTTGGTGATGGCCTTTGCGCTGCTGATAGCGTTCGCTGAGATGTGGACAACCGATCTGCTTGACGGCCTCGAACCGCGTATTCAGATCGGCATGGCCGCCGGGCTGATCGGGCTGGCACTGGCCGTCAATTTCGGTGCGTTGCGCGGCATGACGGTTCACATCGTGATGCAGTATCCATATTACGAGACGCTCCGATCAGACCCCGAAGATTATTACGTGCTGGCCTATCCCGCCGGGCTGACCTCGACCCTATCGGATGACCAGGTTGCGGTGGGCGGTGTGCTGGCTCGCTATGCCGTGTGGCACGGCAAACGCAGCGTGAACGGCATTGCGCCATATTATGCGCCGGGCATGCTCGATGCCTATCGATCCCGGGGCTGGCTCGACCCGACCGCGCTGGATGAGGATGGTCGTGTGGCCGCCGCCCATGCGCTCGATCAAGCCGTTCAGACATGGCGCATCGGCGCGGTGGTGGTTCACCCCGGCCTGATGACCGCCGAGGAACTGGCCGCGACGAACAGCTTCCTGGACAAATCGGGGACGCTTTGCCCACCCCGTGAGATCGACGGGCTGCTGGTGTACCGGGCGCTGTGGCACCCGGCTGGATGCGAGGATTAATTGATATGACGACATCTCATCAGAACGTCTCGCGCGCGTCATGGCTCACACACCCGGACCTGAGAGTCTTTTTGGCGCTGGCTGCACTGGCCCTGTGCGTGTTTGCCGCTATGGATTATGCCAACGCGCTTGGGCTGGAGGAATGGTCCTACACCTTCGCGGCCTACAGCCTGAAGATCACCTCATATTTTGACCTGCGCCCCTTCCGGATGCTGTTCATCTATCTCGCAGCCAACACCACCGGCCCCGGTCCGATGTCGTTCTTCGGCTGGTATCTCGGCCTGAAACTCATCACGGGCTTCCTGCTCTATAAAACGGTGCTGCTGTTCTTCCCGCGCAGCCGGGCGTTTGCCATGGCGACCGGCATGGTATTCCTCGTGCATGTGGTGTCTGACGTGACGCTGCTCAGCCCCATTTACATGGTGATGTTTACCAGCGACGCCCTGCTGGTCCTGCTGGCGCTGTATTTCCTGTTCCGGTTTATGCTGGGTGATCACTGGTGGCACCTGGTTCCGGCCTTTATCGTGGCAGTCGTTGCTATCCAGCAGTATGAGACGACCTTCGCGGTGCTGTTCTCTGCCCCGGTGGCGGTGTTCCTTGTCCGGCGTCAGTTTGACCGGCGGCAGATTATCACGCTGGCAGGCTGGAGCGCCGTGCTGATCGCTGCGCTCGGCCCGATCCTGATTCTGCCGATGCTGGGCCTCAGCCCGGCGAACTACTCCTCCGGGCAGGTGGCATCGTATCAAATCCAACCGGCGGGCCTGATTTCGGCGATGCTGCTCCAGTTCAAACACGCCTTTGCCGACCCGTATCTGCTGCGTCGCGCCGACCTGACCACCAACAACCTGATCGCGCTGCTGGCGGCATCGGTGGCGCTGCTGGGCCTTAGTATGGCCCCGCGTGATGCAGTATCGGAGCATGAGGCCGCCAGTGAAGGGCGTGCCCCGGATACCCTGCGTTATGCGGCGGCACTGATCGTGGCGGCACTGAGTACGGCGGCAGGCATCGCACCCTACCTGATCACGGCATGGGCACGCCTGCTGGAGCGGGTGCATGTGCTGGCCCTGCCTGCCGAGGCGCTGGTCATCACCGCCGCGATCTGGCTGGGCGCTTCGCTGGTCAACCGGGAACAGCCGCGCCGCTGGCTTCAAATGGCCGGTGTCGTGCTGATCGTGGCGCTGGCTTCGGCACAGGTGGGTCGTATCCAGCGCGGCTATGACAACATGGGCGCAAGCTGGCAGCGCCAGGCGGGCTTCCTGCGGACACTGGTCAACCAGGCCCCGGCAGTTCAGCCAAACACGCTGTTTATCTATGTCGAATCGCCGGATGCGCCGTTCGAGGTGCCGGCTGCCTATCTCGATGAGGTGCCGTTTGTGCGAGCATGGGCCTTTGAGAACGCCATCCGCCTGTTTTATGACGATGCGATGACGGGCGTCACCACCTCTGAATACCCTTATAATCACTTTCATCTGTGGGAAATAAGGGAGGACGGTATCCACATCGGCCCGGAGGAGCAGATTCTCGGCAGCCCGCTGGTTTACGAGGCATTCTACGGTTGGGATGAGGTGATCGTGGTGACGCGCGACCTGTACAGCGGTGAGGCCATCATCCTCGATACCCTGCCTGCCGCTCTCGCGCCCGGCGATGTCACCGAACTCTACGATCCATACGCCCGCATCGAGCAGGGATTTGTCGATGGCACGGTGATCAAACTGGCCCCGCCTTACCTCGACAGCCGCTACCTGTGCGGGCAGTAGCGGCTACCTGCGCTCGACGATCGATTTCTTCCAGTCAATGATGAACACCGGGCGGCCCATGCCGTTCTTATAGATACGGGCCACGTACAGCGCGATCACGGCAACAAATGAGACGAGATACAGCAGGTCGATCATGACGAGCAGTTCAAACGCCCACAAGGCATCAAGGAAGATCGATATCACGCCCAGCACCAGGTTGACGGGGAACAACGCCAGCGCCGCGTAGGCCGCCAATCGAAGTAGATAGGTTGAGGAACTGAGGATTCCGCCGATGGCAAAGGCCGTCATGCCGATCAGGTTGTAGTGTGTCTCACCGCGCACGCGCTTTTGCCGGTCATACAGGATGCCCTTACGCTCGAACCCGGCATAGGCGATATCAGTACGGATGAAGGGGAAGGTCGATGCGTTGTCGATCACATGATCACGAACTTCAGATGTAATCAGCGCGAACTCAGCCATATCGAGGATGATCTCGGTATCGCCCGTATAGCGCAGGATGCGGTAAAACAGCCGCCGCGCCCATGTGATGATGAACAGCTCAGGCCGCTTGTCCCGGATACCGTACACCACATCGAAGCCCTGTTCCATCCGGTCCAGGAACTGCGGCAGCATCTCCGGCGGGTCCTCGCAGTCCACATCGATCACCATCACGGCGTCACCCTGGGCATGTGTCATACCGGATAGCACCGATCCCTGGTAGCCAAAGTTGCGCGAGAGCGTCAGTACCTGCACGCGCGGATCATGGCTGTGGATGCCTTGGATTACCTCCAGCGTGGTATCGGTCGAGCGATTGTTGGTGAACAGTAGTTGGAACCGGTAGCGATCCTGTAACTGGTCAAACACCGCCCTGATCCGCTCGTAGAAAATCGGGATCGATTCTTCCTCGTTGTGAACCGGGCAGATGATCGTGATCAGCTTCTTGTTATCCATGGAAATAGAAACTCCGATTAAGGCTGGCTGCGCCAGTAATCTATGGTGTGTTGCAGGCCGTCTTCCAGCGTGTACCGGGGCGTCCACCCGCTTCGATGCAGCCGGGCTGGTTCCCCGCAGATGAAGGCCGGGTCGCCAGGGCTGGCGGGGCGAGCGCCCAGCCTCAGCAGGTCTTCCCCACCCAGCATCGCCGCGATCTGAGTGACCACATCACGCACGCGGACGGGCCGCCCACTGGCGATGTTATAGACGCCATCCTCGCGGGCCGGGTCGGTGACATGCAGCAGCGCCGAGGCCACGTCCGCCACGTGCAGATAGTCGCGCACCTGGTAGCCTTCGGTTGTCTCGATGGGGTCGCCGTTCAGCAGTGCGCGGATCACGGCTGGCACCAGCCGGTTGGGGTTCTCGCCGGGGCCGTACAGGTAGAAGATGCGCGACCATCCCCAACTGACCCCGGCCCGCGCCGCGATCTGGGTCAGCAGATGATAGGTTGACAGCTTGCTGGCTGCGTACAGGCTGGTGGGCCGCAGCGAGGTGACATCCTCACGCAGGTAGCCAGTGCTGACATCATACTCCACGCAGGTCCCCACCCCCACGATGCGGCGGCAGCCCGCATCGGCCAGCGCCTCAAACAGCTTCGCCGATGCATACACAAAATCGAGGTTGATGGGGCTGTGCCAGTAGACGCCGTGGGCGGTGTACCATGCCATGTGCAGGGCACGGTCGGGCTGGATCGCCTGCACCGCGCGGGCGGTGGTGTCGTGGTCGGTCAGGTCAGCCTCAATGATCTCGATGCCGGGGACGGCAGCCTCAAGTGCCGCGCCCTCGTCTCCGTTGAGGACCATCGCCACAGGGTCGATGCCGGGCAGGGCGGCGGCCTGCGACGTCACATGCCTGCCGATGAACCCTGCTGCCCCGGTGATGAGAAGACGCTCAGAACTCACTCGTGCCGTACTCCCCAGTCATAGGGAATCAGATCGTTGTCGAAGGGGTCCAAACGGTCCGAGTAGGCCATGGTGTGCGGTTCCGTGGCGCAGTTCGCGACGATGGCGAGGTCACTCATCCCCTTGAAGCCGTTCCATACGTCGGTGGGGATGGTCACCAGCGCGTAGTGATCCGGGCCGAGGAACACCTCTTTGATGTTGCCATACGTCGGCGAGTCGGGGCGCGAGTCGTACATCACCAGCTTGATGCGACCGTAGGGCACGGCGTAGTTGAGCGTCATGCGCTCATGCTTGTGCCAGCCCTTGATCACATCCCTGTAAATGGTGGTGAAGTAAATCTCCCCGAACTTCGTGAAGTGCGGGTCGGTAGCCTTGAGCATGTGGAACACCGTGCCGCGCTCATCCGGGATGCGGCGCAGCGGCGTGACGATGACCCCTTCAATATCCTGGTTAATGGCTCCCATCGTCTGCCCCTTACCGCCGGATCGACTTGATGGTGAAGTCCGGGATGGCGGTTATGAAGCGCCCGCCCTGGTCCTCGTAATCGGACATCTGGTTCATGATCTCCTCACCGAAGTTCCACACGAGGATCAGCAGGTAATCGGGCATAGCTTCCATCACATGGTCCGGCGAATAAATCGGGATGTGAACGCCGGGCATATACAGGTTCTGCTTGTACGGGCTGCGGTCCACCACGAAGTCGACCAGGTCGGTGCCGATGTGGGCGGCATTGAGGAAGACCGTCCCTTTGGCCGCTGCACCATACGCGCCGACCGTCTTCCCGGCTGCCTTGAGCCCGGTCAGTACATCGCGCGAAATGCTGAGAATGCGCTCCGTGTTCTGCGTGAACTGGTTGTACACGTCCACGTTCTTGACCCAGCGTTCCTCGTCACGCAGCATGCGGATGACGCGCTCAGAGGCTTCGCCGGTGGCCTGGTGCTGTACGAAGATGCGCAGCGATCCGCCGTGAATGCTGACCTGCTCCACATCGACAAGGTGCATGCTGTGCTGCCTGAACAGGCTGTCGAGCGCGGTCAGGGAATAATAAAAGAGGTGTTCATGGTAGATGGTATCGAACTTGCAGTCATCGATCAGGGTCTTGACATACGGCGTCTCGATCACGCCGATGCCGTCTTCCTTCATGATGATACGGATGCCCTCCACGAAGGAATGCAGGTTCGGCACGTGGGCCAGCACGTTGTTGGCAAGGATCACGTCGGCCATCTGGCCGTCAGCGGCCATTTTCTCGGCCACTTCCTTACCGAAGTATTCCACGATGGACGGGATGCCGCGCTCCTCGGCCACCATCGCCACGTTGGCCGCAGGCTCGACACCCAGCACCGGTACACCCGCATCACGGAAATATTGAAGCATGTAACCATCGTTGCTGGCGATCTCCACCACCAGAGAACCTTCATTCAGCTCGCGCTCACGGACAAGGCGGTTGGCACTCTTGCGCACATGATCCAGCATGGTCTGCGAGTAGGAAGAGAAGTACAGGTAGCTGTCAAACATCTCGGAAGGGTCCACCGAGGCGCTCAATTGGGCCAGTGAGCATGACTTGCACAGGAGTAATTTTAACGGGTAGAATGGCTCGTCGCCGCTGACTCCGTCTTGGCTAAGCAGCGAGTTGGCAAGTGGCATATCGCCCAGGTCCAGCACATCAATCAGCTCAGATGAGCCGCAGTTGCGGCAGTGTTTGTTGTGTTCATACTTCCCTTGTATCTGCATGGGAACTGTTACCCTCTTTTTAGCGTGTGAGAATCTTAATGACCCTGCCGAACGACAGCACCATCTACGAACATGCCCGCGATTATATCACAGGTGATGTGTTTTCCGTGATCAAACTGGCTCCGCACGGATACGGCAAGACATCGCCCATCCCGGAAGACCTGTCACCGTACTATCCCAACACCTACCGCCAGTATTCACCGCTGGCCGCATGGGTACTTAAACGTCTCTACGGGGTCCGTGTGCGGCGCTGGCTGAGTGCTTTCGATCAGCCCGGTACGGTGCTGGAGATTGGCTGCGGTGACGGCACCATGCTGAGCATGTTCCAGGAGCGTGGCTGGGCCGTGCTGGGCACCGAACGCACCGAGGACATGGCCCAGGCCGCCCGTGAGATCAGCGGGGTTCCGGTGCTGGTCGGTGATGTCGATACACTGACGCCGGATCAGAAGTTCGACCTGATCGTGTTGTTCCAGGTACTGGAACACATCATCGAGCCTGAAGAAGTACTGGCCGAGATCACGAAGCACCTCAACCCCGGCGGTAAGGCGCTGATCAGTGTGCCCAACTTCGCGAGCTGGCAGTCCAGCTATGGCCGCGACCTGTGGTTCCACCTCGATGTGCCGCGCCACGTCAACCACTTTTCACTGGAGACGATGCGCCCGGTGCTGGCCGATGCCGGGATGACGGTTGTCAGTGCCGATACTTCCTCGCTGGAGCATGACCCCTACGGCTGGGTTCAGACCGTCCTCAACCGGCTGGGCTTCCCGCAGAACCGCCTGACGCGCCTGCTGATCGGCATGGATCGCTTCGCTCCTGTTGACGTGATCATGCTGCCGCTGGCCGCCCTGATCGCGCCCTTCGGCCTGCTGCTGGCGCTGGTGAGTTGGGGGTCTGGTAACGGGGCTATCATCCATGTGATGGCGGGTCTTGGCAAGTAACGTCGAGTCACCTCACATCGCCGGGAATGAGGACTATGCATCAACAGAGACGACTGAATTGGATCGACTGGCTCCCCATCCTGTTTACAGTGGGAGCTTTTGCCATACTGCTGGCATTCCTGTTTAACAATGTGCGCGAGACGATGCTGTATCACGACACGATGCGGTGGAACGTCCCTTCTGCTGTTGCTGCTGTAGAGGGTCGCCCCTTGATCGAAATCTTCAACCTGCTGACAGCGCCGTTTGCCGTCGTGCATCGCAACCTGTTCTCACGCGGGTTAAGCGCCATCAGCGCTGTATTAGTGGGCTATGACCTGCGCTATGAGATCGGTGCAATGGTCGTTATGCAGATCATCTCCGTCGCGGCGATCACACGGCTGGCGTGGAAATCACTGGGCAAGAGTGCCCTCTTTGTGATGGCAATTGCCGCAACGATCCTGTTTTCAATGTCCTATATATTCGTCTGGCTGATCGCTGGCTGGACAATGATGTTTGTTTCCGGCCCGGTGATGGCGATGGGCGCGGCACTGTTGTTCACCGGTGAGGGCAAACCCGGCCCCTTCATAGCGGTGCTTTTCCTGTTATCGTTTGCCGTCTTATCCGATGTGCGCGGGCTGGTCCTCTGGCCGCTGCTGACGGTGGGGCTGTGGTTCACCCCGTATCGTCGCAAGGAATATATCACCGCCTGGCTGATCGTGATGGCTCTCTCAATCGCCAGCTACTTCCTGCTGCCCGGTATGCCGAATGACATCATCGGCACGTTCCGCAGCGGCGGCGATTTCGGCGGTACCAATACCGAGGCAGGCTTTAACCTGATCCTTCATGTGATCACCTTCACGATGCAGTACATCGGGTCCAGCCTGTTTGTGATTAATGGCTTCATCTTTGGGACCGGCCTCGTATATATTGCGGCCTTTGTGGTCGTGGTCGTCGTGATGCTCCGTGCTGGCTTTGCACTTGAGGAACTCGCCCCCTGGATACTATTGGGCTTATTCAGTATCGCCGCGGGATTCCTGACCGCGATTGGGCGAGTCGGTGCAACATCGTCGTATTATCGCCCTGTCAGTCAGTACACGGTGATCAGCCTGCTGGCCCTGTTTATTATCGGGTGGTTGAAGCCCTCCAATTCCTTGAAAAAACAGCTCATTATGGTGGGGGTCCTCGCACTGGGCCTGACCTGGAATGGGCTGTTCTACAGGTACAGCCAGAACATCGTCACCACGGTTTTTGCTGAACCGATGGTCCAGGTTGATGAATGTTACAAGAGATTCCCGCTCAATGAAGAACCGTGCCTTGTCTCGATTTACAGCCCCACTGTCGAGGATATGCAATATCTGCCCGCGCTGGCATTGAACAACCTCGGCATCTACCGGCATGTCACCCCGCAGAACGTTCTGCCCACGGCCTATCAGCCCGGCGGCCTGATCGTGGTGAACACGCGCTCTGCCATCATGAACGAACTGGCCCAGCGCTGGCTGCTTGATGGCATGCCCGCTGACCTCGTCCTGCATTACAGCGACCCCGATCAGAGGGCCGTGTATGATGACCATCCTTTCACCTACCCGATGACCTTCACCGCGCCTGACGGGGCCCAGGTCGCCGCATCGAACCCGGCGCAGGTATGGTTCCTCACCGATGCCGAGCATCTGCCGACCCGTGACCAGATCGACCGCATCTACCCGGACGGCTGGATGGCGCTCGGCATCACAGAATCCGTCGAGAACACCGAGTTAGCCCTGGTGGGGTATCAGGCCCTGCCCGCCGACCTGCCCGGCCCCTCGGTGCGTTTCGGCGAGTCTGCTGAATTGATCCAGTGGCAAATTCTCGGCGAGTACACGGTCCCCGCCTGCGAGCCCGTTTCGGTTCAGTCCACATGGCGTCTTTTTGGTGCGCCCTCGGACAGCCCTTACGTTCTGAGCCTTGTCCTGAGCGCTAGTGGATCGGGTGGTGTGGCGCAGCAGGATGACCTGATCGCCGAGGCATGGCAGCCGGGCGACGTGATCCGTGACACCCGCACGCTAACCTTGCCCTGCGATGCGGCCCCCGGTTCGTATGACCTGCTGATGACCTTCTATCGACCGGTTGAAGGGGACCGCCTGATGGCCGCCTACATGGACGGCACGCCCATTGGGGAATACCTGTACCTGACCACTATCACCGTGCCCTGATGCCGCCAGTTCACCACGTGAACCCGGAAATGCACTCGATGACCTCGGCCTGCTCATCGGCGCTCAGGGCGAATTAAAATGGCAGGCGCAGCATCAGTTGTTCAGATGTTCAAACGCCGCACCGTCGAACGAAGTAACCACCACTTCCTGCCCACGGACAGCCAGCCCGGCGCGGTACGTGCCCCACACCGCTACGGGCTGCAGCCACCAGTTTGACGTGTGTCCCAGGACCATGGGCACTTCAACCAGGCTCACCGAATCCCCGCCCCGTGCGATATGCACTTCAGGGAAGGGCAGCGCCAGCCCCAGCCCGGCGGCTTTGGACAGCGCCTCTTTCAGCGTCCAGTATGAGAAGAAATCACCGGGTCGTGCCGCAGGCGGCAGGCGGTTCATGGCTGCTTTTTCCGATGGATGCAGCACACTGTCGATCACCCCCGGCCATGCAGTTAATGCGCGCACCTGTTCCACGTCCACCCCGATGGCCTCAGCACCGCTGAAAGCCAGCAGCAGCATCTCCCCCGAATGCGCAACACTGAACGCCGGGCCATACCCGGCGGGCAGGTGCGGCTTCCCCCGCTCATCGACCCGGATGATTAGCGCGCCCGCCTCGACCCCGCTGTAAGCGGCCAGAAGCCTGCGCAGGGCAGCCCGGCCCAGGCTAAAGCGATCCCGGTCTGCATCGCGCAGGCAGGCCTCCGCGCGATGGCGCTCCCCGGTGCTGAGGGCAGCTTCAAGCTGTGATTGGCCCGCCTTCAACGTCTCAATAGGCAGCACCCATAGATGGCAGTGGGTGCGCCCCGGGCGGCGAAGGGATTGCATAATGTCCATGCTGGGTTTATACCACATGGGGAGGGATTCCTCCTTAGCCCGTTTCAGGACTGGGGTGTTCTGCCGGGATCCACGTGAATCTCCATCGCACACGGCACCCGACCTGCGGTATACTGCGAACCTTGAATCCGTGCAGGGCTGCCGGGAGGCCCCGGCCAGCGAGGGGATATGTCACAGCCACGCCGTACTGCTGAAGGACTCACCGCCCAGCTGACTTTGTTTACCTCGGTCCGTGTCATCGTCAACACCGGGTTCCGTATGGTCTATCCTTTCTTGCCTGTCATTGCGCGCGGACTGGGTGTGCCGCTGGAAACCGCCGCAGCCGTCCTGACGGTGCGCCACGGTGTCGGCTTTGCCGGGCCTCTATTTGGGTCCATTGCCGATGTACGCGGGCGTCGCTTTGCCATTGTGCTGGCCGGGGTGCTGCTGGTTGTGGGGGGTGTGATCGCGGGGGTGTGGACTACGGTAGCAGGCTTCACACTCGGTATCCTGCTGATCGCCGCTGGCAAAATGATCTATGACCCGGCTGTGCAGGCCTTCGTCGGGGATCGTGTGCCGTATGCGAGGCGGGGCCGTGTGCTGGCGGTAATCGAACTCGCATGGTCGCTGTCCTTCTTGCTGGGTATGCCTGCCGTTGGCTTCCTCATTGCACGCACCGCCTGGCACTGGCCGTTCATCGCTTTCGCGGTGCTGATGCTGTTAGGCACCGTACTGCTTGCCCGCCGTATCCCCCATGATGTGCTTACCAGAAATGTTCAGCGCCCCACATGGCGTAATGTGTTTTCCCGGTTGTTTTCCAACCGTGTCACGGTTGCGGCACTGGCCTTCGGTATGTTGATCACCTTCGCTAACGAGATCGTCAACATCGTGTTCGGCACATGGCTGGAGGTTGGTTTTGGGCTGGCGGTGACAGGGTTGGGGGTATCTGCCGCGATCATTGGCATGGCTGAACTGGGCGGCGAAGGGCTGGTGGCAACTGTCTCGGATCGCATCGGGTTAAAGCGTGCCGTGGCGATTGGCCTCGCCGGTAACGTGATTGCCAGCCTGCTGCTGCCTGCGCTGGGTTTTTCACGGGCGGCGGCACTGGTCGGGCTGTTTTTGTTTTACATCACGTTTGAATATCTGCTGGTCAGTTCAATCCCGCTGATATCGGAGATCAGCCCGGCGGCCCGTGCGACGACGCTGGCCGGGTTTGCGGCCTCCGCCTCGCTTGGCCGTGCGCTGGGTGCGCTGCTGGCACCGCCCGTCTTCCAGAATTGGGGCATCCTCGGCAGCGGCATCACCGTCGCGCTGATCAACGTGGTTGCATTGAGCTTGTTACTTGAATTCGTGCATCTCGATCAGGACGGCGGGCAGATCACGGCTTCACCGGGTGAGGCTGCGTAGGGCGCGATCTCATCCCACTGCGCCAGCAGCGGCGGCCACGGAAGC
>CAYMGV010000086.1:0-11907 GCA_964390105.1 uncultured Anaerolineae bacterium | reverse complement strand
TGTGACCGCATGGCCGTCTACCTGCCGGGCGGGCCGGGTATCACGTTCGACCCGACGGATGTGGCAACGGCCCAATGGCTGGACACCGCCACCGGGGCCGGTGCGCGCGTCATCGTCATACAGGACGATCCGCCGCATCGACTCAGCGCCACCGCCCCGCCCACGGGGTATCGATTCGAGACGCTGGGGGTCTATCCACGTCCCGGTGAGAACAGCCGTTTTGTGCTGCTGGAGATCGTGACCGATACTGGGTAAGGGATATATAGCACCCTTCGCCTGGCGGGGCATCACATGCTGCGGCACAGCCCCTTTGAGGCTGTGCGGTGGGGGGCACAGATAACGATCTTAGACAAGGAGACACACACCATGACCAACCGCGTTGACCATCTCGTTACCCGCCTGACCGAGCGCGGAGCCGAAACCGTGGCGTTTTACCGCGCCCTGACCCCGGATCAACTGGCGGCCACCGTTTACGATGCCGACGGTGACCACCCCGACTGGACCGCCCGCGACCTGCTGGAACACGCCATACAGACCGAGCGGAACATGCTGCGCCTGTTGAAATCCGTCAAGGCAGGTGGCAGTGGTGCCCCGGATGATTTCGATGTGGACCACTTTAACCGCGAACACACGCACCGCCTGGCAGAGGCCAGCGTGGAAGAACTGCTGGCCGATTTTGAAGCCGCTCGAACGAAGTCGGTGGCGTTTGTGGAGTCATTGGAGGAATCGGACCTCGACCGCCCGGCCCGGCACCCTTCCGATATGATTGGGCAGGTCGATATGGAGACGGTGATCAAGGTGATCTACGCGCACCTGCGCGGGCATCAGCGCGATATCCAGAAGGCGCTGGGGCAGTAACGCACAGCCAAAAGCGCTTGTCATTTTTCGCAGCCAACACCAAAGGAGTCGCAATGGCCGTCGAACATAAGCGGTTAGGGAAGCACGGGGTACTGGTGAGCAACCTGTGCCTGGGAACCATGAATTTTGGATGGCATACCTCTGAGGAGGAGAGTTTTGCCATTATGGACCGTGCACTGGAGCTGGGGATCAATTTTTTTGATACCGCCGACGTCTACGGCTGGGCCGTCGAACAGGGGCATACCGAGGAGATCATTGGTCGCTGGCTGGCGCAGGGTGGCGGACGGCGAGATGCCATTGTGCTGGCAACCAAGGTCTTTAACCCGGTGTCACGCAAGGCTAACCAGCCTGAACCCAACAGCGACGGGCGCAGTTTGTCGGCATATAAAATCCGCAAGCACTGCGAGGGCAGCCTGTCACGCTTACAGACAGAGTGGATCGATATCTATCAGATGCATCATATCGACCGTGACTGCCCGTGGGATGAAACCTGGCAGGCGTTTGACAGCCTGATCAAACAGGGTTCGGTCGTCTACGTGGGGTCCAGCAACTTCGCGGGGTGGGACATCGCGACCGCCTGCCAGGAAGCATCGAAGCGGGGCATGACGGGCCTCGTCAGTGAGCAAAGCATCTACCACCTCAATAACCGCCATATCGAGCTGGAAGTCATCCCCGCCGGCCGTCACTATGGCCTCGGCATCATCCCGTGGAGTCCGCTCGATGGTGGGCTGCTGGGCGGTGCGCTGGAGAAGTACAACAGCGGACGCCGGGCGGATGAGAACTTCATCAAACGGGTCAAAGAAAACGAAACGAAACTGGCTGCCTACGAAACCCTGTGTAAGGAGATCGGGCATCCACCGGGTGAGGTTGCCCTTGCGTGGCTGCTGCATAACCCGGCTGTCACAGCACCCATCATCGGGCCACGCACCATGGAGCAGCTCGAAAGCGCCGTCCGCGCAACCGAGATCAAACTGGATGACGACGTTCTGCATCGGCTGGATGAAATCTTCCCCGGCCCCGGGGGTGAAGCGCCGCAGGCCTACGCCTGGTAGCGGCTCGAAAAGTCTCCCAACCATCACAACCAACAGGAGCCGGGTGAACCCGGCTCCTGTCCTGATTTTCACCGTCTGCGCATCAGATGGAAACAACCGGGCTGCGCTACCGCACCACGCGCCGGGTTTACCGCCGCCGCCCCCTAGAGCGGTTAGGGACTCTTGTGAGTACAAATCTGCACTTACACACCCCCTAAATCCTCGTAATCTCGGATTTTGTCCCCCTTAGCAAGGGGGACAATGAGCACGGCTTTACTGTGCGAGTGGAGGGGTGCCAACGATGAAGTCCCGAACAGCCCCCTAGATACTGGTCTCCGCGACCGGTGGTGCCATACGGCGCACCTCCGGGTTGGGCAGGATCATCACCAGCACCATGATCGACATCAAAAGGCCGCTCCCGACGAACAACCCCGTCAGGCTGACGCGGCTCACGGCACCCGCCGCGGCCAGCGCCAGCGGCTGAAGACCCATCGACGCGAACATCAGCACGCTCATCATACGCCCCATGATCTTCTCCGGCGTATGGATTTGAAGCCATGTGATGAACAGCACGGTTACGTAGCTGTTGGCGGCCCCCATCACCAGCGCGATGGCGGCGAGCGTCCACGTCACGCTGATCAGGCCCATCGCAGCGATGCACAGCCCCATCACGGACCACACCACGGTCAGGACTGTGCCAAGACGCTCCTCATGCGGTTGGGGCAGCAGCCCAACAATCACCAACCCCAGCAGTGACCCGATACCAAAGGACGACATGATCGTGCCAAACGCGGCGGCACCGCCCGGCAGCCGGGTATCGGCCAGCACCGGGATACCGACCGACATCGGGCCGACGATAAGGAAGTTTGCCAGCGCGATCATGATGAAGATCACGCGCAGGGAGAGGTGCTTCCACACAAAGGCCAGCCCATCGCGGATTGACTCCAGCATGGTGGCCTTCTTCGCTTCTTCCCCAGGCACACCAAAGGCCCCGACACGCATCAGCCAGAGCGTGGCCACTGAGATCGCGAAGGTCACGGCATCAAGCAGCACCGCCAGCCCGATGCCGCGCACGTCCGATTCAACGCCGCTGGCACTGAGAGTCGCGATCAGAGCGCCTGCCAGTGCAGGCCCCAGCGCCTGGCTCACCTGGAAGGTGCCCTGGATGACCGTGTTGGATAGCTGTAGGTGCTTCTTCTCCACCAACTGCGGCACGATGGCGTGCTGCGCGGGGAAGAAGAATGCACCACTCAGGCCATTGAGAACTGCAAAGGTCAGAATGAGCGCCATCGAGGGCGGGCCGTTGACCACCACCAGCCCCAGCCACAGCACCAACACCAGCCGGAACAGCGTCGAGACCAGCATCACCCGGTGCGGGGAGAAACGGTCGGTCAATGCGCCGCCCAACAGCATGAACAGCGCACGCGGTATCGCCATGACCGCCAGCACGCCGCCTGTTGCCAGCGGGTCCCCCGTCAGTTGAAGGACCAGCCACGGCAGCGCAATAATCAGAAACTGATCGCCGATCAGGGAGACGGCCTCACCGCCCCACAGCAGCATGAAGTTGCGATTGCGCAGTAATCCCTTGAAATCTGATTCCTGTCCACTCATGGTAAACCCTCTCCAGTTACCAACCCGTATACGTGTGTATTGAGTACCATTTCATGATGCGCGGACGAACAGCGAACGCTGTTCTTTGCCCGAACACTGTTCGGTACGAGGTAAAAAAAGAGCACTACGCTCCCTTCAACCCCCTCAAAAACAGCCGCATGGCCTGCGCGTTGACCTCATCAAAATCCATCTGGAAATCCCTCATGTAGTTGATGCGCAGCGTTGCCATGCCATGTGCCAGCGTCCACAGGCTGTATGCGATCTCAAACGTGCCAAACCCCTCAGCCACCTCGATCTCGCCCTCCGCGATGCCGCGCTCAACCACGCCCATCAGGATCGCGAAGGCGTCCTCCGGCACGATCTCATCCGGCGTTTCCTCGACGCCGATCCGCATGTTGTGAAACATCATGGTGAACAGCTCCGGGTGATCGACAGCGTGCTGAATGTATGCCTGTAACAACTGCTGCATGTAGTCCGTATAGGGCAGCCCCGCAGGCACGGCGTTCAGATAGGCCGATAGCTGCTCGTTGACACGCAAACACAGCGCCCCGACGAGGGCTTCCTTGCTCTCGAAGTACTCATACAACCCGGCGGGGCTGTAATCAATACGACGGGCCACCCCGCGCAGGGAGTGGTGCTCAAAGCCTTTTTCCTTGATCTCAGCTTCCGCTGCATCGAGGATCGCATCACGTGTGCGGGCCTGTCTGCGCTCCTGTGGGGTCAGGTCTACCACTGCCGAACACCTTTCGCTTACCGAACACTGTTTGGGATTATATACAGCTAACAGGTCGCTGTCAAGAGGGACATTCGCGTGGGGTGTATTCGCGATTGGGGGCAGCCTTTCACCCCCTGTGCCAGCAGCTTCGCTGCGCGGCATCCGTCCCCGTAGGTGCCAGGGTCTGTCTGCAAAGCCCGTCAAAACACCCGCCTGGCGCGTTTTACCGCACCCCTTCCGCACCGCTTCGCGGTGCTCCCTCCTCTCTCCGTAAACGGCGAGTGCAATGAGCCGAGGGGTGAGGTGAAAAGCGGTTTACAGACACACACTCGGAGCAGCAATCATGGGGTATCCCCTGGGACCAATACGGTTTGGTCAAGAGTCTGTTTACCCCCACCCCCTGACCCCCTCCCTGCTGTGGGGGAGGGGGAAGCTGCGGCGGAATGCGTATTCAAACCAGCATGATCCACCCTTGAACCGTGTTGACCCTAATCGTCAAACACACCCGTCGGATAGCACCCCAGGCCAAAGGACCGTGCCTGATCGGCCAGCGTCTCGAAGTGGCGCTCCCACGTGGTATTCGGCTCAATGCTCAGCACCTCGGCCCAACCCTCACGGATCAGGTGCTCATTGACAAACTGCCCATCAACATACACGTAACGCAGCAGGCGGTCGTAGCGGTCGGTATCTTCCACATCAGCGACCAGCGTCACCACTTTGCCCTCGACCAGTGCGGCGTTGGCGTCGGTGGCTTCGTCATAACACACCTCGTCACGCTCCGGCGTATCGATGCCGATGTAGCGTATGCGGTACTCCTGCCCATCGATTTCCACGTCGATGGTGTCACCGTCAATTACCCAGACCACCGTGGCCTGCTCCCCGAACTGCGGGGTCACGCCCTGCTGCGGGTTGCTGGGGCCGGTCTCGGTGCCCTCGCCGAGGTCCACCGTCACGGCACAAGCCAGCCCGGAAAGTATCAGTGCCAGCACGGCGGCAGCCATCACCAGGTTGTTTTTCATCACCAGCCACATCCTCAAATACATCAGATCGAATCAAGGCCCCTATGATAGCACATCGTGGGCGGCTGTCACCCCGCATCATCTTCCCCGGCCCCTGAATCTGTGATACTGTAAACTTAGGGTCTGTCTGCAAAGCGCTTTTCACCGCACCCCCTTCCGTGCAGCATTGCTGTGCAAAGCTGGCAGAGAGGGGGAAGGGCGAGTGCGATGAGCCGGGGAGTGAGGTAAAACGCGCCAGCCTGGTGTTTTGACGGGCTTTGCAGACACACGCTGGCACCTACGGCGACTGGCACAGGGGGTGAAAGGCTGCCCCGGAACACGAATGCACCCCTACCGCACGGGCCTCTGGCCCCTGACCTCGATTCGATGGTAAGATGGAGCAGTATCCACGGCCCCATGATGAGGACATACGCATGATCACGGTATTAACCGATACAGTCGCCAACATCGATTTCAGCGAAGCCCGCAAGAATGGCATCGAAATCCTGCCGGTTTACGTCACCTTCGGTGCGGAGACCTATCGCGATGAGTTCGACCTGACCAGCACGGAGTTCTTCGAGCGGTTGATCCGTTCCGATGCGCTGCCGACCACCACGCAACCCTCGGTACATGACTTCGAGCAGACATATACCCGTATCGCGGAGCGTGACCCCGATGGCACCATCCTTTCGATACACATGACCGGCGCTCTCAGCGGCACCGTTGAGTCGGCACGGGGGGCGGCGGCGCGCCTGCCGGACCTCGACATTCGTATCTTCGATACGCGCGGCATCACGTTGGCACAGGGGTTGATGGTAATGGAGGCGGCTCGCATGGCGGTAGGTGGGGCCTCCATCGATACGATCCTTGCCAAGCTCGACCATATGCGTGAGAACATGCAGTTGTTCATGGCGATGGATACGCTCGATTATCTCGCCAAGGGCGGGCGCATCGGGCGGGCAGCCCGCCTGCTGGGCACCCTGCTTGATATGAAGCCCATTCTGCGCATCGTAGAGGGTGCGGTTGACCCGTATGACCGCCAGCGGTCACGCGCGGCGGCGTTGAAGACCCTCCAGGACCTGGTGCTGGACGATGCCCGTGGGGCGGAAAACCTGCATCTGGGCGTGGTACATTCCATGGCTGAAAATGAAGCCCGCATGTTCGCGGCGGAGCTTCGCGCCAAACTCCATATCAAGTATGAGATGTTCGCCCAGATTGGCCCGGCGCTGGGCACGTATTCCGGTCCCGGGGCCATCGGCATCGCGTGGTATGTGGATGATGAGCCATCACGGTAATCATAGATCACTGATAGCTTCCTGCGGAAAGCTGACAAATATGGACAACGCAGATCGAGGACCCAGCGTATTTCAAAGCGACCGCATCGCGTGCCTGCTGGCGCAGTATCGGGACGTGGCACGCGGCGGCAGCCGCACACGGCTCGATCAGGTGGCGCAGGTTCTGCGCGATGCGGGTTTCAGCGAGGAGCAGATCGTGGGTCTCTACGTTGAAGCCACGATGCACGTTGATGATATCCCTGGGGATTTCGTGCCCGATCTCGACGCGGCAGTGCAGCTCAAAGAGTCGATGGACCCGCATCCGCTGGAATGCACCTGCCCTGCCTGCAAACCGCGCACGCCGGGTAAGCCGGTGGTATCCCCGCCCACCGATGAGTCAACAGCCCCGGCTCGGTGAGCCGGGGCTGTTTGTGCCAGGCTACTTCGCGCCAGGGTAAATATGATAGGTGCCGGTCCATGAGGACTGCGCGAGGATGTGACCGGCCATCGCATCGAGGGCCTGCGGCCCGGTGAAGCTGCCTTCCAGCCCCAGTGACTGAACATCAAGGGCATAGAGGGTGAAGACGTAACGATGCACGCGCTCATCGTTCCACGGTGGGAACGGCCCATCATAACCGGCATACTCGCCTTCCATGGAATCATCCCCGGCAAACCAGCCGGTGTAATCGTTCAGGCCGCGCTGACCGTATGCCAGCTTGATCGGCTCCTTGCCCCCGGTCACTACTCCTTCTGAATCCAGCCCGGCTTCGAGCTGGGATCGGCTGGTGGGGATATCGACCAGTACCCAGTGGTAGAAGTCAGCACGCGGCAGGTCATACGGGACGGTACGATCAGGCTGGTTGACATCGGTGCCCACCGAGGGGGCGTCGGGGTCCACGCAGATCACGGCAAACGAGGCCGTGTTCTCCGGGAAGTCAGCCCAACTGAGATGAGGGCTGCGGTTGGCGGCAAAGGTTGCGGGTTCGGCAGGTTTGCCCATCGCATAGTCTTGCGGGATAGGGCTGCCATCAGCAAAAGAGTGGATCGTAAGTTTCATCGGATTGCTCCTGTATGGTGAGCATCAAAAATGTAGCAGCATGGCCATGCGAACCGGGGTCGTACATCCTTACACGTATTGTCGGATCAAAATACTGTAAGATCAAGTGCCGGGAAAATCAGGTACAATCGTCATGGTATGAGGAGGGCCATCCCTATGATCCAGGTTGTGACCGATTCTGGCTGTGATGTGCCGGTTGAACTGCTGGAACAAAACGGAATTGTGACAGTATACGGGCAGGTGACCTTTGATGGGGACACCCTGCGCGAGACCCAGCTATCGTCGCTGGCTGAGTTCTATCAGCGGTTGGCGGCGTCTGAGTTCTACGCGGCATGGTCTGAACCCACCGTCGAGGAACTGACCCCGGTGTATCGCAGCGTGGCGGACAACCTGCCAGGCCGCCCGATCATCTCTCTGCATGGTTCCAGCCGCATGTTCGGGACGCTGGCTACGGCACTCAAGGCCGCCGAACAGTTGGTGCATGTGCCGGTGCATCCCACTGAAACGGGGCAGATTTCCATCGGGTACGGTCTGATCGTGCAGGAGGTGGCCCGCATGGCAGCCAATGGCATGGACTTTTCCGATGTTCAGCATCGCATCGCGCAGATGCGTGAGAACATGCATATCTATTTCATACTTGAATCGGTGGAGCATATGAGCCGGGCACGGCAGCCTTCATGGATGCTGCAGCGCCTTGGCCGTGCGCTGCCGTTCAGGCCGCTGCTGACCATTAAGAATGGCGATTTCACCGGGGATACCCTGCATCACAGCCGGGCCACCCAGCTTAAAGCACTTGAGGCACGCGGCATGAAGGCCGCCGGGCAGAAGCACGTGCGGCTGGCTGTGACTCATGCCGGTTGTGAGGCCGATGCCCGCCCGCTGTACGAGCGGCTGGTTGATGCGGTACAGCCTGAGACGCACTTCTTCAGCGAGATGAGCCCTGCAACCGGCGTCAACATGGGGCTGGGGGCCATCGGGCTGGCCTGGTATTGTAATTGACCTGTAACGCATGGAACCTACTCAATTGTATTATGATGATAATGATAGGTAATTTATGGTACGGTTTACTTATCGATTGATGTTACGCAGATGTACTGCGTAGCTGAATTTGACACCCCCCCGTAGATGCTTCACATCTGCAAAAAGGGGGCAAAATCCGGGCTTGCGAGGATTTAGGGGGTGTCATCTGCGTAACACCAGTTATTTATTCTTATTCGTGCCAGTGAAAGAGCAGCTTATGGCAGGCGCTAACTGTTGGGAACAACTAGGATGTGGGCTTGAACCGGGAGGCGTTAATGTCAGCGAACTCGGGGTATGCCCCGCCGCAGTAGATACCCGGTTCGATGGTGAATATGGCGGTACAAATGGTGGCCGCGCGTGCTGGGCTGTGCGTGACACGCTGTGTACGGGGCAGCGCATGGGGCAGTTTTCAACCAAGTGGGAAGCCTGCAAGAATTGTGGCTTTTTGAAACAGGTTGCCAGTGAAGAAGACGCCCCGGTTTCGGAGCTTATGCTCCTTGCCTACTGAATGCCAACCGAATATCCGCAAGAGAAGAGAGATAAGCCCGCTGACAGCGGGCTTATCTTTTGCGCTTTGAATCTTAACGTTTGCTCAACCCAAGTGTGTTATGATGTAATCCGTGACCGCAAGGGGGTCAAACGGCCACGATTTATCCAGCCAGGCAAAGGATGATTCATGGCGATTGCACTTGTTTCTGATACCAGTTCCAATCTCCCTTATGATACGGTCAGTGCCTACGGCCTGATCGAGGTGCCGCCTTACGTGGTGTGGCGTGGGCACGCCCTGCGCGAGCGCTTCGATATCGACGGCGACACCCTGCTTCATGGGCTGGCAAACAGCGGCGATGAAGACCTCCCCACCACCAGCGAACCCCCCGTTGCTGACTTCAGGCGCGTTTACGCGGCCATCCTTGAAAAAGACCCCGGTGCTACCATCGTCTCACTGCATGTTTCAGCGGCCCTTAGCGGGACGATTGGCTCGGCCCGGCAGGCCGCCGGGCTGTTCCCCGGGGCCGATATCCGCGTGATCGATACGCACTCCTGCACGGCAGGTCAGGCCCTGCTGATCATGACAGCGGCCCGGCTGGTAGCGGACGGCGTTGATGCAGATGCCATTGAGGAGCATCTTACCTATATGGCGATGTACAGCCAGACCTTCCTGATCCCGGCGACGCTGGACAACCTCGCGGCCAGCGGCAGGCTGTGGCGGCTGGCCCGGCTGTATGCTGCCCAGCGGGAACGCGTTGCGCTTATCGAAATGGAAGACGGCGGATTCACCGGGGATACACACCCCGACCGGCTGTCGGCACAGACGGATCTGATTGCGCGGGCGCAGGCCGTGCAGGGGGCGGTGGATCAACTGGTGGTGTCTCACTGTGGTGATGATGCCGAGGCTCAAACGCTGCTGTATGACCTGCGTGCGGCGCTCAAACCACGCCATGAAGCGCTGTTCCCCATGGGGGCGGTCTTCAGCTACTATCTTGGTGAAGGCGCGCTCGCGGCGGCGTGGTTTAAGGGGTAGCGAGGGGCGGTTGTTGTGGAATCTCGAAAAGAATTGAGCGCGGTAAACCTGCTGCCAGCACCACCCGCCTCTTAAAAAGGGGCAATTCCTGGGTCCTTGCAGTGATGATGAGCCGTGTTTTCACTACCAACCCGCTGATACCGGGGTACCCATTCGGGTACTCTTTTTGATACCCCGCGAGGGGCATCGCTACACTCGCCATACTATCCTGAAATGAAAGCCAGCTTAACCTGAATACGGAGAGCAATTATGAGCTTTATAATACCCGATTCCGCGAAAAAAGATCCGTCGGCCCTGCTGAAATGGGCCGCCGAGAATGATGTAGCCGAAATTGACGTTCGTTTTGTCGATGTCCGTGGCATTGGTCAGCACTTCAGCATGCCAATTGAGGCAGTTGATACCGATACGTTTGAGGAGGGCTTCGGCTTCGATGGCTCCAGCGTGCGCGGCTTCCAGAACATCCATGAATCGGACATGATTCTGAAGGCGGACCTCGATACGGCCTACGTCGATCCGTTCTTCGGGTACAAAACGATTGCCATTGTCTGTGACGTGTACGACCCGATTACCCTTGAGCCGTACAACAATGACCCGCGTCGTATCGCTCGCCGTGCGGAAGCCTACCTTCAGTCAACCGGCATCGCTGATACCGCGTTCTTTGGCCCTGAGGCCGAGTTCTTCATGTTCAGCAACGTGAAGTACAACACGCAGGCCAATACCAGTATGTACGAGATCGACTCGCATGAGGGGTTCTGGAACACGGCCTCGGATGTGCCGGAGGCCAACTACCTGAACCGCATCAAGGAAGGGTACTTCCCGCTGCCGCCGCTCGATAAGACGCAGGACATCCGCGCTGAGATGACCCGCCTGATGATGGACTGCGGCATCCCGGTTGAGGTCCATCACCACGAGGTCGGTGGTGCAGGCCAGGCCGAGATTGACATGAAGTTCGATACGATGCTCGCCATGGCCGACAAGCTGATGCTGTACAAGTACATCGTCCGCAATGTGGCCGCCAACTATGGCCTGATCGCGACCTTCATGCCCAAGCCGCTGTTTGAGGATAACGGCTCCGGTATGCACGTTCACCAGTCACTGTGGAAGGACGGCAAGCCGCTGTTCTACGATGAAAATGGCTACGGTGAACTGAGTGACATCGCTCGCTGGTACATCGGCGGCATCCTGAAGCACGCGCACGCCGTGATCGCCTTCACCAACCCAACCACCAACAGCTTCCGCCGCCTCGTGCCCGGTTACGAAGCCCCGGTTAACCTGGCCTACTCACTGCGTAACCGTTCCGCTGCCATCCGTGTGCCGATGTACAGCCACAACCCGAAGGCCAAGCGTATCGAGACCCGCTTCCCGGACCCGACCTGCAACCCGTACCTGGCCTTCCCGGCCCTGCTGATGGCTGGCCTCGACGGCGTCAAGAACCAGATTGACCCGGGCGACCCGGTGACGGTGGACCTGTACGAAGGTGGCGTCGAGACTCCGGTTGTGCCGCGTAACCTGCATGAAGCCCTGTTGGCCCTCGAAGCCGACTATGAGTTCCTGCTCGAAGGAAACGTCTTTACCGAGGACTACATCAAGATGTACGTGGACTACAAGCAGACCGAGGAAGCCGACCAGATCGCCATGCGTCCGCACCCGTACGAGTTCCGGATGTACCTCGATTTCTAAACAACGAGTACCATTCACGCGCAGCTACAAGGGATTCAAAGGAGCCGATCGTCGAGGTCGGCTCCTTTCGTGCGGGGGGACATCCATCCGTACCCGGTATTCCCCGCAAACGCACCCTAAGGTTAATACGGTTCGGTTAAG
>CAYMGV010000085.1:7798-12443 GCA_964390105.1 uncultured Anaerolineae bacterium | reverse complement strand
GCGGGCTGGCTTGACCCGGCCACCGGCTCGATACGCCTGCCCGGTGATGGTGTCTCAGCACGCACACTCAAGTCAGAAGGCTACGAAGAAGTCTCTGCTATTGCCGTCACTCATGATGAACCGGCACAAATCGTACTGCTGATCAGCGCTATCCTGCCCGTTGCAACCCATCCCCTACGCGATGGCATGTTATTCATCGCACTACCCAACCCCGGTTAGCCGCCGCAAGGCGAAGGAGAAAACAAGTGGATTACGTGCGTTTAGGGAAATCAGGCTTAAAGGTATCCCGCATCTGCCTCGGCATGATGAGCTACGGCACCCCCCAATGGCGCGACTGGGTGCTGGATGAACATGCATCGCAGCCCTTCATCAAAGCCGCTCTTGATGCCGGGATCAACTTCTTTGATACTGCCGACGCTTACTCGATGGGCGTCTCCGAGCAGATCACCGGACGCGCCCTCGGTAAGGTGGCCCGCCGCGAGGAGATCGTCGTGGCGACCAAGGTCTTCTTCCCCCATTCCGATGCCCCCAACCGGGGCGGCCTCTCCCGCAAGCACATCATGGATGCCATCGACCTCTCGCTGAAAAACCTCGGTATGGATTACGTGGACCTGTATCAGATCCACCGCTGGGACACCACCACCCCCATCGAGGAAACGATGGAGGCCCTGCACGATGTCGTCAAGGCCGGTAAGACCCGTTACATCGGCGCGTCGAGTATGTTTGCGTGGCAGTTTGCCAAGGCCCAGCACACCGCCGAGACGCACGGCTGGACGACATTCATCTCCATGCAGAACCACTACAACCTCGTCTACCGCGAGGAAGAACGCGAGATGATCCCACTATGCATCGACCAGGGCGTCGGCGTCATTCCGTGGAGTCCGCTGGCACGCGGCTTCCTCGCAGGCAACCGCACCCGTGAGGGTTACGGCGAGACTCCCCGCAGCAAAAGCGACGAACACGCGCACCGCATGTACTATGCTGAATCAGACTGGGAAGTCGTGGATCGCCTGAAGGCCATCGCGGAGGATCACGGCGTAGCCCCGGCGCAGGTTGCGCTGGCATGGATGCTGCACAAGCCCGGCATCACCAGCCCCATCATCGGCGCAACGAAGATACCGCACCTCGAACAGGCCATCGCCGCCGCTGACCTCTCCCTCACCGCAGACGAGATCGCCCGGCTGGAGGAGCCGTATCAGCCGCACGCGATTCTCGGTCACAGTTAAGCCGGTACCTGTCTCGCTAAATGTTCCCTTCCCTCCGAGATCGCAAGCAAGCGAACTACGGGGGAAGGGTTCAGGGATGAGGGTACAAAGCTAATCGCTAATCGCTATCCGCTTTTATATCCCCCGCCCGCCGGATGGCCTTCTCGCCAAACTGTGCCTTGATCTCGTCCAGCGCACGGCTGAGTCGTTCGGTTTCCTCGCGCTCCGCCTGCCCGAAAAGCCCCAGTTGAACGGCATCCTCAAACCCACTCACCCCCACCCCAACCAGCCGCACCGACCGCCCGCGCGGCCAGTTGGCCTCGAACAGGGCAACCGCCGCCCGGTAAATCTCGTCATCAAAGTGCGTGGCCTGATCGAGCGTGGTCTGCCGCGTCAGCGTCGTAAAGTCCGACCACCTCAGCTTGATCGCAACCGTTTTGCCGCGCAGGTCTTTGCGACGCAGCCGATAGCCCACCTTATCGGAAAGCCGTCTCAGCGTCCGTTTGAGCTGCTCCGCGTCGCGGATATCCTCCTCGAAGGTGGTCTCATTGCTCACCGATTTGATCTCGCGTTCTGAATGAACCGGGCGGCTGTCGATGCCGCGTGCCCGCCGCGCGAGGTCAGTGCCATGCTTGCCAAACAGCCGCGCCAACCGATCTTCCGGCAGCGCGGCGATATCACCAATCGTCTTGATCCCCAGCCCATTGAGCTTCTCCGCCGTCTTCGGCCCAACGCCCCATAACTCCCTCACCGGCAGCGGCGCAAGGAAGGCCGCCTCCTGCCCCGGTTTGACCACCTTGATCGCGTTCGGATAACCGCCTGTCTTCGCCTCACTCTTGCCGATGTTGTTGGCGATCTTGGCAACCAGCTTGCTCGTCGAGACGCCAAACGATACCGGCAGGTTCAACTCCCGGTTGATCTGCGCCTGTAAGTCACGTGCGATCTGCGTGGCATAGCCCGGGTTGCCCGTCACATCAAGGAAGGCCTCATCGATGCTGATCTGCTCGATCAGCGGCGTGACCTGTTCAAGACGTGTCATCACCTGCTGTGACACCTTGCCATATTCGCCGTGCCGATGCGAGATCACGATCAGGTCCGGGCACTGCCGCACCGCCTGTGCCATCGGCATCGCGGAGTGGATACCAAACGCCCGCGCCGGGTAGGAACACGACGCCACCACCCCGCGTGATTCCGGGCGTCCACCCACGGCAAACGGCTTGCCCCGGAGGTCGGGATCGGCCAACTCCTCGACCGCACAAAAGAAGGCGTCGAGGTCCATGTGGAGGATTTTCCGTGTGCGGGGCGGCGGGTGGATATCGCTCATGCCTGCTATCATATCACGGTTGACTGAACCGGACAGGAGAAACCAACATGACGCACTTTGAATATGGCGACCGCATCGCCCGTGACGCTATCCTGACGCCGTCATCCAGCACCGTGATCTTCAGTGAAAACCGAACGAAGGTCCTACTCACCCAGCGCACCGATAACGGCAAGTGGTGCCTGCCCGGTGGCATGATGGACGCCGGGGAAAGCGCCGCCGAGTGTGCGGTCCGTGAGACGCTGGAAGAAACCGGCCTGACCGTGCGCGTACTCCGGCTGATTGGCGTCTATTCGAACCCACACCGTATCGTGGTTTACCCCGATGGCAACCGCCGTCAGTACCTTAACCTGATGTTCGAGTGCGTGATCGTTTCCGGTGAACTCAGCCTCAGCGATGAAACGACCGACATCGGCTGGTTCACGCAGGAACAAGCCTTCGCCCTTGACTTGCTCGAAGCACACGTTGAGCGTCTCGTCGATGCATGGATGAACCAGCCGGGAGCGGTTTCGAGATAACCACGGGGCAAAGCCCTTGCAATCCCCTACCCCGATCTGCCACAATCCGACACCATAACGCCAACCAGAAGAGTCCGGGCAACTATGACCTTTGAACACTTGCTGAATCCCTTAAACATCCGTGAGATTCCCATCGAGACGCCGCTCACGCTGGCCCCGATGGCCGGTCACAGCAACTATCCCTTCCGCGTGCTGGCCCGTGAGTTCGGCGGCTGCGGGCTGGTCTGCACCGAGTTGATCAGCAGCAACATCCTGCATAACGAACAAAGCAACACCCAACGCACCACCGACCGCTGGGACTGGGACCCCACGCGCGAGTACCCGGTCGCAGTGCAGTTGTACGGTCACCGCGCCGACGTGATGGCCGAGGCTGCCCAGTGGGTTGAATCATGGGGGGCCACCCTCATCGATATCAACATGGGCTGCTGGGTTCCCAAGATCGCGAAGAAGGGCCAGGGCGCAGCGCTGCTCAAGGATATCTGCGTGGCACAGGAGATCGTCAGGGCCACCGTTGACGCCGTCGATATCCCCGTGACGGTCAAGGTACGCTCCGGCTGGGATGAAAACGACCCCACCGCTGTTTCCTTCGCCAAAGCCGCCGAGGATGTCGGCGCACAGGCGGTCGCCGTCCATGCCCGCTACGCCAGCCAGGGCTTCAAGGGTTCGGCGGATTGGTCGATCATCCGCGAGGTGAAAGACGCCGTATCGATCCCGGTCATCGGCAACGGCGACGTGATCACGGGTGCTGATGCCGCCCGCATGATGACCGATACCGGCTGTGACGCCATCATGATCGGGCGGGCCGCGCTGGGCAGGCCGTGGCTGTTCTCTCATATCGCCCACTGGATGCGCACCGGGGAAACCCTGCCCGAACCCAGCCGCGCGGGGCGCGCTGCCGTCGCGCTGCGTCATGCCGAGGTCTATATCGAGACGGTTGATGCCTACCTGCCGGAGCCTTACGCCTGCCTCGAACTGCGCGGGCAGTTATCGAAGTACAACCTCGACGAACCCGGCTCGAAGGAAATCCGAAGCCGCATCGTCCACATCAACCAGCTATCCGAGATCAGGGAGATACTGATGCCGCTTATCGAAGACGACCCGCAGGCCCGGTCACTGCTGACCGAGGTGCTGGCATGACCGGCCCCATCCCGCCGCTGCTCAACCTGGGCGGTGACGGCCCCGCCCTGCACATGGCCGTCGCCAACGGCTTCCCCGTCCACACCTACCTGCCGCTGCTGACGCCGCTCATGGATCACTACCGCGTGGTGCATCTGCCACCGCGCCCGCTGTGGCCTGACCGGCCCGCCCCGCAGTCAATCAAATCGTGGGATGACTTCGCCGACGACATGCTGCGCGGCATGGATCACTACGGCCTGTCCGACGTGGTCGCGGTGGGGCACTCACTGGGCGGCATGGTAACCCTGTTGGCCGTCCTCAAAGAGCCGGAACGCTTCCGTGCCGTGGTCTTCACCGACCCGACCTTCCTGCCCCCGGCGGCGCTGCTGGTCATCGGCATCCTGCAAGCGCTGGGTTTAGAGGATCACGCGCCGCTGGCAAAAGCCGCCCTGCGCCGCCGCCGCCACTTCGAGAGCGGCGGGGGC
>CAYMGV010000085.1:0-7788 GCA_964390105.1 uncultured Anaerolineae bacterium | reverse complement strand
CAACCGCTTCCGGGGTAAGTCGTTCTTCGCTGGCTGGCCCGATGACACCCTGCGGCTGTACACGGAACACGGCCTGATCCCAAACCCCGACGGCAAGGGTGTCACGCTGCGTTGGTCCCCGGAATGGGAAGCCCGCGTGTTTGCCACCGTCTACGCGCGGACGTGGCGCATCATCGGCGGGTTGGAGGGCCTGCTGCCTGTGCTGGCACTGCGCGGGGAACAGACCAACACCTTCCTCCCGGCCAGCTATCGCGCCATGCAGCGCCGCGTCCCATCTGCGGAGTATGTGGAAATCAAGGGGCACGGCCACCTGTTCCCCCATACCGCCGCCGATCAGACAAGCCGGATGATCACGGAGTGGCTGGAGACCAATACAAGCACCCGTTGATCCTGCTTGAGAGATATACACGGAACACATCCATCAGAAATACTGACCGATATATTCCCGGTACTGCGCCATCAGAAACGCCCATGCAGCCTGCCCCACCTCCGAGTCCGGCGCGGTGAGTTCAAAGCCGTGGAACGCCCCCTTGAACAGCTCAAACGCCACCGGCACACCCGCCGTCCGCAGGTTATCCACGTAGGCCTGCACCTCATCCCGGAAGGGGTCCACGCTGCCCACATACGAGATCGTCGGCGGCAGTTTGCTGTAGTCCGTTGTACGAGCCGGGGCCGCGTAGGCCGGGACCGCGGAACCACTCTCCCGCAGGCCCCGCAGATACGACTCCCACCCCAGCCGGTTCGGGGCCGCCGCCCACACCGGGGCCTCAAACTGCGATGAATACGTGGTCTGCTTATCATCGATCATCGGGTAGATCGGGGCCTGAAACGCGATGCGCACCTCGCCCGTATCACGCGCCTTCAGTGTGACCGCCGCCGTCAGCCCGCCGCCTGCGCTGTGCCCCGCCACGGCAAACCGCCCCGGGATGATCCCCAACTCGCCGGCATGGTCGCGCATCCACAGCAGCGTATCGTAGCAGTCATCCAGCGCCGCCGGGTACGGTGCCTCGAAGCTCTTGCGGTAGTCCGGTGCCACAATCACGGACGGGGCCGCCTCGATCAGCCGGGTATAGGCTGCGCCGTAGTCCTCCGGTGTGCTGATCATGTAGCCGCCGCCGTGAATGTACAGCAAGCCGGGCAGCGGCCCATCGATCATCAGTGGCTTGTAGATGCGCACCCGGATATCACGCCCCCCGCTGCGGCTGGGGATGATCCGCTCCTCGCAGGCCAGCCCGGCCACGTCCCGGCCCCGGGTGAACCCCGCCAGCCGGTTCATCAGCCGGATTATCCACGGCCTGCTCAGCAGCCGGGCGTAAACCATCATTGGCCCGTAGTATTTCTGCAAGTCTTGACTCAGCATCTTTTTTTTGATTCGCATGGTTGGTCCTTGCCTGTAATCAGGGGGAATATGCGGCCCTTGATGATATGCCTGATCGGGCTGGCGGATCAAACGCGCCGCTGTGGTGTCACAAAACGTGACCCGAAGCGTAACGGAAACCTGTTTTTGTCACTGCTTATATGATACTAAACCGTCACAAAACTCGTGTGAAAAAATCTCAACCGCCAGGCGGGCAGGTTGCGAAAACGGCCCTCACCCCTGATAATTCAGCCACATTCCGACCATCACGAGACGTGCCATGAACCCTGTAAGAGTCAGCGTACCGGCCACCAGCGCCAATCTCGGCCCCGGCTTTGACAGCCTCGGCCTTGCCCTCGACCTGCGGACCAGCGTCGTTCTGCATGAAATCCCTGCCGGGCTTGAGGTCACCATCAGTGGGGAGGGTGCCGGGTCCCTGCCGAACAATTCCACCAACACGATTGTGCAGGCCGCTTATCGCATCTACGAAGCCGTGGGTAAGCGCCCGCAGGGGCTGCGCCTGTCCTGTGAGAACAACGTCCCCATTGGCAGCGGGATGGGCAGCAGCGCCAGCGCCATCCTGGCCGGGATGGTGGGTGCCAATGACCTGCTCGGTAGCCCATTGAGTGCCTATAAACTGGTCACGCTGGCATCCCGCATGGAAGGTCACCCTGATAACATCGTGGCGGCCTACAGCGGCGGGCTGACCGTGGGCAGCAGTGCCGATCACGACCTGATCTACCGCCGCGTCGACGTGCCGCCGATGACCGTCGCCGTGGTCATGCCGCAGGTCGAACTGAGTACCGAGCAGCTTCGCGCGGCCCTGCCTGCACAGGTCTCCATGGCCGATGCTGTCGCCAACCTCAGCCGGACCGCGCTGGTCGTCGAAGCCCTGCGGGATGGTGATCTCGACCTGCTGGCCCGCGTCATGCATGACCGCCTGCACATCCCATACCGTAAGTCACTCATCCCCGGTTATGATGCCGCGCTGACCGCCGGGTTCGATGCCGGGGCCGCCGCCATCACATTAAGCGGAGCCGGACCGTCCATCATCGCCTTTGCTGAAACAGGCCATGAACAGATCGCGCGGGCAATGGCTGATGCCGTCAGGGAAACGGGGTATGATGCCCGGTACTGGATACTTCCAGTGGCACAGGACGGCGCGCGCATCGAGAGGCTGGCATGAACATAGACCGCTTGGGCAACCTGCGTGAAGACATACTCAAACATGAACGTGTTACGTGGCTCCAACTGGTGCTGCGGCTGCTGCCACTGGGGGTGATCTTCGGGGGGGGTACACTGGGCTATGTTGTGATCGAGGGCTGGCCGCCGCTGGATGCCGCCTATATGACCATGATCACCCTCTCCACCGTGGGATACGGGGAGCCATTCCCGCTCTCAGCCACCGGGCGCGCATTCACCATCCTGCTGATCATTGCCGCCGTGATCACCGCAGGGTACGCTATCACATCAATTGCCACCTTCATTTTTGAAGGGGAACTCCAGCGCTTAATTGAGGGACGCCGTATGGACCGCCGTATCAGCAAGTTGAAGGGCCACACCATCATCTGTGGCTGCGGCTCAACGGGCCGCTACATTGTCGAGGAGTTCTACATCATCGGGCATCCCCTTGTCGTCATCGACAATGACCCGGCACGCATTGAAGCGACCTATAATCACCTCGGCGATTTCCCCTACCTGATCGGGGATGCCACCAACGATGACGTCCTGCGCGATGCCGGGATCGAACAGGCCCGCAGCCTGATCGCGGCGGTGCATGATGATAAGGACAACCTGTTCATCGTGCTGAGTGCCCGCGCCATGAACCCGTCACTGCGCATCATTACCCGCTGCGTCGATGAGGGCAACACTGATAAACTGCACCGTGCGGGGGCCAATGAGGTCATCTCACCGAATGCCATCGGCGGGATGCGCATGGCCTCGATGGCGCTGCGCCCGACGGTTGTCACCTTTCTTGATCAGATGCTGCGTAACCCCGACCAAACGCTGCGCATGGAAGAAATCCACGTTAAAGAAGCCCCCGAGTTGATCGGCAAGACGCTGGGTGAAAGTAATATCGGCCAGCGCACCGGGATGCTGGTCGTTGCCGTGATCCATGAGGGGGTCACCTACGAGTTCAACCCCGGGGCCAGCACGGTGCTGCACACCGGGGATATTCTCATCGTCATCGGCACCCCGGAACAACGGGACAAGCTGCGTCGGCTGACGAAATAGCCCGATGAAAAGGAACTGTAATCAGAAGAAGCCCCATCGCCACAGGCCTGTTTCTCATTGTGTTTTGTCTTTTTCCTTATCGTATCTCCATTACATGATCAGTATGAGGCCAACAGGTGCAGGGACTGTGAAGGAAAGGTAAAAAACTGACGGATACTGCTCCACCAGGCTAGTAGCCCAACTTCTCCAACTGATTCCGGTAGCGCTCGCGGTATTCCCCGGCAAGTGCGTGTGACGCCACCGCCTTTTGCAGCGTTTCGACATCATCCGTATCCCGCGTATGAATGCGGATCACGTCGTCAACGGTCAGGCCGAGCGGGTCCTGCCAAACCAGCGAGATCGGATCGCCAGCCCGCACTTGCCCCATGCTAACTACCCCACCATAGAATCCGTGCCTGCGGGCGGCGGTCATACGCTTGACGATGCCGGGATATTGCATGCGTATGCCCAGCTTGTAGCAGGGCATACGCGGCTGCGTGATCACGATCTCCGCCTGCCCCACCCGGTAGCGATCCCCGATGCGAACCGTCGTTTCAAGCAGGCCCAGCGTGGTGAAATTCTCGCCAAAGATGCCATAGGTCAGGTCATCACGCCCCAGTTCCACCGACCAGTATTCATAATGCTCGTAGGGGTACACATAGACGGCACGCCCCACACCGCCGTGATTCCTGGGATCGACCTGCTGATCCCCATCAAGGCTGAGCTGACGAAGCATGACCGCCCCCAACACAGGGTCTTTGTAGATGCCGGTCTTTTCTTTTTTGCCCGCGTATTCGATCTCACGAGCGAGGCCCACGTTAACGCTTACCAGTTTCATGATCCATACCAACTTTATGAACTGTATCGAGTATAATGGGCAAGGAATCCGGCTTACCCCGGCTTACACATGGGAGTGAACCCTTGTCCGAGCGTATTCTTGTCACTTACGCCACACGCCATCATACAACCATTGATGTTGCCGCAGGCATCGCAGGAGAACTCAGCAAATCAACCGCTGAGGTCACGCTGGCCCCTGTCACTGATGTGACCGATGTCAGCACGTACAACGCCTTTGTCATTGGCAGCGCGATTCGCATCGGGGCATGGCTGCCTGAAGCACTCGACTTCGTGCGGGTTCATCGGCAGACGCTCAACCAGCACCCCACCGCGATCTTTGCAGTGTGCCTGACCCTCTCCGATGATACCCCCAGGCAGCGGCGGGTTGCCGAATCCTACCTTGACCCGGTCTGTGACCTGATCACACCCCGATCAAAAGGGCTGTTTGCCGGGAGTGCCAACCCGGACCATCTCACCTGGCTGGAACGCGTGATCATGCGCATCACCGGTTATGCACCCGGTGAGTATCGTGACTGGCAGGCGATCCAGCAGTGGGCACAGTCATTGCTCCCGCTGCTGCTGGCCTCTGCCCCGGAGTAGCCTATCCGCGCATGATGCCACCAGCGGCCAGCGTCCGTGTGACCTGGTCAATGTGGCCGAGGCCGTGCGCGGCGTAATAATGCAGCATGATCTCCGGTGTTTGCGGTTCGGCATGTTCCGGGTGATGCCCTGTCCGTGCCCACTGCTCCCCCCTCAATGAGTTAAACAGATCGGCCCAGTGACCATGCAGGCCGCGCAGCAACAGCAGGGAGGCACTGATATCGGCCTGCTTTGCTTCGGGGGTTTCAGCCCACACGTTCTGATCATAGGGGTGCAGCGTCGGGTTATCTTCGGTGATGATCAGCTTGAGCCGAATGTAGCTGTTCATGTGCGAATCGGCCAGATGATGGATATTCTGCGCGACGGTCCACTCACCGGGAAGATACGGCGTGGTGACCTGTTCGGGTGTCAGCCCTGAGACGAGGTCGGTAAGCTGACGGGGGAGTGCCCGTATCTGTTCGATCTTCTCATTACGATCCATGATGTCTCTCTCCTGTGCGGGTTATTGCGGGCCATTATGCGCGTCTATGGGGCACGTGGCAAGCGGGCGGCGGGATGACGCAGGGTGCCAGAAGTACAATCGCTGCCTGCCAATCTGATCGGATTTCGTCACGCTTTGCCGGTGAGGACGTTACTATATGTGAACGTCTGACTATGATGAGGGAGAGCAGGATGTCACCAGCTACTTTAAAACCCGCCCTGATCGATGTGGTCCGTCCCGAGAGACAAGAGATGAAAACCCTGCGTGATGTCGCGCTGGTGCTGCTGGGGTCGGCACTGTTGGCACTCTCTGCCCAGGTTGTCATCGTACTTCCGTTCAGCCCGGTGCCCATCAGCGGGCAAACCTTTGCGGTGCTGCTGCTGGGTGCTGTACTGGGGCGCTGGCGCGGATGCGCTGCGGTAATCACGTACTTGCTGCAAGGTGCAGCCGGACTTCCCGTATTTGCCGGGGGGCTGGCTGGACCAGCCGTCATCGCCGGGCCGACCGGGGGCTACCTGCTGGGTTTTATTGCGGCGGCATGGCTCGTCGGCATGATGGCGGAGCATGGCTGGGGACGCACGACCTGGAGCGCGCTGATGATGATGGCCGCCGGAACAGTCGTCATTTACGTGGTGGGCGTACCGTGGCTCACCCATTATCTGCCTCTCGATTCGGTGCTGGCAGCGGGCCTGCTGCCCTTCCTGCCCGGTGACGTACTGAAGCTGGTACTGGCGGCTGGCGCACTTCAGGCAGGCTGGGTCGTAGCCAGGCAGCAGCATCCATATACCGGCTAAACCGCACAGAATCAAAAAGAGGCGGGGTGAATACGTCCCCGGCCTCTTTTTGATTCCAACCGAATGTTAAGGACGCACACCCTGGAGGAAGAACTGTATCGTGCCGTCAATCACGGCCCGTCGATTGACTTTGGTCTCCATCGCCTGCGGCGCATCCATGACCATCAGCATGGAAAACAGCGCACCGATAACGACCGTGGTCGGAAGGCCCGGGTTGATCTCACCGGCCTGCTGCGCCTCGATGACGATATCCTCCAGTTTTTGCTGCACACGGCGGCGATGCGGCGCAACCATATCGTTGGTATGCATCGAGACGACAGCCGGGGCGACCACATGCGCCGCGCCGTGTGGACCGTGTTCACGATTCAGCACGCGCCGCAGCAAGTGTTCCAACTTCTCGATGGGCCTCATGCTGCTGAGGGATTCGAGCAGCACTTCAAGCTGCTCAATTGAATACACCATCGCCCGGTTGACGACCTCATCCTTGCTGCTGAAGTGCTGGTACAGCGTCGGCTTGGAGATGCCAACCAGGCTGGCGAGGTCGTCCATGTTCAGGCTGGCGGCCCCGCGTTCCTGTATCATGGTAGCGGCAAAGTGCAGGATTTCCGCCTCACGCTGCTGCCACATCCGTTCCTTGAATGTTTTTTTAGTCATCATGGGGTCCGTTCGATTGTACTCTCTGGGCAATTGTTTGATGAGAGGTCTTCCGTTGGTAACGGTTATTGTAGTTAAAACTCAGTATAAGTCAAACTTTAAACGACCCCGCCTATTAACAAAACCCGTTGTTACAAATACGACGAATCTCCCCCGGTGTCTTATGCCTGTCCGGCCACAACCAGCGCATTTTCCGGCACCCCACATCATGAAAACACGCCTCAAAATGCCTGATTTTGCACTCATACAGGCTTACAATAAGGCTCAGTACACCTCGCACCGGCACAACGTTCACCCTCACCCTGCCTTGCCACGAAGGATAACGCACTGTTGGGCAGCGCCTCATACTAATGGTCTATTTTGCTCGCCACCCCGCAAACGGTACAATGCCCCCCGTGACACCGACCACTAAAGAGGAGACAGCGCCCCTATGCAGGAACGCAAACAAATTTGGGATTCTGCGATATTCTGGCTGGGCCTGGTGGGGACCATCCTCGGCATTGTGAGCTTCCTTGCCGCTGACCTGCCTCAGATTTTCGGAGGCGGCGGTGATGAGGGCCTGAGCGAAGCTGATATCGTCGTGACGCTGGCCGCCCTGCAGGTTGACAAGGAACGCGCCGAACTCCAGCTCACCGGGATCGCCATCGCCAATGCACAATCCGCAAACCAGGCCACCGCGCAGGCCATCCAGCAGCAGCAGGCCGATTTCCAGGCCACGCTGGATGCCATCCGGACCGAACAGCAAGCCGCCGTCGCCACCAATAACGCCATCGTTGCCATGACAGCTACCGTCAATGCGCTGAATGTGACGGCCACCGCACAGGCCGCCGCTGCCACCGAGGCCGCCGCCG
>CAYMGV010000084.1:0-12597 GCA_964390105.1 uncultured Anaerolineae bacterium | reverse complement strand
AATAGGAATCATACTCATGCCCGTAAGGGCATTAAAACTAGTGGTGTTGTTGTCGCTCATCATTGACTCCTATTTATATAGGAATCACACTCATGCCCGTAAGGGCATTAAAAACACCCATCACAGGATGGGTGTTTTTGTTATAGGGGGATTCTCTCATGCAATTCCCCGATGCGCTGCTGGGGAGGTAGGATTCGAACCTACGATTTTCGGCTCCAAAGGCCGCTGCCTTACCACTTGGCCACTCCCCAATGAGCGACAGATTATATCATGGGATGGGGATGGTTCCAACCGGCGGTGGGTGATGTTTAAACCTGCCATAACCACGCGGGAGTACAATGGAGGGAAAGTCTCATACCATGCAGAAGGAGAGAAGCTCGGTGAACAAGATCGTGGACTTGGTACGCAGCAAACGCGCGGTGCGCCATTTTACCCCGGAGCCGCTGCCCGGTGAGGTGGTTGAGGCGATTACGGAGGCGGGACGCCTTTCCGGCAGTGCCAAGAACCAGCAGCCGTGGCATTTCATCTTTGTGCAGCAGCATGAAACACTGACCCAACTGGCTGAGTGCGGCGAGTATGCCGGGCATCTGGCCGGGGCCGCGCTGGGCGTGGTACTGGTGACGCATGACCCGTTCGAGCGTATCACGGTGCCGTTTGACCTTGGCCGTGCGACGCAAAACATGATGCTGACCGCGTGGTCATATGGAGTTGGCTCCGTAATGGCGACCATCTACCAGCCGGAGAAGGCCCGTATCATGCTGGGGGTGCCTGCCGCGTTCACGATCCCGTGGTGTATCTCGATGGGATACCCGGCGCGTGAGCCGCTGCCGGCGCGCAAGGGCGGGCGGCGTTCGGTTGAGGATGTGATTCATAGCGAGCGGTGGTAGGGGGCTGCCAGGGCGACCGGCGGCAGGGTTACCCCCCAAGCACCTGCCCAATCGTATCGACGCGGCCTGCGCGGAATGCCTCGGCGGACATGCGGCGCTTGCCCGCTGGCTGAAGCTCCGTGATCTGATAGACGCCCTTTCCGGTGACAGCGCCCAGCCCGCCATCAACTGCGATTAACGTGCCGGGTGCCCCACTGCTGGATCGATCGGGCAGGGGCATCCCGGCATGAATCTTGAGATGGCCCCCGTCAAATGTGGTGAAGGTGCCCGGCCACGGGGTAAAGGCTCGCACCAGCCGGTCGATCTCCACAGCCGTTTGATCCCAGTCGATACGGCCTTCCTCCTTCTTCAGTGACGGGGCCAGCGTGACGCCCTCCTCAAGCTGCGGGTGCGGGGTGATCTCACCGCACAGGTAACCCAGCAGGGTTGGCACCAGCAGATCGCCGCCGAGTTGTGCAAGACGATCATGCAGCGATGCGCCGGTCTCACCGGGGCGGAGTGGCAGATAGCGCATGGAGAGGATCGGGCCGGTATCGAGGCCCTCGTCCATCTTCATGATGGTGATGCCGGTCTGTTTATCCCCGGCACGGATGGCGTACTGGATCGGGGCAGCACCGCGCCAGCGCGGCAGGATCGAGGCATGGACGTTAACCGACCCCCACGGGGCCAGTTCGAGAGCGTCCTTGCGAAGTATCTGGCCGAAGGCGGCTACCACCAACACATCAGGGGCCCATTCACGCAGGTGATCGAGCGCACCAGCCTGCTTCAGGCTTCGGGGTTGGAAGACGGGCAGGCCAGCCGCAAGGCCCGCAACCTTGACCGGGGACTGCCGGAGGGCCTGACCGCGCCCTGCCGGGCGGTCAGGTTGGGTCACGACACCGGTTACCGTGAGGTCGGGTGCCTGGATCAGCGCATGCAGGGCGGGCACGGCAAAATCGGGAGTGCCCATAAAGACCACGTTCGGCATGGTGTCAGATAGCTCCTGTGTAATCATTGACTTATAATCATGCTGGAATGACAACCCTATGATACTCATTGTACAGTACATGTTGCCAGCGAAGGCTTATTGTGGACGAAAGCACTGAACCGATGCAGGCCTCTCGGCTTGCACCCCTGGACCGAAAGAAATTAGCCCGCCGCCAATGCAATACCATGGTGCTGCTGGCCGTTGCGGGTTGCCTCGGTCTGCTGGTGTTGATCGCGCTTGTGCTGGGGTTCAGCATTGGCCGGGACTGGATAATCCACCTGAACCATCTCCGTGAGATGATGCAAAACGAGGAAGTGGCCCTGCTGCTGGGTGATGCACGGCTGCCGTATATCACTGCCCGTATCGAGCGGCTGATAGTGGTGATAGGGGGTGTGCTGACGGCTATCGTGCTGCTTAGTGCTTATGGCGCATGGCGGCTGTATCGGGATGCCCGTGAACAGTTGCTTGAAACCCGTCACGCGGATCTCGCTGAGACGTCGCTGCTGATGGCACTGAACCGCGTCAGCAAGACACTGACCAGCACGCTGGATATTGATGAGGTGCTGAACCGCATCCTGGGCACCATGTTTCAGGTGGTGCCGCATGATACAACCACGATCATCCTGATCGATAAGCAGAAGGTCAGCCGGGTAGCCCGCATGCATCACCACGATACCCTCCCTGGCGACGTGGAATGGGTGACCGGCATTGAGGGCACTGTGGATCAACGCAGAACATGGCGCATCATGCAGGAACAGCGGTACGGGCTTTGTGTCCCGGATACGCGCACCTATGAGGGCTGGTTTGTCGAGCCGGAAACCCATTGGGTACGCTCTCACATTGGCGCACCGATGTTTGTGGGTGATGATCTGGTGGGCTTCCTGCACATCAACAGCCATCAGCCAGGCTTCTACTCGCCCTTACAGGTGCGCCATGCGCAGGTGTTTGCGGATCAGGCGGCTATTGCCATCCGTAACGCGCAGTTATACGGGGATATGCGTCGGCGTGAGGCGCGGCTCGAACTACTGGTGCAGGTGGCACGGGTCGGCACCTCATCGGGGACGCTGGCCGATATCGCGCAGGCGTTGACCAGCATCGCGGCACATATTATCGGCAGTGACGGTTGTTACATCACCGGGTGGAATGAGGATACCGGTCAGGCGATCCGGCTGGCCGCATATGGCGGGGATCGGGATACGTATATCCCCTACACCATGGCCCCGCGTCAGCGGAATATCACGACCGCGTTGCAACGCGAGCAGCATACATTGATCATCAATGATGTGGTGGACAGCCCGTATGTTGACCCTGGAGTTACCCGGACATTCCCGGTCAAAACGGTGCTCGCGCTGCCGTTGATGGATGGCGTGCGTTTTTTGGGCGCGTTGATCCTGTCGTTTAAGGACCCCCACCAGTTTTCCGACGAGGAGGTGGTCTGGGCCGAACAGGCCGCCGAGGTGATCGCACTGGCGATTGCGCGCGGTACGGCTTTCAGCCTGCTTGAACAGCACGTCGCGGAGCGTACCGAGCGCCTGCGGACGGTCAACACGGAACTGGTACGGCTGAGTACACTCAAGGACGAGTTTATCAGCAACATCTCCCATGAGCTGCGGACCCCGCTGACGAGCATCAAGGTGTATCACAGACTGCTTGAGAAGAACCCAACGAAGGCCGATTCCTACCTTGACCATCTGCGCCGGGAGACCGACCGCCTGCAAATGCTGATCGAGGATTTGCTGGAGCTGGGGCGGTTGGAACAGGGCCAGGTATCACCGACGATCACGGCGTGCGATCTCGGTACACTGGTGCGGCGTTACCTCGCAGACCGGCAGGCGCTGGCTGAAACTGCCGGGATAACAACCGTTGTTGACCTGCCCGCATCCCCGCTGCTGATCGATGCCGACCCGGTGCTGATCGAACGGGTGCTGAACATCCTGTACAGCAACGCCCTGAACTACAACCCACAGGGCGCGACTGTGACGGTGTCACTGCTGGCCCAGCCGGAAAGCACGCCGCCATCGGTGGTGCTGCGCGTGGCTGATGACGGTGACGGTGTGCCCGAGCAGGAGATGGGCCTGCTGTTCGACCGCTTCTATCGCGGTAAGGATGTCATGCGGGCACGCACACCGGGGACCGGGTTGGGGCTTTCCATTGCCCGGGAGATCACAGCCCTGCATCACGGCACGATCACGGTCGAGAACAAACCTGCCCCGGCGCATGGCGCGGTCTTCACGGTGACGCTGCCCACCCGGCAGAGTTCGCCCGGGGCCCGGGAATGAGGCGGTAAACCCCGCATCATCTCAGCCTGTTCGCTGCATCCCTTCAAAAGCCCTGAACCTGCTGCGCCATTCATCCGGGATGAGCATGGTCTGCCCGCCCTGGAAGTCAAAAGCGACCTGTACGGTACGGGCCTCAGCACACAGCACACCGGCTGAATCGATCAGCAGATACTCGATATCAAAGCTCTTGCTGCCGATGCGCGTGACGCCCATATAGATGCTGAAGCGACCGGGGAAGTGGAGCGGTGCCCGGTAGTCGATCTCGGCGCGCGCGAGAATCAGGTTGAAATCCGCCACTTTGCCGGACCAATCCAGTACCTCCAGGAAGTAATCGACACGAGCGGTTTCCATATACGTGAGGAAGCGGGCGTTGTTGACATGCCCCATCGCGTCAAGGTCAGAGAAGCGTACATCGTACTCAAAATGGATGTTGAAGCGGCTGAGGTCGGGCGTGTTTTCTGAGGTCATAATCTGGTATACTCCTTAATCGACAGTAGAAACCATACCACGCATAGGGCCACTTGGCACGGTCCTGTTTTGATCATGTTCGTCTGGAGGGGCACACATGGCATTCCCGCCAATTCAATCGATTACCGTAACAGGTACCGATGTGGATAACCAGATCGGTGAACTGGGGCACCGCCTGTGGCAGAACCGCCGCAGCGCCGCCTACCGGCTTGAAAAGTTCGGTGATGCCAGGGCCGTCCCGGCCCTGATTGAAGCCGCTACTGACTCGAATTACTTCGTGCGCCTGGCGGTGGTCCGTGCGCTCGGTAAGCTGGGCGATGAGGCCGCCGTCGAACCACTGATCAATGCGCTGGCTGACCCGGACAGGATGGTTCGCATCACGGCGCTGTGGGCGCTGGGTGAGTTGGGCCACAAGGCCAAAGCCGCGCTCCCGGCGCTTGAGCCGTTCCTGACCGACTCGACCGTACTGGCCGAACGCGAGAATACCGTCAAGGAGATCGCGGAGTTGGTCAGGACTCTGATTGAGTTAGAGCCTGAGCCGGAACAGAAACCGGCCAGCGGTGGGCTGACCAAGGATCAGCGCAAGCTCAAACGTGAGCTGGCGATGGCACGTAAGAAGGCCCGCGAAGAAGGTGGCGACGAGGATGCTGCCGAGAAAGAAGTGCTTGCCCGGTGGGGCGTCTCCAGTGTCGAGGAACTGGGTGCGGATGATGGCGGGGCGGCCCCTGCCGACGCCGCCCCGGCTGCGGCTCGCGAGGTGCCCAAACTGGAAGACCTGCCCGACCTGCCACCGTTGGAGAGCGTGCTGCCACTCACCCCGGAGGACCGCAGGAAACGCCGCGATCTCGCGCTGAAAATCCGTGCGGCCAAGCGTCACGCAGGGTAAGTTTCCACCCGATTTTATTGAACACGACCGGGGCGGCCTTGCAGGGTCGGCCCCGGTTTTTTTCTCCCTCACCCCTCCGTATACCGGGGGAAGAAGCCGAAGTGTAGCGACGGCAGGGGTGAAATCAACCGAGGTAACGACCCCATGCCGTACTTTGACCCCGACTTCGACGATTGTACATGGACCGACCAATGGGGCGCGCTGCCGCTCATCCAGGTGACGCCGGGCACCTATCCCTCGTTCGTGGTGAAGGCGTGGGAGATCACCGAAGCCGACATCTGCGGGCAGGCGCTGCAACTGTCCGACCCGCTGCCCGTGCGTGGCCTGATCACCCATGATGGCACGCTTTGGATGTCGGACGTGCCGCAGGAACGGCTGATGATGTACAACAATGCCGTGCGCGCACGCGGCGATGTGCTGGTCGGGGGGTTGGGGCTGGGGCTGTATGCGCAGTACGCGCTGCCGCGCTGCACTTCGATGACGGTACTGGAACGCGACACGGCTATCATCGACCTGGTTGAGCCGGTTGTGCGAATCTCTGCCGCTGCGTTTGATAAGCCGCTGGCGGTGCGGCAGGCTGATGTCTCCGGCTATCTGCAAGATAAACCCGGCACCCTGTATGATACGATCTTCCTCGATACGTGGGCGACGCTGGACGCGGTGCTGCTGCCGGGGATCAACACGCTGCGCGAAGCGGCGCGGGCACATCTCAAGCCGGGTGGTGAGGTGCTGCTGTGGGGCTATGGCTGGATGCTGCGGCTGTATCTCTCGGCGTGTGAGACACTGCTGGAAGTGCCAGCCGCGGCACGCGAGACGTGGTTAGCATCGGCGGCGGCGGGCAGGCCGGACGTATGGGCTATGCTGCTGCCGGTGCTGGCACATTTCGCCGGGCAGGAGTCACCCCCTCGTGACGCTGCGCTGGCGTGGTGCCGGGCTAAAGCCCTCGCGTGGCTGGGGTAGCCGCGAAACAGGGACGAGGCGCTTTTGCGCCTCGTCCCTGCCTGGGCTGCCGTTGGGTTAGGCGTGGATTTAGCTGTGAGGTACAGGCGCAAGACGGCTGACCTGCCCGGCCCGTGGGCCGCGCGGCGTGTTCAACACGGTGAACTCCACCCGCTCACCCGGCACCAGCCGGGCGGCCTCATCATTGCTGATGGGGCCTTCCACATACACGCTGTGGGCGCTGCCGTCCGGCTCAATAAAGCCGAACTCACCCAACTCGCTATAGAACTTCACGGTACCCTGGTATCTCATGCTCGGCACCCCCTCCTGACTCACTGATGACGGGTTGTATCTTTGTGATACTGTGCACTGATTACATGATTCAGTATAGGGAGGTTCGTTTATGAGATCAAGGGGGAATTCCCGCAGTTAACGGTATTCAGGATGTGGTATCCATGCGGTTATCCTGCGGCATGACCCACGCCAAAGATGACCAGGCACACTCAGGACTTACGCAGTAGGGGGTTGATGCGTAGGGGTTTGATGCATCAACCCCCTGCCGAACCATTGTGTTTTCAATAGCAAAGCCTCGGCAGAAGTTGATTGCCCCCTTTTTAAGGTGGGGGGTGTCATCTGCGTAAGTCCTCGTTACATACTCTCCATGAAATACTCAAAGGCGTCATAGAACTCCTGCGGCGTATCCCACATGGTAAAGTGCCCGGCTTTGGGCAGCCAGATGGTTTCGCCGTGGGGGATGTACTGCTTGAACACCTTCTCCTGCCGGGGGCTGACGATCACGTCGCGGGCCCCATAGACGCCCAGTGCCGGCATTTTTAACTCTGAGAGTTCCGCGCGGAAATCAACCTGGCGCAGCGACGCGATGCTCTCAACAAAGGAGTCGAGCGAGTACTTCATATTACCCACGAAGATGTTATAGAACATATCAGGGTGTGGGCGCGAGACGAAGTAGGACCATGCCCGCATGAAGGTGCGCATCAGCGGAGCGTTTTCACCGGAGAGCATGATGTTGGCAATACTGCGGATCGACATCAACTGAAGGAAGGGGCTGAGCGAGGTGCCGACGATTGGTGAACCGACCACGGCGACCTTGCGAACGCGCTCCGGGTACTTGAGGGCAACGCCCAGCGCGGTGCTGCCGCCCATTGAGTGCCCCATGATCGGCACTTTGATGATGCCCAGCGCATCCATGAACTGCGGGATCAACTCGACGAAATCCGGCACGCCGAAGGTCTCACGGCGTTCCTTGTCCGATTCACCGAAGCCCCACAGGTCGGGGGCATACATACGATAGCGCTTGGAGAAGGTTTCGATGGTGGAGCGCCACGTATTCCATGACTGGGTATACCCGTGGATCAGGATCACAGGGGGGCCGGACCCAATCACTTCGTAATGGACAATCCCCTGATCGGTGACAATTGAGGGCACGGTGGCTCCTTATACATGTCGCAGGCACTGTGCCACCGAGGCCAGGGAGGCCGGGGTTGGTACAGAGCCTGCGCAGAGTCAATGGGTGTGGGGCAGGTTCTGCGGATGGCGCTGCATGGGCGGCGGCGGTGGCTCTAGTCTTCGAGGTCCATTTCCTCAAGGATGGAGTAGAGCAGTTCCAGCAGAATATTCTTCACCGATTCACGGTCCGGGGCCACACAGGGCAGCATCTTGACAGCGGGGTCAAGGCGCAGGGCGATACGCAGGTCTTCGATCTCCCACGCGTCATCCTTGTCCTGCTTGTTGGCCGCCACCACGTAGGGGGTGGATGCATAGGCCCGAAAGGTTTCAAGGATTTGAATGGCCTCGTTGAAGGTCTCCGGGCGGCTGGAATCGACCAGCACGATGAAGCCCAGCATCCCCTGTGAGAGGATCTCCCACATGAAGTCGAAGCGCTTCTGCCCCGGTGTACCAAACAGATACAGGACGAGATCATCATCGACCGTGATGCGACCAAAGTCCATCGCCACGGTGGTTTCGTCCTTGATGGCTTTTTCCTCATCAAGCGAGGTGCGGCGTTCAGTTTTGACGACATCGATCTCACTGATGGAGCCGACGAACTGGGTCTTACCGGCGGCATAAGGCCCGGTGACCACCATCTTTACTGTTTGAGTTTCCATCCTACCTCCCAGGTGTGGACCCCAGATGGTCCGTCAGCAGACCATAAAAGGCTCCGGTTCATGGCATTGAAATAAGTGCAGGCACTGGCAGATACTGGCAGTATCTGCCAATTAATCCATCTTGAGCCGGTTAATGATGCGGCCCACAATATCAGCTTTCTTCTCTTTTTCCTCTTTGCTGAGGGATTCCTTGCGGCGCTCCGCGACGAGGTCAACGAGGCCAGCCTCACGCAGGCTGCCAACAACACGGCGGATCTGGTTCTCGTCCATCTTCAGCGAGTTGGCGATCATGCGGATCGAATTATCAGGCTTGATGTACTTGAGGACGTGCCACTCATCTTTGCTGAGCTGAAGCTCCTTGAGCTTGACATCCTGCCGTTCGGTGAACTTGAGGCGGACATCAAGGCTGGGGATTTCACGCTCAAGCTGTTCGTCACGTTTCTGTGCCCGTGCGATCTCGATGATGACGTTTTCAAGGTTCAACGGCACCGTGATGCGGTCACTGGCGGGCTTTTCATCGGCCTCAAATTCCCATTGGCCGCTGCGCCACCCGGCAAACTGCTTGACGATGGAAAGGCAGTGCCGCTTGATGCTCTGCACAATATCAGCACGCTTGACATAGCCCTTCTGGATGAGCAGCAGCCCGAGGTGCTGGTCGCCCATCCTGGCGGCGTGCTGGGCCAGCTTGGTAGCCTGGGCCTTGCTGATACGACCATCCCGTGCGAGGATAGATGCGAGTGACCCATCGGCTTCGCCAGTGGCGGCAAAGATCAGCTTGCCATCTTTGAATGCCATTTGCGTCGTGCCGTTGTTCTCCACGCGGAGCGCACCGGTTTTGCGGGCGAGATTGATCAGGCTGAGTACCTGGGTCCCGCTGAAATGTTCGAGATTACCCTTCATAGGCCGAATTCCTGCGCCATCTTGATTTGGGGGTGGGCATTTTGTCCGTTCTGATTGCGTTGTGAAGTATACAACTGACCAGATTCCAAGTCAAACCGGGTGAGTTGGGGGCGGAAATCGTTATGGGGCTGTATCGGTCATAGCAATGTAGAGTCGGACGGGGTACCTTAGGGCGCAGGACGTAACATGTGGAGGAGATACCATGAGCGAGGACAAACAACGGGTGGACGACAAGGCCGGGGAAAATGACGATAACGAAGGGCGCTCGATGCTGTTCAGCGGCAGCTACGTGCTGCTGTGGGTGCTGGTGCTGGGCCTGCTGGTCAGCAACGTTATGCTGATCCGGGAACTTTTGTTTGCGCGGCAGGCGGCGGCGAGTGCCGTCGGTGCAGCGATAGAGGCACTGGACAGCTTTCATGACCAGACCTTCAGCTACGTCGTGGTGATCGATGAGACCATTGCCATCGATATGGATATGCCGATTAACACCTCGATCCCGGTCGTCATCAACGAGGATTTTGATATTAATTCCAGCGTGTCTGTACCTGTTGATTTAGGGCCTCTGGGGACGACCAACGTCAACGTGCCGATCCGTACGACCATCCCCATCGACCTGACGGTGGAGGTCGTGATCGACCAGACCTTCCCGATCAATGCGCCCATGCCCTTGTATCTCGAAGTGCCGCTGGAACTGGCCGTCGAGGATACGCCGTTCGCAGGCACGCTGGATGAGGCCGGGGACGGCCTGCAAGCGCTGTACGATGAACTCTCGGCCCCGTTGTTTGGTGCGGTGTCTGTTGGGGAATAGAGTGTCATGAGTGGGATCACGCTCCGGCCTGCCCGGAAGGATGAGCAGGCCCGCATCCGGCAGGTGATCGTCAAGGATGCCAACCTTGACCCTACCAACCTGAACTGGGCCAACTTCGTCATTGCGGAGGGGCCTGATGGCCGGTGGGCCGGGCTGGGGCAGATCAGGCGGTCAGGGAAGTGCAACGAGTTAGGGAGCCTGTACGTGCGCCCCGACCTGCGCGGGCAGGGCATCGCGGGGGGGGTTATTGCGGCGCTGGTGGCGCAGGAACCCGGCGAGATTTACCTTGAGTGTGCCGGGCGGTTGGTGCCATTCTATGAGCGGTTCGGCTTCGAGCGCGTGCCGTGGCAGTCGGTGCCGGTGCCGCTCAGGATCAAGGCCGGGATCGGGCATACGCTGGGGAAGCTGTTCGGGATGGAACTGGCGACGATGCGGTTGGTGGACCGGGGAAGGGCTACTCCACCCGGCTCACATCCCGCACCCCAAACGCGACCTCATCGGGCAGTATGACGGCGGTTTCACCGCAGTTGGGGCACACGCCGTCCTCGGCCTCAAAACGCAGGCCGCAGCAGTTCCAGCAGATGTACTGTGTCCCGCCGATCCGCACCTTGAGCGTGACGCCTTCGGCCCCCGTCCCGGCGCTCAGGCGCTCAAACAGCGCGGCGGCCTCGCCAGGGGTCAGCGTGCCGCCATAGACCACCAGCATCACGCCCGCTTCCGCCGCCGGGATGCCCTGCGATGCCAGTTCCCCGGCAACCTGATCCACAATGGCCTTCATGCGCGCTTCTTCATGCAACATCGTACTATCACCTCGCCCATAGGGGTTAAGATAAGTTCTGCCCATATTGTACCGCCTGATACGGAGATCAAAGTGCCTCACCTGGAAAGGTGAGGCGTTTGTTATCGTTTAGTGGCCGGGCAGTGATGTCTTTAGCCCTCATCCTTTAACTGTTGGATGACGGCCTCGTCGCGTTTGGCGCTGCGGAAGCGCACGAATAGGGAGACGAGGTACAGCACTGCCACAATGGCGGCCATCGCGAAGCCCAGGATCAGCCCCTCGACCGTGTCCGGGGTGGTCTGCATAACGATGTGCATCAGGCACCTTCCTGGATCAGGCGTATTTTGAGCGCCTCAAGCTGCCCACGGAACGCATCAAGGCGGACGCGGTGCCAGGTCAGTGTGATAAAGACGATGGTGTAGGTTGCAAGGTTGAGGAACATGGTTTGCAGCATGCGGGATGACATGCCGAAATCACCGCTGTTGCTGGCGCTTTCGCCAATTACGTAGGGGTGGATGGTGGCCTCGATCCAGCGTACCCCGTAATAGGTGAACACCACACCGGCAAACGCCACGATGCCGTACACGGCAGCAAAACGGGCACGGCGTTCGGGGTCCTCAATGCCATTGCGCAGCATCAGGTAGGCGGCATAGGAGAGCCACATGACCGCAAACGAGGTCAGCTTGGGGTCCCATGTCCACGGGGTGCCCCACGCGTACTGGCCCCATGTCATGCCCATGACCAGCGCGATGGTCGTCAGGATTAGCCCGACCTCAACCGAGGCGTAGCCGATGCGATCCCAGCGCATATCGCGGGTGACCAGGTAAATAACCCCTGCGGCCAGCGTCACGCCGAAGGCCAGCGCCCCGGCCCACGCCGTGCCGACATGGACATAGAACAAACGCTGAACCGCGCCCATCGTGGCTTCTGTTGGGGCGTACAGCAGTGATGCCAGTACACCGAGTACCACCATCACAACGCTGACTACCGTCAGGATCGTCAGGCCGAACGGCCAGCCTTTCCCTTCCGTGTTTGTTGTAGTTGTCATCTTGCCTTGTGTCCTGTATCTTTGCGTAAGTTTCCGTACATATTATCAGTATTCATTCCGAAATGCTATCGATACCATCCGGAATGCTGCGTGGGCTGAATAAATCGGGACAATGATCACCGCCATAACCTGACAGATAACATCCAGTTTGCTGCCGGGGACGAGGTTCATACCCCCAGGTTACTCCTCGATCACGAAGTCGTACAGCATGTATGAGAGTGTCAGGTAAATGACGTTGGTGAGTACCAGGAGCGTATACCAGCGCGTCAGTTCTTCCGGCCCGGCGAACGCCAGCAGGCCACGGGTGGCGCGTACTGCCGGGATCAGGATCGACAGGGCGATGGGCAGCAGCAGCACCGGCAGCAGCAGCTCACGCCCACGGGTAAACGAGGCCATTGACGCGATCAGGGTGCCGACCGCCGAGAAGCCCAGCAGGCCCAGCAGGCTGATCCCGATCAGTGGAGGCCGCAGGTACGGCACACCAAACAGGATCGCGATCATCGGCATCAGC
>CAYMGV010000083.1:0-12604 GCA_964390105.1 uncultured Anaerolineae bacterium | reverse complement strand
AGCCGCGCCCTGCCACCGCCGTGGCCTCGGCGGCCAGGCCCAGCCGCCCGAAATCTCTCAGAATCTTCTTGCTGGTGATTGGTATCGGGCTGCTGCTGCTTTCCACCGCTTTTGGTCTATTGCTGTTCGCAGCAATGCAGCCCGGAGGCGTACGGGAGTTTTTCAGTTTCAGCCCGTCTGCCCCTTCAGGCGAGGGGGAAGGCAACCTGGCAGCGGCCCTCCCCACCAGCGCTATAATGCCCGATCGTGACACTGTCTACGCCCGCGCCCAGGCCGGAGTCAGCCGCAACGCCGACTGGACCCCTTACACTGAGGTGATCAATGGTGTGGAGATGGCCCTCGTCCCGGCGGGCTGTTTCATGGCGGGGACCACTGAGGAACAGGCCGACTATGCCCTGTCACTGGGGTCCAGTCGGTCCAGAGTGGATCGGGAACAGCCCGCGCATTGGGTGTGCTTCGAGGAGCCATTCTGGATCGCCGTCTATGAAATGACCAATGAGCAGTTTGGCCGCGAAGGGCAGTGGTCCGGGGACAGGCTCCCTCGTGATTCGGTCACCTGGAACGAGGCTCTGGCTGCTTGTCAGGTTCGTGGCCTGCGCCTGCCATACGAAGCAGAATGGGAGTATGCATCGCGGGGGCCGGATGGCCTGATCTACCCCTGGGGCGATACGTTCATTGGGGACTATGTGGTCTATACGGGTAACTCCGATGGCCGCCCGGCGGATGTGGGCAGCCGACCGGGCGGCATAAGCTGGGTCGGCGCTCATGATCTCAGTGGCAATGTCTGGGAATGGATGCTGGATAGATATACAGAATACGAGCGTGGTCGGCGGGTCCTGGGGGGTCTGCCGCAGGATGACCCTGCGCAGAACCGCGTCGCGCGGGGCGGGTCCTTCAACAGCCGGGACTATGGGCTGCGTTCCGCCGTGCGCGGCGGCGATCCGCCCGGAACGGGGCATGACAGCCTCGGTTTTCGCTGTGCCATTTCACACGCGGCGAGGCCCTCGCGGTAGGCGGCGCTCCTGGTGATCTCGCTGATCGCTTCCAGCGCTGCCTTGAACTTGAAGGCTTTGCTGTACTGGCGTCGTTTCCTCGTCATTGTCGTACCCTCCACAGGTCTCATTTTAGCTCAGTTTTCGAGCTTAGCCTTGTGGTCCGATTTTTGGGTACATTCAAATAGTCATCACTGAGGATATCTGATCTGGCGCGGTAAACGTCAAAGGACATTACTCGAACTCCTTTCTCAGTGGGGCGCTTGTGGGGCGCTGGCTTCTGCGAGTAACCGTGCTGTTGGCCTCAGATGAGGGTCAATCACAGCGGTTTTTAACTCTGCCGTACCACTTTGAACGGTTCGAGTAAAGTCCCTAGAGATGGAGGTGTCGGGAGTCGAACCCGAGTATGGAAAGGTCGCTAGCCCACGTCTACGAGTATAGTCGATGCTTTATTTAACCCGTGTACCACCCATCGACAGGCTGCACAGCGGGCTGGCCTTCTAAGTGTCTTTGGCTCTGCCCGAAGACGAAGCAGTTACCGCACCGGAAACTAAGTGTCGCCCAGGGGGACCCGCTTCCGGGAGGTCCCGATGGACGCCATCCCTCGTGGAGATGGGTCTGGCGAAAGGACGCTTAAGCGGCCAGGGCCAGAGCTGGAGTCTGCGTGTTGGCAGATATTGATTGTGCCTCTTGGTAACGGGGCCTGAGGCTCCCCGACTCGCAGTGAATTCGCCTCGCTTCCCAGCGAAACCATTACACCCCCGGAAACCATAGTTTACCGAATCTCCGCCGCGTTGTCTATAGTTTGACCTGCCAATACTTTGCCGGGCATTGTCAGGCCCGGTATACTGAATCGTCGTGATCAATCCTACTGCAAACTGTGCAGGTAAGCAGGTATCGTGTCAGAACAATACGACAATCCGCTGTCTGAACTCAGCGAGTCGGACTTGGTTGAGTCGGCAAAGACGGACTCTGATGCCTTTGGCGAACTATACTTGAGGTACGTCAAGCGGATATACAATTACATATATTATCGTACCGGGAACGTGGAAGATGCCGAAGATCTGACGGCACGGGTGTTTCACCGGGCACTTCAACACATCGGAAACTATGTGGACCGTGGGCTGCCGTTCACAGCGTGGTTGTACCGTATCGCTCATAACCTCGTGGTAAACTGGCATCGGGATCAGAAGCGGCGCAAGACCATTCCTATTGATGATGTCATCCTCCGCAGCCTTGGCTCGGAAGCGCCGGAATACGTAGCAGAGCAGCGCGAGGAGCAGGAACTGTTGTTGTTGGCGATCAATAATCTGCCAGAAGATCGGCAGCAGTTGCTCATGCATAAGTTCGTGGATCGCCTGCCCAACGCCGAGATCGGCAGGATCATGGGGCGAACGGAAGGTGCGATTAAATCCCTGTATCATCGCACGCTGCTTGCCCTGCGCGATGAAATTGTGCGTTTGAAGCAGATTCCCAAAAGCGTGCTGCAAGAGCATTTTCTGGGTGATGACCAGGAATGATCATGTGTGATTGATCATAATGATTGCAATATCAGAAACGATAGTAACTAGTGCCCGGCTATGGTGTTTTGACAGACAACGATGGGTAATAAGCGCCGTACTGGTACATAGGGGGTTCTATGTTTGACCGATTGATACGCCTTGTCCGGCGTGATGAGATTGAACTTGTGGATGAGTACACCGAGTCGCTGCAAAAGAAAGGTGAGCCTCGCGGTGAGCTGCATCAGGCTGATGACAAGACACATGGGCTGCTGAACATGGCCCGCACACTTCACTCGACGCTGGTTCCGGTTGAACCGGATGCGTCATTTGTGGCCGAACTGAAGGCGCAGTTAATGGCAGCACATCAGCAGCGTCAGCAGTTTGTGCGCCAGACCATCAGCAAGAGCCAGCGCCCGATTTTCCTGGTGCCACTGGTAGCAGGGGTTGCATTATTCACGTCTGTTGTGGGGTCTGTGCTGGCGGTCGTCATGATCGTTCGTCGTCGCAGCCGTGGTGCGACACCGGCATAAGGGCTTTACGGTTCTGAATGCAACAATATGATGACAGGCCAGTATTGTGCTGGCCTGTATTTGTTTGTCACAAAGAGGGGGTGCCCGCTTGGCAGAACGCTATGCACGGATAACGGGGTGGGGGAAGTATGCGCCGAAACGTGTGCTGACCAACACCGAACTGGAGCAGATGGTCGATACGTCCGATGAGTGGATTACAACCCGGACAGGCATCAAGGAACGTCGTATTGCTGGCCCTGACGAACCCACTTCTGTGATCTCGGTTAAGGCCGGGGAGGCCGCGCTTGAGGTCGCGGGGTTGCACCCGCGTGACCTTGACCTGATCATCGTGGCGACTTCTTCTCCGGATTACTTCCTGCCGCCGGTTTCAAGCCAGGTACAGGACATGCTGGGAGCAGCGTGCGGCGCTTTTACACTCGTCGCAGGCTGTACCGGGTTTGTGTATGCGATGACCGTCGCTCAGCAGTTCATTGAAAACGGTGCTTATGATGCCATCCTGGTGATCGGTGCTGAGGAAATCAGCTTCGCTATTGACTATACCGACCGCACGACTTGCGTATTGTTTGGAGATGCGGCTGGTGCTGTGGTGATGCAGACTTCCTCTACACCGACCGGGGTTCTTTCCTTTGAATTGGGGTCAGACGGCTCCGGAGCCGAACATCTGATCGTGCCGGGTGGTGGGTCAGCCAATCCGTTTAGCGCCAAAGTGCTGGAGAACCGCGAACACTACATCCGTATGAATGGCCGCGAAGTTTTCAAGTTCGCAACGCGGACGCTGGGCAAATCTTTACTGAAAGTTCTGAATGAAGCGGACCTGACTCCCGACGAGATCGACCTGTTCATCCCGCATCAGGCCAATACCCGTATCGTTACTGCCGCAGCGCGTTTAATGAAGGTGCCTGAAGAGAAGTTCTATATGAATATCCAGCGCTACGGCAACACGTCCGCCGCATCGATTCCGGTGGCGCTGGTCGAAGCGCTTGAGGAAGGCCGTTGCCAGCCGGGCGATACCGTGGCACTGGTTGGCTTTGGGGCTGGCCTGACATGGGCCTCGGCAGTGGTGCATATTGGCGGCCCAACGGATGAGACCATGAGCCAGGCAACTGCGGGCGGGTTTTTCCTTTGGGATCAAGCTCGACGCATGTACCGCCGGGCATCCGGTGCGGTGCAAGGGTTCGCTGCTGATATGGCGGTTGCTGTCGGTGAGCGTTTAGGCCGATTTTAGACCGCACTAATCCATCGGCTGCTGCGATCCGAGACTGGCCCCACAGGCCGGACAGGTCAGTACGCCAACCGGGCTGCTGGTGTCACAGAAGCGGCAGATAACGATACCCTCAGGCTGCGGTTCCTGTGCATTTGCGACGTAACTTTCGACGGCCTCCCACACTGCCTTCGGCAATTGCAGTGTGGCGAGGTCGTCGTTGATGTCATCAAGCCTGCCCAGTGCGGTTAGCGGGTTTCGCGCGGCACGCAACCCAACCCGCAGCAGATCGCCAGTGGCACCGGTGACATTGTGATCATCAAAGGTCACGGTGACCATCTTGTTTTGCTCGACGATTTGGATGGTCAGGGCGGCGCGTCGTTTACCGCTGCGATCTGATTCAACTGTCTCAATCTGTACGACAATCTGATTGTCGGCGTTTTTGTATGCCCCGGCATGCAGATGGCCTTCACTGAATGTGCTGACCAATGTTCGGGCAATACCTTCAGCCCTGGCTGGCCAGTGAAAAGTGCGTTGTTCTTCCATGAGTCTCTTTCCGGCACAGAGGAGTCTGACCGCAGTATAGAAGGAAAAAGAGGACAATTCAACAGCTATACTGACTTTGTGGGGTAGGGAGAGACAATAAAACGAGAGACATCGGCAAAAACTGCAAACTGACTATTGACGGCAGGTCCCGCACTTGATACAATATGGTTTCATGGTGGCACAGGCCGCCATACATGCAAAAAAAATAATTTGGGTTACAACCTGCATTTAAACCATTTCTGAGGCAACGCACCATTCACTTTGATATCTGCGGTGCCTTGTTTTGTGTTTGCGGCAGGTCATAATTCTGTTTGCGCGCAAAGGAGATGCACACATAAGATGACAGTTGAACTGCGGCCTAAATCCTATGCCCGTATTACCGATGTGCACACTCTGCCAACCCTGATCGAAGTACAACTTGAGTCCTTTCGGTGGTTCCGTGAAGAAGGGTTAGCTGAACTCTTTAACGAAATCTCACCGATTGACAGCTTTAACGGTTCGTTGAAGCTGTTCTTCCCCAGCTATACCGATGAGTCTCGCCAGTTTGGGCTGACCTACTGGTTTGATGAACCGAAGTACGATGAGGAAGAGTGCCTGGAGCGCGATATTACATTCTCGGCTCCGCTGTATGTCAAGGTGGCACTGGTAAATACACAGACCGGCGAAGTGATCGTTTCAGATATCTTCCTCGGTGATTTCCCCCTGATGACCGAACAGGGCACTTTCATTATTAATGGTACTGAGCGTGTAGTCGTCAGCCAGTTGATCCGATCACCGGGCGTTTATTTCGATGCCGATAAGGACCCATCAACGGGCCGCACGCTGGCAAACTCCAAGCTGATCCCCGACCGGGGTGCATGGATGGAGTTCGAGACTCGGCGCAGTGACTACCTGACCATCAAGTTTAACCGCAAGCGTACCGTGCCGGTAACGATCTTCCTGCGGGCACTTGCTGCGTGCGATGACGGCATGGGCGATGATGCGCCACTGCAGACCGGTTCCGACGAGGAACTGCTGGCGCTGTTTGCACAGGTGGATACCAACCCGGATCATCCCTACATTGACTCGACAATCAAGCAGGAACCGCTTCTCGAGTCAAAGAAGGAATACACTATCTCGGAACTCTCATTGATTGAGTTCTACAAACGGATGCGGCCTGGCGACCCGCCAACGCTGGAGAACGCCCGCGACTATCTTGAGTCGCAGTTGTTTGATCAGCGCCGTTATGACCTGGAGCGCGTTGGGCGCTATAAGCTCAACCAGCGCCTCGACCTTGATGCGGATATTCCGCGTACTGTGCGCACGATCACCAAGCTGGACGTGGTCAAGCTGATCGAGCGCATGATCGAGATCAATAACGGCACGGCCAAGCCCGATGACATCGACCACCTCGGTAATCGCCGTATCAAGACCGTCGGCGAGCTGATCCAGAACAAGCTGCGGGTTGGCCTGCGCCGTACGGAGCGCGTCATCCGCGAGCATATGTCGATCCGTGAGAGTGAGGGCCTGACCCCGATCACGCTGATCAACATTCGCCCGATTGTGGCCGCCATCCGCGAATTCTTCGGATCATCCCAACTCTCGCAGTTCATGGATCAAACCAATCCGCTGGCCGAGTTGACTCACAAGCGGACGCTCTCCGCGCTGGGTCCCGGTGGGTTGCGTCGTGAGCGTGCGGGTTTCGATGTGCGTGACGTGCATCACAGCCACTATGGCCGTATCTGCCCAATTGAGACGCCGGAAGGCCCGAACATCGGTCTTATTGGCCGGCTGGCAAGCTACGCCAAGGTCAACGAGTACGGCTTCATCGAGACGCCTTACCGCAACGTGCTCAGCGAACTGGTTCCCGGCGACGAGATGCTGCTGAACCGCTACCTCGCTGATGATGTGATGGACGGCGACAAGGTGGTTGCTGAAAACGGCACCTACGTGGACGAAAAGCTGTTCAAGACGCTTGCCGGGGTGAAGGTTGAGCGCATCCGGGTACGTCCGTTTGTGACTAATGAAATCATGTATCTCTCGGCGGACCAGGAAGATCGCTATACCATCGCGCAGGCTAACACTGAACTTGATGATTTTGGCAACCTGATCGCAGACCGTGTTTCCGTTCGTGAGAATCAGCGTTTCCGCTTCTCACCGGTGGGGGCCGTCGATTTCATAGACGTAGCCCCGCGCCAGATCGTGGGCATCAGCGCCGCGCTGATCCCGTTCCTCTCGCATGACGACGCCAACCGTGCGCTGATGGGGTCGAACATGCAGCGTCAGGCTGTGCCGCTGCTCAGGCCTGATGTGCCGATTGTCAGCACCGGGATGGAATTCCTGGCAGCGCGTGACTCCGGCCAGGTGATCGTGGCTGAAGGCCCGGGTGAGGTGGTGAGTGTGACGGGTGAGCGCGTCATTCTGCGCCAGCCTGATGGCGAGGAACGCATCTATCGTCTGCGCAAGTTCGAGCGCTCCAACCAGTCCACTTGCATCGACCAGCGCCCGGTTGTAACCAAGGGGCAGCTTGTGCAGAAGGGCGATGTGATCGCTGACAGTTCCTCGACCCATAAGGGGGCATTGGCACTGGGGCATGATGTGCTGGTTGCGTTTGTTTCATGGCTTGGTGGCAACTACGAAGACGCGATTCTGATCTCGGAGCAGTTGGTGCGTGAAGATAAATTCACCAGCATTCATATCGAGAAGCATGAAGTAGAAGCGCGTGACACCAAACTCGGCCCGGAGGAGATCACTCCCGATATCCCCAACGTGGGTGAAGATGCGTTAAAGGACCTGGATGAGTTCGGCATCATTCGCATCGGGGCGGAAGTCGGCCCGAATGACATCCTTGTTGGCAAGATCACGCCGAAGGGTGAAAAGGAACTTAGCCCGGAGGAGAAACTTCTCCGCGCGATCTTCGGCGAGATGGCCCGTGAGGTAAAAGATACCTCGCTGCGCCTGCCGCATGGTGAGCGTGGCAAGGTGGTCGATGTCAAGGTTTTTACGAGGCAGGAACACCGTGACCTGCCCGCGGGTGTCGAGCAGATGGTGCGTGTCAGCGTGGCACAGCGCCGTCGGCTGACCGAAGGTGACAAGATGGCTGGTCGTCACGGCAATAAGGGTGTTATCTCGAAGGTCGTTCCGATTGAAGACATGCCCTTCCTTGCTGACGGTACCCCGGTTGACATCATACTGAACCCGCTGGGTGTGCCGGGCCGCATGAACATCGGGCAGATTCTCGAAACACATCTCGGTATGGCTGCCCGTGACCTGGGTTTCCGCGCCATCACACCGGTGTTTGACGGGGCCCGTGAGTCGGAGATTGCCGCTGACCTGGCCCGTGCGTGGCTGATGGACCTGGCCTGGCGCGATGTGACCGAAAGCGCATGGGCATGGCTGAAGGAATATAATGTCGATGCGGAGTCCATAGAAGACGATGCTGAGGCACGCTTCATGTATATCGAAGCGTGGCTGGGCCAGGATGACCGCTACGACCGTGAACTGCTGCGCTGGGATGTAACCTATGCTCGCCGTGCTGTGCTGGCGGAATGGCTGCGTGAACGTGGCTATGATCCTGAGGCGTCACTGGTGTTTGAGCAGGACACACGCCCGCAAGAGCAAAAGACGGTCGCTGATCAAATGATCCATGATGCGTGTCTCGCAGAATGGTGCCGTTATCACGGGTATGAGGTGTCCGCGGAACTAACCCGCGAGCAGTTGGTGGAACTCTCACTGCAGGTTGAGCAGGAAACCGGCTGGCCGACTCCGATCAACGGTAAATCAAAACTGTTTGATGGGCGCACCGGCCAGGCATTCGACCGTCCGGTGACGGTTGGCATCCTCCACATGTTAAAACTGTCACACCTTGTCGAGGACAAAGTCCATGCCCGGTCCACTGGCCCATACTCGCTGGTTACCCAGCAGCCGCTCGGTGGTAAGGCGCAGTTCGGCGGTCAGCGCTTCGGTGAGATGGAAGTGTGGGCGTTGGAAGCCTACGGTGCCGCCTACACACTCCAGGAGATGCTTACTATCAAGAGTGACGACGTGCAGGGGCGTGTCCGCACGTATGAGGCTATCGTCAAGGGTGAGCCGATTCAGGACCCCGGTATCCCGGCCAGTTTCCGGGTGCTGGTCAAGGAACTTCAGAGCCTGGGTCTTGCCGTCGAGGCCGTCACCGACAATGGTGATGTGATCAGGTTTGGTAAGGACGAAGAACGCGGACGTCAGCCCAAGCTCGACGTAGGCTTGCTGGGCTTCACGGATCAGCAATCACGTGTTTCCGAGGATGACAGCGAATAGCACTGTCATCCCCCCTAGGGAAGACTTATCATCGGGGATGGGGGACCATCCCCGATGATTTCCCCCGATTGGGGTTGACATCGATATTGCGGGGTGTTAAAATCCTCCTTTGCTGCAATTAAACCGGTCAACAGTACGCTTCCGTGGAAGCCAATGCGGTTGAATTGAGTAGCACAAACGCAGATGGTCATCTTGCGGTGACCTTCTTGTTTGCCAAGACCCAACGGGCGTCAGTATGACAACAACGCCCGTTAACGCTGCAAAGTGAGAGTTTTGACAGGCAGCCTCGGTACATCTGCAATTGCAAGTCTCTGGGAGGCAAAACCGTGCCGACAATTAACCAATTGGTCCGTAAGGGCCGCAAGGCAAGACACAAGAAAAGCAAGTCGCCTGCCTTACAGTACACGTTCAACAGCTTTACTCAACGCCGGACACGCCAGCCGAAGGGTGCTCCCCAGAAGCGTGGTGTGTGTACACAGGTCCGTACCATGACCCCGAAGAAGCCGAACTCGGCCCTTCGAAAGATCGCCCGTGTGCGGCTTTCCAATGGTCTCGAAGTGACCGCCTACATTCCCGGCGAAGGGCATCGCCTGCAGGAGCATTCCGTGGTCCTGGTGCGTGGTGGCCGTGTGAAGGACCTGCCCGGTGTGCGCTATCACATTGTGCGCGGGACTCTTGATGCGGGTGGTGTGGAAGACCGCAATCAGTCTCGCAGCAAGTACGGGACGAAGCGTCCTAAGTAGCAAATCAGATGGGATTGAGGTGCTGAAACAGCACCCCAGTGGAGAGTAGCTTATGTCACGGCGTAATCGTCCGCCTAAAAGAAAAATAGCTCCGGACCCACGGTATAACAACGTGCAGGTTGCGATGTTCATCAACCGGGTCATGAAAGATGGTAAGAAGTCCACAGCGCGTCGCGTGGTTTATGATGCGTTTGACATGATTGAAGAGCGTGCCAGCAAGAACCCTGTTGAGGTGTTCGAGCAGGCGTTGAACAACGCGATGCCGGTGGTTGAGGTGAAGGGGCGCCGAGTTGGTGGCTCTACTTACCAGGTGCCGGTCGAGGTGAACCCCTATCGTCGGGTGTCGCTCGGCATGCGCTGGCTGCTGGCTTCCGCGTTGGCGCGGGGTGGCCGCACTACCTCAGACAAGCTCGCAAACGAGCTGATGGATGCTGCCGTGGGGCAGGGTGCCGCAGTACGCAAGAAGGAAGAAGTGCATCGTATGGCGGAAGCCAACCGGACTTTCTCGCACTATCGCTGGTAAGACGGGTTCCAATCACATGGGGGCCTGTACGTTGTGAGGGTCTGGGCAGGTTTATGAAATTGTTCGCCTACCTGAGCACAGCGTATTAATGAGGAACGAGATGAGTAATCAGAATCTTGAAAAAGTCCGTAACATTGGTGTGATTGCTCACATTGATGCGGGGAAAACGACTACAACCGAGCGTATTCTGTTCTACTCCGGCATGATTCACCGGATTGGTGAGGTACACGAAGGTACCGCTACAACCGACTGGATGGAGCAGGAGCGTGAGCGTGGTATCACCATCACCTCTGCTGCTATCACAACGCAGTGGAAGGGTTATAAATTTAACCTGATCGACACCCCGGGGCACATTGACTTCACTGCCGAAGTGCAGCGCAGCCTGCGTGTTCTCGACGGTGGTGTGGTGGTGTTTGACGGTGTGGCCGGGGTTGAGCCACAGTCTGAAACAGTGTGGCGTCAGGCTGACCGATACAAGGTGCCGCGTATCTGCTTTGTGAACAAGATGGACCGTGTCGGCGCGGATTTCGTCCGCGCGGTCGGTATGATCCGTGACCGCCTGGGTGCCAATCCAATCGCTATCCAGGTGCCGTGGGGGTCCGAGGAAAACCTGATGGGTGTGATCGATCTGCTCGAAATGCGGGCGATTACATGGGGTGACGAACTCGGTTCCAAGCCGGAATACCACGAAATTCCCGAAGACCAGATGGATTGGGCAAAGGAAGCCCGTGGCATCATCCTTGAGCGCATTGTTGAACTGGATGACACACTGCTTGATAAGTACCTGGGTGAAGAAGAAATCACAGTCGATGAGATCAAAAGTGCGCTGCGTACAGCAACACTTGCAGGGACGGCTCAACCGGTGCTGTGCGGTTCTGCCTTGAAGAACAAGGGTGTTCAGCCGCTGCTCGATGCGGTGATCGACTACCTGCCGTCTCCGCTCGATGTTCCGGCCATGGTCGGTATCGACCCGAAGACAGAAGAAGAACTCAGCCGCGGCCCGTCCGATGATGAGCCGATGTCAGCGCTGGTCTTCAAGATTGTGACGGACCCGTATGTAGGCCGCCTGGCTTACTTCCGTGTCTACTCAGGTGTTCTGCGTGCCGGCAGCAATGTACTGAACGCAGCCAAGGGTAAGCGCGAGCGCATCGGGCGCATCGTCCGCATGTTCGCTGATCGTCGTGAGGATGTTGAGGAAGTCGGTGCGGGTGATATCGCCGCACTGTTGGGCCTGAAGGATACTTTCACTGGCGATACGCTGGCGAATATTGACAACCCGGTTGTGCTTGAGACAATCAGCTTCCCCGAACCCGTGATCTCGGTTGCTGTTGAGCCAAACACCAAGTCCGACCAGGACAAGATGTCGGAGGCGTTGGTCAAGTTGGCCGAAGAAGACCCGACCTTCCGCGTTCGCGTGGATGATCAGACTGGTCAAACCGTGATCAGCGGTATGGGTGAGCTTCACCTTGACATCATCATCGACCGCATGCGTCGTGAATTCAAGGTGGGCTGTCGTGTGGGGCGTCCGCGTGTGTCATACCGCGAAACCATCACCAAGCCCGTTAACATTGATCACGTCTTCAAGCGCCAGTCCGGTGGTCGCGGCCAGTATGCCCGTGTTGAAATTGAGGTTGAGCCGACCAAACCCGGTGAAGGGTTCATCTTTGAGGATAACATCCGTGGTGGTGCTATCCCGAAGGAATATATCAAGCCAACCCAGCAAGGTATCGAAGAGGCGCTCGCCGGTGGTGTCTACGCTGGCTTCCCGGTAACTGACATCAAGGTTAGCTTGGTCGATGGGGCATTCCACGAAGTGGACTCGTCTGAAATGGCCTTCAAGATCGCCGGCAGCATGGCGGTTAAGGAAGCCATCCAGAAGGGCAAGCCGGTACTGCTTGAGCCAATGATGAAGGTTGAAGTGGTAACTCCCGAGGAATACCTCGGCGGTGTTCAGGGTAACGTCGCCTCACGTCGTGGGCACGTGCAGGGTATGGATATGCGCCCGGGTAATGCCCAGGCCATCCGGGCCTTCGTACCACTGTCTGAGATGTTCGGGTATGCGACGGAACTGCGCAGCATGTCGCAGGGGCGCGCCAACTTCACTATGGAATTCGATCACTACGCGCAACTGCCGAGCAGCATTGCGGAGAAGATCATCAAGGGCGAAGAGAACCAGTAGTGGTTCTTCCCCTGTTCGGTCCGATATACGGGCCGGTTAGGAATTCGGAGGCATTATGAGCAAGTTTGACCGCAGTAAACCGCATGTGAATGTGGGGACAATCGGCCATA
>CAYMGV010000082.1:0-12679 GCA_964390105.1 uncultured Anaerolineae bacterium | reverse complement strand
TATGGCCGATTGTCCCCACATTCACATGCGGTTTACTGCGGTCAAACTTGCTCATGTGCCTGATCGCTCCTTCTTCTTAAACACACCAGGGTGGGCACAGAGGCCCATTAACTTTATTGGCTGACCATGTACAAAAACTAAGCCCACGACGGGACTTGAACCCGTGACCTCATTCTTACCAAGAATGCGCTCTACCGGCTGAGCTACGTGGGCATGTTACTGGGCCGTACAACGAGGCAGCACCTGAAATGGAGAAGAGGGGACTCGAACCCCTGACCCCCGCCTTGCAAAGGCGGTGCTCTCCCAACTGAGCTACTTCCCCTTCTATGAGTACCTGGTTATACACCAGTGGGCCAGGTAGGACTCGAACCTACGAAGGCTTCCGCCAGCGGATTTACAGTCCGCCCCCTTTGCCACTCGGGACACTGACCCATGTCTATTAATGTACACGGCTCTTGCCAGAGCCGACGATGGGACTCGAACCCATAACCTGCTGTTTACAAAACAGCTGCTCTGCCGATTGAGCTACGTCGGCGAAGAAACCAGCGGAGATTATACCACCGCGTGGCGAGTCTCTCAAGACTTGGTTAAGCCAGCAAAGCGGGTTCGAATTGTGGCAGGCGCAGCAATTCGCTGCACCAACACAGCGGGCGGATAATACCGCAATCACAAGAGGGTGTCAACAGGAATATAACACAACCAGGGGGAGCAGCAGTCGTGTTAATCTCAGGTTGTGGCACGCGTGGCCGCGCGGCTGTTCTGACAGGTGGGCAACTGCCCCACTTCCACGACCGACCCCCCTTTCGTATAGAGGCGTGGCAGTCGCCGGGCCAGCGCGGTTGTGATTTCGTAGTTGATCGTCCCGGCGGCGGCAGCCACTTCCTCGGCTGGCACAGCAGCACCGCCCTGCTTCCCGACAATGACCACCTCATCATCCTGTTCGGCATCGGGGATAGCACTCAGATCGACCATGAATTGATCCATACATACACGCCCCACAATGGGCACGACCGTGCCGCGCACCAGCACATGCCCCCGGTTGCCCAGTATGCGGTGATAGCCATCGCCGTAGCCAATCGGCACCAACCCGATGCGCGTATCCCCTGGTGTGACATACGTGCGGCCATAGCTTACCGCCGACCCCTTCGGCAGCATGCGCACGCGCGCCAGGTGGCTGCGCAGCGTCATCGCGGGCACCAGCGGCACATCACGGCTCACATCCGCCGAGGGATACATACCAAACATGATGATGCCGGGCCGCACCGCGTCGAAGTGAGCAGTGGGGTAATCAAGCGTGCCTGCGCTGTTGGCGGCATGCCTTATCGCAAAGTGATAGCCCGCTTCTGCCAGCGCGTTTAAGGCCGCGTTAAACGCCGCGATCTGGCTTTCGGTATAAGACCGGTCGGCCTCATCGGCAGAGGAGAAGTGCGTCCAGATGCCCTCGATGTTGAGGTTCGGCAGGCCCGAGATCGCATCAAGAAAGGCAACCATCTCACCCGGAAGCTGGCCGTAACGCCCCATACCCGTATCGACCTTGACATGAACGGTGGCCGTTTTACCCAGCGCCCCCGCCCGCGCCGAGATGGCCTCGGCACCTGCCACGGTGTTCACCGTGCCGGTCAGATCATGTTCGACGATGTCATCGGCTTCACCGGGGACGGTATAGCACAGGTTCAGCACCGGCGCTTCGATCCCGGCCCGGCGCAGTTCGATGCCTTCATCGGTGCGCCCCACGCACAGCCGTTCCGCACCGTTCTCCAGCATCACTTTGGCAACCGGCACAGCACCATGCCCGTAGCCGTACGCCTTTACTACACCAAACAGGCGCACATCAGGGCCGATATGCGCCTTGATCACGCGCGTGTTGGCCGCAATCGCATCAAGATCAACGACAATGCTGGATGTAAACTGGCTCAGGACGTTTTTCATGGGTGTTTTGCCTTCCGAAGGTCACGCCGAAACGTGCGGGCGAGTGTACAGCCTTACGGCGGATTTGTCCACCGCAAAGGCTCACTCGCCCTCGGAACGTGGGGGAAGCATAAGATACACGAAGTGCCGCTGTGCGGCATCCGCCTCCCTTAACCATCCTGGAATCCCTGGGGCGATGATTGGTTGTGTTTTGATCGTCATTTTCTCGGTGAAAGGTTGCCCCCTTGAAAAAGGGCCTGTGTGTGGAGGGTGCTGCCCCAAAGTCCGCGTGCATCCGGGCGTGACTCACCGCCCCGAATGGGTATAATACGCCACCAGAACGGGACAGGAGATCAAGACCCATGAGGGTTCAGAACGACAGCGAACTTGAAGCCCTGCGAGAGATCGGTCGTATCGTGCGCGGCTGTATCAACTGGATGGCCGAACACCTTGAGCCGGGCCTCACCACCGCCGAACTCGATCAGGTCGGTGGGGCATACCTGCATAAGCACGGTGCCCGCAGTGCCCCGATCCTTGCTTATGATTACCCCGGCTTCACCTGCATCAGTGTCAACACGGTGGCCGCGCATGGCATCCCCAGCGATGACGTCGTGATCCGGGCAGGCGACCTGGTAAATATTGATGTCAGCGCCGAGAAGAACGGCTACTGGGCCGATGCCGGGTCGAGCTTCCCGGTATCGCCCGTCACCCATGAGGCGCAGGCCCTGCTGACCGCCACCCGGACCGCCCTTGACCTCGCCATCGGTGCGGCCCGTGCCGGGGGATTCATCAACGAGGTGGGCAAGGCCGTACAGGGCTACGCCGAGGCCAACGGCTACAGCGTCATCCGTGAACTGGGCGGGCACGGCGTGGGCCGTCACATCCATGAAAGCCCGCAGATTCCTAACGTCTACGTGCCACACTTCAAAGAGCGTTTCAAGGATGGGCAGGTCGTTACGCTCGAACCCTTCCTGGCACTGGGGGCACAGCATGTCAAGGAGCTTTCCGATGGCTGGACACTGCTCACCCGGCCTGAGACGCTGGTCGCGCAGTTTGAACATACACTGGTGATCACGAAAAACGAGCCGATCATCATCACGACGCTTTAGCCACAGGAGCCGCTATGCAGGTCCTCAACTCCGGGATCACGCTGTACCGCAGGACGATCAAACGCATCCAACCACTGCACGCCGCCGTCCACTGGGTGGTGACCGCGCTGATATTCCCAACGCTGGAATGGCTGACCGCCTTCCGCACCATGCCCGATGACCCGCCGTGGTTCCGGCTGGAATTGCTGGCCGGACGCCATGAGACGGAAACCATCGCCCATGTGCGCCGCCTGCTCAAACCGGGCATGACGGCCCTTGATGTCGGTGCGCATGTCGGTTATTACGCCCGGCTGTGTGCCGGGCTGGCCGGGGAGGAGGGCCGCGTCGTGGCGCTGGAACCACACCCGCGCACCTTCGAGGTACTGACCCGTAACACGCGCAACAAGCCGCAGATCACGACGGTGCAGGCCGCCGCCGGGGAAAACGAAGGCACCGCCGAACTCTACGACTACCTGATGATGTCGGCCAGCGGCTCACTGCATTATGATGAAGCACTGGCGACACTTCAGCAGGAGGGCATCGCCGAGGGTGATATCGCGCCGCGTCTTTCCGGGGATTTCACCGTGCAAATCTTCGAGGTGCGCCTGACCCGGCTCGATACACTGCTGGCTGAACAGGGCATCGAGGCGGTGGACTTCATCAAGATGGACATCGAAGGTGCGGAGATCGGCGCACTGCGTGGCTTGCGCGGCACCATCGGGAAATCGCCCACCCTCACCCTGATCATGGAGTACAACCCCCATGCCCTCAGGGCCTTTGATCACGACCCCATCCGTGCGCTGGACGAGGTCCTGGCGCTGGGCTTCGACGCCGTCTATGCCATCGAAGCCGACTCGGCCCTCACTGACCTGACCGGCCAGCCGGACCGCATCGCGGCCCTGACCGACCGCCTCATGGACCCTATGGGTGTCATCAACCTGATGTTCACGCGGGGAGAGGTGCCCCTTGGCTAACCTGCTCAAGCAGCTCGGCAAGGCGGCCCACATCCTGGGCCGCCGCTTGAACAAGGATGGTGTTTGGGTCACGTTTCAGTGGGCCTATGCGCGTGGCCTGCCTTACGTCACCGGCATCCCCACCTACAGCTTCAGCCGCATCACATCTGATCTCTACGTTGGCCCGCAGCACCGCGCCCGCGCGCTGCCCTCGATGCGAGAACACGGCATTACGGCCATTGTCAATATGCGTATTGAGCATGACGATGCCGACCACGGCGAGGCCCTGCCTGAGTACTGCTACCTGCCCACCATTGATGATACCGCTCCTACCATCAAGCACCTTGAGGAAGGCGTGGCGTTCATCACTCGCGTGCTCACCGACGGGGGCAAGGTGTATATTCACTGCGCAGGTGGCATAGGCCGCGCCCCGACCATGGCCGCCGCCTATTTCGTCTCAACCGGTATGACGCTCGATGAGGCCGTGGCGCTGATCAAGATGACGCGCCCCTTCATCAACATCATGCCGCCCCAGTGGGACGTGCTGCGGGCGTATGAGTCGAAGGTGCGCGGGTGATACTTGATGGGGGCGCAGCCCCATAAATAAAAAAGAGCCTGTGCATCGACACAGGCTCAAAGGCGGAGAGGGTGGGATTCGAACCCACGGTGACCCGAAGGCCACAACGGTTTTCGAGACCGCCCCATTCAACCACTCTGGCACCTCTCCGTATTCAGTTTGAACCACTCGTTACTTCCGACCCAGCCCGCGCAGCATCGCAAAAAAATCACGCAGCTGCTCAGCGGCGTCCTCGGCCAGCACGCCACGCAGCACCTCGACGTGGTGATTCAGCGCCTCGTGCTGGAGCAGGTTCATCACCGAGCCGCCTGCCCCGGCCTTGGGGTCATCGGCTGCCCACACCAGCCGTTCCAGCCGCGCATGAACCATTGCCCCGGCGCACATGGCACATGGTTCAAGCGTGCAGTACAGCGTCACCCCGTCCAGCCGCCAGTCATCAAGTGCCTGGGCTGCCGCCCGCAGCACCACGATCTCGGCGTGCGCGGTGGGGTCGCCTTTCTGCTCCTTGCAGTTGTGCCCGCGAGCGATGATCCTGCCATCCTTCACGGCCACCGCACCGACCGGGATATCGCCGTTTGTCGCGGCGATCTCCGCTTCCTCAAGGGCGATGCGCATCCAGTGTTCATGCGGCTCGTTCATCGGCAGGGATTATACCACATCCCCACCTGGGCGGACCGCGATATTACCGTGCGTGGGGCGCTTCCGCAAAGAAAACGGGCGTGCGTCGATTGGCACACGCCCAAAGTCAGCAAGACCCCATTGACCTATTCAAGATAACCCAGCCCGCGCAGCCGATCGAGTAGTTCCGGGTTATCACTGTAATCGATCTCCTCACCAGCGGCGGTGCCATCGCGGTGCGCCTCGGCCACCACGATGTACTCCTCAAGCCGCTGCTGCAGGTTCACCAGCTCGTTCTCGTAGCCTGTCGGGCTGTCGATCAGGTTCTCCAGTTCGAAGTAGTCCTGCCGCACGTCGAAGAACTCATCGGGCTTGCCATCCACGGTCATCAGCTTGGTATGGCTGTTGTAGATGGCACGGCGCATCATGCGCACCCGGAATTCCTCGATGGCGTCGGGGTGGCTCATCTCCATCACATTGATGAAGTTGAGCGGCGGGTAGGCTTCCGCAATCACGTATTCGTTCTCCGGTTCCTTCTCCGGCCCGCCCAGTGACTGCGTCAGGCTGTGCGTTGCCACGGACTGCTCATAGGCTTCATGCTCAAGGCCCGCGGCCTCCATCATGGTGTGGAAGACGCGCCGCGCCGAGACGTTGTGATCGACCCGCGCCCCCCCTGGAAACAAATCCGGGTAGCGGATGATCATCGGTACGCGCACCAGTTCGTTGTAGATCACGAAGCCGTGGCCCATGAACTCATGGTCACCGTGGCTTTCGCCATGATCGGAGATCAGGATCACCATGGTGTTATCCATCTGGCCGCTGCGCTCCAGCGTCTCAAACAGGTGGTGCAGTTGCTGGTCCTGGTAAGCAACTTCCGCATCGTACACATCGGAAAGCACCCCGTGCTGCATCTCGCTGAACGGCTCGATCATCGGGGCCATCCAGCGGTAGCTCTCCAGGTTAAACTGCTGCAGGAAGTCGCGGGCTTCGCGATCCTTCTTGAGGTACGGTGCCCATTTATCTAAGGCATAGCGCGGTGGGTAATACGGCAGATGCGTCTCCATCATGTTGATAAACATGAAGAACGGCTCGTCCTTCTTGATCGACGTGTGATAATCGACGTAATCCGCCACATCTACCAATGATTTGTGTGTATCGCCCTTGAAGCTGCCCAGTTGTGTCCAGATCGGCACGAACCACGGCATGGTTGCCAGTTTCAACAGCAGCGGTGATTCGCCGAATCGCTTTTCGATAGGCACCGTCACGGCCTGTGCAGCGCGGGCCGCCCACTGCTGAAAGCGCTTGAGCATGTCATCCTCGCGGATAGCAGGGATATCCGGCACCGTACCGCTGTAATTGTAGAACTCGTTGAACCCGCGTTTCAGACCGTTATCCAGTACACCAACCAGTGGGTTATTGCAGAAACCAATCGTATCATAGCCCTGCTCTTGCAGCAGTTCCGCAATAGTCGGGATGCCATTGGTCAGCGCCGTGTAGGACTGTATCGTCTGATGAATGGTGGGATACACGCCGGTAAACATCGACGCATGTGACGGGATCGTCCACGGAGCCGGGGCCACGGCCCAGTCAAACACGGTGGCTTCGTCGGCAAATTCTGACATCACCGGCGTGGTGTCTTTGCCATAACCGTACAGGGACATCCGCTCCGCACGGTGGGTATCCAACACGATGAAGATAATGTTGGGTCTCTTGTTGCTCATAGGCTCATCTCTCACTTTGCGTTCATTTAAATCGACACTCAGTTTTCATTCTAACCAATAGAACACTGAATCTCCATGCAAGTTCATACAGCATATCACGCAACCTGTGGATGGCCCATTTCTCCTACTCGCCCGGTGCCTGACCGCGTTATCCAAACAAGTATTTATGAAATAACCCGGTCAACACGCTACCTTTAATAAGCCAACAATACAAACAGGCATAATACTATCTCAAGGGAGACAGAGTTCCATGAAAAAAGCTGTAATGATCCTGCTGTTATTGAGCCTGACACTGATCACAGTGACGGCATGCAGTCCTGCCGTGGAGGCTCCTGCGGAAGAAGCCCCTGCGGCTGAAGAACCGGTAGCGGAGCAGCCGGAGGCCGAAGCCCCCGCTGAGGACGCCCCGGGGGAATCCGCTGACACCCCGGCAGACGATGCCGCCCCCACAAGTGATACGACCTTCACTATCAGTGAGGGCACCGTGGCACGTTTCCTCATCAATGAGACGCTGGTTGGAAACGATATCACCGTCATCGGCGAGAACACCGCCGTTTCAGGTCGTGTGACGGTTAACCCCGCTGATGCCGCCGCCGCACAAATCAGCACCATTGAGATCGACCCTGGGCAGTTCATCACCGATAACAACAATCGAAACGGTGCCATCCGCCGCTTTGTCCTGCAAACCAACCAATACACGGACCTGGCCTTCACGCCCACCGGCATCAGCGGGCTGCCCGCCTCGATGGCGGTAGGTGATACGGCTGAGGTTGAGATCAGCGGCGACCTGTTCGTGCATGGCACCACCGTCCCCGCCACCTTCCCCGGCACCCTGACCTACGCCAGCGCGGACCGCATCGAGGGCAGTTTCAGCCAGGAATTCCTGTGGGCCGACCTGGGGGTCAACATCCCGCAGCCACCGCAGGTCAGCTTCATTGCCGACACCCTCATCCTCGAACTGGACCTCGTCGCTGTGGCGGAGTAGTGATTTTTGGGGGATGCTGCCCCACACCCCCGGCAGGGGGGCACGGTTCCCTGCACCGCGATTTATCAAACAAGCGTTGGCTGACTGCCAACGCTCGTTTGTCTACATGTCCATTACCCAGGTTAAGGGGCGGGACGGGGTTTGGGGCAGTGCCCCCATTAACTTTTCCACTTGACCGAACACCCGACGGGCTTCGTCTCCGCGACGGGGACAGGCTGCCCGGCAAGAACAGCATCGAGAGCGTCACGCAGGTATGTGGCCTTTACCTCATGCGGCTCCTCGTAGTTGTCATCCGGTGCCCCGTGATAGACGAGGCTGCGCTCCGCATCAAACAGGAAGACCTCCGGGGTGCGTTCGGCACCGTATGCCGCCGCGACCGCCTGTGATTCATCATGCAGATAGGGGAAGTTATAGCCGTAATCGGCAGCACGCTGCTTCATGGCCTCGAAGCTGTCATCGGGGTAGCGGCTGGCGTCGTTGGCATTGATCGCGACCAATTGCACACCGCGTTCGGCGTAATCGGCCTGAATCTCGACGAGACGGCCTTCCCATGCCTGCGCATAGGGGCAGTGATTGCAATGGAACACGACTGCCAGCGCGGCTTTGTCGCTGTAATCGGCCAGCGAGATGGTCGTCCCATCGACTGCCGGCAGGCTGAATGGTAGTGCCTTGTCACCCGTTTTGAGGTTAGCCATGTTGATTATATCCTTTCGTGTTTACTTGATACCAAAGTCATGAATGCCGCACCACTGCCTCACGGATCAACTCCGCAGTAGGCAGCGGCGTCACACGCCCATCGGGGCGGCGATAGGCTCGGCAGGCCAGCCCATACGGCATGGACTCATCCGGCGGGTCGATATCCTCGCTGTCAATGCGGATCGTCGGTGAGCCGACAAACTGGACCGCCTCGGCCTGTGCGTCCGTCTCAACCCTGATCACCTCGACGGAGTCCGCCACGTCCAGTTCGGCCAGTACCTCTTTCAGCCGATCCAGCGCGGTCTCATGCGAGGGACAGTCATCGTAGTAATAAAACTCGATCTTCAAACGGATTCCCCCTATGATCCCGGCAGGTCAAACGGATGCTCGCGTGACGCGGCCAGCGCGATGAGTTCGGCAATACCGGCCTCAACCCCGGCGCGGTCGGCAGCGGAGAGCGTCTGCGCCTCGAACTCCTCGCGGTCCAGTTCCTGCATGGCCCCGTCCGGCCCGATCCACAGGTCCAGTTCAAGGTCATCCTGCGAGACGACATCGCCATCAACCTCCGCCGGGCGAGCCATGTTACAGTACCAGCCCTTCAGTGCGCCATCCTCACGGCTGTGCAGCTCAAACACGTTGTACCAGCGCGTGGTATAGAAATGCTCAATCAGCCAGTCCCCCCGGCGGAAGGTCACAAAGCCGAGGTCCACATCATCATGCTGAAAAACCGCCCGGATCGTGACATGGACCGCCGAACGCTCGATCAGGTCGCCCATATAGCGAAGTACTTCACCGCCGTTATGGTCACGCTTGATGATGGTTATCACCGATTCCGTGGTCATGGTTGCATGCGCCCCCCTGTTACGCAGTATGATCACCTTTGATCCTACCGTATTTAGGTGCCAGATGTCAGGTTATCAGCCGTCAGCTAAAAACGCCGGCCAGGAGAGAGGTGCGCCAAACGAACCCAGGCACCGTTCGGCGGCAAAGCCGCAAACTACACCTCCACCCCCAGCGACTCCAGCAGTTCCGCCACCAGCGCGCCGAAGCGCGGCTGAGTGACCATGCCCTGCCGCCGTGGGCGTGGCAGATCAACATCAACCTGCCGGATGACACGGCCCGGTCTCGCGCTCAACACGATCACGCGATCCGCGAGATACACGGCCTCATCCACATCATGCGTGATGAAAACCATCGTCTTTTTCAGGTCACCCTGCAAGGTCAGCAGCCAATCCTGTAACTGCCGCCGCGTGAGCGCATCCAGCGCCCCGAACGGCTCATCAAGCAGCAAGCTGTCACAGCCGGTCAGCACCGTGCGCAGCAGCGCCGCCCGCTGACGCATTCCACCGGACAGCACAGCCGGGTACGCCCCCTCGAAACCCTCCAGCCCAAAGCGCGGAAACAACGCCCGCGCCTCGGTGCGGGCCTGTGCGCGCCGGGCACCGGCGATCTCCTGCGCGATGATGACGTTATCCAGTACGGTACGCCACGGCATCAGCAGGTCACGCTGGGGCATGTATCCCACCCTGCCGCCACACGGCGCGGCCTGCTGCCCGTCAAAACGGATGTCTCCCACGTCCGGCTCCAGCAGGCCCGCCATGATGTTGAACAGTGTGCTCTTGCCGCTGCCGCTTGGCCCAATGATCGTGACAAACTCACCGGGCATCACCCGGAACGAGACGTCATCCAGCGCATGAACGTCGCGTTGCGTCCCGGTAAAGGTCTTACCGACCCCATCCAGCTCAATACGAGGTGTGGTCATCGTCCGGCCCGCTTACGGCAGGTAGTCGTTGCTGAAGGCGGCGTCGGTATCGATGGCGGCATCCAGCACGCCGACATCCGCCAGCCATGCAGTGTAATCGGCCCAGACCGAGGCGTCCTGGTGCCCCCACTTGTTGGAATCGGTCAGCATGTAATCGGCCAGCCAGGGGGTGCTGTCACCCAGTTCTTCGAGGTTCAGTTCCGGCACCGCTTCGGCAAGGATGCGTGCAGCATCTTGCGGGTCCTCGACGGTGTGCTGATACCCACGTGAAAGCGCCCGCAGGAAGGCTTTGGTCACATCCGGCTGCTGGCGGAGAGTCTCCTCACTCGCCACGATGACCGGTGTGTAGTAGTCGGGGATACAGTCGGTATACTCATTCATGCCGAAGTATGCCAGGTCGATGCCAAGTTGCTCAGCCTGGAAGCCCTGTGTCCCATAGTAAATCCACCCCAGGTCGATCTGGCCCGTGCTCATCAGGGCCAGCAGGTCATCGCCCGCCGTGATGTATTCCACGGTGGAGCCATCTCCGCCCACGCAGGCCATCAGGGCATTGAGTGTCGGCTCCTCGAAGGGGGAGTTAAAGGTGCCGTAGCGCAGTCCCTCGAAATCAGCGGGCGAGTCGAGGCCCAGCCCGGCGGGAACGGCAAACCCGGAGGTATTGCTTTGCAGCACAGCGGCAATCGAGACCAATGGCACGTCATCGGCACGCAGCAGGGTGACGTATTCCTGGAAGCTCACACCGTAATCGGCTACGCCCGTCACCACGGCGGATTCGGCATAGACCTCACCGGGCTGGATGATCTCGACGTCGAGACCCTCGGCCTCGAACATGCCCAGTTCATCGGCCACGAAGATACCGACATGATTGACGTTAGGCGTCCAGTCCAGCATAAAGGTGACCGGGGTCAGGCCATCAGAGTCATCAGCCGGGGCCGCACAGCCCACGGCCAGCAGCGCGATCAGGATCAGCAGGCTGATGCCGGTGATAGAGCGGTTCATGAGGGTTTCCTCCTGTATGGTTATTGCGACTTGAAATAATGAGACACCCCCATCAAAAATTATCCGGGGGCATTCGATCAAAAGATCCCGGTCTCATCCCACTCATCGCGGCGCGCACCGGCGAAGTACCACGGCAGCGCCAGCCGCTCGATGAGGGTGACGATTACAAACAACCCGATACTGAGCAGTGACGTGAGCAGCATCGCAGCGAACACCTGATCGGTGGCGATGGCGTTCTTGGAGCGCAGCATGTACAGCCCCAGCCCCGCCGATCCGCCGACCCATTCGCCGATAGTGGCCGCTACCACACTGTAGGTCACCGCCAGCTTCAACCCGGAAAAGAAGCCAGGCAGTGCAGCAGGGAGTCGTACCATCCGCCAGATTTGCCCGCGACTGGCCCCCATCGCACGCAGCAGTGACGCATGATCGGGGTCGGAGGCGGTCAGGCCGTCGGCGACGCTGACCGTCAGCGGGAAAAACGTGAACAGCACCACGATCACGATGTTGGGCGTCAGCCCCAACCCAAACCAGATCACCAGCAGCGGCGCGATGGCGAGAATCTGCACCGCCTGGGAGGCCACCAACAGCGGGTACAAGGCTCGCCGCAGCAGTGGGAACAGGTCCATCAGGCCCGCCGTTAGCACACCGAAGGCCACTGACAGCACCAATCCGATCCCGGTGGCAGTCAGCGTGATGCCCACCGCCTCGATCAGCCGGAAACGCGTTTCCCATGCAGCATTCACGACATCGAGCGGGGAGGGCAGCACGAAACGCGGCAGATCCATCACCGCGACACCGGCACCCCACAGCGCAAGCACGGTGATGATCAGCCCGGCAGGGGGCAGCACATCGCGCAGAAAGGCCGAACGGCGGGCCGTCACTGCCCGGCCTTCCGGTACTTGCCGACCTTACCCTCAATGGTCGTGCCATCCAGCGCGTCCGCGATCTTGATGATGGTAACGACCTGCCCCGCCCCGGCCTCGAAGCAGGCGCGGTGAGCGGCCTTCGCCACTTCCAGCAGTTCATCAAGGTCATCACCTTCAAGGGTGGTTTCCAGCGGGCCGACCTCGTATGTCACGCCGCTGGCATCAATCGCGGCGATGGCGGCATCAACGATGGGGATGGCGTTATCCGCCAATGGTAAAACCTGTATACCCACATTGCGGGTTCGTTCATCGTTCATGGTGATTCCTCCTTCGATCAGGCGCGGCCCGGCGTGTGGACAGCCAGCAGGGTACCGCTGCGCAGGGTGATGCTTGCGGGTGGCGTCTCGATCACGTTGCTGAGGCCGCGCGCAGGGCCAACACGCAGCGATTCACCGGTGAGCGGATAGGCCAGCCCCGCCGTGACGATACCCTCGGCATCCCCGGCC
>CAYMGV010000081.1:0-12742 GCA_964390105.1 uncultured Anaerolineae bacterium | reverse complement strand
TGCCGCAGGCTGGGCTGAAGCCGCGCCCTACCTCGCCTACCTGCGCCTCGAACTCCCCTACTCCACCGCGCTGCTGTTCGATATCGCCGTGACCCATGAGGCCGCCGACGTCAAGCGCATCGTCGAGGGAGTCATCAGGGCGCTGGGCGGCCAGCCGGGCCAATCCGTGCAGCAGAACAACATCCGCGAGGATGCCTTCGCGGGCAAACTCGCGGGCGATTACAAGACCTCGCTGTATCGCCGCGCCGAGTCAACCGGGCTGCGCGGCTGGCGCAACCGCGCCGACTGGTGGATCGCGCTCTACGCCTCCGAGGACTGGGACCTGCACGGCGACGCCAACGGCCAGATCGTGGTGTTCAGTTCCCCGGTGCAGGTCCGGGATGTGTAGGGGAGTTTTTGTTTTACCGGGGGCGTGGTGTATCCGATATATAGCATTCAGGCGGTCAAATGACCGCCTGACGCGAGTGGGGCAACAGAATGTAAGGCTAGAGTGTGTCTGCAAACTGCATTTCACCTCACCCCTCGGCTTGCGCAGGTCTGCGATCTGTACTCGCCGTTTCCCCTCTCCGTATACGGAGAGGGGGCAGCGCAGCTACGGGAGCATCGCTGAAGCGGTGCGGAAGGGGTGAGTTAAAAAGTGACAATCTGGTGTTATGGCAGACTTTGCAGACAGACCCTAAACAACTTCACCGGATGTACCACCCTTGAACGAATCTTTAGCGCGGATAGCTGTCTCGTCAATGCCAGCCTGCTTCAGGGCGTCAATCAGGGCGTGATGTACACCTAAGCTCATTGCTGTGATGTCTTCCGCATCGAAGATGCTCAGACTTACTATGAAGAAGTAGGCTGGCGAACCCTTTGCGATATTACCTGCCATTGCGATGATAACAGCAGCAACGACAGCAATGATTGCAAAGGTGGTCAAACCACACGATACTGATGTCAGGAATACTTGGAACCCACTGAATATGTTGCCAAACTGCATTAATAAGTTACTGGCAGATCTCGCAGTTTGATTAACCCTGATCATACCTCCAGCTAACACAATAATTGATATCAGCGCAAAAATACCAGACACGACAGCCATCGTAGCTAATACCTGCCAGCGAAGCACAGGCCGCAGATAGGTACGCCATGCGACATACAAATCTTTACCACGCTGCCCGACATAGATACTGGTAGAGGCACCCGGTGATGTCGAGGTGATGACGTAATCGCGCTCTTCCTTTCCAATCCATCCTTTTACTTCTTCGTGTGTCACTTCTGGCATATTTCGAGATTGTAGTTCTGTCAGCAGATTAGTAAATACTTCTTTTTCAAGATGCCCCATATCGTCTATCAAGTCGACCCAGCCATCAACAAAAGTCCCAAGGCGCTTTATAGATTTTGTCCCTGTCATGCTATATCATCCTTGTTTACAAAAATAGATATTAGTATCACAATTACATCATGAGACTTACCAAGATGTCAAGCATTTCTTATAATCATATCAGCGGCTTCTCGAACACGGTTGTTGTCATCATGCAGGGCTAGCTTTGTAACAATGTCCCGATAGCGATCTCGCCTACCAAAGCTCTCTACAGCTTCCAATCGGATCATGGCCCACGGATGTTCAAATGCCATGACCACGATTTCCGAGTTATCAAAGTCTATATACAATCCAAGACACATCAATGTGAGTAGACGCGCTAAATCAGATGCAGGAACGTATCCCAATAATGAACTCAAATTATATTTATCAAACAACCGATAAAGAGTCTCATTTGTTTGCTGCGCGACTAAATCTTCGGCATATTTCCATATGTTTTCCAATTTCGGGATGGCAAGTGGCTCCTGATACACATATGCCAGTGTAAAGATAGCATATAGGCGCACATCACGATGATGATTAGCAAGTGCACCTTGTAACGCAACGTGAGCACCCATTGTTTGCAGCGAAGCAAGTGATTCAATGCAGTTGTAACGATATTCTGGATCAGGTGTGTATAATCCATCAATCCATTTTCCAAGTCCGCTTGTCTGCCATGACGAGACAGAAAGCAGCTTTTCAATGCGATCAAGCTGTTCCTGGAAAGTTGGCGGCCATCCATCCAAATGGATATCCACGGTGTTGTGGTCACCTACTACAACCCCTAGCGCATTGCTGATATCACCAACACTTGTCTTATTGCCATGAACAACATCTCCATCAACTTGCAACGAAATACCAATGAGCATTTGCAGCACAGCAATGATTTCTTCATTTTTCTGATCTGGAGGTAAAGCTCTGACATACTGCACAAGCTCGACAAGTTGTTTTGAAGTTGCCATTCTCAATCTTTCAGCACTAATCGAAACACCTCGAATTATTACACAGGAACTAACGCAAAATTTACCCAGCGCCGACTGACTCCCGTCACCCGGCGCTGGGTTATCCCTAATCGCTAACAGCCACCCATCTATCGCAGGCCCAGCAGGATCGTGGTGCCGTTGTCAAGGCCAACCGCAACCATCTCGCCGTTCGGGGACACGCTGACGCCCCACACGGTCTCGCCGGTCTTATAGGTATCAATGATGCGGTGGTTCGCCACGTCGTAGTAGGCCACCTCACCGAAGTGCCCGCCGATGAATGCCACGTCGCCGCTGTTGCTCAGCGCCATCGCCGTTGCCGGGAACTCAAGGTCCTCGACGCGGTCCACGGTCCAATCCGCCGTATCGATGTAGACCAGGGAGCCGTCATCGGTCAAGGCCAGCAGCAGGTCATCGTTGGGCGTGAAGGCGAAGTCCCACACGATCTGGTTCGAGAAGCGGTTGTCTTCCATCAACAGCGACCAATTGCCCGCGTTGAATACACGCACGGTACGGTTATACCCCACCGCCAGCACGTCACCCGAATGTGAGAACTCGACGCCGTAAGCGACCACATCGCCCACCCGCAGTGACCGGAATTCGTCGCCGGTCGCAACGTCATAGATCGTCACGCTGCTGGACGGGTCACCGGCCACGGCGGCCAGCGTTTCATCGGCGGAAAACGCCACCCGGCGCACGGCGGAGTTGCCCAACGCGACCCATTCCTCGCGGCCACTTTCCACGTCCCACACGCGGGTGCGGTAGTCAAAGCCGCCGGAAAGCAGCGTCGAGCCGTCAGCGGTGAACTCAAGGCCCAGCACATAGTTGGTATGCCCGCGGAACTCCTCGATCACGTCACCCTGTGAGATGCTCCACGTGCGCAGCACACCGTCAAACGAGGCCGTGGTAAGCTCGTCATTGTTGACCGGCGAGAAGACCACCGCGCTCACAAAGTTGCCGGAATCGTTTGAGAACGAGTTCAGCAGCGCGATATCACGGGCATTCTCCGCGTTGATGCCGCCGCCGCCACCGCCGGAAGACGATGCCGCCGGGGCGTCTGCCTCCCCGGCAGAGGCTTCTTCTGCAGGCTCGTCGGTGTCCATGTCCGGGGCAGCGGTATCACCGCCGCCGTCCGGCTGGCTGGCTTCGAGCGTCATCGCCACGGCGGTTTCGATTGCACCCTCATCGCCGCCGCCACCAAGCATCCCGCAAGCTATCACGGTCAGCGCCAGCAAGCCCAGCCCAATCACCTTGATTGTCCTGTTCATTTCTCCACCCTTCTTTGGTTAATTCCTTTTGATGCCGTCAACAGACCCATCGGCCTGATCACTTTGAGTTATAGCATGAACCGATAAATAGTGAAATCCAGCACGACCGCGCATCAAAAAGAAAACACGCCGGAAATGTCGCCATCCCCGGCGTTTTTTTGGATTGTCCTGCTGTGCGAGTTACTGCGCTTCTACCGCCTCGATCAGATCATCCACCCATGCATCGATCAGCTCCCACGGACGCCAGTCCCCCTCTTTGACCTCTTTACCGAGGTCAATGGAGGCCGCAGTGCGCAGCAGCGGCGGGATGTTGCGGAAGTCGATGCTGCCCGGAAACGTGCGGACGCTGACCAGCTTAGGCAGCGCAGTGCGCAGCGGCTCAATGTAAATCTGCGCGGCATTGCGTGCATCCTGTGTATCGTCCTGCAGCACCTGCCCCAGTGAGAATGCCGCGACGGGGTGATCCTTCAGTTCGTGGCGGTGCGTGTGGATGAAACGCATCACCCCCGGCAGTGGCTGGTGTGCCCGGATCGGCGTACCGATGATCACCAGCCCAAAGCCCGCAAATTCCGCAGCCTCGGTAATGTCCTTCACCACGGCTTCATACCCGCGATGAGCCAGCCGGTGCCCGATGAACTGCGCCACCTCGCGCGTGGTCCCGGTCTTGCTGGCATAGATGATCAACACAGGTTCCATGACTTGCACCTCATTGTGAATGTTGAGCCGTTTCACCATCAGCCTCATGCTGCGGGCCGCCCCACCCGCCCGGTCCCGCAAATCTTAGCACACCTGCACTGATCAGCCCTAAAATCCATCGCATAGGACTTATGCAGATGACACCCCCCAAATCCTCGCAGAGCTTCGGATTTTACGCCCCCGCAGGTGCAAGCGCCTATCAAAAAGGGGCAGTCACCTTCTGCCGAGGCTTTGCTATTGAAAACACACGAGTGGGTGTCCTCATCCAGCGGATTGGGGGTTTACAAGGACGTTAAATCATGTTATATTTAGTTATAGTTATCACATCAGATAACGTGAGACAGCGGAATACCATCACATTTTGTTCCGTTGTTTGACCTCCTGTTTGCGTAGGTGTCTCTGGGCAACGCAAAGGCAAGAGCCTCCCCGGTTCTTGCCTTTGCACTTTTTGGGGCCGATGAAAACAAAACGGGAGACAGCCATATCGACCGTCCCCCGCGAATGGTGTTATTTCGTTGTTCGATGCGTGTTAGTCAGCGCTGGCTCCACCAGCCGCAGCACGCCGTTCGATGGCGGCATCCAGCAGGCTGCTGACGTGCTTGCTTGCGGTATCCAGCGTCACGTCGGCATACGCGGCCACCTCACCCGTCAGAACCCGGAGCGCCTGATCTTTCAGCGCGTGGTCACGCAGGGTCAGCCTGCCGACCTCCTCGCGCCAGCACAGGTCACGCAGTGCTTCGGCGATCTTACGCGGATTGCCGGAGTACAGCAGCTCACTGATGACGGACTGCCGGTTCTTGTGATTATCCGAGAGCGCCTCAGGCGCTTCATTGAAGATCACCTCCAGTTCAGCCACGCCAAACTCAGCCTCGCGTAATCCCAGCGCCTCGACCTCATCAACCGGGACCATCAGCGTCCCCTTGCCGTTGAGCAGTTCGATTGAATAGTATGTGCGCGGCGTGCCGGTCAGGGACAGCTCCATAATGCACTGGACCCGGCCTGCGCCCTGCTGAGGGTGAATCACACAATCGCCTTCAGAGAAGGCATCCGTCACTGCTGTCGTTTTTGCCATGATCAGACCTCGCTTTGTAACGAACCGATATGCCACGTGGACGCCACGTCAGCCTGCCAAACCGCGCCCGAACAAGGGGAAACAAGTAACCGCCGGGGTGGGCGGTGGGTGTTGCAGCTCGACCTTCTGATGAAGTATTTTCTCCCTTAATTATAGCACATTCGATCGAAGCAATCAATGCACCCGTGCAATTCCGCAGGGCAAGGCAATCGCGGGTGTATTCGCAGTTGCGGGCGCTTGCGCTCCCAGCGATAACGATGGAGAGTCCACGGGATCAGTCTTATCAAAAACGCCCCCCACCGAACCCGGTACGGGGTCAGGCGAGGGGCATCAACTGCTCATGATGGAGTCAGCCGCGGGGCTTAACTAACTGACAGCCTCCATATCCGGGATGTGCTTCGCCATGGCCTGTTCGATCAACGTGTTGAGTCGGCGGCCTGCGGTATCAAGCGTCACCTCGGCATCGGCAGCAATCTCGCTGATGACCTTTTTGCGCGCGCGGTCCTTCAGCTTGTAATCGTAGGTGGTCAGCTTGTTGATGCGCTCACGGTACACGAAATCGCGCAGCACCTGCACCACCTGCCGCAACGTGCCCGTGGTAAGCAGCTTCTCAGCGCGGGCCTGGCGTGCCCGGTAATGATTGTTGAGTTCCTGCGGCTCACATTCGAGAATTTCGCGGATGTCCTCGCTGCTGAATTTGGCTTCACGCAGGCCGAGTTCCTCCGCCTGCGTCACCGGGATCATCAGCATCCCGGCATCGTTCAGCAGTTCGATGCGGTAATATTTGACCGGCTCACCCGTCAGGTCCATCTGGATGATCCCCATGACCTTGCCCGCGCCCTGCTGCGGGTGAATCACGCGGTCACCCTGTTCATAACTATCCATGATCTGCGCTGTGGTCGTGGTCATTTGTATCATCCTTTCAACGAGGGTCGTCCATCCACCTGAAACACAAAAACCAGGGGCAGCCTCTGGCATCATACAGCCCACGATTTTCGCACCCTTAGTGTTATTTGTACAATAAGTATATCAGATCAGGCCGCGCTGAGCAACCGGGGGGCGATTCGAGGGGTGCCTTCGGAGTTGGGGGGCCGTTACAGGCTGTGCGACTTCACCCCACCATCACCCGGCGCAGGCCGAGCCGCTCGGCAGCCTCGTAAATCGCGCAGAATTCATCATCGGAGATGGGCCGGTTGACCCCCGCGAAGCGATCCTCACCGGGGATGCGGTGAGCGGGGACATACCCGGCATCAAGCGTGACCACGGTATCAGGCGAGAGGTCATCTGCAATAAATGACAGCAGTTCGACCGCGCCGTCCACGCCGCCCGGTATTACCCTGTGATGCACCATCACACCGCGCAGGGCTGCGCCGTCTGTGTCAACGGTCAGCTCGCCGACCTGCCGCTTCATCTCGCGCAGGGCCGTCCGTGCCGCCGAGGGGTACTGCCGCGCCGAGAGCATCAGGCGCGCACGGGCGGGGTCCCACAGCTTGAAATCCACGCAATAGACATCCACCACACCCCGCAGCAGCCGCAGCGTATGGATCGTTTCAAATCCCATCGTGTCATAGATCAGCGGTAAGGAAAGGCCCGCATCCGCCGCGATAACCAACGCCTCAAGCACCTGCGGCACCACGTGAGTCGGCGTGACCAGCCGCAGCGCCCGCGCTCCGCGCTGTTGATGCTTCAGCATCAGGCCGGCCAACTGTTCCGCTGTGACCGGATCACCCTGCGCCTCATGGCTGTACGCCGGATGCGGGCAAAAGGCACAGCGCAAACTACACCCTGCAAACCAAATGGTGCCGCTGCCATGCAGCAGCTCACCGCCATTGTGATCCAGCCCGCTGTGCGCCACCACCGCCTGCCGCCCGGTGCGGCATACTCCCGTGGATGATGTCAGGCGATCGGTGCCGCACAGCCGCGAGCATAACCGGCAGTTGCTGAGTTTACCGAGGGCGGCATCGGCCCGGCGGGCCAGTTCACCGGTTTGTGCGAGTTGAACATACCCCGGCAGGGTATCGCCGTGCGGCATATGAGGATGATGCGGAGGCGTGATCATGGTGGGTTCTCCCGTCTGCACCCGATTATAGACCCGCGACATGGGGATGCCAATTGGTGGGCAGAGGCCAATGCGACATCGGCGCGGCAGCAACGGGGCCAAGTGGATTGTAAATGCCCAGGGGCTGGCGAGACTCCACACATCAGCAGTTAGCCGGTGGCTGAAAGCTGATCGCTTATAGCGACCCTGACACCTGGCACCTGACTTCATGACGATTGCCCCTGTCATTTCCGTATGATCTGTGGCATGATCAGCGTCAGTATACTGGGAGGTAGTATCTCAATGAGCAAATCCACCGCCTACAAAAGCAAAAAAACGGGGAAACCCATCAACAAGAAATCGAACCCGCTCGTGCTGATCATGGCACTGGTCGCCCTGCTGATCGTGGCCGTCGCCGGGATTGCCCTTTCGGCCAGCGGCAGCGGCGCGCAGTTCGCCGAGATCGGCGGGCAGGCCCCCACCTTCACGCTCCCCACCGTCAACGGTGAGACCCTCGACCTCGCTGAGTACAGCGGCAAGCCGGTTGTCCTCAACTTCTGGGCCACATGGTGCCCGCCCTGCCGCCACGAAATCCCTGAACTGGCCTCGTTCTCCACCCGGTACGATGGCGAGGTCGCCGTGATCGGCATCTCAACCGAGCCACTTGCCACGGTGCGGCCCTTCGTCGATACCCTCGGTATCCCGTACCCCATCGCCATCGACAGCGCCACCACCGTCAATGACGCCTACCTGATCCGCTCGCTGCCCACCTCCGTCATCATCGATTCCGATGGCGTCGTGCGCCAGGTGATCACCGGGGCCGTCACCGAACAGCGCCTGGCCGCCGAGATCGAGCGCCTGCTCTCTGCACAGGATGCCGAGGTGGCCGCCAGCCTGTACAGTACCATTTATCATGGCGAACTCCCTTGAGGAAGCCGCCGCACTGCTGGCCGACCTTGACACTGCGCGATAGCGGCAGCCGCAGATTGAGACCGTGGCAGCCCGGCCCGCGCGGTCGAGCTGTTTTTTGTTGCAGCACGCCCGGTTTGAAAACCACGCACACTCCGCTACAATGCCTTGACTGAACCTGTAAGAAAGAACCTGGTATGATCCAACACACTGACCCGCGCACCGATGTCCAGATCACACTGCCGGGTGGCGACACATGGCAGGCACCACTCAATACCCGGTTGGAGGACTTCCTGCGGGCCGCCTACCCCAGCCGTTTTCACGAACCGGGTGGCCGCACTGCGGATCACCCGTCCATCGTGGCGGCACTGGTCGATGGCAACCTCGAAGAACTCACCATCTGCCTGACACGTGACGCGGACGTGACCCCGCTCTCATTTGATGATACCGACGGCATGCGCATCTACCGCCGCTCGCTGTCCTTTCTCCTGATCGTGGCCGCCGCGCAGTTGTTCCCGCAGCGCCAGATTCAGATCAGCCATTCCCTGCCCTTTGGCGGCTACTATGGCACCGTGGCCGACGGTGAGCCGTTCAGCACGGAGGAGATCGCACAGATCAAGGCCCGCATGCTTGAGATCACGAAGGCCGATGCGCCGATCACACGTCACATCATCCCCCACTCAGAAGCCATGACGCTGTTTGAGCACAACGGCAGTGTGGATAAAGTGCGCCTGCTGCTGAGCCGCGCCGCCGTGCGCAATGAAGTACCTATCTATGAATTGCTGGGCCAGCGTGATTACTTCTTTGGCTACATGGTGCCCAGTACCGGCTATCTCAACACCTTTGATCTCGTCGCGGATAACGGCGGGTTCATGCTGCGCTACGCCCGCCGCGCCGCGCCCGGCACCATCGAGATGCCGTACTCGCTGCCCAAGCTGCGTACCGTGTTCGAGGAAACCGAGGAGTGGCTGCGCCTGCTGAATGTACCCGACGTGGGCGCACTCAACATCGCCAACCAGGCCGGGCACCTGGCGGAACTGGTGCTGGTGGCAGAAGCCCTGCATGAAAGCCGCTACGCTGACATCGCCGATATGGTCCAGGACCGCCGCGATGCCGTCAAGGTGGTGCTGATCGCCGGGCCGTCTTCATCGGGTAAGACAACCAGTTCCAAGCGGCTGGCGATCCAGTTGATGGCGCACGGCCTTAAGCCCTATACCATTGCCATGGATGAATACTTCGTCCCGCGTGAGCTAACCCCACGTGATGAAAACGGCGAGTATGACTTCGAGAATTTACGGGCGGTTGATATCGAGTTGTTTAACGATCACCTGCTGCGCCTGATGGCGGGCGAGCAGGTCCAACTGCCCAGCTTTGACTTCCATACCGGGCAGCGCAGCCCCGGCAACACCACGCAGCTTGGCCCTGACCATGTGATCATCGTCGAGGGTATCCATGCACTGAACCCCGAATTCGTCCGTGCGATCCCGCCGCAGCGCGTGTTCCGCCTCTATGTCTCGTGCCTGACGCAGCTCAATATGGACCATCACAACCGCGTACCCACCACCGATATGCGCCTGCTGCGCCGCATTGTACGCGATGCCGCTACGCGCGGGTACTCGGCGCAGGAGACCATCGCCCGCTGGGAAAGTGTGCAGCGCGGCGAACGAAAGTGGATTTTTCCCTTCCAGGAAAACGCCGACGTGATGTTCAACTCCGCGCTGGTCTACGAGCTGGCCGCCCTGCGCCCCCTTGCTGAACCGCTGCTGCGCCAGATCGACCCCCCCGCCCCTGAACACGTCGAGGCCAAACGCCTGCTCTCGTTCCTGACATGGGTCGAGCCGTTCACCCTCACCGACCTCGTCCCCGGTAACTCCGTGCTGCGTGAATTCATTGGCGGCGGCCTGCTGGAGCATTACACCCCGGGGCATGCGAGCTTTTAGGGTTAATACGGTTCGGTTAAGAGTCTGTTTGCCCCCACCCCCTAATCGCTCCGCGGTTTTCTGGCCCCTCCGGCGGAATGAGTATTCAATAGTAGGGGTTTGATGCATCAACCCCCTACTGATTCCACCCACGAAAATGAACCGCTTGCCCACAGGGCACAACTTGCACAAATGTGCTGCACATAGTATTATGCACATATGTGAACTAAACTTGTCAAATGCGCACACTCTGTTATCATAGAGTTGTGCCGACTGGGGGTTACATAATGCCTGCTTATAATAACAATATGGATGACGACAAGCTGGAGTTTCTCGCGCGAGTCGCCGCCTTGTATTATGAGGATGGGTTGACTCAAAACGAGATATCCGCCGAACTGGAGTATTCCCGGTCTGCGATATCTCGTTTTTTGACGGAAGCCCGCACCCTCGGCGTGGTGGAAATCCGCATCAACCACCCGTTTGTACGCAACCACGAAGTCGAGGAAGAACTGAAGGAACAGTTTGGCATCCGCCAGGTGGTGGTGCTTGTCCGTGGGGCGGTGAGCTACCCGAAGATGCTCAAGCGCCTCGGTGGGCTGGCCGCCCGTATGCTGGAGGAAGTCACCACCGATGACATGGTGTTAGGCGTATCATGGGGGACAGCCGTCCACGCTGTGGCCTCATCGCTGCGGCCCGCCTACCGCCCCGATGTAACTGTCGTGCAGCTCATTGGCTCACTCGGTACACCTGACCCTCAGATCGACGGGCCGGAACTGGCCCAGTACTTCGCGCGGCTGTACAACGGCAGGTATCGCACGATGCCAGCCCCGCTGTTTGTCGGCTCAAAAGAACTACGCGACGCCCTGATGAACGAAGCTCGAATGCAGCAGGTGGTTAAAGAGGCACGCCGTGCCGCCGTTGCGATCGTCGGCATTGGGGGCATTAACCCCGAAATTTCGAGCCTCGTCCGTGCCGGGCACCTCTCCCGTGATCAATTGGCCGATATCGAAGAAGCGGGTGCCGTCGGAGATGTGTGTGCCATTCACGTCGCAGCAGATGGCCGTGTACTGGATATCCCGATCATGCGGCGCACGATTAACGTGGGGGTCGATACGCTGCGCAACATCCCGCTCGTGATCGGTGTCGCCGGGGGCGAACTCAAAGCCCCGGCCATTCGCGGAGCATTGCGATCCAAGATCGTGAACGCCATTGTCACGGACGATGTGACCGCCGCCCGCGTTATTGAACTTGAGAAGCAAGCTATATCTACCTGATCACTATGAAAGGAAAAGAGCCATGCCTGATATCATCGCACCAGTCAAAGCCAAGGCTGCCGAGGCGATCCTCAAGGATATTGGCCGCGAAACGGCCATTGAAATGCTGACAGCCATGTACACCATCCGCGCCTTCGAGGAGAAGGCCGAATGGCTGTACTCGATGGGCAAGCTGCACGGCACCATGCACCTGTCTATCGGGCAGGAAGCCACCGCTGTGGGCGCATCCTATGCCACCCGCCGTGGCGAGGACTACCTGCTCAACCATCACCGTGGGCACGGCCACTGCCTCGCATGGGGCAGCCGGGCCGACAAGATGATGGCCGAATTTCGTGGTAAGGAAACCGGCTACTGCCGGGGTCGTGGCGGTTCGATGCACATCGCCGACGTGGAACGCAACAACCTCGGTGCCAACGGCATCGTGGCGGGCGGCATCCCGATCTCGGTGGGTGTCGGCCTCAGCATCCAACTGCGCAACACGGACCAGGTCTGCCTGATCATCTTCGGTGACGGGGCCAACAACGAAGGGGCCTTCCATGAAGCCATGAACATGGCCTCGATCTGGAACCTGCCCATCATCTTCCTGTGTGAGAACAACCAGTATGCCATGTCGATGGACATTGACAAGGCCATGAACGTCGAGAGCGTGGCCGTCCGGGCCGCCTCGTACGGCGTGCCCGGTGTCACCGTCGATGGCAATGATGTGCCCTCCGTTTATGAGGCCATCAGCGCCGCCGTTGAGCGTGCCCGCAAGGGCGAAGGCCCGACGCTGGTTGAGAGCATGACTTACCGTTGGAAGGGTCACTCCAAGAGTGACCGGCAGGCTTACCGCACCCGCGACGAAGTCAAGGAATGGATGCAGCGCGACCCCATCCCGCGCTTTATTGAGCGCCTCAAGGCGGTTGACTTCATCACCGATGAGGAGGCCGAAGCCATCAAGGCCGACGTCCATGACTCGATTGAAAAAGCCGTTGAATTCGCTGACAACAGCCCCGACCCTGACATGTCCACCCTGTTAGAAGGAGTATATGCGTAATGGTCGCCGCAGAAACCAAAACCGAAATCCGTGAACTGACCTTCGCCGAAGCACTGCGTGAGGCGATGTCACAGGCCATGCGTGAAGACGACCGCGTCTTCCTGATCGGCGAGGATGTCGGCACTTACGGCGGTGCCTTCGGTGTCTCCGCCGGGATGATCGACGAGTTTGGCCCGGAGCGCATCCGTGATACGCCCATCAG
>CAYMGV010000080.1:0-12927 GCA_964390105.1 uncultured Anaerolineae bacterium | reverse complement strand
CGCGCCCGCACACGCATGAGGCTTCCGGGCTGGGTGCCGCCATCGATCTGGCGGTGGGCCTCGGCCTGCACCCGGATTTTGATACAGCCATCAAGGCGATGGTACATGAGGGTGAAACCTTTGAGCCGAACATGAACGCCCATCAACTCTATGACGCCCTCTACCATCGTGTCTACAAGCGCATGTACCGCCGCCTCAAGCCGTTCTACGAGGAAATCCGGTCATTGACAGGCTATCCCGCCAACCCACTGCGCTGAGGGCCGCAGCGGGCTTATAATAAACCTATCGGTATATCACGACAAAGGGGAACGATGTGTCAACTGAACATGAGGTCTACCCGGTTGAAGTCAACGGTGTCAAGCGCGATCTGCCCTTGTTTGAGATCGCGCCGGGCGTGCGGATTGCGATTGTCAACATCCTTGGCGATACGGAGCTGGTGCAGGCGGCGGCTCGCGGGCTGGCCGCCAAGCTGCGCGAATACGAAGGCGAAGTACTGGTCACTGCCGAGGCTAAAAGCATCCCCCTGGATTACGCACTGGCCGTCGAGATGGCCCTGCCGTGGGTGGTGCTGCGCAAGAGTTATAAACCCTATATGGGTGAGCCGCTTCAAGCTGAGACCATGTCAATTACGACGGGCAAACCCCAGTCCCTTTACCTTGATGAGAAAGACCGCGACCTGATCACCGGCAAAAAGGTCCTGCTCATCGATGATGTGATCTCAACGGGCAGCACGCTGCAAAGCATGGAGCTGCTCATGGCCCGGGCCGGGGCCGATGTAGTCGCACGCGCGGCCATTTTCACCGAGGGTGATCGCGCTAAATGGGCCGGGGTCGTTGCGCTGGGGCATCTGCCTGTGTTTACAAAAGATTAAAATCGCGGCTTGCGGGGTCTATTACCCATTGACATTCACGGAAACCGTGTTTATAGTCTCTACAGTATCCGTGCGAAGGAAATTATCCAGTGCCAAATATACTTGTAGTTGACGACGAACCAGATGTGCGCGAGCTGTTTAACATCACGCTGACGATGGCAGGGTTTCAGACGCAGACCGCCAAGGATGGCCAGGAAGCCGTGAGCCGTGTCAGTGAGGGAACTGCCCCCGACCTGATACTGCTGGACCTGATGATGCCGCGCCTCGACGGGTTCGGCGTCCTCAAGCATATTCGTGAGAATATGCTTGAAACGCCGGTTCGTGTGCTGGTTGCCACGGCAAAGGTCCTTGAAGAATCGGACCAGAAGCAGCTTGATACCTGGCCGGTCGTCGGGGTGCTGAACAAAGGGGAACTGGATATCGGCCAGATGGTGGGTATTGTGAACAACGCCCTCACCAAGAAGGCGAATCCCTAGACCTGCAGCCTGCTTGAACCGTAAAAAAGGCGGCACTCTTTAAGGGTGCCGCCTTTCTGATGTACAGTGATGGGCGGCTAAAACTGGTTGGCCCGCGCGGCAACGAAGGCTGCCACAAAGATCATCAGTGCGCCGGCCACATCCAGCGGGGCAATGAGCAGCAGGCGTTCGCCCGCGCCGTTGGTAGGCCAGAACGCAAACCACACGATCACCTTCACGACCAGCAGTGCCAGCGCCGTCACCGCACCCACCACCATCATGTCATCAATAACGCGATCATGCACGGCATTGAGCATCCAGTTGCCCTGCCACACCACCAGCCCCCACGCCAGCGCCCAGAACAGCCAGCGGTAAATCTCATGCCCCGAGATCGTCAGCGTATCCCAGCTTTCCAGAACCAGCGCCCCCGCCACGGGTACGACGAAGGCATAGGCCGCTGCAATACCGATTATGATCCCGGATGCCCGCAGGATGGCAGGCCAATCAAATCTTGATGTGTCCATGTGGTACGTCTCCCAGTCCATTACAGGTCTTCGTTGGTGGTCAGGCTCTCGCGAACCGCTTCAATCGTCACGCCGCCCAGCCGGGGCTGACGGACGTTCAGTAACATCAGGTACGCATTAAAGCGCGCCCGCGTTTCAATCTCCGCATCCAGCATCGCCATCAGGAAACGCCATGCCGGCGTTGGCGGGTTGCTGCCGGGGCGGTTGCGCTTCTCATGGAGTGTACGGTCAGGCAGCACCCTGATCAGGTCGAGTGCGGCCTCGGTCTGCCGCTCGAAGTACGCCAGTGCATGATACCAGTCATCCGTATGTTCCTCGTAATTGTCGGTATACCAGTAATCATGAGCCACCACCGTGGCATACATCAGGTGGCTTGCTGCTGCCCGGCAGATCATCTCGGCGGGGCTGGGTTCATTCGGCCACGGTCGCCAGTACGCCTTTTCGGCGGGCAGCACATCGACGGCCCAGCGCGTCTGGCGGCGCTGGCCGTGAAAATACTTAATGAACGACTCGATGTCGGTCAGCATGCGGGTTGCTCCATGTTACAGGGCGGGCGGCGTCACACCGCGCGGTTCAAAATAGCCATGATCGCGGTACCAGGTGGCAGCATCGCGGATGCTGTCAGCCAGCGGTCGCACCGTCAGACCAAGCTGCTTTTTTGCCCTGTCATTAGCATAGTACATGAACTTATTGCTTGCCAGCACACGGCTGCGGTCGATGGGCAGATCGAAGCCCAGCCCGGTCAGCACGCCGACGCCCCATGCCACGGGCGGCAGTGTCCAACCGGGGATGACGGCTTTGGGGGTCTTCGTACCCAGCACCGCGTTGATCTCGGTCAGCAGCTCATGATGAGTCAGGTTGTGCCCGGCCAGGATGTAGCGTTCGCCGGTAGTGCCGCGTTGTGCCGCACCGATGTGACCCTGCGCCACATCCCGCGCATCGATGTAGTTCAGCCCGCCATGCGGCATCGCCGGGATGCCTCTCAGGGCCTGGATGATGATCTCCCCGCCGACGTATTTCAGATCACGTGGGCCGAGGACGGCGGCAGGCAGCACGCTGACGGCATCCAGACCTTTTTCAACGTACTCAGCCATGACGCCTTCCGCAAGGTGTTTGCTGTGCCCGTAGGGGAAGTCCCCAGGGGCGATGTTGAACCGGGCGGATTCATCTAACACTGCTGAGTGATCCGGTGGGAAACCCAGCGCTGCGACCGAACTGGTCAGCACAAAGCGTCTGACACCCGCCTCAAGTGCCGCCTGCATCACATTGCGGCTGCCCTCCACGTTGACACGGTAGATCAGGTCAGGGTCGGTGTGCCAGTAGTCGGAGATCGCGGCGACGTGAAACACCCAGTCCACACCCTTCACGGCTGGGCGCAGGGTTTCCGGCTGCATAATGTCACCCGTCACGAAGTTCAGGTCGAGGTCGGTGGTGGCGTCATCGGGGGATGTGCTGCGCCGCAGGCCCACTACCTCGATTCCCTCACCGATCAACGCCTCGCATAGATTAGCCCCCACGCAGCCTGTACTGCCCGTTACCAACGCACGCATGGTCACAGCCCTTTCGTCGTCTCGACGCGCTGCCACAGCGTTGTCAGCGGTGTTTTCAGCACGCGTACCCGCCAGAAGATCAGCAGCCACAGGTGCAGCCGCGCCGCAAATAATAGCAGTGTCCATAGGAATTCTTTAAGATTGTGAGGATAGCGCAGGGCGCGTAGGGTGCCTGCCCTGACCTCATGCTGGAAGCTGCGCATCTGCAAGGGTGACTCAGCGATGACGGGCTGGGCGTAGCCGCCAGCGCTGCGCACGCGCTGTTTGAGCCAGTCGCGGTACGTTGTGGGGTAGCGGACCCGCACCACGGCGTCCGGTGCGTAGCGGGTTCGGTAGCCCTGCTCACCGATGAGGTGCGATACCACGGCGTCCTCGGCCAACGCATCCTCTGGGATGTGATCGATCAGCCCGGCGCGAATGGCGTACAGATACCCGGAACAGACAAAGAACTGCCCGGCCTCCTCGCGCGTTTCCCGCTCGATGTGCGCGCCCGCATCCGTCAGCAGGTGCGACCAGTAGCCCAGCATGGTATCACGCGGGCTGGTTGTCACCGGCCTGCCACTGACCACACCCGTCGATGGGTCGTCAAACGGGGCCAGCAGAGCATCCAGCGCGCCGGGGTCGAGAGTTACGTCACCATCGGTCATCACAATGATCCCACCTTGTGCCGCCGCCAACCCGATGTTGAGTGCGGCGGGCTTGCCCCGCCCTGTATCATGCAGCACGCGCACGCCATCACATGTTCGCGCGGCCTCTTTCGTTTCCTCATCGGGGCAGATCACCAGTACCTCGGCATTGCGTGGCACGGCCTGCGGCATGATGGCATCCAGTGCGCGGCGGATGGTATCAGCTTCACGATAGGCGGTGATCAGGATCGAGATGGTGGGCATGGATACGAACTCATTGGTACGGGAATCATGATAGTGTAGTATCGCGGATTTCGTGAGGAGAGACAAACAAAAACCGGGGTCAGCCGCAGCCAGCCCCGGTATCGATGCCATGTGGATGTCGTGTCCCCTGCCTACCCTGCGGGGACCGGTGCATTCTTCTCAGAGCGCAGCGGCGGCACGTACATCGAGTTGGCGTATTCCTTCAGCATACGGCGCGTGGTGAACATCGGGCCGGAGACCTTGATCGATTCACGGACCATACTCAGCCAGCCGAGCGGCAAGCCCTCACCACTGCGCAGGTAGTACAACGGAATGACTTCTTCCTCCAGCATGGTGTACAGCGCATTGGCGTCGTAGTCGTCCTGCTGCTTTTCGTTATCGAACACGGTGTCATCGCCAATGGCCCAGCCGTTATGACCGTTAAAACCCTCGGCCCACCAGCCATCAAGGATGCTCAGGTTCGGGATGCCGTTGAAGGCGGCCTTCTCACCGCTGGTACCGCTGGCCTCGCGCGGACGGCGGGGATTGTTCAGCCACACATCGACACCGCGCACAAGGTAGCGCGCAACATGCATGTCATAGTCTTCCAGGAAGGCCACACGGCCCGCCAGTTCAGGGTCGAGTGCCTTGTGGCAGATATCCTGGATCAGCTTCTTACCGCCGTCATCATGCGGATGAGCCTTACCGGCAAAAACGAACTGGATCGGACGCTCAACGTTGTTGATCATACGTTTGAGCCGTTCAAGATCATGGAACAGCAGCGTCGCACGCTTGTAAGTGGCAAAGCGGCGGGCAAACCCGATGGTCAGCACGTCACGGCCAGACAGCGCACCCGACCATACCGCGTGTTTGGGGGTGGTCTCCCCGGCGGCCCAACGGCGCTGGGCGCGGTTGAACAGGAACCAGATTAACTCGGATTTGAGTTTGCGGCGGGTGTTCCACAGCACCTCATCGGGGATGGCGTCGATGGCGTTCCAAAGCTGGGGGTCGTCCATGTAGCGCACCCAGTCATGCCCGATGTACTGATCGAACAGAGCCTTCATTTCCGGGGCCAGCCATGTTTCGGCATGGATGCCGTTGGTGATATACCCAATCGGCACATCCTCGACCGGGCGGTCGTTGAAAACGTGGTGGAACAACTGCCGCGACACTTCACCATGCAGTTTACTGACGCCATTGCGGATCGATGAGAAGCGCAGTGCCAGCCGCGGCATGCTGAACATCTCCCCCCAGCCGGTGTTATGGCGGCCCAGGTCAAGGAAGGACTGCTCATCGAGCCCCAGTGCCTCGCGGTATCCCTCGAAGTATTCCGCAACGAGGCCGAGTTCAAACATATCCAGCCCGGCAGGGACCGGCGTATGTGTGGTGAAGACGGTTTTGCCTGTTACGGAATCGGCTGCTGCATCAAACGGCAGGCCCTCTGCGATGTGTTCTCGCAGCAGTTCCAGCGTCAGGAAGGCACAGTGACCTTCGTTGAGGTGCCACGCCTGCGGTTCGATGCCAAGTTGACGCAGCGCACGGACGCCACCGATACCCAGCAGGATTTCCTGGATCAGGCGCGTTGTCCGTGATCCACCATACAGCCGCTCGACATCGCTGGTTAGTTCCGGTTGGCTGCTTTCCAGGACAGTATCGAGCAGGTACAGCGGTGCGCGGCCCACCATCACCACCCACACCTTGCTGGTAATCGTCAGGTTACCCAGTGTCAGAGTGACGGATACCTCGTTACCATCAGGGTCAAGCGCTGGTTTGATCGGGCGGTTGGCCGGGTTGAAGTCCGTGTAATAGTCCTCCTGCCAGCCGTCAGCGTTGATCTTCTGGGTGAAGTATCCCTTGTGATAAAGCAATCCGACGCCCACAAACGGGATGCCGAGGTCGCTGGATTCCTTGGTGTGATCCCCGGACAGCACGCCGAGTCCACCTGCGTACAGTGGCAGCGACTCATGGATGCCGAACTCGGTAGAAAAATACGCCACGGTACTGTGGCGCAGGTCGGGGTTCCGGGTGGCGAACCACGTATCACTTTCGGAGATATACTCATCAAAAGAACGGAACACACGGCTGTAAGCAGCGAGATAACTGACATCGTGGGCTGCTGCGTCCAACTTGGCCTGATCCACCTGCCGCAGGAAAGCGACCGGGTTCTGATGAACCTCAATCCAAAGGAAGGGATCAATGGTCTTATACAGGTCTTTGGCTTCCGAGTGCCAACTCCACCACAGGTTGTAGGCCAACTCTTTTAATCGGTGGATCGACGCAGGAAGCTGCCGGTCGTCAAGGGATGGAAAATCACCTGACATGATCGAAATACTCCTCGTTAATGAACATGAAAGGAGATGCGTTAGGGCTGTACTCAAACGCCCTCAACGCTCTCCCTATGAGACCCAACTGACGCCGGGGAATCAGCCCCCGGCCTGACGATATCAGCACCAGGTAAAAAGCCTTTTATCGACACGTATAACTGCCGGTCAGGGGATCCCCTGACCGGCCAAATAGTACCTCAAACATACCCCTAAAATGCCCCCTGCGCAAATGTAAAAATGCCCCCCGGCTTGCTGATGCACTGGCCTCGCAGGTAAAATGCGGGTATGACTACACCAGCTCCCATCGTGACCCTGCTCACCGATTTTGGTCTTGAAGGTCGTTATGTCCCTGCTATGAAGGGCGTTATTCTCGGCATCGCGCCGTCGGCTCATATTATCGATCTCAGCCACCAGGTACCGGCGCAGGATATCCTCAACGCAGCCCTGCTGCTGGAGGCGGTTGTGCCTTATTACCCGGCACATACGATTCACTGCGTCGTGATCGATCCCGGTGTCGGCAGCAGCCGCAAAGCCATCGGGGTACAAACCGAGTTTGGATCGTTTATCGCACCGGATAACGGCGTGCTTTCACTTGTGCTGGAACATGCCGCCGAGATGCAGGCCGTTGTGCTTGAAAACCCGGCCTATCACCTCCCCGCTGCCAGCCATACTTTCCACGGGCGCGATATCTTCAGTTCGGCAGCGGCACACCTTGCGACGGGCGTTTCCATCGGGGCGTTTGGCCCGGTTTTTAGCGATTGGGTTCGTATCAGGCGGCCTGCCTTCACCGTGGCGGATGACACCCTGCGCGGCGAAGTGCTGCAGGTGGATCACTTCGGCAATGTGCTGACCAGCATCGGGCCGATGCGCTGGGTTGATGAGGGAGCCGTAGAGATCGCACTGCCGGATGACACATCGCTTCGCTTTGACGCGCGTGATGTTCATGTTACCTTTGGGTGGCATCGGCTTTCGGGGCTTTTTCACACATATTCCGAGGTTGAGACCAGTCACTCGCTCGCGCTGATCAGCAGCAGCGGAGAACTTGAACTCGCCATTAACCAGGGAAACGCCTCGAAACAGTTCAGCATTGCACCGGGTGATCCGGTTACCATGACGATCACAACCACCTGACCCACGATCAGCCAGAGGATAAACAAGATGGAGCGCTTCATCGTTGAAGGGGGTGTCCCGCTCAGCGGCACCATTCAGGCCAGCGGTAATAAGAACTCGGCCCTCAAACTCCTTCCTGCCTGTCTGCTCACCGATGAACCTGTCACCCTGCATAACGTGCCGGACATTGCCGATATCCGTGCCATGATCGAGATCATCCGCCGTTTGGGTGTTGAAGTCACCCAGGTGGGTGATGCAAGCTGGCAGGTTCATGCCAAAGAGATCAAAACCACCGTGCTGGATGCGACCCTGGCCTCACGCATTCGCGCCAGCATCGTGCTGGCCGGGCCGCTGCTGGCCCGCATGGGCAGCCTTGAACTACCGCCGCCTGGGGGTGACATCATCGGGCGTCGCCGTGTTGATACGCATGTGCTGGCGCTGCAGGCATTGGGAGCCAAGATCGAGACCAACGGCGTATTCAAGTTTGTCACAAAGGGCTTGACGGGCGCGGATATTCTGCTCGATGAGGCCAGCGTTACCGCAACGGAAAACGCCATCATGGCGGCTGTGACGGCGAAAGGGATCACCATCCTGCGCAATGCCGCCTCGGAGCCGCATGTGCAGGATATGTGCAATATGCTCAATACGCTGGGCGCGCAAATCGACGGCATTGGGTCCAACGTGCTGACCATTCAAGGGGTCGATAGGCTGCATGGCGGCGAGTTTCGTGTCGGTGCTGATTACATCGAAGTGGGGAGCTTCATCGGGGCGGCTGCTGTCACCGGGGGGCGTATTCGGATCGAGAAGGCTGACCCACAGCATCTCAGCATGATCGAATTAGTGTTTAACCGGCTGGGTGTTCACTGGGAGATCGAGGGTGATGCCGTTATCGTGCCGGAATACCAGCCGATGCGTATCGTATCGGACCTCGGTAATAAGATTCCGGAGATCAAGGCGCAGCCATGGCCCGCCTTCCCCAGCGACCTGCTCAGCATCGCGCTGGTCATCGCCACGCAGGCCGAAGGAACCGCGCTGTTTCACGAGTGGATGTATGACAGTCGTTTCTTCTTTGTCGATAAGCTGGTGTACATGGGCGCACGCGTCGTGTTGTGTGACCCACATCGCTGCCTGATCCAGGGAAAAAGCAATCTGCGCGGAGAGCCGGATCGTATCTCAAGCCCGGATATCCGCGCAGGTATGTCGCTGGTATTGGCGGCCCTGTGTGCCGAAGGCACTACCGTGATCCGCAATATCGGCCAGATCGACCGTGGGTATGAGAACATCGAAGGCAAGCTGCGCTCATTGGGGGCACGCATTACTCGCTCTGTCGAACCGTAGCGATTACGCGTCCGGCTCTTCTTCCGCATCCTCACTGGCCGATTCATCCTGCGCTGCCTGTTGGGCGGCTGCTGCATCTGGTGCAGGGGCAGCCGCTTCTTCTTCAGCCTCGCGGGCACGCGCCTCAAGGTAGCGTGCTTCCATCTCCGCCACGATCTCATCAGGGCTTTGATACTCGGCAGCCATAACCAGGTCAGCCTGATCCGGGTAGGTATCATACTGTGCCGCCATGCGTGCAAAATCGATCAGGTTGGCATCCTTCACCAATGGATTCTTCTGCGTCTCGGCCAGTTCAGGGCTGGCAACCGGGTCGATGGCGTAACGCCATACGCCGGGCCGCACGCTGCGCATCACGGAGCGGCAGGTATCACAGCGCATGGAACGCTGTAGCACGCGCGGAATGCCCATGGGCCTGCTGACCGTCTGATCCAGCGTCAGGGTGCCGCTCTGGCACACCGGGCAGCTTTCCAGTTCAAAGCCATCGGCGTACCGATTCACCTCTTTGCGGCCCGTGACAAAGGCAAAACCGTAGATCGTGAGCAGCAGCAGCGCGATCCCCCCACCCACGATAGCCAGCGCCTGTGAGTTAAGCGGCTGTGCATCTGCCCCCACCGGGGGCTTCGTGACGGCTTGGGTGGGGTCGGGTGTCACACTGGCCTCAGCCGCAGGAACTGCCGCTGCCTGTTCGGTGGCAGTTGGCTCGACGGTGGCTACGGCGGTGCCTGTTACTTGAAGGGTCGCGGTCGGCGCATCAGTGGGCACGGGCGGATCGGTGGGAAGCGGTGTCAGCGTCGGCGCGGGGGTCTCGGTAGCCCCGGTATCTCCCACGATGCCATCCTCAAAGCCGGTAAACACCGGCAGGATCATCACATCAAAACCCGGATGCCATGCCACGAGGCTTTCCAGCACCCAGCCGGGGCTGTCCTCAAGCAGACCTTCCCACTGGATAGCAACCCATGCGCCGCTGGTGTTACGGGCAATCGGGTAGATTTCCGTGCCGTATTCCAACCCGCCCACGGCGTTGCGCTCCTCGGAGGGGCCAGACCGCACGACCAGGACAGGTACAGCAACGCGCCCGCCGCCTTCCGGCAGTGCCGGTAAGGTAGCGGTTGGGGTTGGGGTATATGGAATAGCCGTGGCGGTCGGCGTTGGCGTATCCGTCGGAGTGGGTGTCGGCCCGCTGTCCTGTGCAAGGGCCGATGGTGCTGCCAGCGCCAGCCACAGGGCAAGCACCAGCAGCACACTCATTGCTATCCATTGGCGGGGTTTACCCATAGTGTTTTCTCGCCCGTGTTGGGCCTATTCGGTGCCGGTATTAGCTGCCCCCGCGGCCTCGTCGTCTTTGTCATCAGCCGGGGTGATCGATTTAATGAATTTATCGAGCAGACGCCACAGCAGGTTCTGGTTAAAGCCGACGATCAGGCAGATCAGGTAGAGGGCAATCGAGGTTTCCCCGGCTTCGGTAAAGGTGGTGGCCCCCGGCGATGCGACAGAGGTCAGGACGTTGCCGCCACCCCAGACCACAAGGTAGGCGATGACGCCCAATGCCAACCCCATGAAGGGATTGGTCACATACCAGGTGGTGTGAATCGGGTCGAAGTCACGCCTCTGCGCTGCATGCTTGATCAACACCCACAGCGCCCCGATGACGCCACCCATACCACCAAACAGTGCAGGCAGGTACATCGAGACCATCCACGAAGGCACAAACAGGTCCATTACCGCTGAAACGCGGTTGGTCATAAACGAGAGCAGCGTGATCAGGAACAGCCACGCGATCAGGTAAATGGCAAGCCATGTGCCGCGCGTGCGCGTCCATGAGCGCACCTTTTGCTCAAGGCGCAGGCGTGCCTTCACATGCATCAGTAGCTGCTGGGCGTTGTCATAGTTGTCTTCGCTTGCCATCAGCAGCATTTTGGCCTTTTGCAGGTCTGCGATAGCGGCCTCGGTGGTCTCGAAGTGCCCGCGCACGTCGTTGACGACCATATCATATACCTCGTCGATCTCCTCCCACAGTTCTGTAATGCGCTTGGGCGTGACGAGCATGTTCCGCAGCGCAACATTTGTCGGGACATCGGTTTCATAGGTGTTCTCGGTGTAGGTATCATAGTCATGGGTATCGCGAGTGAATGGGTCGGTTGGGCCAGAGAACGGATCAACAATGGCGCTGCGCTGTAACAGTTGATGAGCAGCGGCCTGCACCGGCGGGGGTGGCATCGAACTGACCGTTGCGCCGGTCGGTGTGGTTCCTATCGAGGAAACAGGTGTGTCTTCCATCTCGATGACTTCACCCTCATCCTCAGCATCGGCATTAGCTGCACTGGCTATTGTGGACCAGTCGGGTACTTCGGGCAGGCTGGGCGTGTCACCCGGCGCTGGTTCATGTTCAGGTTGGCTGCCCGCCTCACTGCTGACATCAGCGCTCAACAGGTCATCGAGTGTCACCGAGTCATCCTGTGATACATCCACCACCCCGACTGGTTCGGGTTCTTCGAGTACAACCGGTTCTTCTTCTGCGGCGTCCATACCGGGGATGTGTTCCGGTGCGGCTTCACCTGCATCGACTGGCAGCGCGGGCTCCGGGGTATCGGGGATTTTGGGTTCGGTCATGGCAGGTATCTCCGCTGTGCTTGTCACTTCGACCGTCTCCGCCTTCTGCTCGAAGGCTTCATCAGCCAGCGCGCTCATCTCAATAACGTGACGTTCACGCGGTTCTTCTTCATTTTCAGCCATAGTACTGGCCGCCAGCGGAGCCGCGTCATCAAGCGCTCCCATGATGGGGAGTTCAGGTTCCGGTTGTTCTTCAGGCAGGTCTCCCAGCCCAAACGGGTCTTCCCCGCCGAGGTTCTCGGCGTGATCACGCCCCCCTACGAGGATATCCCAGCCTTGACCCTCAATTGAAAAATCGTCTTCAGGTTGGTTTTCCTCGGGCTGCTCGTCGTTCTGGTTGTGTTCAAAATCACTCATGCGCCACGATCTCCTCCGCAAGGTGGCGATATGCCACCGCTCCTTCATGGTCAGGTTTTGCTTCTACCAGTGATTTACGGGCAACAGGGGCCTGTGCAAACGCCAGGCTGTGGGTGATCGGTGTGTTAAACACCTTGCGTCCAAACACACTTTTCAGTTCGGCCACGACCTCATCCGCATGGCTATCACCCGGTGCATACATGGTAGGCAGCAGTCCCAATAGACGCAAATCCGGGTTCAGTCTCCGCCGCACCCGCCAGATGGTTTCCATCAGGGATCGGACGCCGCGCATGGCGAGGTAGTGCGTCTGTACAGGAACCAGCACATCGGTTGCTGCAATCAGGGCATTCAGCGTCAGGATGCCGAGGCTGGGCGGTGTATCGATCAGGATGGTGTCAAACGGGATTTTGGTGCGTTCCAGCGCCCCCTTGAGCCGATGTGCCCGGCGCTCAGCACTGACAAGCTGGAGTTCCGCCGCGGCGAGGTCCACACTTGCTGGGGCGATGCCCATCTCGGCACCGTTGCTCTTGATCGGCTGGATGATCTGCACCATCGAGACGTTTTCATGCACCAGCACAGAGTACATGCTGCGCGGCAGGTTGTAGGGGTCGATGCCATAGGTGGCGGACAGCGCCGCCTGTGGGTCAAGGTCGATTAAAAGGGTGCGTTTCCCCAGTGCAGAGAAGGCCGCACCGAGGTTAGTGACGGTCGTCGTCTTTCCCACGCCGCCCTTCTGGTTGGCTACCACGATCACACGTGTCACAGCGGTCTCTCCGAGTGTATGAATTGGTGACGTGAGTAGTATAGCATAATAACCAAATTCAAATTAAATTGGATGGTGTTTGCGCAGGAGATGTGGTTGGAGGACAAGCGGGAGAGGGACAAAAAAAGAGTTCCCCCGGCAATGACCTACTGTCCC
>CAYMGV010000079.1:252-13006 GCA_964390105.1 uncultured Anaerolineae bacterium | reverse complement strand
GCCTCGGCGCTGCCCGGCTACCGCATCACGCAGTTGGCGTTTTCACGCGGTGATCCCGTCGCGCTGGTCATGGTGCAGGTCCGGCAGGAGGTCGCGCTGGAGGATGCCGACTGGCGCGTTGAAGCGATCCCAACCGGCGACGGCGAAACGCGCACGCTGCTCACCCGCTTTGAACGCCCCGACGATCCCGCGCCGCATGTTATCGCATGGACCGACACCCTGCTGCTGCTGGATGCCGGGGAGCAGGCCGGGATCATCGCCTATTCGCCTAACAGCGGCGCGGGGCGCGTGCTGGTACCCGCTGATGCGCGTGGTATGGCCCGTGTAACGCTTTCCCCGGCGGAAACAGCCCTGCTGTACCTTGCACGGTCTGAAAAGGCCGCGGAAGGCGAACCTACGGATATGGCGGTTTTGCATGATCTGCGCCTGCGTGCCGATATCGACCTGCTGCCCCCGCAGCGCTATGCCGTGTTCGGGGCACACTGGGCCGAGGATGGCACCGTGCTGCTCGACCTGTACGACCGGGCCGCTGCGGCATCACAACCCGCCCAGGCCTGGGCCAGCATCGACCCAACCGAGCCGGGACTGTGGGAGATGGTCCGAGCCGGGGTTGGGCAGGAGGCACTGTTCGATTATCGACCCTGGGGAGAAGGCGTGGCCTATACCACGCTGAATGCCGGGGACCCTGCCGGGTGGGCGCTGGTCATTGTGCCTGACTTCAACGCCCCAGGGATGTTCGAGGTGCTACCGCTGACCGGGCTGCAAGAGGTCAGCGAAGGCGCACCGGTTATCCTGTGGAGCCGGTCTCCGTAGATGCTTTCAGGTACTCTTGTGAGTACAAATCCGCACTTGAACACCCCCTAAATCCTCGTAATCTCGGTTTTTGTCCCCCTTAGCAAGGGGGACAATGAGCACGGTTTTGCCATGCGCGTGGGGAGTGCCAACGATGAAGTTCCAAACACGTTCCAGCCCTCAACAGGCAGGAATCATCAATCCATGTCATCCAGCAGAATCGTCCGGTCCGATTCCTTGCGGGCCGGGGGCTGTGGGAGGACCGGCGTCGGAGGGGGGTCGTCGGAATAAGGATAAGCCGGGGACCGCTCGGCTTGTTTGAATGTGCCTGTGCGCAGGCCGGGCGGCATCTCGACCTCCTCCTCGGCACCCTGATCGATGTCGGTTTGCACCGGCGTGCGTGAGAACACCGCAACACTCAGGAAGATCAGTGCCAGCGCCAGGAAGGGCAGTGTTTGCAGCGTGATGGGCGTGAAGACGGGCGCGAAGCCCAGTTCAATGGCGGGGGATAATGCCGCCATGATGTTCAGCGGGGCATCCGACATCACGGTCAGCCGCAGGGCTGAGCTGATGATCGAGACATAGCCGGACGCAGCGCCAATCGAGAGCAGGCCGCCAACACCCAGCGCCAGCCCCAGCCACCAGCCGAACTCGCTGCGGACACGCCCAACCACCCCGATCAGCAGCAGGAACAGCATCAGCGGCAAGGCCCACAGGCCGTACACCATCCATGACCCTAACCGCAGGGAGAGCTTGATCTCCGGCTGTGCGATACGATGGGCAATCAGGGCATCCTCGCTGAAGGAGAGCGTGACTGTATCGGGGATGTCATCGGCCACGACAAAATCAAACGAGGCGCGGTACTGCGCCTGTTGTGCCCCGGCTTGATCGGCAGGGAATGCGCACAGCGGGAATGCAGTGTCAGCACCTGCGGCGATCTGTCCCTCGTAATAGGCCACCTGCCGCACCGTGCATTCCGGCAGGCCGCCGTACAGGATGGCAAAGGTGTCATCCCCGGTGGGGCCAGCCAGCCGCGTTTTGAGGCTGGTCGTATCAAAATGGAACTGCGGCAGCGGTTCCGTGCCATCGATCCATGTATAGAAACCGGCCAGCATACTACTGGCCCACTCATTAAGGGTGGCATCGGTCAGGGCGGCGTCACGCAGTGCCCGCCACTCGGCCAGCGTCATGAAGTCCAGCATCTGCCATGCCACTTCCCGGTCATCGGTGGGCAGCAGCAGTGGGTCGGCCAGCATACGCTGCCGCAGGTCCCGCTGCGACTGCCACGCCAGCACCGCCTCGACCCCGTCCGTCTCCTCGATGACGGTCTCCGCCGTGTTTTCCATCCGTCCAGGGTCGAGCAGCAGCCGCCCGGCGTTGACCACGATCAGCGTCAGCGGCATCGTGATAATAAACAGCAGCGTGAAGATCGCCGCTAAACCTTTCCTGAAAAACCCCATGGTTGTTCCCTGTCTCACTCTATACCAGTACGCATGTTGGGGCGCTGCCCCCATATTGAACCCACCTACATCACGGGCGACTCAAGCAGCGTGGTGAGCAGCGTGACGCTGTGCCGCACGTCATTCATATCGACGGTTTCGCTGGTGGTATGGACGTAGCGGCAGGGCATGCTGAGACATCCCGACGGGATGCCCGCGCGGGCGGTTTGGATGGCGCGCGCGTCGGTGGTGCCCCCGGCCAGCACTTCACGCTGATACGGGATTTTGGCCTTCTTCGCGGCCTCCTCCATCAGCGCGATGACCTGTGGCGAGGCCAGCATGCCGCTGTCCTTGATCTTGACGGCTGGCCCCTTACCGAGTGACACCTCCATCGGGTGGCCCTTGGGCGTATCACCGGTGCGCGTCACATCGATGGCGATGCCGATGTGTGGATCGACGCCGTAGGCGGCAGTGGTTGCACCGCGCAGCCCGACCTCCTCCTGTACACTGAACACAAAGGCCACGTCGCAGGAGGGCTTTCTAAGCTGGCGCATCACCTCGATCTGGATAGCACAGGAAATGCGGTTATCCATGGATTTGGCGATCAGCCGGTCACCGCGTACTTCAAGGTCACGATGCAGGCCCGCCGCATCGCCGATGCGGATGTTGTGCTTAGCGCTGCCATTTTCCACATCAATGTAGAAACCGCCCAGGTCCGGTGCCTTGTAGCGGTCCATCTCTTTCTCCTCGATATGGATCACGCCAATCGTGCCATCGGCAAACCTGGCACGATTGCCGTTGAGGGTGTTCTGGATCAGCCCGCCGACGTTGCTGAAGCGCAGAAAGCCCTTCTCGTCGATATACGAGACAACGATGCCGATCTCGTCCATATGTGCCGAGAGCATCACGCGCGGGGCGTCGGGCTGGCCGCAGCGCCGCCATGCGATGATATTGCCCAGCGGATCGACGCTGACCTCGTCGGCCAGCCCGTCGATCTCGTCAAGGATCAGGGCGCGCACCTGGTCCTCGTGCCCGCTTGGCCCGTAACACTCGACCAGCTTCTTGATTGTTTCGATCATGGATCACTCCATCTGACTCAGGATGGGGGCAGGTAGACCCTTATGATACCCTGTGGGGGGCGGCAGGTGTCAAATGGGATTCAGTTCCGTAACATCTGCAATCCCTACTTGACTTTTCTGCAGCGGTGTATATGATCCTGCCGGGACCACAAGGGGATGAACGATCATCAGTACACTGGAGCAAAAACAACCAATATGGAAGAAGTGGTTAAGTTAAGCTGGGCCGATGAGGCCAACGGCATCATGTTGATGGAGTTCCCGGTGGAATGGACGGCGGATGATTTCGTCGATGTGATCGTCCGTGGATACGACTTCATCGAGCAGTCAGGCCGCGCGGTATGCACCGTGCTGGATTTCACCCGCACCGAGAAAATCCCGCGTAACATCATCGCCCGCTATACAGAGATTGGCCGGAACGTTCACCCCGACAATCCGCTGATCGTGCTGGTGATCCACACCAGCCTGATGGAACAATTGGCGGGCATCTTCAGCCGGGCGATCCGGCATTTAAAAATTGCGCGGACACGGCAGGAAGCCATGCAGATGATCTATGCGTTTTATGATGCGGGCGAGGAGCAAGACGCCTGATCAGATCACGGGAGCAAAAAGGGGCGCATGACCGCGCCCCTTTCTGTTTCTGTGCCGGTGGGTGTTCTACCCTTCCGCCGTGGGCCGGTCGCTTTCATCCGCCGGGACAGGCGTCACTTTGAAGCCCTCGCCATAGGCTGCGTGCCCCTGTTCTACCACGATAAACGCGCCGGGGTCGATGCGATGCGCGATGCGACGTGTCTCGCTAACCTGCACACGGGAAACGGCCACGAACAGGATATCGCGCTCCTGCCCGGTATACATGCCGCGCCCTTTCCATGCGGTTACACCGCGTCCGAGTTGGTGTTGCAGCGCGGCGGCGATCTCGGCGTGGCGGGTTGTGACGATGGTCACGGTACGGATCACACTCGGCCCGTCGAGGACATAATCAGCGGCCTCGCCGCCAATGTACAGCGCCACCACGGCCAGCAGTGCCGCATCCCAGCCGAAGGTCAGCCCGGCAGCGGCCAGCACGATACCGTCCGCATACAGCAGGGCGCTGCTCATCGGGAAGCCGAACACGACCTGCAGGATGCGGGCAAGGATCGAGGTGCCGCCGGTGGTGCCGTCACCGCGCAGCAGCAGCCCGGTGCCGATGCCGCCCACCACCCCGCCGAAGATCGCGTTGAGCAGGGCATTGGTCGTGATGCCGGTCGCGGGCAGGATCAGGATGAACAGGTCGAGCGCAAACGAGTACACCACTGTGCCCAGCACTGTCCCCGCGATGAAGCGCCAGCCGCCCAGCACGCGGTACGCAATGATCAGCAGGGGGATATTGAGCAGCAGGCCCACCATACCGATGGGGATATCGATGTAAGCGTCGATGATGATCGTCACACCCGAAATGCCACCCGGCGCGATATCCGCCGGGACATAAAACAGCGCCGTCGCGAGGGCCTCCACGATGGCACCAATAACGAGAAATCCAACCCCGGCGATGCGGTTGAACTGCCCTTTCAGGACGGTGGTCAAAACACGGCTCCTTGGTTTGGCAGGGATACACCCACGGGATGATAGCGCAAAAGAGAGCGGGATCAAACCGGGAGGGAGGGGCTGTGAGCAGCCGGGAAGGACAGCGTAGAGAGGATAAAAAAAGGTAACTACTCAGGCCACTTTTTGTGCCTAATTTGAGATATCGAACGATCTTCACGCCATATGTTTTGTACCTGAACACAATCCAAAATGTCAATCAAGATCGCAAATCTGAGTACAAAATCAGGCTGAGTAGTAACAAAAAAAGTATCAATAACGTCGGTTTAGGTAAATCGTATGTTAGTATAGACGGGGAGTGCTGGTAAGGGGCTAATCAATCTCGTTAGCCAAGGATGGTTCAAAATGACAATCACAATTGAGTGGTACGACGATCAGCAGGATATCATTCTCTGGACACTTGATGGGGCCTACGAGGTTCGGGAATTCTTCGACGCGCTGGACGAGGTCATGATGCATGTGGAGGCGGCAGACCATGTCGTCTACTCGATCCTGGATTACACCAACTGCCCCGGCATCCCCCCTAACAGCATCGCGGTGTTCCCCCGGATAGCAAACAGAATACAGCACCCTCGAGTTGGTGCAGTCAGTGTGCTTGTGGGGGCGGGCAGTGCGATTGAGAGACTGACGAGCATTTTCAGCAAGTTGTTCAACCGTCTCCACTATACCCACACCCTGGAGGACGCAGCCGTGTATATCCGGGACTATGCCGCGGAAGCCGCGGAAGCCGCTAAATAACGCTTTCAGCGCAGCGCGCGGCAGCGATGGAAACAGGCAGGGCAGGCTGAACAGCCCGCCCTGTGCTTCCGTTTGCCCCGGTGAGCGTCACTCGCCCTTCATCTGCTCCTGCAAACTCTGGATGTTCTCCAGCACCACTTCGGCGCGCACGTCATTGAGCGAGCGCAGCAGGCGGTAGCTGCGTTCGTAGTGTTCCAGCGCCAGCACCGGCGACCCGGTGCGCTCGTACAGCATGGCGATGTTGTTGACCGTGGTGGCGAGGCCCTGCTCGTCGTTGAGGCGCTCCTTGATGGCGAGGCTGCGCTTGAAATGGTCGAGCGCACGGTCGGTTTCCTCGCGATTGAGGTACACAATGCCGATGTTGTTGAGTGCCTGTGATTCGCCCGGTTCGTCGTTGAGGTTGGCATAGATGGCAAGGCTGCGCTGGTAGGCATTCAGCGCATCGACATCGTCGCCCATGCTCTCGTATACCGCGCCGATATTCAGCCACGTCTGCGCCTGCCCTTCGCGGTCATTGAGTACCAAGTACATATCCAGCACCCGCTGGAACGAGATCAGGGATTCATCCCAGCGTTCCTGCCAGTACTGCACCCCGGCGATGTTGTTGAGCGTGATCGCGATCTCGTCGCGCATGCCCAGGTCCTCGCGGATGGCGAGGCTGCGGCGGTAGAACTCCTCGGCGCGTTCGAACTCGGCCTCGCGCTCATGCAGCGCACCGAGGTTGTTGAGCGCGTTGGCCTCACCGGCAGGGTCGCCCAGCCGCTCACTGATCTCAAGGCTCTTTTCAAACGCGGCACGCGCACCGGGGGTGTCGCCCATCACGGTCTGGGCGTAGCCCAGGTCGCTGAGATACAGGTACTCACGCATGATGTCATTCTGCTGGCGAGCCGATTCAATGGCCTCCGCGATCAGCCCCACAAAGTTCGACCACAGCCCACGGCGCTCAAAGAAGCCCATGAGCGCATCGGTGAAGATGGTGGCGGTGGCGGTGTCCTCCTGCAGGGTGCGGCGATAGGCCGCCATGATCTGCCCGATCTGGGTATCAACCTGTTGTACGGGTGCCAGGGTCGATTCAATCAGCGTCAGGTAATGTGAACGCACGCGCATGACAGCGGCTTTCAGTTCGCGGTCATGGACGCGCTTTGCAAGATGCTCACGCAGGGCCGGGTGAACGGCATACTGCCTGCCCGGTGTGCGGTGGACAACTGCGGCCTCAACCAGCACGTCGAGTGTACGGCTGGCCTCCTCGGCGGGGACATCCCACGCGGCAGCAGCCGCCTCGATGCTGAAGGGCGTGCCGGTGCCGGGCGCAAAGGCGGCCAGCAGGCCCGTCCGATTCAGTTGGGAGCCAGCAAAGCGGGAGAGTACGATATTGAGGACCAGCCCCAGGGCATTGATGCGTACCGCGAGGTCTTCAGCCTTGAGCATCGCGACCGGCCCCTGGTCCTCGCGCAGCACTTCCAGCAGCCGCAGCCATGTGATACCCTGCCGTGCCTGCCCACCCACCAGCGCCAGCGCCAGCGGCAGGCCGGTCAGCCGCATCACGATCTCCTTGACGGTCGGTTTGTAGATATCGGGCAGGATGCCGGCCCATTCCTCAAGGAGTTGCAGCGATTCGTCCTCGCGCATCTTGCTGACGGAATAGCGGCGTGACTTCACCGCCGAGATCGAATCGGGGTTGTCGGTGGTGATCAGGCGGATGCAGCGCGGCCCGGCCACGTTGAGCGCCTTGATCTGCCCAGGGTTGGTGGCGTTGTCAATAATGAGCAGGTAGCGCCCGTCACCGATCATCTTGCGCAGCAGTGCCGCGCGTGAGGTGGTATCCGGCAGGTTGTTGAGATCATTACCGAGGGCCTGCCCCCAGGTGCGCTGGGCACGCTGCGGGTCGTCCCCCTCACCGAGTGAGGCCCACAAAACGCCATCCGAGAAGCTGCGCATGATGTCGGCATCATGTGCCAGTGCCGCTGCCAGCGAGGTTTTGCCCGCGCCGCCCGGCCCGTGCAGCAGCAGGGGATAGGGCAGGCCGCCCGCGTTCTCAAGGAACTGGCGTTTCAGCGCGAAAAACTCGGTGCGGGGCACGAAGTACGGCGGAAGCTCAGGGACCAGGTACGGCGTGTTGTACGAGGCAGGCCGGGCCTGGAAGCGGAAAGTGCCCGGATCAGGCTCCGCTTCAACCGGCACGCCATTTGATGCACCATTGGGTTCGTTGGTGTCTAAAACGGGTTCTTCAGACATGGTTTTTCCTCATACCAGCAGGGCTGATTCATACCGATTATCAACCTGAGTTGAAGTATAGCACACATTGAATCACGGTGCTGTGAGCAGCCGCCACACGTCAGCCCAAACCGGCGGCGCTGGCATGCCAGCGCTGCCAGCTACCCTCAATTTACCATCCCCGTTATACTGGCCCCATGAAACCTGTAATCATTTCGTTAACTGCCCTCACTCTCGGTGCGCTGGCCTGCACCGCGCCGATACCGGGCCGCCCCCAGCCTGCCCCACTGCCGACCATGCCCCCGGTGACGGCGGCAGTCGTCATGTCAACCACAGCAGCGCCGATACCCCGTTCATCATCTCGGAGCCGTACTACGGGCGTGCAGGTCAGGTTGCACTGGCGATGACTCTGACGATGGCCGAAGGGCCGCCTCCGCCGGGCGGGCTGAACCTCGCCGGGGACACCCTGGGTTGGGACGCCGTTCCCGGTGCGGGCGGCTACCTCGTCGGGCTGCGTGACCCCGGCGACCTCGAACTGACGCAGGTGATCACCGTGGGCGATGTTACCGCGCTGGATGGCATCAGCGGCGCGGGCTGGGTCAGCGTGGCGGCAGTGGGCGCTGATGGACTCCCGGGGCTGTTTTCCGCTGAAATTGAAAGGGTGCATTCGTAGTTTGGGGCAGTATGGTTAATCCACACCCCCCAATTGCACCCAAATTGAAATCACCCCTTGACACATCGATACACATCGATATAATCAGGCTATGAGTATCGACCTGGTGACCTTTGCGGCCCTGCTGGCGGATGAAACCCGGCAGGAAATCATGAAGCAGTTATGCTGCCAGTGGCTCAACGTCTCCGGCGTGGTGGCCGCGCTGAATGGCCGCATCAACCAACCGACCGTCAGCCACCACCTGAAGAAGCTTGAAGAACACGGGCTGGTGCAGGTTCGGCAGGAAGGCCGCCAGCGGTTTTACACGCTCAACCAGGCCGAGATCACGTTGTGCTGCGGCAATCTGCTTGCCAGCTTTGCACCCGATATAGCCTCGGATTTCATCCTGGGTGCCGACATCGGTACGATGGGCGAAGACCCTGCATGAGCGTGATCTTTTTTTTACCCATTCATATTGATGCGCATCGATATTTGGGCCGGTCATCTGACCGGAACGGTGTCAAATCAACACACAAGGAGAACACCATGAACCCGTACCGCTTTCACACCGATCCCGGCTGCTGCGATGGTGGCTGCTGTGAACCGGGCTGCTGCGAACCGGGCTGCTGCGGCGGCTAATGGCATCCATCAGTCCCTAACCGACGCCTAAGCGTCACGAATCGAGACGGGGTCTGTGCTACCATGGGAGCATAGACCCCGTTTCTGTTTTCCATAAGGAGAATCCCTATGCTGCGCCCCCTGCTTCTGATGCTCTCCCAGGCGGATTGGGCACGGCGGCTGATGATGAACTGGTCACTGGCCCGTCGTGTCGCCCGCCGCTTCGTGGCTGGTGAAACCCTTGAGGATGCTATAACCGCAATTGGCAGGCTGAATGCCGCCGGGATGACGGCCACGGTCGATGTGCTGGGCGAAAGCATCCGTGATGAGGCCGGGGCCGCCGCCATGCGCGACGCCTATCTCGACCTGATCGCGGCTGTCCGTGAGCATGGCTTTGCTGCGTGGGTGTCGGTCAAGCTGACGGCGCTGGGCCTTGATCTTGACGAAGTACTGGCCTGCCAGAACCTCAAGCAGATCGTCGAGGCGGCCCAGCGGGCCGGGCTGCAGGTCACTATCGACATGGAGGATCACACCTACACCTCGCGTACGCTCGCCATCCTGCGCACGCTGCCCGATGATGGCTGCCATGCTGTGCGCGGCGTGATTCAGTCGTACCTGTATCGCAGTGAAGCCGACATCGCTGAACTGGCGGCGGAGGGCATTGGCATCCGTTTATGCAAGGGGGCCTACCGCGAGCCGGAGGCGGTGGCGTATCCACGCAAAGCCGATGTGGACGCCGCTTTTATCCGCCAGATGAAAACGCTCATGGACGCTGCCGCGCAGGGGCGCGGCTACCCCGGCATCGCTACCCATGACGAGGCCATCATCGAGGCAGCGAAAACCTATGCAGAGGAGCAGGGTATCCCACGGGAATGCTTTGAATTCCAGATGCTGCACGGGATCCGCACCGACCTGCATCGTGCGCTGACCGATGAGGGGTACAATATGCGCGTTTATGTGCCGTTTGGCGATCAGTGGTACCCGTACTTCATGAGGCGGCTGGCAGAGCGCCCGGCCAACGTGTGGTTCTTTGTGAGCAATTTCTTCCGGCGGTAACCCATATCAACCGCCCCCGTCTCGCCCGGCAAGATGAGGGATGCTGCTATCACCGTATTCGTCGTCATTCCGACGCACGTTCCAGCCAGATCGTGACCGGGCCGTCGTTGATGATCTCGACGGTCATCATCGCGCCGAACTGCCCGCTGGCGGTCGGGACACCTTCCGCCTCCAGCAGCTCGCGGAAACGCTCGACCAGCGGCTCGGCGACGTCACCGGGGGCGGCATGGACAAACGAGGGACGCCGCCCCTTGCTGGCATCGGCGTACAGGGTGAACTGCGACACGACCAGCACTGATCCGCCCACATCCTTAACAGAGAGGTTCAGCTTGCCGTCGCCGTCCTCAAACACGCGCAGCCCGGCCACCTTGGCGGCCAGCCACACCGCCTGATCCTCGCTGTCGGTGTGCGTGACGCCCACCAATGCCACGAACCCGCGCTCAATGGCCCCGGTGACGGTGCCTGCCACCGTCACCGATGCGCGTGTCACCCGTTGAAGTAGTACTCGCATTCAATTCCGCCTTTTCATTGTGATGGGGCGCTGCCCCCACTAAAGCACAAATAGTAACACGATGAACGCGAGATAACCGAGGAGAAAGAAGGTGCCCTCGATGCGACCGTCTTGCTCCTTTGATGTATGACAGGATACCGGGTAGAGCGTACAGGATGGACGGGCTGTTTTCAATGATAGTTAGCTGACTTGTGGCTGACAGCGGCGGGTGCCGGATCAAAAAAAGACACCCGTCAGGGTGCCCTGGTGAGTGAGCCGTAAAGAAAGGTTACACGGCTTTGATGCCCAGCGCCGCCTGCACCCGTTCGAGGATCAGGCTGATGTCGAAGGGCTTGGTGACATACTCATCAACGCCCACCAGCGCGGCCTGTTTGCGATCTTCCTGCTGAATCCTGGCAGAGACCATGATGACGTACGTGGTATCCTTCATCTGTGGATCGGCCTTGATCAGCTCGCAGACCTCGTACCCGTTCATCTTGGGCATCATGATATCCAGCAGCACCACATCAGGCTTTTCGATTTGGGCAATCTGCCATGCTTCCTCGCCATCGCACGCGGTGAAGATCGAGACGCCGTAGGCCCGGAAGCGGTCCACCACATCGGCCAGCAGTTGACGGCTGTCGGCGTTGTCTTCGGCGATCATGATTTTTTTACTCATGAGGGTTCTACCATTCCCGGTGTAGCCTGATATCAGATGAAGAGAGTCGGATTATACCGCGGGCAGCCAGTTTACAGTCATTTTACCACAGGACACCACCGCGATAGCAGTTTTTCCTTGCATTGTGGATAGAGTTGTTCTATCCCAACAGGCCGAGGAGAAAAACCTATCTTAGTATAGCTTACCCGCCCTCGTCTGACGATCACGATTCTGTTAGTGGTGTGCAACTGGCAAGCATGCGGCTGATCGTGCCATCAGCAGGCCATGCAGGGGGTATTATTCACGATACAGCGACTCCACCAGCGCATCGAGGGCGCGGTCACGGGCGAGTGGGTCGGGCAGGCGGGCGAGGGCGTCAAGCTGCCCCACGCGCGGGTCATTGGCGGGCAGGTTCGGGACGGGCAGCGCGGCCAGTTCATGCTTGCCGACGCGCAAATAGCCGCCGCTGAGGGCCAGCCCGCCGAACAGGGCGCGGTACAGCCGCCCGATCAGCGCCGAGTTGAGCAGCCCGCATACCGCGCCCAGCGGCCAGCGCCCCCCGACAATAACCGTGGTGGAGACGCTGGCCTGCGAGAGTCCGGGGTCGAGGTAAGCACGTGGGGTCAGGCTCAGCCCGGCCACCACCACCTTCGAGGCGCGGGCGTGAGCCTGCCTGCGGGCAGGCAGTGCGACCTCCGGGATCACAGGGCGCTTGTAGGCACGCTTGAGGAAGCGCGTCTTTTCACGCCCCCATGTGGTGTAAAACGGCTGGATCGCCCCGCTGACGAGCAGGCGGAAGTCATGGATGCCGGGTGTGGGCAAGGGGCACTCGATGACGCGGTCACGCAGGGCGTAGGCTTCCGCTACCGTCAGCCCGGCGTGCATCTCGACGATCTCGCCCAGTGTCAGGCCGTCAGCGAAATAGCGGCGCAGGTTGGGCCAGCCGGGGTCCATGACCGGCCACCACGTCCCGCCGGGCGCGTGATACAGGTCGGTTTGGGTGACGGTGTGTGATGTGCCGCCGCTGGATGTGATCTGGATTTCTGCGGATGGCCCCGGCGCGGCCCGCTGCATCCTGATCAGCACCGGGTAGACATCGGCATCGAACAGCCCTTCCGCCCCCTCCTCGATCCCGGCCACCGTCACGCGCTCGGCCAGCCAGCCGCGCAGTGTTTGCCCGTAACGGGCCGCCAGCAGCTTGTTGGGCAGCACCAACCCGATCCAGCCGCCGGGCCGGGTCAGCATCACCGCCCGCTCGACAAACGGCACCGCCAGATCATACGCGCCCCGCGTGGTCTCGTAGCCGGTGAGGGGGGCTTCATCCCCCGCACGGGTGAATACGCTGGCATAGGGCGGGTTGCCCAGCACCGCATCCACTTGCAACGCGGCGCTGGCTTCGGCGCTGCGCGGCGTGGAGGTGACGGACGTTGATTTCGGGGG
>CAYMGV010000079.1:0-242 GCA_964390105.1 uncultured Anaerolineae bacterium | reverse complement strand
TTGCCCAGCACCGCATCGAAGGGGGTATCCAGTCCGGGCGGGGTGTCGCGCAGCGCGTCAGCATGACGCAGTGTGACGGGCAGCGCGTCAGGATGCAGGCCGGGGTCAGCGGCCCACAGCCACAGGCCCAACCGCGCTACTTCCAGCGCGTCCGCATCCAGGTCAACGCCGGTCAGGCAGGCCAGCGCCGCCCGCCGATCCAACCCTTTCGAGATCAGCACGTCCGCCGCCGCGACCAGGAA
>CAYMGV010000078.1:0-13017 GCA_964390105.1 uncultured Anaerolineae bacterium | reverse complement strand
TTAATACCGTAGTAGGTCGGGTCCGGGGTGCTGCCTTGCGCCGACGCCGTCGGCAGGACTGCCGGGCCAGCCGCCAGCAGCACCGGGATCAGCAGGGCCAACGCCCCGGCCAGCAGGCCCCAGCGCAGGGTACATCGATTAGAGCGCCGCATCAGCCGCCCACTGGTGCCATGCCGTGCCCCACAGCACGATGAAATAGCCGCGTGTCAGGCCGTGCAGCAGCAGCCCCGTGATCCCGGCGATGAACCCTATCACGGGCACGCCACTCAACACGCCGACCAACCCGGTTACCACCAGCCCGGCGGCAATCTGGATCAACAGGAAGGCCAGCACCGCCCCGATGTGCCCGCGCATCACGGCCCAGCCGCGTCGAAAGGAGGGGATCACGCGGGCATCTTCCAGCACGGCTGCCCGGAATGCCCCGATCTGCACCACGAACAACACGGCGAAGATCAGCAGAAAGGGGATTTGCAGGACGCCCAGTGCCGCCCACAGGCCAGTTGACCCTTGCAGCACCTCCATGAACGCATCGATATCACCGCGCGGGACGTTGGCGATCAGGTGCCAGCCGCCGACCAGTGCCGCGATCAGCATGGATACCAGCAGCGGCACCGGCGGGATCGAAGCCACCAACAGCAGCCGCCACGTCGATTTGAGACCCGCGTTAAACGCCGTTGACAGCGTGGCCCCGGTCCCGGTCAGTACGTCCTCGGTATAGCGGATGATCATGCCCGTCAGCATCAGCCACAGTGCCGCCGCGATAACCAGCATCACGAAGGCGACCAATAGTACCGCCCCGACAATGACCAGCACCGCAATCGTGGTGCGGGTGGCCCCGGCTTCGCTGGCAACCACCCCCGCTATCTCGATGGCGGTGTCCTCGTCGAAGGTGATAGGCGGTGCCTCATCGGGGGTTGGTGCCTGCTCACTGAGGACGGCCAGTGGGTTTTCGATCAGCGGCGTGCCGTAGACCTGTGATTCGACCCAGCGCGCGCCGAAACTGCCGCTGGAAACAAAGGCCACCAGCACGCCCAGTATCCACAGCAGGCGGTGCCGCGTCATGATCTGTAACGCCCGGCGCATGAGGTTAGGTTGGGGTGAGTCGCTCATGGGGTCGTTTATACCATCTGTGGGGGATTGGGGAAAGATGTCCCGCCAACAGACGCTTTGTGCATTCAGATTATCAAGTGCGATCACGATGACCTGTTCAACCCATTGCACAGGTGCAGGAGTGATAACTCCTGCCAGAAAAACCTACACCCCAAACACAAAGCGCTCGATGGCCTCAGCGACGCCGCCCTCATCATTGGTGCCGACGACGGCATCGGCGACAGCCTTGAGGTGCGGGCTGGCGTTGGCAACCGCCACACCGACCCCGGCCAGTTGAATCATCTCGATGTCGTTTTCGCCGTCACCCATGGCGAGTACCCCCGCAGGATCGATACCCTCGATCTCCAGCAGTTTGGCGACACTCTGCCCCTTTGAGACGCCCAATGGCATGATCTCGAAGAAATCCGGCACCGAACGGGTAAAGGTGGCGAGTTCTCCAAGCCGGGTTTCGAGGTCGCGGCGGGTGCTGGTGATGCCGTGTTCGGTGGGTTCCTCGGCATGGAGGACGACCTTGTGGATGCGCACATTCCCGACCAGTGGCAGCAGCGTATCATACCTGCCGATGGGCGGTTCCCCGAAGCGGTTAAACGCTTCGATTACAAAATCCGGGGCGTTACCGAGGATGCGATCACCCTCGACATAAAGCACTGTGGGGATGTCGTGAGCTTCCCCATAGCTGATAGCATCACGGCAGATGTCATCCTCAAGAAAGATCGATTGCAGAGGCTCCCCTTCGGCGTTGTAAACCATCATGCCCTGGTTGAACACGCCCGGCGATTTCAGCCCAAGCGCCTCGTAAACGCCCCGTGTCGAGGAGCGGGTTTTCCCCGTGGCGATCATGACCCGCACCCCGGCCTCCATGGCGCGGCGCATGGCGGCCCCGCTGCGTGGCTGGATGCGGTGATCGCTGCCTAGCAGCGTGCCGTCGAGGTCGGTGAGAATGGTATGTATAGTGGGTGACATCCAGGCTCCTTATGGGGGTAATCGAGTTCAGTCCGCGGTCAGCGCAAACCGTATCACGACGCGCTGTGAAGATTCCCGTCGAATGACCTCCGGATCGCTGACGTTCCCATCCTCCAGTACTTCGACCTTGAAGTAGCGCCGGAAGGCCGGGGATGCCTGCACCAGTGCCAACAGCATTGGCTCAACGGTAGCGGTGTCCTCGGCAACGGTTGGAATGGCCTCATAGGTCTTGCCCTTGATCAGCAGGTGAACCGGCTTGCCATCTCGCAGGTTCTTCCACCACACGCGGTCGGGCTGGCTGATGGTCAGCAGCGTATCGCCAACCTGAACATAGTTCACCGGCACGGTGATCTCCGTGCCGCTTTTGCGGCCCGTATAGGTGACCAGCATGGTTGATCCGCTCATCAAAAAGTGCAGCGGGCTTTTGAGCATCGGTCGGACGATGTTGTTAAACCACATCAGGTATACTCCTGTGCGTCGGACAGCCTGCATCGTACCGGTTCTGATGCAGGCTGTAAAGACTCATTGGTGAAAGATCATCGAGAGTTTTTGCATCACTGACCTGTTACGCTGAAGTGATGGTGATGGTTTTAACCCCGGCACCTGCGCCCGGCTGATACCGGACCTGCTGCACGGCCATATCGACCTCGGCTGTGCCATCACTCACACTGACCCGGACCCCGTCCCGGTAAATGGCCGCGGGGATATAGAACTCGGCAGGTGCGCTGATTTCCGGATCATGACGGAAACTAAACGTGAAGCGACGCTTTTTGTAGTCATACTGCCATGACGTTGGCTCACCGGGCACAGCGACCGGGTGCGGCCTGAGAAAGGCCTCGATGGCACGCCCCCCGGAGTTGATGTCATCGGGGTCAGCCTGCTGATCGCGCGAGAAGATCGAGAGGTCCTCGTCGTTCCACTGGTCGCCGTGGGCATTGTCGTTGTCGGCAGTGTAGTTCCAAAGGGTGTAGTTCATCAGGCGAGCTTCCAGCGCCCGGATGCTGCGGTCAAGTGCCTTGACGTGCATCGAGAAATCACCGGTGCGGAAGGCTTTCTTCTCACCCATGTTATAGGCGATCCCGAACTCGCCCAGCACCACCGGAGCGTCGCCGAGGTATTCAGCGGAGTCACGCTGATGCTGCCCGATCTGGTCCTGGAACGAAGCATCGATGCGGCTCGGCAAGCCGAACACGGGCGTACTGGTGCGGGAGTCGACGGCCATGAACGGCAGGTAACGATGCAGGAACAGCACCCCGGCATCGTACCAGTGGGGTGCATAGACGATGTTGGGCGGGTCCTCGGCGGACCAGTGCGGCGGGCGATCATTGAACTCCGTCTCCAGGAAGATCAGGGCAGCAGGGTCTATTCCGTGGATCGCCTCCGCGAAGCGGACCGCGAACGGCTTGTAATAATCCTGCGCGAAGTTGATCTCACGGCCATCAACGATGTGGAAGTGATCCGGCTTGAGCAGCACCGGGTTGCCCGCTGCGTCGAGGTCCCACACCCCGTTCTCACGCCAGATGCTCGGCTTATCTTCCTGCCATGCGCGCTTTCCGCTGGGATCAAACAGGACTTCGCCCTCGTGGCTCATCCCTGCCAGCGACATGCGCCATTGGCTCACCATCTGCGGGATGCCCTCACCCAGTGCCATCGATTGCAGCGCGGTCGGCATCAGGTCCATCTGGACAGCGCCGCCGGGCTGATGCAGGTCATGCCAGCCGATGTAGCCGACTGACGGCTCGTTGAGCGTGTCATAGCCGATCACATGGTCCATGCCCTTGACACGCTCCACGACCTGTAAAATGGCGTTGATGTAATGGCGCTGGAGGTATGCCTGTGCGGGTTCGCCCTCGATGGTGGTTTGCGGCGCGAGGTCGTTCCCGGCGAAGAACAGCGTCCACATCGTGGCGGCGGCCAGCTTGGCATTGTTGGTGGGCCATACCATGCGTGGATAAGGGCCGTCGTACAGCGCATGGACGACCGCCGCGCCCGTGGCATGCAGATTCTCGATATCGAAACCCGCTGCCTCCAGTGTCCAGCCGGGTGCGCCGTCGCCGCCGGTGAAGCGGCTCCACACGTCCTGGTGTGGGTCGATGAACAGGGTAAAACCGTACTCGCCGGCCTTCTCAAGCACGGCGGCCAGGTAGTCGAGGTATGCCTCGTCATACTGGCCCGGCCCGGCGTGTTCGATGGCCTCCCAGGTGATGAGGAAACGCAGGAAGGTCAGCCCCCATGACTTAAGACGCGACAGGTGTTCGTCAGCTTCCTCCAGTGGGAAGGGCCTGCCAACAAAAGACACGTTGCGATGGTCGTGCAGCCCTTCAGGGCGGTAGGTTGCGCCATCCGGCACAGTGGGTAGTTTGGTACTGCCACCGAGGTTGACTCCCTTCAGCAGCCGGGTCCGCCCGGCATCATCCTTGAACCACGGCCCGCTGATATGAATGCTCATCGTCTGTCCTTTCAGAAGCTGAGAGTGACGGGTGCTGCCGTCGCCAGCGCGTTTCCTGTATGATACACCAGAAGCACCTGTCCCTTGTACGCTAATCCGCTGAATATGCTAAACTTATCATGGGAAAACCATGCCAGCGGATGACAGGAGTACGCACCGATGCTGATCGGCAATACCCTCAAAGGGCGATACCGAATTTATGACCGTCTGGGCGCGGGCGGCTCTGCCAATGTGTATCTCGCTCGTGATTCACGGACCGGTCAGATGGTGATCGTCAAAGTGGTCCATGATACCCTGATCGATGAGGATTTCATGCGCCGCTTTGAACGCGAGATCGAAATCCTGGAGCAAATCGATAACCCCTATGTCGTTAAGTTGTATGACTGGGCGCTTAAGGAGTTCGACCCGGAAAGTAACCTGACGCTGAGCTACATCGTGGCGGAGTTCATCGAGGGACACACGCTGGCCGATATCATCGATACGCGCGGTGAACTGCCTGAAGCCGACTCGCTCGCCATCACCCGGCAGCTTGCCGGTGCGCTGGTTGATATCCACACCAGCGGCATTGTTCATCGTGATATCAAGTCACAGAACATCATGCTGACGCCGGACAATTTGCCCAAGCTGATCGACTTTGGCATCGCCAAGGCCAGCCACCAGAGCAATATCACCGGCGCTGCGATCTTCGCTGGGACCGTGTACTATGCCGCACCTGAACAGATCATGGCAGCGCGTGATGTGGATCAGCGTGCCGATATCTACTCGCTGGGCGTGGTCCTGTACGAGATGCTTTCGGCGAATCTGCCCGTGCGTGCCCGTGAACTGGGCGCGGCGGCCTCGCGTATTGTGAGCGGCCAGCTTGACCCGCTCGTCGGTGTCAGCAAACCGGTTGAAGAACTGGTCATGCAGATGCTGGCCCGCGTGCCTGCTGACCGCATCCAGGCCGCTAACGACGTGATCAAACGCATCGATGACATCATCGGCAAGCAGCCACAGGAAGCCCACCTGCCGGATCGGCCCTCGCCACGGACCACCACCATCAATATGAAGACGCCGCGTAAGACGGAGCCAGAAACCCCGATCCCGGCCTCCTGTCATCTGCGGTTGGACAGCGGCAAGGTGGTGCCGCTCACTCAATCGGAAATGACGATAGGCCGCAGCCATCCGCGCGATACCTTCATCCCCGATATTGACCTCGACGCGCTGGGGGCCGTCGATTCACGTACGGCTTCACGCCGTCACTGCCGTATCTTCGAGATCGAAGGGGAATACTTTATCGAGGACCTTGGCAGCATGAACGGCACCGGCCTCAACGGCACATGGCTGGAGGCCAGCCGGGCCTATCCGCTGCCGCCCGGTGCCCAGATCACAGTTGGCCGTGTCCAGATCACCTTTGAAAAGAAATGACCCTGGTTTTATGACTGATCCAATCTACCTTGATTACAACGCAACCACCCCGCTTGACCCGGTGGTGATTGAGGCCATGACGCCCTACATCACCACGCATTTCGGTAATCCGTCGAGCAGCCATGTCTACGGCCAGCAGACCTTCCACGCCGTTGAACAGGCCCGTGCCCGGCTAGCGGCGCTGATCAATGCGCAGCCTTACGAGATCGTGTTTACGGGCGGCGGCAGTGAAGCGAACAACACCGTCATCAAAGGTGTGGCCGAACTGCACCGTGAGCGCGGCAGGCATCTCACTATCTCCACGGTCGAGCATCCCGCCGTCACCGAGCCGTGCAATTGGCTGGCGACGCGCGGCCATGTCATCACGCAGGTCCCCGTCGATGATGCGGGGCGCGTGATCATGCGGCACCTTGATGATGCCCTGACCGATCAGACCGTGCTGGTTTCGGTGATGCTGGCAAACAACGAAGTCGGCACCCTGCAACCCATTAAAGAGATCGCACGCATGGCCCATGAGGTCGGCGTGTTGGTCCACACCGATGCAGCGCAGGCCGTCGGGAAAATCCCGGTAGACGTGCGCGATCTCGGCGTCGATTTTCTCTCGGTGGCCGGGCACAAGCTGTATGGCCCCAAGGGGGTCGGCGCGCTGTATATCCGTGAAGGGCTTCAGCTTCCGCCGCTGATCCACGGGGCATCGCATGAGGGCGGTCGGCGAGCAGGCACGGAAAACGTGATGGGCATCGTTGGGCTGGGTGCGGCGGCGTCCCGTGCGTCAAGCGTGCTGGGTGAGGAAGGTCCACGGCTGGCCGCTCTGCGTGACCAGCTTCAAACCCTGCTCACCGACGCTATCCCGCAGACTCGTGTCAACGGCCACCCGGCTGAGCGCCTGCCCAATACGCTCAGCATCAGCATCAAGCACGTCGAGGCCAACACCCTGCTTGAGCGCGTGGGTGCTGTGGTGGCGGCATCGGCGGGGGCGGCCTGCCACAGTGGCCGCGTTACCGTATCAAGTGTACTGTCCGCGATGGGCGTCCCGGTCGATTATGCCATGGGCACGCTGCGTCTCTCACTGGGCCGCATGACCACTGCTGACGATGTCGGGCGGGCCGCCAAGATCATCGTGCAGGAGACCGCCGCGCTGCGCTCTGGCGCATAACGGTTGACTTCGCAGCCTTGAAATCACCCTTAACAAGGACCCCCGTTCACCCATGGATAACATCAAACGTAAAGTGCTGCTGGTCGATGATGAGGCCGACATCACCGCCAATCTCGCAGCCTTCCTTGCCCGCTCAGGTTTTGAGGTGGCGATTGCCGCCAATGGTGAGGACGCGCTGCAACAGGCCGCCTCATTTCGACCGGAACTGATCGTGCTGGACGTGCTGATGCCGCGCCTTGATGGGCGTGAGGTGCTGCGCCGCCTGCGCAAGGCTGATAATTGGGTGCCCGTCATCCTGCTGACGCAGGTGGGTGAATCCTATGAGCGGGCCATGGCACTGGAAGAAGGCGCTGACGATTATCTCAACAAGCCCTTTGATTCGCATGAGTTGGTGGCACGTATCCGCGCCGTGCTGCGCCGGTCGCACCCGGGGCGCAAGCCGCTGGCGATGGCCCATCGACTGACCAGCGGCACCCTCACCCTTGACCGGCTGGCCCGGCGGGCATGGATGCTCAACCGCGAACTGACCCTGACCCCCAAGGCTATTTCGCTGCTGGAATACCTGATGACACACCCCGATGAACTGCTCACCCGCGAGCGTTTGCTGGATGCCGTCTGGGGCTGGGATTACCCGGCAGGCACCCGTGCGGTCGATACCCGTGTGGCCGAATTGAGGCGTGGACTGGGTGATGATGCCAGCCATCCGCGCTTTATTGAGACGGCACCGGGGCAGGGCTACCGCTTCATCGGGCAGGTTGAGGCTGACTGATGCGTCGCTGGCTGTTGCTCAGTGGGTCGATCCTGCTGGCCGTTCTTGGTGTTAGCCTGCTGTGGACGGGGCTGATCAGCAACCCGATCCTGAATGTTCGTGTCGATTTCGGCACGGTGTCTGTGATCACCGGGGCGCTGCTGACGCTGATCGTGATCATATGGCTGCGTCTGATCCGGTATCGTGAGCAGATCGAACGGGATACCTACCATCGCGCGGCGCTGGATCATCGCCGCTTTCTTGCCCGGCTCGACCATGAACTCAAAAACCCGCTGACCGCCATCCGAGCCAGCCTGACTAACATCAATGAACCGGTCGATAAGGCGCTGCGGGTGCAGGCCGCACAGAGTATCAACACACAGGCCATGCGCCTGACACGGCTGGTATTTGACCTGCGTAAGCTGGCCGACCTCGAAACGCAGCCCATTGAGGTTACCCCCGTTGACCTGACCACCCTGCTTGGCGAAGTTGCTGATACCGCGCAGGAACGCCCCGACGCGGCGGGCCTCTCGATCATGCTCTCCCTGCCACAGCCGCCGTGGCCGCTTCCCGTTATTAATGGGGACTATGACCTGCTGTTTATCGCGGTGTACAACGTGCTGGATAATGCCATCAAGTACTGTACCCCTGGCAGCAGCATCGAGATACGCGGCTACGAGGATGGACAGGTTGTCGTGATCGAGGTGGCTGATGCCGGGGCCGGTATCGCAGAGCAGGATTTACCGCATGTATGGGATGAACTGTACCGTGGTGAATCGGCACTGGGCACGGCAGGCAGCGGGCTGGGGCTGGCGCTCGTCCGTGCGATTGTACGCCGCCATGGTGGCAGCGTGGGGCTCCGCAGCCGGTTGGGACGCGGCACCGTGGTGACTCTGCGCCTGCCGATCCAGGTGCTGCCCTCGCGCGAAGCCGGGCGCAAACGCTAAACCTGATTGACGGTATTCTGACAGACCAGTACAATGATTTGAAAGGTCACCAAAAGGGTAAACCATGACGGAACAAAGTGAATGGGTCAGTCTCGGCGAGGCCGCTGACATCCTTGGCGTACATCCCACCACCGTACGCCACTGGGCAGACAGCGGGGACCTGCCATCACAGCGAACGCCGGGGGGCCACCGGCGCTTTCGCCGAGTGGACCTTGAGACGTGGTCACAGGGAGGGACCTCGGCTTCAGATACCAGCGATATCCAATTGATGATCCAGAGTACGCTGGGCCGCACGCGGATGCAGCTTGTTGGTGATGAAAAGCTCGGTTTTGAATGGCGCGGGCAGATCAGTGATGCGGATCGTCAGGCGCATGCCGTGCTGGGACGCCGCCTGCTGCAACTGCTCAACACCTATCTTTCCAACCCCGGCGATGAGGCCAGCCTGCGCGAAGTCCATGATATCGGCATCGAATACGGCCAACTCAGCCGGGCCAATAACCTGGCACTGGCCGATGCCGTCGATGCGTATCTGTTCTTTCGTGATGTGCTGACCGACTCCGTCATTCAGATGTCCGAAACCCTCAGTATCCGCACCTCAGGGGATTGGGGCGACCGTCTGCGCCAGATCAACCTGATCACCGGGCAGCTTCTGCTGGCCTTGATTGAGGGTTATGAAGGTGACGACGGCCAAACCGGTTGAGAATCTGCGTATCCGCCCGTTGACCGCCGATGACATCCCCCGTCTGCGGGCCTCCTGCTGGCCGGAACGATCCTTCAAACAGACGGCAGAGCGCCTGATGCACATCCTGCAGGACTATGCGGGAGGCCGCCGTCATCCGCTCGTTGCTTTGCTGCCCAATGGCACGCCAGTTGCCTTCGGGCAGTTGGTGATCTGGGGGAAACGCACCGAGATCGCAGACCTGATCGTCGCGGAAGATTACCGGGGCCTAGGTATTGGAACGCAGCTCATCATCGCGCTGCTTAATGAGGCCCGCGCCAGCGGATGCCAACGTGTCGAGATCGGTGCGGCGCTCTCGAATCCGCGTGTGGTGGCGCTGTATCACCGGCTGGGCTTTGTTGATTTCCGTGTGATCGATCTCGACATTGGGGACGGCATGGAACCGATCCAGTATATGGTACTGGAGTTTGACGCATGAAGCGGCTTGGCTGGGCCGCCATTGGCCTCACCTCCGGCCTCGGTGGGAAGACCGTCACGCGCCTCCTTTCATACTTCGGCACACTGGAGGCTGCCCTTGAGGCCGACCCGGCTGAACTGTCTACTGTCCCGGGCCTTACACCGAGCATCATTGAAGCCCTCACCCGGATCGACCTCAGCGCGATTAAACAGGATTATGTGCAGATCACGACGGCGGGCATCGCCATGCTGACATGGGAGGATGCCGCCTATCCACCGCTGCTGCTGCAAACGCCAAACAGCCCCCCCGTGCTGTGGGTGCGTGGCGTCATGCCGCCGACACATACCCGGCTGGTCGCAGTCGTCGGGACACGCTCACCCAGCACGGACAACCTCGCATTGGCCGAATGGCTGGGCCGCGAACTGGGGGCGATGGGCTGGGGGGTCGTCAGCGGGTTGGCACTGGGCATTGATGGGGCGGTGCATCGGGGGGTACTGGCAGCGGGCGGCGTCACGACCGGGGTGTTAGGGTCTGGCGTGCTGAGCCTCTACCCGCGCCGCCATCTTGCCCTGGCCGATCAGGTTGCGGAAAGCGGCGGCCTGCTGTGTGAGGTTCACCCCCGCGCCGAGGTCAGTGCGCCGGGCCTGCGTGCCCGCAACCGTATCACCAGCGGCCTGTGCCGTGCCGTGATCGTGGTGCAGTCCCAGCAGGACAGCGGCAGCGCCGCCACCGCCCGTCATGCGTTGAAGCAGGGCCGCGCGGTCTACGTCGTTGACCAGCCCGACGCCCCGCTGCACATCCCCGGCGCACACCTGCTGCCATTTGATGCCATCGACGCAGCCGCCCTCTCCGCCGAGATCGATGCATTTACCCCTGCCCCACCGGAATCAGATCAGCCCCGCCTGTTCTAAGGTACTCATTCATGATGGGGCCGTGAAATCGGGCGGTAGGCACATCCAATCTGCTTTGCAGACAGACCCTAACATATTGACCCTAGTCATCAGTCGATAGACTGATGACATACAACGCATCGTCCCGTGCGCTAAGGTACACCAGTTTTTCACCATCCGGCGAGATAGCCCAGTTGGCCGCGCTGACCCGCACGGGCAGGTCGGCAGGGTCAAACAGGCGCTCCGCCTGCCCGGTGGCGGTATCAAACTGCCAGATTTCATGACTCGCGGCGTCGAGTACCTGTGGGATGAAGATCAGCCGCGTGCCATCACGCCAGTGGGTGCCTGCCGTCACGTCGAGCTGGTACAGCGTTTCCCCGTCCCGGCTTACGATCCACAGCCCGTCATACTGATCCGTGACCGTGCCCAGCGTCACGGAGTAGAACACCCACTCACCGCCGGGGGCTGGGTTCACCGACCAGATGCGCTGGTTCACCGCGAGATTCACCCGTGCGCCGCTGCTGATGTCGAAGCTGTAAAGCGCCAGATCAATTGCTTCCGGGGCGCTGCGCCCTGCGAGCAGGATCGTCTCGTCATCCAGCCACCCTGCGAAACCGCCGCCGTAGACGGTGGTCAGTTCGCGGGGGTTTTCGCCGCTCACATCGGCGACGTAGACGGTGCTGCTGCGGATCTGGCTGCTGGTGATGCGCATTGTATCGACCCAGATGACCCGCTCGCTGTTCGGGCTGAAGTATACGCGCGCGCCCTCGTTGTCGATGGTCCATTCGCGCTGAAACAGCGTATCAATGATGGTGGTCTCGGCGAATTCGCCCAGGTAGGCGAGGTAGCGTCCGTCGGGGCTGGGTAAGCCGACCTGCTTGTTGACGAGAAAGCGGATGTTCTCGCTGTCACCCAGCCGCACGCCATACAGCCCGGCGGTTTCTCCAGGGTCAGGCTGATCCAAAAACCATACCTCGCGGCTGTCCGGCGACCAGAAGGCATCGGTGCAGCATCCGGGATCGGTGATGCGGACCGGGTTCGGGGGAGCCGGGGTGGGTGCCGGCTGTGGTGATGCCGTCGGGTTGGGGGTGGGCGTTTCCGTGATATGCACTGTGACTACCGTCACTTCCGGCGTGTACGGGATCAGGGTGGCGGTTGGTGGCGGAGGCTGGGCTGGCAGGCCACCGCAGGCAGTCAGCAACAGGGAAACGATAAGGAGCGGAACCAAGTAATGGCGGCACCCCCTGTTGGCCCTGCGAGCCAATCCGTCCTCCTTGGAAAAGGGGGCAATGATCCGGTTTGGCAGCCTGTGGATTGGTCGAATCACACGACCATCAGTTACCTTACTATTTTGTAAAAGATCAATTAAGCGGGGGGTGCTATGCTGCCGTTTCAATCCCCACCTCACTCCCATTGATAGGGCGGCCACGCCTGGGCGTAGTCATTGAGCATCGGCCCCCAGAAGTCCACAACCGGCTGATCGTGCGGGTCATCCCATTGATGCACGTTCTCAAGGTCGCGCTGAAAGCCATCACGTGGGCCGAACAGCGCCAGCGTGTCCCAGTCGGCATCAATAAACAGTACAGGGTTATAAGCGTAGGCGTAATCGGCGGTGCGGATTTCAAGATGCAAATGCGGACGTGAGGTGCAGGTCAGGTCGGGGTCGCCGGTATAGCCGATCAACTGCCCGGCCTCGACCGGCATCCCACGGAAAGCCAGCGGCGGCTCAACAAGATGACCGTACAGCGAGACAAAGCCGTTAGCATGGCGGATCAGCAGGTTGTGAGGCCCTGCGCCGTGTTCCTGCGCATCGATCTTGACCACCTCGCCCGCGCCGATGGCATGGATCGGGGTGCCGCATCGCGCCGCAAAATCGATCCCGAAGTGCAGGCCTTGCCCGGCCTCATACCACACATCGCGGTATTCGTAGGAAAGCACGGTATTGCCGTACCACTGCACCAGCATCCATGTAGCGGGGCCGGGGTCGCCTGCCAGCGGCAGTTGGAAGGGCGGCGCGCCGGGCACGGGGGGCAAGTTCGCCTGCGGATCAGCCTGTTCAGGCAGCGCCCGTGCGCCGATACTGATCCCCGCCAGCCCGATCAGCACGGCCAGCAGTGCGGTGAAGTGGGGCCTCACCGTGCGCCCCCCGGCGTCCATGCGCCAGCGGCGGTCAGCAGGTCTGCGAAGGGGTCCATCGGCGGGCCATCCTCA
>CAYMGV010000077.1:0-13116 GCA_964390105.1 uncultured Anaerolineae bacterium | reverse complement strand
TGGCGCGACACCGCGCCAACCGAGCCGCCGCCAGCGCCCCGGACTGCACCGCGAGGAACGCCGCGCCGGGCCGGGCCGGGCGCAGTACGTCGGTCCAACTGCCCCCCTCCGGGAACAGCCCAATGTTGCCACCGCTCTTCAATATCTTCTCTGCTATACGCAGCGAATCCCGCGCGGGGGTACCGCGATAAACCGGGTAATAACCATAGAGCCGGGGCAGGAAACGTACCAGCCGCGGCGCGTGCGGCATGTTGAACCCACCGAGAAACTCGACAGGCCACGGGGCCACATCCAGCATGATCAGCGGATCGATGTGGCTGAAATGGTTGGCGACCAGCAGCAGCGGGCCTCTCCTCGGCAGGTGCTCACGCCCGGTGATCTCGAACCGGGTCAGAAGGCGTAATGCCAGCGTATTGAGTGGCTTCAGAACCAGGCGGGCCGGACGATGTTGTGGGTATGTGAGGGTCATGTGATTTTCCATTGGGTTACTTCTGTAGATGATACATCGCAAACAACACCACTTTTGTGAAGATCGCGGAGAGTGTACCAGATCGTGCGACATTGGAAAAGTACGTATGAACGGCTTCAAACCAGCGATCCCGGTTGTCGTAATCATAAAAGCCCGCTACCATACATACAGTCCCTGTCTAAAACCCTTTACCCCGTGGTTTCGTTGCGTTTTATTAAGCCTGACTTTTCATATCCCTGTAACTGATGCCTTGCTTTTGGATAGTGACTGATAAGCGCGTCTGTCGGGGCGGGCAGCGCGGCTTCATCCCCACCAAAATGAGGACCTGTAAAATTGATCAACTTTATGATTTGGACTGGCAGTTTCGTCGTGACGGCACTGGCGGCTCATGAAATGGGGAAGTGGTTTCGCCAGTTTCGTTTACCGGCGATCACGGGTTACCTGATCGCCGGGATCATCGTTGGCCCGTTTGCACTGGGCCTGCTTGATTCGGAAGCCGCCGGGAGCCTGCGCTTCATCGAGGAACTCGCGCTGGCCGTGATTGCCTTCGTGGCAGGTAGCGAACTCTATATTAAGGAACTGAAGCCGCGTCTGCGCAGCATCGGGTTTAACGCAGGTGGAATCGTGATCGCCACGTTTGCGCTAAGTACCATCACCATCCTGCTGTTGGAAGATGTCATCCCCTTTACCCGTGATTTTGATACCCCCTCCCGCATCGCGGTGGCGCTGCTGGGTGCCACGATGATGCTGGCGCTCTCCCCCGCCTCGACCATCGCGGTAATCAAGGAGGTGCGGGCACGCGGGCGCTTCACACGGACGGTGCTGGGCGTCACTGTGCTGATGGATGTGATCGATATCGTGATCTTCGCCATCATGATTGCGATTGCAACCACCCTGCTGACTGGCCAGCCATTCAGCGTCCTGTTCATTGCGGCGCTGGTGCTGGACCTTGTGTTCGCCGTCATCCTGGGCCTGCTGATCGGGTGGATCATGCAGGGCCTGCTGATGACCTCATTCAATAAGATATTCAAAGCGCTGCTGGTGATCGGGCTGGGCTACCTGATCTTCTGGCTGGCCGGTCAGGTCGATGTACTCTCTCACGAGTTACTGCCATTTGAACTGCGAGTTGAACCGATCCTGGTCGGTGTGGTAGCGGGGTTCTACGTAACGAATTTCACCCCCCAGCGCTCTCAGCTTGCGGAAGTGCTGCACGATATCGAATCACCGGTTTACGTGGCATTCTTTACACTAACAGGGATCACGCTTAACCTTGATGTGCTGCTTGGCACACTGGGCGTGGCGGTGGCGCTGTTCCTTATCCGTGCGCTGGGGCTGTGGATCGGGACTCTTGCAGGCGGATTGATCGCCAGGGAACCGAAACGGCTGCGTAATAACGCATGGATGGCCTATGTCACACAGGCCGGGATCGCACTGGGGCTTGCGCGTGAAGTTGCGCTGGAATTCCCACGGCTGGGCGATGAGTTCGCCACGATGATCATCGCGACGGTGGTACTCACCATCCTCGCTGGCCCGCTGTTCCTCAAGGCATCCCTGCGCCGCGTGGGTGAAGCCCATGAGCCGGAATCAGGACGCACAGATGAGCAGCGTAACGCCCTGATCTTCGGCATCGAGGAGCAGTCAAGGGCACTGGGGCGGGCACTGGCCTCGCGTGGATGGGAGGTCACGATGGCTGACCCAGCCTACCAGCCGGACGCTGAACGCATCAAAGCCCCTGATTTTGAGGTCGAAATGCTGCCTGCTATCACACGCAGCGAATTGTTTGAATTGATGGGCACATCGACCGATGCCGTGGTCGCCATGCTGCCCGATGATGACCTCAACCTGCGCATCTGCCAGATCGCGTGTGAGGACTTCGGAGTGCCGCGTATGGTGGTACGCCTCAACGATGTCTCACGCGCGCATGAATTCCGTGAACTGGGCGCAACCTTTGTCGATCCCACCTCGGCCATGGTGAACCTGCTTGACCAGGCGGTGCGTGCCCCGCAGACCGCAGCGCTGCTGCTGCACACCGATCCCACGCAGGAGATCGTGCAGATCACGATCACGAATCCCGATGTGAATCGTATGCTGGTGCGCGACCTGCGCCTGCCCAGTGATGTCTTGTTCCTTGATATCATCCGTGATGGTGAATCCATCATCCCAAACGGGTATACTCGCCTGCGCCTTAATGACGATGTAACGCTGCTTGGCTCACCGAAAAGCCTTGAAGAAGTCACCCTGAGACTGGGCTACTAAGAAGCGATGGCAAATCCACGTGTGTGTTTCATGGGGGCCTTCTCCCCCACGTACCCCCGAAACCTGATCCTGCGCCGGGGGCTGGAAGAACTGGGCGTTGAGGTGCTGTTGTGCCAGATGCCCACCGAGGGGAGTACGCCGCAGCGTGCCCTGCGGATGCGGCGGCAGTTCCGGGAGATGGCCGATCAGTGCGATGTGATCGTGCTGGCGGAGTTCAATACCAACATCGCGTGGATGGCGTGGTGGCTGGCAACGTGGCATCGAAAGAAGCTGATCATCGACGTGCTGATCTCGGTGTACGCTACGGCAGTCAATGACCGGCACACCGTCAAACCGTATGCGCCAAAGGCGATCTACTACTGGCTGATGGACTGGTTCGCGCTGCATCTGCCGGATTTCGCCCTGGCCGATACCCCGCAGCACCGGGACCTGTTCATCAAAACGTATAACGCTAACCCGGAGCGCGTGCTGCTGGTGCCGCTTTCCGCCCCGCGTGAGGTACTGGAAGTCCCGGCCACCCCACCCCAGGCTGACCGCAGCGGGATCGATATCCTGTTTTATGGCAGCTACATCCAGCATCACGGCATCGATACCATCCTGCGGGCCGCGGCCCTGCTGTCGGATCGGCCTGATCTGAAGATCGAGTTGATTGGCGCAGGGCAGATTGACGAGGACATGGCCGCACTGGCGAACGAGTTGGGCATCACCAACGTCACGTTTACCGCGCCGATGCCATTCAATGACCTGCTGGCACGGGCCGGGCACGCTGATATACTGCTGGGCACATTCGGTACCACACCCAATATGGAAACCGGGATCGGTAATAAGATATTCCAGGCATGGGCGATGGGCAAGGCGCTGATCACGGCGGATACCGCACCGGTGCGCACCTTCATGACACCGGGTGAACACATGCTGACAATCCCCGCCGGGGACCCGGAGGCACTGGCCGAGGCGATCCGGGTGCTGGCCGATGACCCGGATCGGCGGGAAGCGATGGGCCAGTCAGCGCGGGAAACGTTCAAGGCGACGTACACGGAACGACACATCGCGGCAATGCTGGCCCCGTATTTAAGTTGAGTATGACAACGTTGCGTGATCTCACCTGCACCACTCGCTAAACTCAATTGGGCATTCTTTTAACATCAACTGAAAAGCAACAAGTAAAAGGCCAGATATGACTATTTTGCTTTATACCGCCAGCTTCTTTCTTGTGGCGCTGGCGTCGCACGCCATCGGTAAATTCCTGGCACGGTTCCGCCTGCCATACATCACCGGCTACCTGTTTGCCGGGATGCTGGCCGGGCCGTTTGTGCTGGGTCTGCTGCCCAGCGGGGTCAGCGATGATCTGCGCTTCATTGATGAGCTGTCACTGGGCATCATTGCGTTTGTGGCGGGCAGCGAGCTTTACCTGAAAGAACTAAGGCCGCGGATGCGGGCCATCGTCTCGAACACGCTGGGCATCTTTCTCGCTACCTTTGCCATTACCGGGACGACGCTGTTCTTCCTGACGCCACTGATCCCGTTCACCGCCGGGCTGGGTGTGACCGCCCGCATCGCGGTAGCCCTGCTGGGGGGCACGATCCTGCTGGCACTTTCCCCGGCTTCGACCATCGCCGTGATCAAAGAGGTCAATGCGCGTGGGCCATTCACCCGGACGCTGCTGAGTGTTACGGTGATGATGGACGTGGTCGGCATCGTGCTGTTTGCCATCGTGGTGGCGGTTGCCAGCGCTCTGATCACGGGGATCGGCTTTGATGGCACCTTCGTGCTGCTGCTGGTCATCGACCTCGGCGCGGCGGTGGTAGCAGGTTTCCTCACCGGCAAGCTGCTGGAGATGGGGTTGGGCCTTAAGGCCCCCGGCTGGATCAAGATCGCGTATATCCTGGCAGTGGGCTTCCTGGTGTTTCTCGGGGCATTTGAGCTGGTTGAGTACTCGCATGACAATCTGCCATTTGAGATCCACATCGAGCCGATTCTCGTCGCCATGATTGGCGGGTTCTTCGTTACCAACTTTACCTCCTATCGTGAGGAGTTCGAGGACCTGCTGCACGATGTCGGCCCGCTGGTGTACGTGGCATTCTTCACCCTGACGGGCGTCTCGCTCAAGCTGGACGTGCTGACCGCCACCATCGGGATCGCGCTGCTGCTGTTCGCGATCCGGGCGGCAGGCATCTTCATCGGGTCCAACATCGGCGGGCTGCTGGCCGGGGAGCCCAAAAAGTTCCGAGGCCGCTACTGGATGGGGCTGATCACGCAGGCCGGGATCGCGCTCGGCCTTGCGCGTGAGGTGGCGGTCGAGTTCCCGACATTGGGAGACTCCTTCGCCACGCTGATCATCTCGGTGGTGGTGCTGAATGAGATCGCGGGGCCGCTGTTCCTCAAGGGCGCGCTGCGCGCCGTCGATGAGGCCCACGAACCCGGCGAGCGCACCGAGGACATCCGTGACGCACTGATCCTCGGCGCAGAGGAACAGTCCATCGCGCTGGCCCGTTACCTGATGACGACCGGCTGGCGTGTCGTGGTGGCCGACCCAATCGAATCGCATGTGATCCATTTTGATACAAGCGATGTCGAGGTACAGCACATTCCATCGGTAGATGAGATCGGCCTTAGTATGCTGCTGAACGATGATACCGATGCCGTGATCGCGATGCTGCCCGACGATGATGATAACCTGCGCGTCTGCCGGCTGGCCTGCATCGACTGCGGCGTTGACCGGCTGGTGGTGCGGCTGAACGACATTAATCGCGCACCGGAATTCCGTGAACTGGGTGCGCTGTTCGTGGACCCGGCCTCCGCTATGGTTAATTTACTGGGGCAGGCCGTGCGTGCCCCGCAAACGGCGGCACTGCTGCTCAATACGAACCTTGAACAAGAAGTGGTACAGATCACGATCACGAACCCCGATATCCGGGGGACGCTGCTGCGCGACCTGCGCCTGCCCCCGGACGTGCTGGCACTTGACATCACACGGGACGGCCAATCGATCCTGCCTAATGGCTATACTCCGCTGCGCCTTGATGACGAGATCACGCTGATCGGGGGGCCAGGCAGCATCAAGGAGGTGGTGATCAGGCTGGGTTATTAGCGCGAGGCTCTCACCCCAAACTCCGCTCTGCGCCCCTATCCGCCTCCCTGCCAGGGAGGCGGATGTTGATTCATCCCGCTGGTGTAACAAACGTTACAAATGGGTGACGGTCGACACATTCTGAGTTACACTACCGGACACTAGATAATTATCTAAACCAACCCACCAGGATGATACACCCCCGTGCGTAAACTCCCATCCGGTAGTGCCAGCCAGTATTTTGAAAAACTCGGTGAGTTCACCCGTAATGCCAAGCTGGTGCTCGTCTACAGTGCAATCACCGGGCTGGCCTTCGGCGTGTTCCGGTTCCTGTTTAACTTCTTCGTGCTGAGCCTCGACGCCGGGTACAACGAGGCCTTCCTCGGCACCCTGCAAACGTTCACCTCACTGGCCGCGATTGCGGTCGCCCTGCCTGCCGCCTATGCAGCGGAAAAGTTCTCGCAGAAGCGGATCATGATCGCCACGGCGCTGCTGACAGCAGCCGGACTGGGGCTGATGATCCTCGTGCCGACGCGTCCGATCCTGATCGCTGCGCGTGTCGTGATCGGCATGAGTATGAGCCTGCGGCAGGTCGCGATGGCCCCCTTCCTGATGGCGAACACGAAGGTGGAGGAGCGTCAGTGGGTGTTCAGCTTCAACTTTGGGCTGATGCAGCTCACATCCTTTGTCGGCAACCTGCTGGGTGGCTATCTGCCAACATGGTTGGGTGGGCTGGCAAACGCCGCCCCCACCGATGCGCTCTCATACCAACTGGCGCTGGGCAGCATGATGCTGGTGATGGTGCTGGCTATCGGCCCGATTGCCATGATCCTGTACCAGAAGCCGGACCGCGACCGCTATGTCGAACTGCCGTGGCGGCAACTATATAATTACGGCTGGCCGCTGCTGCGCTTCTTCCTGCCGCAGTTCGTCATCGGGCTGGGTGCAGGGCTGTTCCAGCCGTTCATGAACGTGTACTTCCGTAATGTGTACAACATGCCGGACCAACCCATCGCGCTGGTCTTTGCCATCAGCGGGTTGGGTATGGGAATCGCACAGTTCCTCGGCCCACCGCTGGCCGAGCGACGTGGCAAGATCGGGGCCGTGGTACTCAGCCAGGCCATGTCGATCCCGTTCCTGATCCTGCTGGGGCTGGGCGCGTTCCTTGTCCCGATGGGATGGGTTAACCCGGTGGTGTACTTCATTATCGCCGGGATCGCGTTCATCGTGCGGGCCTCGCTGATGAACCTGAGCAACCCTATCTATCAAACCTTTGTGCTGGAGCATGTGCCGGAAGATGTGCAGGCACTCGCCATGAGCCTCAACAGCATCTCGTTCCAGTTCGGCTGGTTCATCATGCCGCAGTTGGGCGGCTGGTTACAGGTGCAGTTCGGGCCATACGGATTCATCGGAATCTTTGGTGGCGTGGTGCTGTTCTACGTGACATCCATCATCCTGGAGCAGCGCTTCTTCGGGCAGGGGCACACCGACGTGATCCCGCAGCAGGAAGCCAGCAACCGCTGATGCGCCCTATCATACGAAAGTAGCCCTAATGGCAACGCTTCTCCTCATTGTGATCTACGCGGCCTTCATCAGCCTCGGTTTGCCGGATATCCTGCCGGGATCGGCATGGCCGGGCTTCGATGCCCGGCCACATCTTCTCCGTCAATTACCCCATAGCTAAATCCAGGGGCTTCCGCGCTTATCTTTCGGCGAAACAGGGTGCTTAGCGACCCACTGCGAAGGCCGGGGCCTCAACCGGGCGCGTCCCCTCCAGCCCACCGAGGTTGAAGCCCGCCGCGATCATCCAGACCGCCATGACCATTTCCTGCAAGGCGATGGGCATGTTCAGTACCAGGTTGACCGTGGAGAAATCCGGGGCCACGCCAAACAGCGCCAGCAGGGCCGCGCTGATGTGCAGGACAATGGCGATGCCACCCCAGATCGAGAGCCAGCGCGGGATCAGTTTGGCCTGGTACAGCAGCGTGTAGAAGATCAGCGCGCCTGCGCCGAACATCAGCGCCAGCAGCATACTGATCCCCTCACCTGTACTGAGCACTGCGGCACTGATCGTCCCTGCCATCGCGGCATCGGCCCCATTCGTGGTTGCCAGTGCCAGCACGAACAGCCAGCTTGCACAGGTCAGGATGTACATCACCAGTTCGAGACCGGTGCGGAACACCGCGTAGCCCAGCGCCATGCCCTCGTTCTGCTGCCTGAGGAGGGGGTACATCAGCAGAGGAATGAAGGCCAGCGAGAAGCCCATCGAGAGTACAGCCAACACACCCAGCAGCAGGCTGGTACTATCCCCTGCGACCGCCGCCAGCACGTCCGAAGCGTCGAATATGGAGCCGGTCAGTACCACACTGGTGATCCCGGAGGCGGTGCCGATGATATACAGAACTCCGACGATGATTGCGGTCAAACGATACGGTTTCATTGGTAAATCTCTCTTTCGTTGTTGAACCCGGCTGATCAGCCAGGTCGCTCGTCCGGCTCGTAGGAGAAGACCTCCTCAAGCGGCACCCCGAACACATACGCAATCCGAAAGGCAACTTCCAGTGATGGGGAGTACTTGCCCCCTTCAATGGCGATGATGGTCTGGCGCGTCACCCCGACCTGCGCCGCAAGCTGCTCCTGGGTCATCTCCCCGTTCATGAAGCGCAGCGTGCGGATGTTGTTGGTGATGCTGCCGCTGTCCCCCTTACCCATGTCAGACCCCCACGTTGTAGCGGGTCAGTTGGAAGATCGACCCTGATATCTGGCCGATCAGGCTGGCAGCGATCAACGTCGTGAACATCACCAGCGGCGGCAGCCCGAAGACGAAGGTCAGCATGGCGATCAACATGCCGACCGACGTGACCGTGTAGGCGAAGCGTGTGCCCTTGAGTTCGATCAATTGGTCACGCTCATCCTCGAAGAAGTCGCTCTCATCCGGTTCTTCCCCGGTGCGCACGGCGGTCACAATGCTGTGACCAATAGTGGTCAGGATGATCGAGATGATCGTACCAACCACCATGATCACGATGATGACCAGCCACAGGCGGAAGACGGCGGGCGGCTCGAAGGTGCCCTGCTGCACCATAAAGAACACACGCACGCCCAGATAGAGCAGCAGCACGCTGGAAATGACGAGCATGACGACGGTGTTTCTCTGTTGAAATGACATGATATCTCCTCTTGATGTCATACCCACATTACATTGAGTAAAGTTTACTTTACATATCGTACGCCATAATATTCATTATGTCAACTATTTTTTACATTATGTATAAAAAACGAGACTTTCTGGGGTGGTCACGAAAAAAAACGACCCGCGTCAGCGGGTCGGGTGAGATAATTCGTAAGTTGCGAGGCAGCGTTATTTATGCGGGGCGGCTCACCGTCTCGAAGCAGCCGGGGCACAGGTAGCGCTCATCCAGCCTATGACTATCGGCCTTCTCGATGGACGTACCGCACGCATCACAGGAGACGGCAGTGGGGGCTGTGCCGAGATCACCGGGCCTCAAGTCCGTTGATACCGCATCGACCGTGACGGCCTGGCACATCTTGCCGTTACGATTTTTGGCGTTCTTCAGGTCAAACATTGATGCAGCCTCCTCATGAAAGTTGGTGAGGGTATGCCCCATGATAGCACAACGACCGTATATAGCTACTGTAACCGAACAATATCCCCCTGTGCGAAGATGCTTCCCACGTTGAGACCCAACCCGGAACCCCCATAGAGGCCCGGCGGCACGCTGATATCGGCCAGGTACAATTCCCCAACCTGTGCCTCGATGCCGGGGACACGCAGGCCTTCTTTGGGCAGCGCCAGGGTCATGGTGGCAGTGGCGCTTATGGCGGGATCGAAGACAATGCCCGTGTTGGGATCGATCCCGGAAGGCGCGTCGAGGGCCAACACCGGCGCGGAAACGCCGTTGGCCCAGCGAATCAGGTCAGCAGCAGCCCCGCGCGGTGCCCCGTTGAGGCTGTAACCGATGATGCCGTCGATCACGAGGTCAGGGCGGTGGCCTGCCCCTATCCCACCGGCCCCGGAAACCGGAACCGCCATGCGTCGCAGGATATCGAGTTGATGTGCAGCGACCGGAGTCATTCGTTCAGGGGCGGTAAGATAGACTGAGACATCTGAACCGTAGTTATGCAAATGCCGCGCACAGACCAGCGCACCTCCGCCGTTGCCACCTGTACCTGCCAGCAGAGTGACCTTCTTCCCCACCGGATCACCATCAAAAAAACGCCCGCGTGCGAGGTGGGCAAGGTTGCGCCCGGCATTTTCCATCATCTGGATCAGGTCGATGTGATAGTCCTCGACCATGGCACGGTCAACCTCACGCATCTGACCGGTTGTCAGGTACGGGATAGCGCCGGTGCAGATGGGGTAGCCCGTCATTCTTCAACCTGATCGAGGTACGGACACAGGACATCGAACACCTGTCGTGATATCGATTCAACGTACCTCGCCAACTCACCCTTTTTCACCAACTCGTCATAGCGGATGACCACACCACGCCAGCCATCAGTGTGCCATTCTGCCCCAGCCGGCAGGGCAGGTAACTCAAACGAGTCGGGATAGGGGTAGATGTAGGTGTACAGGTACGGGCGGTCGAATCCTGCGCTGAACGGCGCAAAACCCATGTTTATGTGGGCCTTGTAGTCGTCCATCTCCGGGTTAGCGGGGTGGAACCACAGGGTTGAAAGATCGAAATGCTCCCCCCAGATGACGATAGGTGTCATGTGGCCCCCAAGCCGCGCACGAAACCGGGCCAACCCGGTGAATACACCGTATTGAATCTCGGCATACGCGCGGCCTTCATCACGATCGTAGATGAGCGGATCGGTGTGGCTGACCTCATCCAGCGGCCAGAAACCATCAAGCTTATCGGTCAGCAGCAGGTCAGCCATTGAACCTCGTTCACCGCCGCCCAATAACTCGGATAGTTCATCCTTCTGAAGTTCGGCAAGCAGCGCTTCAAACAGGGTTTTCTGAGTGTGATCCGCAAACGACAATGTGGCCGATGATCCACTGCCCCGATGATAAACGATGCTGCCCTGGGCAAAGTCAACCTCAATGAGGCCGCCCATTGGCAAGCGCAGGGATGACACACCCCCTTCGTTGATATCCATGGCAAGATGCAGATAATTACCACGCCGCGTAACCAGTGCCTTTTGAATTGGTACGAGCAGCATGGTGGCGTGGTGTAGAACGCGCGAGGTGGTATCCCAGTTATCAAGTGGCGGTAGTCGCACGATGATGACTCCTGTGTGATGATGAATGGTTGTGCTGTTTGGATGAGACCTGATGAGGAGTCCTTACGGAATCCACCGTGGCGCGTTCATATGGAGATAGGACTTACCCAGATAACACCCCCCCAAATCCGCGCAGAGTTTCGGATTTTACGCCCCCGCAGTTGCAAGCACCCATCAAAAGGGGGCAATCAACTTCTGCCGAGGTTTTGCTATTGAAAACACAATAGTGGGTTCAACTGCGTAAGTCCTGGGGAGAATCAAAAACGAATCTGCCACAGAGGCCTCATCGCAGCTATCAATTGGCCTCATAGTGCTGGTTGTTTTGCCATTGGCGAGCATCCCGCAGGGTCTTCCTTGTTGATTCCAGAAGCATTGGATCCGCGTCTATGATGTCTGTTTCGGGCAACCACTCGTTGACACCTGCATGCACCAATTGATCATGGGCCTCCTCGCTCAGCCCGGTCAGTATAAGGCGACCTTTGGCCTTGTGCAGCTCTTTCGCATAGTATTCCAGCATCCTGAGAAACGTACTCCCAAACATAGCTTCTCCTCTAAGCCGGAAGATCACAACCGGGTGAACCGCACCATTTACTTCAGGAAGCATGCGCTCAAGGGTGTAGACAGCACCAAAGTACAGGTTGCCACGCACTTCTATCACGATAGGATGACTGGCGGGGATGTAAGCGGGAACATCCCGTTCAACAAAGCCTCCGTTTCGTGGGACCAACTGAACCAGCTTTATTTGTTCGGCTGAGCTGTAAACGAATAGGATCAGAGATATAAATACGCCGTTACTACTCAGCCTGATTTTGTACTCAGATTTGCGATCTTGATTGACATTTTGGATTGTGTTCAGGTACAAAACATATGGCGTGAAGATCGTTCGATATCTCAAATTAGGCACAAAAAGTGGCCTGAGTAGTTACACACTTTCTATGTAAGTCATCAACGGCTTTGACGCTTAATACAGGGCAGGACTATCATAGTGCCTGATCCCGGAGAGGAAGCCGTTCATGTCTGATACCACCATCCCGCATCCCGATCAAAACCCACTCCAGCCAGACCATCTGCCGCTGATCCTGTTGGGCGGCGTGCTGCTGCTCTCATTGCTGCTGCTGACGTTCAACCTCGACGCTATCGGCTGGGGCAACACCTATTACGCCGCCGCCGTACGCTCGATGATGGGGTCCTTCCATAATTTCTTCTTCGTGGCGTCTGAGCCGGGGGCCTCGGTGACGGTCGATAAGCCGCCGCTGGGCCTGTGGGTGCAGACGATCGTCGCACTGCTGATCGGCTTCAGGCCGCTGGCGCTGCTGCTGCCGCAAATCCTCGCGGGGGTGGGGTCGGTGGCGCTGGCCTATGGGCTGGTCGCGCGTCGATTTGGGCCGTGGCCGGGGCTGGCCGCTGCGCTGGCGATGGCGATCACGCCGGTGCTGGTCTCAGTGAGCCGCAACAACACGATGGATATGCAGCTTGTGTTTGTACTGATGCTGGCGGCATGGGCCTTCATCAAGGCGGCGGAAGATGCCAACTGGCTGTGGCTGATGGCCGGTGCGGCGCTGGTCGGCGTGGGGTTCAACATCAAGATGCTTCAGGCGTTACTGCCACTGCCTGCGTTCTTCTTCATCTACCTGGTCAGCCCGGCGGGTACATGGTGGAAGCGCATCCTGCACCTGATCGGGGCGACCGTCGTGCTGGCCGTGGTGTCGCTGTCATGGGCGCTGGTCGTCGATGCCGTCCCGCCTGAGAACCGCCCCTACATCGGCAGCAGCACCGACAACACCGTGATGGAGCTGATCACGGGGCATAACGGCACCTCGCGGCTGTTTGGCGGTGGACGCAGCGGCGACAACTCCAGCCTGCTGGATGTGCTGGCTCGCCTGCTGCCCGGTGATGATGAGGCGATATCACCAGCAGATGACGGTCCTGCTGCGGGTGATGGTACGACGACCGGCCCGATCAATCCGCAGGCCAACGACGGCGGACGACCGCCCAATCCGCCTCAAAATGATGGCAGCCTGCCGCCCTATCCTCCGCAGGGGGATGCCCGGCCCAACGGGCAGGATGGGCC
>CAYMGV010000076.1:0-13500 GCA_964390105.1 uncultured Anaerolineae bacterium | reverse complement strand
CCCCCTCCGCGGCCACAAGCGTGATCTCACCGAGGGCGGGATCCGGGTCCCTTTCCTGGCGCGCTGGCCCGGGACGATCCCCGCGGGAACCGTCAGCCACGAAGTCATCGGCTTCGTGGATCTGCTCCCCACCCTGGCCGCGCTGGCCGGGGTCGCACCGCCGCCGGGGCTCGACGGCATCTCCGTGGTGGAAGCCCTGAAAGGAGAACCGCTATCCCAAAACCGCAGGTATCTCTACTGGGACTACGGCCACTGCCGCCGCCGCTACGAACAGGCCCTGCGGCTGGGCGACTGGAAGGGGATCCGCCTGGGCCGGGGGAACCCGGTCGCCCTCTACGACCTTTCCTCTGACCTGGGCGAAACCACCGACCTCGCCGCGGAGCATCCCGGCGTGGCCGCCCGGATCGCCCGCCAGCCAGAACCTGCTGAGCCTCATCTGTACCAATGCGAACCAGCGACTCGGCGGCAATATCGCAGATGCGGCCCCCTGCCCCGAACAAGTCACCGCTGGTATCGGAGAGGCACTCCGCCACGAAGGGCACCGCACGCGGATCACCGATCAGACCCAGCACCCAGATCGCGCCGCGCCGTACCGTACCATCGGGGTCACTCAACGCGCTGACGAGTGCGGGAACGGCTCGATCACCCAGTGCCACGATCCCGGCCCAATCCCGCGCGGCAATGCGAAACGCGATCTCGGTATCGGTATCTTCCGGTGCCCAACCGACCCATGCCAACGTGCGCGTGATAGCATCGCGCACCGCCCCTGTCTCGAAATGCAGCGCACGGATCAACTCCGCTGTACTCTCGTCACCAATGATCCATACAGCGGACTCAGCCTGACGTTGGAGGGGTCTGCTGCCACTGTCGACAGCCTCCATCAGCACGGGCAGTGCCGCCACATCCTGGTACAACTCAGCCAGATGCAGGGCGGCAGTAATGCGCATCTCCTGGTCCTGATGGGCAAGATACTCAATTAGCACGTACTGCAGATCGGGCGGGTTATCATCGACCCATTGTTCGAGCTGTTCCAACTCGGTTAAATCGTCATTACCCGCATCATCGTAATAGCCATCACCCCACATTGTTCACCCTACCCAGCTATTCAGGGCAGGCATCCCGTGCCTGTATGATCACGTATCGAGCGACCTTGTGCTTCTCAACGCTGAGGGCAGCCTCAAGTGCAGGCCGGATTCGCTCGTCCTGAAAGGTCAACAGCGCACGGGCTGCTGCCTGCCGCACCAGCCAGCTTCGATGACGCAGCCCAGCCAACAACACGGGGATAGCCCGATCATCTCCGATAGCGGCCAGCGCATCAACCGCGATCTGTGCCAGCGGCGGATTATCCTGCAAGGCGAGTGGTGCCAGCGCCTCAAATCCACGGGGATCGGCAGCCTGCCCCAGTGACTTGGCCGCCGCACGCACTACTTTCAGCTCATCATTGCCGATGGCATGCAGCAATGCAGGTACGGCATCAGGTGAGGCGGTATCACCGAGCGCGCGGGCAGCAGCCTGCCGCACATTCACGTATTCATCGTGGAGAGTTACATCACATAACCGTTGAACGATCTCGGCATCGGGGTAATTGCCCAACGCCTCCGCTGCGCTGATACGCACATCACGCAGTTGGCTTTCCAGTGCAGCCAGCAGCGCAGACCGCGCACGGACACGGTCTGCGGAGTCTGTCAGTTCGGCCAACATATCAGCGGCCTCCTTGCGAGCATCGGGGTCACTCCCCATGAAGGCCGCCAGCAGCGTATCGATATCAGGCATTACCCTCTCCGACCAGCGAATAGTATGCAATCACCGCACGAATGGCGTTGTGATACTGCGCGACGGGGAAGTTCTCGTTTGGTGCATGGACGTTGGCCCCCGGCAGCGCAAACCCCATCAGCACGATGGGCACATCAAGCAGCTTTTTGATCACGGAGAGGATGGAAATGGAGCCACCGCCACGATTGTATACCGCCTCCGTTTCCCACACGGTCCTGAGCGCCTTGACAGCCGTCTGCACGTAGGGATGTTCGGGGTCAACCAGCAGCGGCCAGTTGTACCGCCCTGTCATCCTGACCTCAACGATCACCTCCGGCGGAGCCACACGCTCGATGTGCGCGACAAACAACCGTTCGATCTCACGCGGGTCCTGGTCTGGCACAAGCCGCATCGTGATCTTCGCATGGGCCTCAGAGGGGATAATGGTCTTGCCGCCTTCCCCCTGGAAGCCCCCCCACATCCCATTGACTTCCACCGTTGGCATAGCCCCAATTCGTTCCAGCAGTGTGTACTGTTTATCGCCCCACGGCATCGGCGAACCCGTATAGTGCAGCAGGTCTTCCTCGGTCAATGGCACCCGTGAGAGCCATCGGCGCTCCTTCTCTGAGAGTGGACGGACATCATCAAGATAGCCAGCAATAGCAATGCGCCCCTCATCATCGTGGAAGGAGGCGATGATCTTCGCTAATGCATGCAGCGGGTTCATGATCACACCGCCATAGGCACCGCTGTGCATATCACCCCGCGGCCCCCGGACGTGAATCTCTCCCCCAATGGCACCGCGCAGGCTGTAGAAAATCTCCGGTTTACCGGGGCCAATAAACGACGTATCAGATACAAGAACAACGTCGCAGGCCAGGCGGTCGGCCTCAGCCCGCACAAGGTCACCGAGATGCCTTGATCCGATCTCCTCCTCCCCCTCGATCAGCATCTTGAGGTTGAAGGGCAGGCCCTCCCCGCCAGCAAACAGGTGCCGCAGTGCGGCTATATGCGCATAAACCTGCCCCTTGTCATCGGTAGCACCACGCGCATAGATCAAGCCGTCACGCACCTCTGGCGCAAAGGGAGCGCTGTGCCACAGTTCGACCGGATCGATGGGCTGCACATCATAATGCCCGTAGAACAGGATAGTGGGGGCACCTGCCGGGGCATTCAACCACTCTGCATAAACCGCCGGGTGACCGTTTGTTTCCAGCAGTTCGACCCTGTCCAGCCCGATCTCAAGCAGCTTGTCGGCCAACCATTCCGCCGTGGCCCGGATATCATCCTCGTGTTCCTTCAGCGTACTGATGCCGGGAAACCGCAGGAACTCAAACAACTCATCAAGGTCTTGCTGCCGGGCCGTTTCTGCCCGTACCAGCGCATCATCCATCATCGACATTGCTCTAGCCTTCTACCAGGTTATACAGGTAGTGGATCACGGTATCAACACCGCGATGATAGTGCATCACACGGAAATGCTCGTTGGGCGAATGTATGTTGTCATCGAGGCCAAAACCCATCAGCACCACACGGGCCTTGAGTTCATTCTGGAAGGTCGCCACCACCGGGATCGAGCCGCCCTCACGGGTGAAGACCGGCGGCACACCCCACGTTGATTTGTAGGCCGATGCTGCCGCCTTCATCTCAAACGCATCGATTGGTGTCAGGGCACCGTATCCCATGCCATGACGAAGGATCGTAACCTCATAATCATCGGGGATGAAGCCCTTCACGAAACGCTCAAACAGGGCCGCTATCTCGTAGGGGTCCTGGTCAGCCACCAACCGCATACTGACCTTGGCCCCCGCCTCTGCCGGGATGACGGTCTTGGCACCTTCTTCCATAAAGCCGCCATAGATGCCGTTGACCTCACAGGTAGGCCGCGCACCGAGCCGTTCGATCAGTGAGTATTCCTTCTCACCCCATGGTGTCTTGAGGCCGGTCTCCTCAGCCCACTGCTCAACACCATACCCAACTTCGGAAAGCGCCTTACGCTCCTCATCACTGAGAGCAACGACACGATCATAAAAGCCGGGAATCTGGATTGTGCCATTCTCATCGTGCATGGCAGCGCAGATTTCTGCAACCAATTGAGCAGGGTTATACACCGACCCGCCGTAACTGCCCGAGTGCAGATCACGAGCAGGGCCACGTACCTTGAACTCCATGTAGCTCAGTCCGCGCAGCGCATACACGATGGAAGGCTGCCCAGGCGTCAGGATGCGGCTGTCGGAGATCAGCACGGAATCAGCGGCCAGCAGATCGAGGTGTGCGGTAATGAACGGGTCAAGATGAGGTGAACCGATCTCCTCCTCACCCTCAAAAATGAACTTGACGTTCACCGGAAGCGATCCATTGGCAGCCAACATGGATTGAACTGCCTTCACATGCAGATACATCTGGCCTTTATCGTCACTGGCACCACGGGCGTACAATTCGCCATCGCGGATTTCCGGCTCAAATGGGCCGGTCTGCCACCGATCGACAGGATCAACGGGCTGCACATCATAATGCCCGTAGACAAGCACCGTCGGGGCACCATCTGCGTGCAGCCAATCCCCGTAGACAATAGGGTGTCGGTCTGTGGGGAACACCTGCACATTTTCGATGCCTGCCCCCCGCATCTGACCGGCCACCCACTCAGCGGCCTGTTTCACATCATCCTTATGATCTGATACTGTGCTGACGCTGGGGATTCTCAGGAATTCGATCAGTTCGTCGAGGTACGTATCACGCATTGATGCTGCGTGTTCGAGCGCTTTATCTCTCATGGGATCATTACTCCGGGTGAACGAGGTTCGCAATATTCCTGGATTTTAACATACTCGGCCCCGGTCGGCTCGCCTGTTCACACGGCAGGAGTTGATACACCGCCCAGCCGTACCCCTTGACCCGGCTGTATGTCAGCAGCACAGGGCCAAGCTGATATCCGCTCCGTGCTGCGGCTTCCGCCAATGTTTCAACCCCCAGATCGCGCCGGATGACCAGAACCCGCACCGACCCATCCTCGCCGTTGACCCTCAGATCATCTGCAAGGAAGTCCGCATCCGTTATCGAAACACGCAGCAGGTACGCATCATACAGGTAATAGGCCAGCGGCCAGCTCGCGCCATCTGTATACACCACACTGCCTTCTGGCTGAGCATCAAGGTACTCAGCGACCTGTCCAATGCCGTCGTTTGCCCCGCGATCACCACCCACCGGGTGAAAACCGGAAACCACCCGCAGTGCCCCCGGCAGCAGCGATACGATAACCAGCCCCGCTAACCACCAGCGACCTGAAGTCAACTCTTTGAGCGGTCCTGCTCCCAACAGTGCAATAACAGCGACTACCGGGAGCAGATAACGGTCAAAGATCGGGAAAGCGATCAGCCACAAGGCAGCGGCATAAAGAAGGGCAAACAACACCAACCCAAACCTGCGCCCGTTGAACGGAGATATAACCGTCGACCATCCCGTCAGCACCAGGATGATCAGGCTCAGTGCCCCGCGCGTACCCCAGAAGTACCGGGCTAGTCCAGCCCACTGTACGAGATGCTTCCACAGTTCATCTGAGCGGATCAGCCGACCGGGGTTATTACCCCCTACCCCAACAGCCCAGGCCGACACCCCGCCTGATCTCAGTATCTCCCAAAACAGACCCATCACCAGCGGGAGCAGCAGCCCCACCAACAACCTGCGCCAGTCACGAGAATCATGAGGACGATCCCCCCATGCGAACAACAAGGCAAATAGCGGCAGCAGCAGGAGCGTATTCTGCTTGATCATCAGTGCTGCCCCGATCAACAGACCGGCCCACCACCAGCGTCGACGCCAGTGATTCAGTACCGCCGCCAGCCACACCATGACCATCAGCATATCGGCAAACACAACCGGCGAAAACGCGATGGCAAACGGCGACAGCGCCAGCAGTAGAGCCGCCCACCACCCTGCCCATTGATCCCGCCACAGGTCCGCCGCTAACCGGTAGGCCAACGCCAGCGTGATCAGACTCGCGAACAGAGAGGGCAGACGTGCCGTCCATTCCGATGCCCATTCCAACGAAACACCACTTGCCACCAGCAAGTAGAACAGTGGCGGCTTATCAACCAGCAGCCCGGTTCTGAGCAGCAGCCAGTCACCATCCTGCGCGATGGCCCGTCCCAGTGCTGCAAAAAGCGCCTCATCCGCGTGGAATCGAAATGCCGTCATCAGTGGCAGGCGCACGGCCAATGCCAGCAAAATGACGACACAAAAGGCAAGTAAGGTCCGCAAGCGGGCCGAAGCAGAAGACAACTTAGTTCGTGAAGCGATACTTAATCAGCGTCCACAACGCCGGGAAGCCATCACGCCATGTGATCTTCTTACCCTCGTCAAACTCACGACCATAATAGGCAATCGGCACCTCGTAGATGCGATAGCCCCGTTTGGCAACCCGCGCCGTGATCTCCGGCTCAAGATCAAAGCGGCGGGCGTTGAGCGGCATATCCCTGACCACCTCGATACGGAAGCACTTGTAGCAGGTTTCCATATCGGTCAGGTCAAGGTTGTACAGCAAGTTGGTGACAAATGTCAGAAACTGGTTGCCAAGCCGGTGGTAGAAGTAAATCTTACGGGTAGGCCCACCGATGAACCGTGACCCATAAACGACATCGGCTCGCCCTTCGGCAATCGGGCCAATCAACTTGGGATAATCACGGGGATCATACTCAAGATCAGCATCCTGGATGATCACCGCATCACCGGAGGCCAGGCCAAATCCAATGCGTACCGCACTGCCTTTACCGCCATTCTCCGGTTTGAGATGCACCTTGATGACGGGATGGTCTTCCCACTGCGCCATGATCTCGCGCGAGCCATCGGTCGAACCATCGTCTATAATAATCAATTCGTGGGCAAGGCCAGTATCCAACACCTGTGAAACAATTTCTTCCAGGGTACCCTGTTCATTGTATACGGGCATGATGACCGATAGTTTCAGGTCTTCTCTCTTGACAGTCATAGTCTTCTCAATGATGGTAGTGATTAGCAACGAAGGGTAGTATAGTCGAGGCGCTATCATGTAGCAAAAGCGGCAAGATCAGCACGGGGAAGGATACCGCATGGTATACTGGCAACCATGAACTGGAAAACCATCCGACACATATTCCTTGATGGCGACGGCGTACTGTATCACGGTTCACAACCGGTACCGGGCCTGAACAATTTCTTTGATATGCTCGCCGCCGAAGGTATTGGCTGGGCCTTGATCACGAATAACGCAGGGAAAACCCGTCAGCAGTACGTAGAGAAGCTCAGCAAGCTGGGCATTACTGCATCACCTGGGCAGGTATTCTCCAGCGCGCTCGTCACAGCGCAGTACACAGTGGAAACCTATGGCACTAATTCCGCTTTCTACGTGGTTGGCCCCCCTGGCGTGAAGGCACATATGCGGGAGCTGGGTCTCATCGTCTACGAGGGTAACGAACGGCCACCCGGCCCGGTCGCGGGGGTCGTCGTCGGTCTTGACCCTGACATCACTTACGAGAAGCTCACCATCGCCACCGTCCTGATCCGGGCCGGGGCACCGTTTATTGGCACCAATCCCGACCTGACTTACCCCGCACCCGGCGGCGAACTGCACCCCGGCGCAGGCACGATTGTGACAACCGTACAGGCCAGCAGCGGACAGGTTCCAATAGTGATCGGCAAACCGCAGGTCACCATCTTTGAGGCAGCCATGCGCGGCCTGAATGCCAGGCCTGAATCCAGCGTGATGATCGGGGACCGGCTTGACACCGATATCCTCGGTGGACAGCGGGCCGGGATGGGCACCGCATTGGTGATGACTGGCGTCACCAACCAGACCGACCTGGAAGAGTCAGATATACGCCCCGACGCGGTATACCCCGCATTGGCTGATCTGACCGAGCATATCAGGGAGGCACGTCGTGGCTGAAGATCGCATTAATCTCTATGACCTGTCACACGAGCACCTGGAAGCGCAGATGCAGGCATGGGGCTTCCCACGCTTCCGTGCGGACCAGCTTTGGAACTGGCTATATCACCATAAGGCGCAGACGTTCGAGGAGATGCACAACCTCCCCGAAAAGCTGATCGCACACTTGAACGCTCATGCCTGCCTCGGCGTGTTCACCCTTATCGCAGACCTTGCATCCAATGATGGTGAGACGCGCAAGTTTGCGCTGCAACTGCCGGATGGTCAGATCATCGAGACCGTGCTGATGGAGTATGACGGTACGCGCCGCACCGCCTGCCTCTCCTCACAGGCTGGCTGCGCGATGGGTTGTGTGTTCTGCGCCACAGGGCAGATGGGCTTTGCCCGCCACCTGACGACTGGTGAAATCGTGGAGCAGGCCATCATGGTGGCCCGGCTGCTGGAAGCCGAGGGCGAACGTCTCAGTAACATCGTCATGATGGGGATGGGTGAACCCTTCCACAATTATGACGCTACGCTCGACGCGGTACGCCGCTTCATGGACCCTGACGGCCTTGGCATCGGGCAGCGCCATATCACCGTCAGCACTGTCGGCCTGATCCCGGCTATTCGACGCTTTACGCAGGAAGATTTGCAGGTTCGGCTGGCGATCTCACTGCACGCCGCCACCGACGCGGAGCGCAGCGCCCTGTTACCTCTGAACAAACGCTACCCTATCAGCGACCTGATCGGGGCGGTGCGCGACTACATCTCGGCAAGCGGACGCCGTGTCACGTTTGAGTGGGCCGCCATCGCCGGGGAAAACGATACGCCTGAACAGGCTCACGCATTAGGCAGCCTTCTGCAGGGGCTGCTGTGCCACGTCAACATCATCCCGCTGAACCCGACCTCCGGCTACAGCGGCCAAAAGGCCAGCAACGACCGCATCGCGGAGTTTGTGGCGGTGCTCGAAAGCTACGGCCTGAACGCCACCGTCCGGGTGCGGCGCGGCATCGATATCAATGCGGGGTGCGGGCAGCTCAAAGCCGCGCTGCTCGGGGATTCCTAACGTCACTCCTCGGGCGGAAGATCATCAAATTCAACGTCACCGCCTTGCCGCTGCGCCTCCTGCTCCGCGAAGTACTCCTGGGCCAGCACACCCAGTGTCTCGAACTCACCGGGCGCGTCATCACGCTTGACCACCGGCCAATCAACTCGGCGGTGGGCCATCTCCTCATCGAGCCGCATCCACAACGCCTGGTTTGCAACCGGGTTGCCGTCCTTCTTGGTCCAGTTACGCTTCTTCCAGCCCTTGATCCACTGTGAGGCTCCATTACGCAGGTAATCGGAAAGGGTGAAGACCTGCGCCTGCACCCCATCAGGCATCAGGTGCAGCGCGTGGCTTGCCGCGAAGATATCTAACTGGCTGGAGGTCAATCCCTGTTCTGTACCAAAAAACGTCTCTTCAGCATCGCCATGCTGAAGCATGACGGCCCAGTAACCGCGTGTGCCCTGTGCGGAGATCAGGATATACGCGCGATATCCGGAATCCCGGGCTTCAACCGGGGCACGATTGCGGCGCATGGCTGCCGTCGCAAGCTGATCGGCACGCTCATTGTACTGATTCCCGTCGTGCCCCTTAACCCACTGCCAGGCCACCTCATGCTGGGCCAGAACGGCCAGCAGATCGCGCCACAGGTCAGCGTTTTCAACCGGACTGCCGTCCTTTTTCTGCCAACCCTTCGCCCGCCACCCTTCGACCCATTTGGTGATGCCGTTGCGCAGGTAAGTTGAGTCGGTATAGAGGAGTACATCACATGGCCGCTTGAGCGCACGCAGCGCTTCGATGGCGGCAGTCAGTTCCATGCGGTTATTGGTAGTGTTGTCGGCATACCCTGAAAGATCGCGCACGGCCCCACTGTCGTCATGAATTAGCACAGCGCCCCAACCACCTGGCCCGGGGTTGGGGTCTGCACCGCCATCGGTGTAAATCGTTATCGAATCCAGCTCACTCATCAGATAGCCCCTTCCTCACTGATGCAGGCGGCCCTGAGCTTCGCACGGGGCATACCGGCATGGTATACTTCGGATCATATGAATATCATCATTTCCCCATCCATCTTTGCAGCCAATTATACTCACCTGAATGCAGACATCGCAGAGATTGAGCAGGCAGGTGCTGATTGGATTCATATTGATGTTATGGACGGTCACTTCGTCCCCAACATCAACTTTGGCCCACGCATGGTCTCCGAGGTGCGGCGCATCGCCAATAAACCGCTGGATGTCCACCTGATGATCAGCAACCCGCAGAATCACGTTGATGCGTTTGCCAAGGCCGGGGCCGATATCATAACCATACACATGGAACTGGGGCATATCATCCCCGGTGTGCTGGATCAAATCAGGGGGCATGGTGTCCAGACGGGCATCGCACTAAACCCGAACACCCCCGTTGAGACACTGCTTCCCTACCTCTCTGAAATTGACCTTATCCTCGTCATGTCAGTCTTCCCGGGTTACAGCGGCCAATCGTTCATACCAGAATCGCTGGCCCGCATTGCCCGCATCCGGTCGATACTGGATCAGAAACGATCCCGGGCGCACCTCTCCGTTGATGGTGGCGTAGGCATTGACAATGCTGCTGACCTGGCACGGGCCGGTGTATCGGCGCTGGTAGCGGGGTCCTCGATCTTCGGGGCAGCGGATGGAATCACAGCGGCAACACACGCGATACGACACGAAGCCGAAAACATCTAGCAACCAAAATCAAGACGAATCGCCGAAAGCGGTGTTAGAATAGCTGACACCTGTAATTGGCCCGGTATTCATTGAAAGCAAGGGCAACACGAAACATGACGCAACAAGCAGAACAGAAGATCGGTAAAGTTTTCGTTTCCCCTGATGCAATCGCTACCATCGCAAGCCAGGCATTGCTGACCAGTTATGGTGTGGTGGGCATGGCATCGAGGAATGCCATCAATGAGCTGGCCGCGCAGCTCACACGGGACCCACACCACGGCATTGGCGTGACCCACAAAGATGGCATGATCATCATTGATGTGTATGTCATCATGCAGCACGGCACGCGTATTTCATCCGTTGCAACCAGTGTGATCAATGCGGTGCGTTTTAATGTGGAAAAGTCCGTCGGTATCCCAGTTGAGCAGGTGAACATCTACGTCCAGGGCCTGCGCATGCTGCCCAAACAGGAATAAGAAACGCACTGGCCCGGAGGAGACCCAACTTATGCAGTCATCGAATCAGCTCAAGGTATTCAAACCCGAAGACCCAATTGCAGCCCTGGATGGACAGGGCTTTAAAGCGCTTGTGCGTGCGGGGTTAGGCTGGCTTGAAACCAACCATGAGCATGTTAACAGCCTGAACGTGTTCCCGGTGCCAGATGGCGACACTGGCACCAACATGCTGCTTACTATGCGCAGTGCATGGCGTGAGATCGAAAATATGGAAGAATCCGACGCCGGACATGTGGCTCATGCCGTGTACAACGGTGCGCTGATGGGTGCCCGTGGTAACTCCGGCGTGATCCTGTCACAGCTATGGCGAGGCTTTGCTCGCGCACTGGAGGGCTATGCGTTTATCACCCCGGAGAACGTCGGAGCCTGCTTCCACGATGCCAGCGTAACCGCTTACAGCGCCGTTCAAAGCCCGGTCGAAGGGACGCTGCTAACGGTGGCTCGTGAGGCCGGGGAAGAAGCTGAGGTCGCGGCATCTGAATCGAGTGACCTGCGCGATATCCTGGACCGTGTGCTGAAGGCCTGCCATGCCTCCGTGCAGCGCACCCCGGAACTGCTCCCCGTACTTAAAGAGGCCGGCGTTGTCGATTCCGGTGGTATGGGTTTTACTTACATCATTGAGGGCATGCTGCGATACATGAACGGTGAGGCGGTGCTTCCGATGGAGATGGCAGAACATGAAACCCAGGCAGCGCATAGTCGCACGGAACTGAGCGAGGCTGAAGCCGCCTTCCCGTATGATGTGCAGTTCCTCATCAAGGGGAAAAGCCTCAACGTCGATAGCATCCGCAACGACATTGAGGCCATGGGCGACTCGGGCGTCATCGTTGGCGATCCCAGCCTGGTTAAGGTTCACATCCATGTGGTCGATCCCGGTATCCCCCTCAGTTACGCTGCTGAACGCGGCGCACTGCTCGACGTGGTGGTCGAGAATATGGTGGAGCAGTTCTACGCTATCGTCGGTGAGCCGAGCGAGGAAACTGAAAACGACATCGCACCGCCGACTGTTGAACCCGGTTCAATTGGCGTGGTTTCCGTGGCACCCGGCGCGGGTTTCCGCAATATCTTTTACAGCCTCGGCGCAGGCTTCGTCATCGAAGGCGGGCAGACCATGAACCCCAGCACTGCCGAAATCGTTGAAGCGATTAACGACCTCCCCACCGATAAGGTGATCGTGCTGCCCAACAACAAGAACATCCTGATGGCCGCCCAACAAGCCGCCAAGCAGATCAAGGTCAAGCAGGTGCAGGTGGTGCCCACTCGAACCATCCCGCAGGGCATTTCGGCCCTGTTGGCACTTGACCCTGATGGCGACCTTGACAACATCGCAGACTCGATGCAGGAGTCCAGCACGATGGTCGAAACAGGTGAATTAACCATTGCCACCCGCACGGCAAAGATTGATGGATTGCAGGTAGAGGACGGCCAGATCATCGGCCTGCACAACGATAAACTCGTGGTGGCTGGCGAAGATTTGAATGCAGTAATGCTGGACCTGCTGACAAAGATGGAAGCGGTCGATTTCGAGTTAATCACCCTGTACTACGGTGCGGATGTCACAGCAGCCCAGGCCCAGGAGATGGCGGATTTCATCCAGGCACAGTACACGACCCATGAAATTGAAGTGCGCTCAGGCGGTCAGGCATTCTATTACTATATCCTGAGCGTCGAATAACGTTTTCCGGGGGTGATTGTGCCACGAGTTCATATCGTAACCGATAGCTGTGCCCGCTTTGAACAGAAAACTTTACCGCGTGACCTGAACTTCTCCGTGATGCCGATGCGCATCCGGCTGGAATCGCGAGAGCTGCTTGATGGCATCGACCTTGAAGCTGAAGATGTGATGCAGCGCATCCAACTTTCAGGCCAGATGCCGACTGTCGAAGCGCCCACCATTGACACCTACGCTGAAATGTATGACAAACTCAGTAAGATCACGAACCAGATCGTGGTCATCACCAGCGCACAGAACCTGTCATCGTCATTTGCCAGCGCACAATCGGCAAGAGCCGGGTACATGGGCCGCTGTGACATCATCGTTCTTGACTCGCGCAGTACGGCTGCCGGGCAGGGTTATCTGGTCGAAACGATAGCCCGTGCCGCTGAAAAAGGTGTCCACATCGATGAGATCGTGCGCATTGCCCGTGCTGTCATCCCACGCATCTATGCGGTGTATTACACCAGTGACCTCAACTACGTTGAGCGCGCCAGGCTGATCGGCAGAAGTCAGGCTATTGTGGGTCGCATGATGGAGGTCAAGCCATTGGTCACCATCGAAGACGGCGAACTGATTACGATGGAGAAGGCGCGCACGCATGGTCAGGCCATCGATAAAATGATGGAGTTCGTCGCGGAGTTCACCCACATCGAAAAGCTGGCCGTGCTTCAGAACACGACCCGCGTCACTGATCGCACCCGAATGTTACAGGACCGCCTCGCATTGGAACTCTCGCGCGTGCATTATCCGATCATGGTATACGATTCGCTGATTGCGTCGTATCTTGGGCCGGACGCAATGGGGATGGTCGTCCTTGAGAGAGACATCTAGGGTTAATACGGTTCGGTTAAGAGTCTATTTGCCCCCACCCCCTG
>CAYMGV010000075.1:0-13555 GCA_964390105.1 uncultured Anaerolineae bacterium | reverse complement strand
AATGAACATGCTTACCTGATCTTCAACGTTGTGGAAGCCACCCCGGGGCATGTGCGGGAATTGATCCAGTCGCTTTCCATCATGGATTATGGCGACATGGCCGTCCTCAGCCATGACCTGATCCGGGTGGTGATCTTCCTCAGCAACGAGAAGCTGCCGGAGAAGATCACCCAGGTAACACGTAACCATAAGTATGGCGGCGTGAATACGCAGGTTGTTAACAGCATGGGCGCGGCCCTGGTGCTGATCACGGAGTTTGAGGACCGCGCGGGCAACATCAATGACTGATGCACCGGTTTGTGCCGACCTGGCCCATTACGCATACGGATTGTATTCCCAATCCGCCAGCAGCCGCGACGCGGTCTCGTACCCGGCGCGGTACATCTCGTCGATTGCGGCAAAGTCATAGATCGCGAAGCCCTGAACCGGCGGCTCAATGTACAGGTCCGTGTACTGCTGAATCCGCTGGATGCGCTCGTCACTGCTGAGTGACATCGTCCGCATAATCACATCCACGATGCCGGGTGCTCGCACGCCCCGTGCCGACAGCGCCCGGAACCCGCTGATCGATTCACCGTAGGAGTAGGGTTCTTCGGGGTCTTCGTCGCCGCCAATGTTCACCGCGATCACGGGGCCACCGCGCACCTGCTCCTTCATAATATCGGCAGGCAGGTTGTTAAACACCCCGCCGTCGATGAGCAGGTGCCGCCCATCCGTGACGGGGGGCATCACGGTTGGCAGCGAGCTTGAGGCGCGGACCGCACGCCACAGTGCCCCCTGCCGAAACACCATCTGCTGCGCTGTGGTGATGTTGGTGGAAACGGCGAAGAAGGGCGTCCACAGGTCCTCGATGCGGGCGTCCCCGTATTGATCGTGCAGCAGGTTGTTAATACGGTTCCCGGCGATCAGGGACACGACCGGCAGGGTCACATCGAGCAGGCTGCGAGGGTTGTTAGCCACCGACCGGGCGAAATCGCGCATCTGGTCAGCAGACCAACCCATGGCGTACATGCCACCAAACAGCGCCCCGATGCTGGTGCCGCCCACGGCATCGACCGGGATACCGGCCTCCTCCAATGCCTTGAACACACCGATATGGGCCGCGCCGCGTGCGCCACCCCCGGCCAGCACCAGCCCTATCGCCCGGCCCGTCAGATGGCGGGCCACCCGCTCAAAGTCGCGGTCATCATTGATGTTGACGTGGTGGTGTCCATCGAGTGGGCGGTGAGCCAGCCAGCGGGCAGTCCCGGTGGGGGTGCTGCTGTCTTCATGCAGCATCAGCAGCTCGCGTCGGACCTTGGTGGTACTATCCTCGCTGAACAATTTCGCCTCGATGGGGTTCAGTGCCGGGTCCTCATCGTCCATCGCCGCCAGCAGGATCAGGTCGGCCTGCCGGATGCAGCGCCGGGTCCACTCGTTGAGGTCGGGGTCGGCCACGTAGACCACGAAGCGGTAGCGGCTCTCCATTTCACTGAGCCACGCCACCAGCCGCGCGTTGTCACCATCCTGCAGGGACAGCGCTGATCCCCCGGATTCGAACTCCTCGTCGATGACGGTGCTGGTCAGCCTTTGTGTGCTGCCGTAGGTGCGCAGGGCAAACGTCACCTCCTGCCCAACCTTCTCCAGTGGGCAGTCTTGCCCGGCGGGCAGCACCGCAATCGTCACCAGCGGCGAATGGCTTTCGGCCCGGCGGCTCTCGCGCAGGCGGCGCACCATCTGGCGGATGACGCCGGTCATCACGGCGGGGTAGGTTTCCAACAGCTTATTGAAGCTTTCGCGGGGGAGGCTCACCAGCTCGGTATCGCGCAGGGCCACCGCTGAGATGTCGCTGGGTTCCTCCATGATCATCGGCACCTCACCGATCAGGTTGCCCTTTATGGCCTCCCCCAGCGTTTGGACGGAGCCATCAGCGGCCCGGTAATCCAGCCGAACCCGCCCATTGACCACCATGAAAATTCGCTCAACCTCGGTTCCCTGCTCAATGATCGTCTCGCCGCGCAGCACGTAGCGCCATTCGAGGTCGTTCTCGATCTCGTGCAGTACCGCGTTATCCAGCCCGCCGATGCCTTCCAGCAGGGAGGTGCTGCCCCGGTCAGACTGGGCCGCGTAGATCGACTCAAGCGGCTTGCCGAAGTAGCCCTGGTAGCGCTGCTGGACTTTGTCGGTGTTCAGCTTCAGTGCATCCTGGATGTTGGGCGTATCCTCCCGCGTGAAGTTGTATTGCTTTGCCAACTGATCGGCAAGCAGGGCTTGCAGCTTGTCGTCATTGGGGACGATCACGGCCCAGCGGTCGGCGTAGCGTTCGATCTGGTGGATGCTGACCGTCTGCGCCTTGCGCCGCCCGCCCTTAATGGACTGCACGAGGTCCTGTAATGGATCATCAATGTCGGAGGAAGCAGCGGCCTCGATGGCGGCCTTGATCTCGGAGATGCCGGTGATCATGGTGCCCATCACCTGCCGGGATTGTGATGCCGCGAACTCGGTGCGGCTCTGGATACGGTACAGGAACTTCTCCGCGCGGCGGGTCAGCTTGATGGCGATCAGGCTGGCCGTGGTAAACGGCTCCGGCTCGCTGGAATCATCGGTGGGAGGTGTCTGGTCATCTGGCATAGGTGGCCTCGCTGTGATGGTATCTGGTGACAGGGGAAGGGCCGGGGGCATTCGGGCGGATGCCGTCAGGCAACCTTCTTAATGGAGTATAAGGAGCGTGGCGGAGATGGTCAACCGGCTGGCGACAGGGCTGTGTGTCAGATGTTCTCCGCCTCACATATGTGAAAGATTTCGTGAATTAGGACTTTTGGCCTACTAAATAGGGGGAATATCCTCTGCTTTACCCATTTGGGTGATGGATTTCACGAACGAACGATGCTATCATATTGTTGTGTGTGTGACCGGACATGACTCAACATGTCCAACCTCCTCTTGTAGGGTGTAAACTGCGGGGCACACCACCTCAAAAAGTGCCCCGCAGTGCCCTCCCCTCTAACACAGCGCCCCCAGCCGGGGGCGTTTTTGATCCGGATGCCAGCAGACACCTGCACAGTAAAAAGCAGCAACGCCGCTTGTGTTATATGATGAGCGTTGAATCCAGGGACAAAGGAGGGGAGATCAATGAGTGACGACTTGTTAGGCCGGACCAGCGAATATCACGCTGAAGGGCAGGAAGATTACGCGCGGGGGCTGGTGCACCGCGCCATTCAGCAGGACCCTAACAACACCGAAGCGTGGTCGATGGCGATGGAACTGGCGCGGTCAGAGCGTGAGCGCAAGAACTATCAGCAGAAGATGTGGGATGCCATGGAGGGCAAGGCCACGGATGGGGGACCGTTTCCGTTTGCCCCGCTGCCACCCGATACACCCGGACCGGTGGCGACCCCGTTTTCCGTCAGCCCGGCGACCCCGTTGGAGGGGCATCCGCCGGTGGTGATCACACATAGTCACATCCCGCCGGACCCGTTCAAACGGTACAAGGCGCTGTTTACCAACAAACCGCTTGAAGCTGAGACCAGCCGCAGTTACATATACGCGGCGATCCTGGCCCTGGTTGCGGCGTACATGCTGCCGGGGGTGGGGCTGGCGTTTGTGGTGTACTGGCTGTGGCAGGCGCGGCAGGTCAAGGATGCCGGTGTGCAGACGCAGTATGTCGGCTGCCTGTGGGCGGTGGCGGCATTTCAGATCGTGGGGTTCTGCTTCGTGGTGACGCTGATTTTCTCGTCGGTGTTCAGCGGTTAGGCGACGCCCAACTGCCCGCATTCGCGCTCAGCCATCAGCTTGATCTCCAGCAACGCCACGTCATGGATGTAGGCCAGTTGACTGTGGATGAACGGTGAGGTCATGATGCTGAGCAGGCCGAAACTGGGGGTGTAATGGGTGGTTAAGATCACGGCGCTGCCGCTGCGGATCGGACGGATATCAAGCCTCATCGTAGCCTGAAGCGGCCCGTTGATGTGATACACGGCACGCTGCTGCGGGATGGTTCCATCGAACCGGAAGGTGCCGTCCATGATGATCGCACCGACCTTGTAGCTCCACCGGTATTCAACCTGTCCACCGGCTGATATGCGGGAGTCAAACACCTCGATCAGCTCAATGGTATTGAGAACCTGTCCCAGGAAGTCATGAGAGGTAACCAGCCCGTAGATAGTGGCGGATGGGGCCTGTGTGAAGGTGTCGGTCTGGATCATCGGCACAAGGTTTCTCCGGGGTAGAAAATGCTTCAGTCCTCCCCCCTGCGACCTGAAGCTGAACTTGATAAGTAATTAAGCCTAACACATAATCCATTCAGATCAGGTTAAAATAACGCGTAAAATGCGTTAAAAAGCAATAAATGGCGATTAAGTTGAGGGGTTAGCCGCCGATGGTGGCTCGGTACACGATTTCGGCAGGCTTGCCGTTGGTCTTTTGCAGCACAGCCAGCGTGTTGATGCGGATGTGCCACTCGTAGGTTTCCTGCGCGAGATGCGCAATTGCCTCTCCGAGCTTATCGGGTGTGACATCATGTTGTGCGAGGGTGATATGCGGCATCCAGCGGGGCGTTGTGTAGTAAGGCTGCATTCCGGTTGATTTACCCAGCATGGCCTCGACGATCTGCGCATGCAGCAGGGTCAGGCCGGGGTCACGTACAACGGAGAGATGCAAGACGGAATCCGAGCCGGGGAAGATGCCCAGGCCAGAGGTCTGAACGGTGAAGGGTTGAAGCCCGGCAGCATAGCGATCCAGGGTTGAGAATACGTCGTTCAGCCCCATGCTGTTGGCTGCAACAAACGAAAGGTGCGGGTATGGCACCCGGTCGGGCAGTTCATGCAGGCCCGCCAGGCGATCCAGGCTGGCCCATATTGCTTTGACGCGCAGCTCATTCGATTCATCTAACAAGGCGGCGACCGCGTGCATAAATAGTTCTCCCCGTGGCAGGACAGAATAGCCTTTTACCCCCTTTTTAAGGTGCCTGACATCGACACGACAGCGCATCTGCGGCGTCGGCGGCGGCAAGCGGGGGGCCAGCAGCAGGTTTGCTGGCAGCAGATACTCAGTACAACTGTGTAAGCCCTGTCTAATTATTCATGCAGTCCCCCAAAACGCCAAGCAAACCCGCATGACAGTTTCGTTACATACGGGTTTGTAAGGCGATTGATATGCAGTTGTCGATAGGCGGGGCGCATTACGAGATGGAGTCCAGCTTGATGATCTCCCCGCGCTCAAAAGCGACCCAGCCTTCTTCAGCAGTGGCCTCGATTTCCCCCGGTTCATGCAGGACCAGCGTGTACTGCTTGCCGTCCTGGATCAGCACGACGGTGAGTTCTTCCTTACCATCCTCGATGACTTCCTTCATGCAGTACCGTTCATGGCCTTCAGGGTTGAGGATGCTGTTGCGCAGGCAGCGGTCTGAATACGCATCTGCGTGCCCGCAGTTATCATGATTGATGACGATCTTCATTGTAAGTCTCCTGATTTTTAGGCAGGGATGATGCCGTGCCTGACAAATCCTATCACTTTACTAACATTAACAGTGTAAAACAGGACAGGGTTCAAGTCATGGGACCTTGATCATCGTATGGGGGTGACATATGACACTGATGCGGGGCGCGGGATGGCGGCAGGGACGACGTAGTGAGGGGCCGCCCCTGCCGAGGTGTGCTATGGGTTACCAGCCTTCTTCGGCCTCACGGTCATCGAATATGTCGTCGGCTTCATAAAGCTCATCGAGTTCGCGGTCCGTTACTTCCTCAAGGCTGGCGAGGCCGTCCTCATCATCAAGGTCGACCTCCTCCTCGTCGAGGTCGATCTCCTCCTCGTCATCATTCCAGTCGTTCTCGTCCCAATCCTCATCCCAGTCCTCGTCATCGTTCCAGTCGTCCTCGTCCTCGTCCCAATCCCCATCCCAGTCCTCGTCATCGTCCCAGTCGTCCTCGTCATCGTCATCAAGCGGGCCGGGAAGGTCAGATACAGGCTGAAAAGCGGAACAAGCCAACGTTAGCGGAGGGAGGGTGAGGTCCAGGTAGTCAGTCATGTTACAACCCTGTCTGTACTGGTGTGCTGTGCCGTTACGATCAGTATAGCATGAAATATAGAGGGTCAAGCAAGTGGCGGTGTCGAGCCGGGATCACCACCGGATATGCAGGATCGTCTTGCGTGCGCCCTCATCTTTGCGGGGGAGATGGTCGTCAAAAAACACGGCAAACTCGGTGCTGCGTGGCAGGAAGCGGCTGGCCGCGCCGTACAAGGTGCCATACTGCATATCATCCGGGTACGGGGTGCAGTCCACCATACGGATATGACCGCCGGGGTCGATGATCTCCGCGAAGATGGTGCCGGCTCCTTTGCCCCGGTTGTAAAGGTGGTAGAACTCCTGCCAGCAGCTCATCACCTCGATATAGCTCATGGACTCAAAGCCTGTTGGAAACAGCCCCGCTTCAACGATTGCCATGCCAATGCTGACGAGATCCACCACGGGGTTATTCAGCGCTGCGACTTCGCTCAGTGCATCGAGGTACGTCTGCATGGGGTACCACTTGTCGGGGTGTGCATCAGCGAGGCCGTATTTATTTATCACCGGGGCGATGTCGCTGGCTGTCATGGTCTGTATGAAGCCCAGCATGACCCGCCCGCCAACCTCTGCATCATCCGCCCATACAGTAAATTGTGTCATCGCTCGTTTCCCATGCAGCCGGCATCAATAGGTATTACAACACGCCCTGCTGACATTATAAGGGAGGCAGCCAGCACAGTCTATGGGGGATAACCCTACTGCCGGGGTCCGTCACCTGCTGAAGGTCGCAGCGAGACGTGCTGTTCATCCCTTGAGGTTTCCGCCTGCTGATCCTAGAATGAAGGTAATGACTCTCTAGCCAAGGAGTACCCCCCTGTGACTTCAGTACCATCTGATATTGACATCTCACAGGCTGCCACCGTGCAGCCCATCCGTGCCATCGCCGAGAAGCTCGGCCTGACCGAGGATGACCTCGACCTGTACGGCAAGACCAAAGCCAAGATTCACCTCGACGTGCTGGACCGCTTCAAGGACCGCCCGACGGGCAAGTACATCGACGTGACCGCCATCACGCCCACGCCGTTGGGTGAGGGCAAGACGACCACCACGGTCGGCCTGGCGCAAGGGCTGGGGCAGATCGGCAAGAACGCCGTGTGTGCCATCCGTCAGCCGTCCATGGGGCCGACCTTTGGTATCAAGGGAGGGGCCGCAGGCGGCGGCTACTCGCAGGTGATCCCGATGGAGGACTTCAACCTGCACCTGACGGGCGATATCCACGCCATCAGCGTGGCGCACAATCTCGTCTCGGCGGCCATTGATGCCCGCATCTACCATGAATCCAACCTGGGTGATGAAAAGCTGGCCGGGCTGGGTCTCAAACGCCTTGACATGGACCCCTACAACATCACATGGAACCGCGTGGTCGATGTGAATGACCGTGCCCTGCGCCAGGTTGTGGTTGGGCTGGGGGGCAAGTTTGATGGACGCCCGCGCCAGACGGGCTATGACATCAGCGTGGCGTCGGAGATCATGGCCGTCCTCGCACTGACCACCTCGCTGCGCGATATGCGTGAGCGGCTGGGCCGCATCGTGATCGGCTACAGCATGAGCGGCAAGCCCGTCACCACCGAGGACCTCGGCGTGGCCGGGGCCATCACGGTGCTGATGAAGGATGCCATCATGCCGACGCTGATGCAGACGCTCGAAGGGCAGCCCGCGCTGATCCACGCCGGGCCGTTTGCCAACATCGCTCATGGCAATTCCTCCATCGTCGCCGATCAGATCGCGCTTAAGCTGGCCGATTACGTCATTACCGAGTCGGGCTTTGGTGCGGATATCGGCATGGAGAAGTTCTTCAACATCAAGTGCCGGGCCTCTGGCCTCAAACCCGATGCCGTGGTGCTGGTCGCCACCATCCGCGCGCTGAAGATGCACGGCGGCGGCCCGCGCGTGGTGCCGGGCAAGCCGCTTCCGCCGGAATACATCGAGGAAAACCTCAATCTGCTCGAAGCCGGGCTGGTCAACCTCGGCCATCATATCAGCATCGCGCAGAAGTTCGGTGTGCCGGTGGTGGTGGCGGTCAACCGCTTTACCTCCGACACCGACGCCGAGGTCGATCTGATCACCCGCTACGCGCTCGAAGCGGGTGCCTACCGCGCCGTGATGACCGATCACTGGGCGGAGGGCGGCAGGGGTGCCATGGAACTGGCGCAGGCCGTGGTTGAGGCCGCCGAAGCCCCCACCGAGTTCACGCTGCTGTACCCTGATGACTTCTCGATCAAGGAGAAGATCGAGGTGCTGGCCCGCGAGATTTACAACGCCGACGGCGTCAGCTATGACCCGCAGGCCGAGAAGCAGATCAAACAGTACGAGGCCGCCGGGTTCGGGCACTTCCCGATCTGCATGGCGAAGACGCACCTGTCCATCTCCCATGACCCGGCGCTCAAGGGGGCACCGTCCGGCTACATCTTCCCCATCCGCGAGGTGCGCGCATCCGCCGGGGCCGGGTTCATCTACCCGCTGGCCGGTGACATGCGCACCATGCCCGGCCTTTCCTCCCTACCCGCCTATATGAACGTCGATATCGACCTCGATACCGGCAAGGTGATCGGGCTGTTTTAGGCGGAGATCATGTGGGGGCGCTGCCTCCACTGTCCCGCCCCTTGACCGGGATAATGGGTGATCCCGATTTCGAAGTTGGTCAGCCCACAGTCGTACTGTGCCCAAACTTGAGCAACGCGCATGGCAAAGCCATGCGCGTTGTGCGAGGAGCAGGAGGCCGTGCCCCGTAACTTGTTGCGACCCTGCCGGGGTTTGGGGCAGCGCCCCATAACAGAATTATTTCCCCGGCCAGGGCAGTTCCGGGGTGGCGTCGGTGGCATGGGGGTCGAGATTGGCGGTGGGGTTGTCAGGATTGAGGCCGCTGCGCACGGCGGCGACGGCGATGGCATGGCTCGAAACGGGCGCGGTGAGTATGATGAACATCAGCAGCAGGATCAGCTTGAGAGCCGAGCCGGGCAGCAGGATCATGGTGCCCAGCAGCAGGCCCACCAACCCCAGCGCTGAGACCTTGCCGGAGGCGTGCAGCCGCGTGAAAACATCGGGGAAGCGCAGCGTCCCGACCACACCAACCACGCTGAACAGGACGCCGATCCACAGGAAAGCAATACCCAGTACCTGGCCGATCAGTTCAAGCGGCATCAGAACACTTTTCCTTCCGAGATATAACGGGCGATAGCCAGCGTCCCGACGAAACCAAAGGCCGCCAGCGCGATCCCCACATCAACCAGCACCGACGTTTCCTGGAGCAGTGCCAGCAGTACGATGATGCCGATCAGCAGCGTCGTGGTCAGATCGATGGCCTGCAAACGGTCCGCAAGATGGGGACCGATCCAGATGCGGATGGTCGCAAGCGTGAACAGTATCACCATCACGATCAGGGCGGCTTGCTCGGCGAATAGGATCCAGTTAGCCATGGTTAGCCCTCCTCCCGTCCCAGGATGATCTCGAAGAAGCGCATCCGGCGAGCCTGGTCAGCATCGACCCGCTCAGCGGAGGCGTCTTTATCGAGGCAGTGGACCATCATGATACGGTTGCTGTCCTCAAAACCGACCACCAGTTCACCGGGGGTGATGGTCACACCGTGCGCCGAGGCCGCCGCCACCATCTCGCGCCCTTCAGGGTTGCCAATATCAACCAGCAGGATGCCGGGGTTCAGCGGCATGGCAGGGTCCAGGACGCGGCGCGATACGTCCAGCCCGGAAAGAAAAATATCCCGGAACAGAAACAGCAGATACACCAGCGCTGCCATCAGGCGGCGCGGCAGCGTCACAAGGCTGACGGACTTCGCATCGACCAGCGACAGCACGCCCATACCAATGGCCCAGCCGATGGCGAAGCTGACCGGGGTAAAATCGCCCACCATCAGCATCCACACCACCGAGAGCGGCACCGAGAGCGCCGCGTAATTAAACAGTTTGCTTATCATCACTTTCTCTCCCTCAACATGCTTACCTTGTCCTGCATGACCACACCGCTCACGCGCAGCATGGCGTCGTAAAGCTGGCCAGGGGTGCGGTAGAACCTAATTCCCCAACACCGAACTGATATACACCTGCGGGCTGCTGATCTGCGCCACGGTCTGCCCGGCCACATCGATCAGCGGGCCGGAGAACAGGCCAAGCGCCAGGCTGAGCGTGACCAGCAGCGCCGGGGCAAGGGCGCTGTCGCCGTGGTGATGTGTCTTCACATCCGGGCCGGGTTTCTGCTGGAAGATCCACTGCCATGACCGGATGACGTACAACAGCGTGATCAGCCCGGCGGCGATGACCAGCCCGATCACGATAAACTGCCCGGCATCAATACCGGCCTGGATCAGGAACAGCTTGCTGATGAAGCCGTTCATTGGCGGGACCCCGGCCAGTGCCATACCGCCCAGCATAAACACCAGCCCTGTGAACTTCATTTTGTAGCCTGCGCCACGGATATCGGCGAAGGCCGCCGAGTGGCTGACGGTGTGACTGGAGACGACACCGCCCAGCATCAGCATCGCGGCCTTGATGAAGGCGTGGTTCACGGCGTAGACGATGGCGGCGGTCAGTGCCAGCGGGGTACCCCAGCCGATGCCGATCAGGATGAACCCGATCTGGCCGAAGGTCGAATAGGCCAGCATCCGCTTGACGTCGTAGGTTTTCAGCGCACCCAGCCCACCAAAGAAGATGCCGATAGTCCCCAGCACCAGCAGCAGGGTCTGGATCAGTGCCGCTTCCTCGGTAAACAGCAGCGTGATCATGCGGATCAGGCCGTACACGCCCACCTTGACCACCACCGAGGACAGCAGCGCGCTGACCGGGGTCGGGGCCGTGGTGTGGAAATCCGGCTGCCAGAAGTGGAACGGGAACACCGCGCTCTTGACGAGGAAGGCCGTCATCAGCATCACGGCAGAGGCTTCCGCCAGCAGCGGGCGGCTGCCGGTAGCGAGGGCGTTTGCCATATCGGCGAGGTTCAGCGTGCCGAAGCTGGCGTACATTGCCGCGATGCTGATCAGCAGGGCCACCGTACCGATGCCGCTGATAAACAGGTACTTGATGGCGGCTTCCAGCCCCAGCTTATTATCCGAGATCGCCACCAGCGAGACCGACGAGATCACCATCAGTTCAAGGAACACGAACATATTAAAGAGGTCGCCGGTATACAGCACGCCGGTAAGGCCGGTCCCCATCGTCAGCAGCAGCGGCATGAAGACCGGGTATGTAACGGCCTCGTCCTGGCTGCCCACCGCGTACAGGATGCCGCCCAGCAGCACCGTCGAGGTCATCAGCCCAAACAGTGAGGAGAGCATATCGGCGGTAAAGATGATGCCGAACGGCGCGCGCCAGCCACCGATATCGTACACCTGCGGCCCCTCCGTCACGTTGAGCCACAGCAGCAGGATGCTGGAGGCCCACATCAGCAGGCCAGCACCCAGCGCAATATAGCGCTGCGCCCGGTTATCACGGGCAAACAGCAGGGCGATGATGGCCCCGACAAACAGAAACAGCACCGGGCCTAATACCACTGGATTGTTCAAAGTCGTACCCCTTTCATTTTGCTTCACCTCTCCCGCGCCCTGGGTAGGGGTATGATGCATCATGCCCCTACTAGTTTTGCAGGTTATCGATCTCATCGCTGTTGATCGTGCCAAAGCGCGTGGCGGCAACGCGGATCATGCCCAGCAGCAGCGCAAACGACCCGAAGCTGATGACCACAGCGGTCAGGATCAGGGCCTGAACGAGCGGGTCACTGGCCTGCCCGGCCAGCCCGGAATAGGCCGCGACCTCGCCATCAAATGCGCCTACCGAAAGGAACAGCAGGTTAATGGCCGTGTACATGATATAAAAGCCCATGGCGGCTTTCAGCAGGTCACGGCGCAGCATTTGAAACGCGCCAACCCCGAACAGGACCCCGGTTGTTATGGCAAATAGGATGTTCATAAGCTTTCCACCTCCTGCGGATGTGCGATAGCTTCCATAATGACACTGACGCCGCCAAAAACGGCGAGGAAGATGGCAATTTCAAATAGGGTTGATGTCGCCAGTTTGATGCCCAGCGGTGCCGAGAATCCCTTAACCGTGAGATGCGCGAAAAACGGACGACCCAGTATCAGCGGGAACAGCGCGTTCAGCATGGCCAGCCCCAACCCCGCGCTGATGAGACGGCCCGGATGCAGCCAGTGCAGGCGTGTGCGCGCTTCATCATGCCCGAAGACCACATACCACAGCGCCACGCCCAGCCCGCTCACCACGCCGGCGGTGAAGCCATCACCGGGGGCACTGCCCCCGAACAGGATGTGCGTCACCGAGATCAGGAACGAGAAGGGCAGCACCACGAACGCGACCGTGCGGGTCAGCGCAGTAGAGATGCGCGGGTTCTCGCCGGTTTCCACCGCGTGTTTGCCCACCTCGTCCGAGGCCTGGATGCCCGCCGTTTCACGGGTGGCCTGCCGCTGCAAGACGCGCATGGCGCTGGCCTCGACATTCTCGTTACGGCGCAGGATTTGCTCTGAACGCGGGATGACCAGCAGCGTCAGCACGCTGAGCGCCGCGACACTGAACACCGTGATCTCCACCAGCGTATCACCCCCACGGAAGTCCGCCAGGATGGCGGCGACCACGTCGGTGGCCCCGGTCAGTTGCCGGGCATTATCGAGGTACCAGGTCGAGATGGAGGTGCGGTCACCCCGGCTGAGGATCGCCGTCATTGAAAACAGTGTCAGCCCGACAGCGAGACCGCCCGCGATCAGGACATCGGGGATCAGCTTGCGCGGGTTTTCACCGAACAGGTTCTGCCATGCGGCCTCGCGTTTTTCCGAGGGGATGGTGCCCAGCATCAGGATGATCAGCACCGTGCCCAGCGTCTCGACCAGGATCGATACCAGCGCGACGTCTGGCGCAGGTTCGAGCAGGAACACGGCACCGATACTGTAGCCCATGAAGCCCATCGCCAGCGCCGCCAGCAGATGCCGCTCGAAGAACACCGTGGCAAAAGCTGCCACCATACCCAGGATCAGCAGGATCGCTTTCAGGATATCCTGCGGGCCTGAGAAGCTGATGGTGAAATCAATGCCACGCAGGTAGCCCAGCCCCGGCGTCGCCATCAGGACAACGACCGCACCGAGGATGACCGTCATGTAGAAATGCAGCTTACCATTCTGGGAACGCAGCAGGAAGTTGGCGACTGCCTCGACCCCGCCCATCAGGCGCTCGTAGACCCGCCGTGCATCGGGCAGCACCTTGAATACCGGTGACTTCAGCCACAGGCCGCGTGTCGCATAGATGATGGCCCCCACGGCCAGCGCCCCCATGCTGAGGCCGAACGCCAGGTTGAAGCCGGGGAACAGGTGCAGCTCAAACGCCTTGCCGACGGCAGGTTCCAGCAGCGGGATGATCACCGGGTGCAGCACGAAGCCCAGCCCCACCGACCCAATCGCCAGCAGGCCCGGCCCGGCAGCAAGGCCAAATTCGGGGTGATGCAGGTGCTGCGTCCCCTTCTCCTCGCCGAAGAAGACCTCACCGATCACGAGGAAGCCCG
>CAYMGV010000074.1:0-13567 GCA_964390105.1 uncultured Anaerolineae bacterium | reverse complement strand
TCGTATCAAACTGAAACGCCTTTATCCAACCATTTAGCTTTGGTGGACTACTAGTCAGTCTGTGCCAAGTCTGATTTGTTATTCATGCAGGTTTCCTCGCGTATCTGTCTTTGTTAGCCGTGCAGGATTGTGCTTTATTAAATGATGACAACTTTGCCATACTTCAGCGGAGTCTGGAGATGGCTGATATCGTTAAAACCGCGGATAACGGGCATACGATTATAGAAATCAATTACCGATACAGAAGCGTTATCAGCGAGAAACGCGGAATGGTCCCGCATGGTACCACCACTGACCGTGGTAAACAGCGCCTTGATCAGCGCAAGATGGGTGACCATCGCCACACATTCCCCGGGGTGCTGTTCCACCATTCGATTTGCAAAGGCCATCACCCGACCTACCAGGTTTGCCATTGACTCAGCACCAGGTATGTCGGGGCGTGTCACCGGGTCGCCCGGCTGCATACGCAGCCACGTGTCAATAGGCGGGTGAAGGTCGGGGTGTTTTTCTTTGATCTCACTGATCAGCATACCTTCCAGCACCCCTAACGAGTACTCCATAAGGTTATCAGTGATATGAACGGGGATATCCAGCTTCTCGCTGGCAATCTCAGCCGTGTCCGCAGCCCGCAGTTGTGGGCTGCTATACACAGCTACGGGTTTATACACCGCCAGTTTTTCCTGCAAAGCTTCTGCCTGGGCGCGGCCCGCTTCGTCGAGCGGGTAATCCTCGCGTGCACCAATCCGCCCGGCCACATTGGCCGCTGTCCGAGCATGGCGAATCACCAGTAACCGCATCACTTCATCTTCGCGGCTTTCAAACAAGTGCTCACTCATACAACTTACCTAACCTTCCTGATTGTTCGATACTCTGGCGCTTCATCACGAGACTGTAGACTGCGATCAGAAGCGCACTCACCATAGTCAGTATTGGGCCAATGACCTCAAGACTGCTGATACCACTCATCAAACCTACTAACGCTGGCAATGCAGCCGCCCCGAGGCTGCCACCGGCAATCTGTAAACCTACGGTAACCGCCGTGTAGTGTTTACCAACACGATAGGGGGTTGTTGCTGTCAGCAGCGGAAAAACAGGGGCCATCGCCACGCCCAGCACGACGGCGCTACCAATGGTCAATAGCGGCAATCCCTGAACCGAGTAAAGAGTCCCGCCAAGGAAGCACCCTATGAGGCCTCCAAGGATGATGATTTGAACATCTATCTTTTCAGCCAGCCAGCCAAAAGCCAGTCGCCCTGCGGTCAGGCCTGCCCAGAACAAACTGACTGTAATGCTGGCAAGACCGACCGGGAACGCACGAGCCTCAGTCAGCAGGCTGTAAGTCCACTGCCCTGTAATGACCTCAATTCCTCTATAAAGGAAAAACAGGATCAATCCCATCCAGAAGAGCAACAGATGGAACGGTGTCGTCCGCTGTCCATTGAGGCCTTGCTCATCGGCGCCAGACGCGATCGGTGCAGGCCACCTGTGCCGGAAAACAACATGCACAGCGAGCAGCACCACAGCAACAATAACTGTAGTACCGTAGACCAGCTGCCATCCATTCGCACGTTGGGCTAACCCACCGATTAGCAAGGGCCCCGCAGTTGCACCAATACCAAAAGTGGCATGCAGCCAACTCACTCGTCCAGCTGAATGAAACTGCGTAAGATACGTATTGGAAGCTGACGCCAGCCATCCAGCCCCCCACCCCGCGAGGGCTGCTGCCATAAGTGCAGCACCCCACGAAAAGCCTGTTGTGTAAAGTGCCAGTCCGATTCCCCGGAACAACACACCCAGCGCCATGAGCATGCCCGTCCCTAATCGGTTAATTATCCACCCACTTAAGAGGCTGGCGAAAAGCAAGCTGATCATGCTCAGGCTAAGCAGCACACTGAGTGATTCGACCGGTTGGTCAAGTGCCAACCGCATCGCAGGCCACGCAACCCCCAGCAGCGACTCGGAAAACCCGAACAGGAAGAATCCAGCAAATGTGATGGTCAGCAGATCAAACCGACCACGCCCCGTGTTCATCTCAGCCAGATTCACTTGTCAGATGCGTGGGCATCGAGCAAATGCTGCACCGGGCCAGCCAGGTTGTTAAGGCCTATAATCCGTGCAAGGATGTCTTCCTCAAGAAGCTCGCCCATGATGTGAGCACGTTCGGCAAAGTCTTCAAGGAAAGCGATTGTTTCGCCATGTGGGTTGGCCTGGTTCCGAACACGCTCTGCCTTCTCAAGCGCGTCTTTCTCAATTAGTTCAAGCAGATCAATCATCGCTTCAGTATGATCCATCAGTTGGTTAACACGGCTGTCTCCGGGCATCTGGCCTCCTGTTTACCCTTCCCAGAACTTCCACCATGGACGGCGAACTTTCTCAGGCTGGTGTTGATTATTCGATCCACGATCCTTCGCCACAGGGGCCTTTGACTTTACCCCCTTGGTCTCAATCACGTGTTGCGCTGCCTCCTGCACAAGAGTGTTACTGTCCTGTGCCGCAACTGCGAGCGGACCATCCATCTTCTTGACCCGACCTTCAAGCTCTGGATCAGCAAATGTAATGCGGGTCGCCTCGCGGCTGAAATATCCTCGAATCGCTCCAAGCACGTGAGCAGCCGCTGCACGATTCTCGACGTCGCTGTCTTCCTGCAGGACCACGATCAGAGGGGGGATGGCACGCTTGAGCAGGGGTTCATCAAATCGCTCGTCGTCTTCGGCAGCATCAGCCACGACCCGTAGCCCCAGGGCCGCTGCCCGGCGCATCGTGGCCTCGTCATCGCGCAGCGCTGCAATCAGCGGGTACACGTGCTGAGCGGTCGCCGATGATAGTTCGGCCAGGTCTGCCGCTGAAGGCGGCTTATCGTTCTGTGTGGCTTCGGTCAGGATACGTGTGACATCCTGGTTTGGGCTGGGCATACAGCGTTCCTCTCTCGGTGTTGTGTTGAATTATCGGTTACCGCGCCAGCGGTATGGCAGCTTGGCGATCAAACCGGGTTCCTCAACATAATATATTAGTTTCAACGCATCGGTCATGATGGACTTCTGCATTTCCGGGTCAAACGGCATCCCCAATGGGTTTCCATAAGGGAACCGCACAAAAGCTGCCCGGGGCACATTCATACGCTCGGTGACTTCCGGCTTGAGTGAAATAGCGACGGTAGCGATCCCCCGTCCCTCGATGATGTTCTGAACCAGTCCCACGGACTGATGGCAGATCGCTCAGCCAGGAGTCAGCAGGACAAGATCAACTTCATCTTTGACCAGCATATCCGCAACTGCCGGGGCCGACTCTTCGACTAAGCCCTGTGGACGTGGAATGAACCCCATAAAACCAAAGAATCTTGGGGCAACCTCACCGATAACTCCATCTTCAGCCAGCTCATGTAACCGGTGAATACCCATCAGGCAATTGATATCCTGGTCAGCATCGGAGTGATCATAATGGGTATCACTCACCATCAGGTCTTCCTGCTGCACATCCGGCGGGATGACCCGGTAGCTCCAGTCGCCCTCCTCGCTGACCACGTCAAACGGCTCCTGGCTCTTGAGATGGACGCCTGCGGTTGATACGAGCGCGACCCGGGCTTCTGACAGCGGCTTGGCTGGTGCGCTCCAGTTGACGCTTTCGTTTGTGGTCCAGATAAAATTCTCATGCCAGCGAGGGATTTTCTCCAGCCAGCCATCAAATTTATCCCGACGTCTTTCTGCTGCCCGATCGTTTCGGGATAGAAAAGTATAGGTCATAGGTCTCCCTGTGTTACCAATCCGGACGTTATGAGTCGATTGCGATCCTGTCAGATGATGCCAGATCGACAGCGATTTTGCAGTTGACTTACCAGTCATTCCTATGCTAAGCTATAATTCAAAATGAATATTTTGTCAAGTTGCGCAAAACTATTCAGACTTTTGTATTTGAGTTGGTTTCTCAGGAGAAACGAAAATGGGAAAAGTCCGGACAATTCTCGGCGACATCGACCCCTCGGAAGTGGGCGTCTGCATGCCGCATGAACACCTGATCACCCGCCCAACCGAGGCAGTGCTGAATACCCCTGACCAGATCCTTATGATGGACAGCGTCGATGCCGCCGTCCAGATTCTTCAGGATTTCAAGGATGCCGGTGGCGATACCATGGGTGAGCTTACCCCCAAATCATGGGGGCGTAACACCCTGGGCATGGTGCGGGCATCGCGCGAAGTGGGCGCACACGTCATTGCAACAACGGGGTTTATCTGCCAGAAGCTGGGTATACCACACGACATGAAGTACCAGTCCATCAATGAAGTTGCCGACGAAATGATCGCAGAGATCACCGAAGGAATGGATGGCACCGAACACAAAGCAGGAATGGTCAAGGCTGGCACCTCGTATATGAAGGTAACTGACAGCGAGGAAAAAGTCCTGCGTGCTGCTGCACGTGCTGCCATTGAGACCGGCGTCCCGCTTCATACCCACACCTCGACAGGCACTATGGGCATCGAGCAGATCGAGATCGTGACCGATGAGGGCTTAGACCCCGAACGTATGATCATCGCCCACGTTGACCGCAACCCCGATCTCTGGTATCACCGCCAGATGCTGAACAAAGGCGTCTACCTGATCTACGACGGGCCGGGCAAGGCTAAGTATTATCCTGACAGCGTCCGCATCGAGCTGCTTCGTCAGTTGGTCGACGATGGGTTCGCAAATAAGCTGATGATCTCCAATGACATCGGCAAGCGCAGCTACCACCCGGCTTACGGTGGCGGGCCCGGTCACCCCTGGATTCTGAAGAAGTTCCTGCCCCGTCTACTCGACGAAGGATTCTCACAGGAAACGATCGATACTTTCATGCGGGATAACCCTGCACGCATTTACACCATGGTATCTTAGCACATAAACTCCAGTACCGGAGGGTCAGCCGAGGGGCGCGTAACAGCGTGGCTGACCCTCCCCTTTTAATGAGACAGCCAGGTCCAGCACACCGACAAAATCAGACTTACAAGGAGTCCCCGCATGCCCTTTATCAGAACCGTACTCGGCGATATTGACCCGGCGGACCTCGGCGTCACCAACGCGCATGATCACCTCATCCGCACAGGTGGTTTGGAAGTCCTGAAGGATGGGGAGGACATGCGTCTCCCTTCCGTTGAAAAAGCGGTGATCGAGGCCAGAAGTTTCGTGGAGGCAGGTGGCCGGGCCATCTGCGATATGAACCCCATTGGGCTGGGCCGCGATATTCGCAAGATACTTGAGGTAAACGAACAGGTCCCCGGGCTACATATCATTCAAACCACCGGCTTCCACAAGGGAGCCTTCTATGATAATGAGGTGCACTGGGTCAACCTGTACACAGTCGAACAGATCGCAGAGTTGATTGTTGCCGATGTCGAACAGGGTATTGACATCTACGACTACATGGGGCCGTTTGTTGAGCGCAGCACCGCAAAAGCAGGCTGCATCAAGGTCGGTACCAGCTATGGGATGATCACGCCATTTGAGGCTAAGTTCATCCATGCAGCAGCGCTCGCCCAGCAGGCCACCGACGCTCCGATCAATACCCACACCCAGCATGGCACCATGGCCGTCGAGACCGCCAAACTGTTTATGAAATACGGCGTACCACCGGAGAAGATCATCCTTGGGCACGTCCAGCGTAACCCAGATCCATGGTACCATAAGAAGATATGCGCCATGGGTTGCTCGCTGATGTATGATGGCAGCTACCGAGTAAAGTACTGGCCGGACAGCACCCGCGCCATGCTCATCCGTGAACTGATCGATGCGGGCTACCAACAGCATATCCTGCTCGGCACCGACTCCGGCAAGCAATCCTATCAGAAAGCCTACGGGGCTGGCACCGGAATTGATTACGATCTCACCGTTTTCCGCCCACGGCTGATCGAAGAGGGCTTCCCGGCTGACGCCATAGAGGATATCTACGTTAATAACCCCGCGCGGCTGTTTGCTTTTGAGTAAACTCTATCGGTCTCAGAGGCCGTCGCTCTGCGGCGGCCTTTGTGTTCCCCGAACTATATGGAAAGGACAAGCACGGTGACCTGGTTCAATAAAGTGTTTGGCCGCGAAAAAGTGATCATCGCCTCGTTGTACCTGCCCCCGATGCCCGGCACTATGAGATACAAATCGCAGAGTGTGGCGGAAATGGTTGCATACACCCGTCGTGAGCTCGAATCACTCGAAGCGGGCGGCATGGATGGCGTCACCATCGGCAATCAGCAGAACTGGCCGTATCAGCTTGGCGTGGGTCCTGACACCGTGGCACTGATGACACACATCATCACCGAGGCCCATCGCGGGCTGTCAATCCCGTTTGGTATCACCTGTTTCTGGGATGATATTGCCGCACTTGCCGTAGCGAAAGCCACGGGCGCAGCATTTGTGAGGGGCGTGTTCCGGGGCGTTTATGCAGGTGAGATGGGTCTCATGAACCTGAATGCTGCCGATGCCATGCGCTTCAGACGTCAGATCGATGCGGACGATGTCCGGGTCATGTTCATGCTGCGGCCCATCGCCGCCCGTGCCGTGGGTGAGCGTAGCCTTGAAGCCGACGTAAAAGATGCCGTCTGGGCCAGCAAACCCGATGCCTTCGCCCTCTGCGGCCCCATACCGGGTGAAGCCCCAACCGTCAAGGAACTGGAGTTGGTCGTCAGCAATGCGAAAGAAGCGCCAGTGCTTATGAACAACGGTGCAAACCCCGGCAATATCGCGGATGTGCTGGCAGTCTGCAACGGTGCCGTAATCGGTACTCATTTACGTGCCGACCGCAAGTCATCCAATCCGTTTGATCCGGACCGGGTAAAATCGTTTATGGAGCAAGTTAACGCGCTGCGGTAGGCACTAACCGATGCTAAGGGTGCGTAAAAGAATAAGTGTCCATTTCAGGCAACCGCTTGCAGGCGGGGGCGGATGGTGTAATTCCATTGGGGGCAGACCTCGTGAGTTTCGAAGTTGAGAGAGGCCATGTCCGCATCGGAAACCTTTACGCCAGTTGGATAGGAAGTCGTGACGCGATGGGCCTGGACCCTTAGGCCAGTTTGAGTTCGGGTCTGCTGGATATAGCTCAGCATCAGGTCAAAGGATCGCAAAGGGCAGCCCGCCTAGGTCTTGCTGATTTCGCTGAAAAGTCGGTGTTCAATCGGGTTCCACTTGGAAGTGCCGGGCGGATAATGGCAGACGGTGACCGTCAGGCCCAGCCCGTCGGCCACTTTCTCCTGAAGCTGTTGTTTGAATACGCGGCTGCGTGCGCCATTCGAACCACCCCCATCCGCTTCGATGAACAGGTGTGTTGCAGTGGGAAAGCGCTGGGGCAATTCCGCCTGGCACCAATGCAGCAGATTGTCCACCGCAAAGGTTGGGGTATCAGCAGATTACCCGACATAGACCGTGCCCCGATTGTGCTGTTGGTCATAGATACCATAGGGAACGGCTCGGCCCACCGCCTGACTGGGAAAGTCATGACTATTGACCTGTTCGGGGGCCTGGCACCAAATGCGCCCGGCATTCTTGAAGTTGCCCACCAGTTCCTTTTTCTTGGTATCGATGCTCAGGGTGGGCTGACCCGCCTGCTGATACGCCGCCCGCTGCTGCCGGATGTAGCGAAATTGGGTATCGCGATCGGGATGCGCTTTGCCTTCGTGTATTTTGACATTCAGCCGCAGGCCATACCCCGCCGCCTTCAACAACCGGCTAATCACCGGACGACTGACCCCATGTCCCACTTCCTCCAGACGCTCCTGAATATCCTGCAAGCGGCAGTTCAGCCATTTGGCCTTACCCATCGGATCGCCTGCCGTATGCGGCTCGACCAGTTCCAACAGCGCAGGCACTAACGCCGGGTCTTTTTTTCGGCTTTCGGTCGTCCGCCTCCGCCGCGCCGTTGACGACCCCGCTCCACTTCCATGAGTTCAGCTTCCAGGTCTTTCCGCCCTCGCTGGATCGTCTTGCTCGACAGGCCCGTGATCTGGACCAGCACACCATCACTTGGCGCGCCCGGCTCGCTCGACAACGAGGCGACATACCACCGTCGCTGCCCTTCGTCTAATCGGCTCAAGACCAGGTTGATGTGCCGGTGATACCTTTTCACCGCCTCATCTTCACCCGCCTGGCAGATGTCACATTCACACTTGTGCATTTCCACTGTGTCCTGTCTTTGATTTTCTCTCTGCTCTTTAGTTTACCCTATCTGGACACTTATTCTTTTACGGACCCTAAGAGGCTTGCAGGTCGCTCTCAGCCTCAGCAAGGGAGAGGACCTCGCGTGCGGCACCGTCATCGATGATCAATGCGTTATAGAATCCACCGCGCACCCCTCCGAGGATCGGCGGCGCTTTTAATGCCGAAGCTGCGATGCCAACGGACCATTCGGCGTGCCGCATCGAATCCAGCGGCACGCCGATGACCCGTCGATTAAATTCATCCTCGCACTCATCGCCATAGATGTTGATCATCTGTGCGTTCAGATGACCGACTGCGCCGTGAGAAGACAGGTTCCTGACATCGTCTGTGGTCATGTACCCAGCCCGTACAAGGCTGGACATCTGGTCAGCCAGCGCACCAACCCCCGTCATCATAATACGTGATTGCAGCCCACGCTCAATCGTCTGCCGGACCTGGGGCTGTGACATGAGCTGATCGCGCAGTTCGACAGACTCAACCACACAGGGGGCGTTAATGTAGCGGTACTTTGCATTCAGTTTCCGCGCGAAACGCATCGTCAGTTCCGGCCCATCCACGGCGGGATCGCCCTGCCCCAGCCCACCGATCAACTGCACGACTTCGACGCCGCGAAACGGCATTGAGTTCATGGCGTTTGCGGTATGGTACAATGTATTACCAAAACTGATGCCGAGCACATCGTCGTTTCTCAGCATGGTCGCCAGCCACTCAGCAGCCGCCGACGCCACGTTTTTCATTGAATCCTCGTAATCGTTGCCACCTTCAACAACGATAACATCCTGTAGATCAAACTGCTCTCTCAGCAACCGAGCCAGTTCAGGCTGTTTGGTGATGGGGCGATGTATGGTTATTTCTACAATACCCAGTTCAAGCGCCTCTGCGAGCAGACGAGAAACGGTTGATGGAGAGGAGCCCATGATCTTCGCTATCGCACCCTGGTTCATGCCCTGCTCGTAATACAGTTCAGCAACGCGTACCAACTGAGCATCTTTCGTTCTTGTGTCCATTACAGATCTTCCTGACTGACTGCATAATACTATGCCACTGACATAAATCAGTTGACAGTTCAAATGAGTGATTAAAGTCATGCACTTTTTAAAATGTGCCTGATCCTGGCAGAAATTGAGGCCGATCTGCCCAGAATCAAGGGCTTAACCGTCAATTTTACTGCCGATTTACTGCAAGAGCCTGCATGTCGGCCACTTTTTGAGTGAAAATTTGCCTCAAAACAAAAAATGCATGACTTCAGTGAGTGACTCAGTGAGGGTACTGTAACAGGTGCAATGTTTCAAGCCCTTTGTGATCGCAAGACGTACCAGATGTACCTGGCTGTTGTTATTTCAGTAAGGCCATTATGTCAGCGGGTGTGGTGGCATTACGAATCGCGGTCATATTGGCTTCTTCGCTGCACAGCATGGCTAAATCACGTAACGCGGTGATATGAGACTCTTTATCAGGTGCCGCAAAGCTGAACACCACATCAACTGGATCGTTGACCGGCACGCCAAATTCCACGGGTTGCGCCAGAGTGATCAGGCTGAAACAAACGCTATTGACACCAGCATCAGGCCGGGCATGCCCCAGCGCGAGGCCCGGCGCAATCACCACGTATGGCCCCATCTCATGAACCATCTCGATCATTGCATCCAGGTATTCAGGCTTGACCCCACCAGTCTTAACCAGCAGTGCCCCACCCCGCCGCAGGGCGTCTTCCCAGTTCCCCACGCTCACATTCAACTCTATCGTGTCGTCACTCAGTAACTCTGCAAGACCAGTTGCCATAATAGTCCTCAAACTGTTAGTTGATATAGAAAAGGGTAGCTGCGCGAAGTTTCCTTTGCGCAGCTACCATCGCGGTCACCAAATTGAATGTGCCTTACGTGCCATGCCTAAACAGGCGGGATTGGCAGTCCGAACAGCCCACCAATGAAGCGCATCAGCGCGATAATGATCAGCCAGTAGGAAGCCCAGTCGAAGTTACCCATCCAGCCACCCACCATACCCGTCATCGGGATGACAAGGGCGGAACCAACAACCTGCAGGATTCCCGTGGTGACACAAAACACGACCAGTGCCCGGATACCACCATGCTTGTTGGCGTACACGCCAACCGGGCCACCATCAAAGAACAACGGCACGAAGCCAGCGATAACCAGTACCGGCGAACGGAAGATAACCAGCCCTGCGATAGCGATGATCTGACCCAGGGTCGTGAACAGGAAGCCAAGCATCCACGCATTCGGTGAGAATGCAAAGATCGCCGGGCAGTCCACACCAACAACCGCACCGCGCAGCAGCTTCTCAGAGATGCCCTTGAAGCTGTTGGCAAGCTCCGCCACGAACATACGAACACCGGTCAGGATAATCGTGACGTTCACAGCGAATGACAGGCCGGTCAGCAGGGTGTAAACCGTCCAGTGACGGCTGCCTGCGATCTCCTGAACGGTCTCCGGGCCAATACCCAGCATCAGCGCCGTGGTAAAGAGAACCATGATAATAGCCATGGCTACCACGTTGTCCTGTAGGATGCTCAACCAGCCCGGCAGTTCCAGGTTTTCGGCATCATCCTCTTCCGGATCACCCAGATGATGTGACAGCTTGGATGCGATCCAGTCCATAAACATCTGTTGATGACCAATGGTGAAGCCTGCTCCATTAGTTACCCTATCCGTCGGCTCAATCAACAGGTGTGTGCCAATTGCCCAGTAAACACCGGTCAGAACGCCGGCGATGAGCACGGTCGGTAGCAATCCCAGCTGGAAGTTGTACGCAACCACCGCGGTAACCAGCGCTGACTGGATAAACATCACATGCCCCGTCAGGAAGACCCCGCGCAGTTTGGTAATCGGTCGCAGCGCAACCAGCAGGATGTTCACGCCCAGCGCAAGCATGATCGTGTAGCCCACCCACGCCGCATTGTCACCCAGTGATTCCAGTGCGGCTGGCAGAGCGGCATACGGATCGATGATAGTTCCCGTTATGCCAAAGCGTGCCTGCAACGACTCCAGCAGCGGTCGGAACGCCCCGACCAGCTGCCCTGCACCAACCTGGAGGATCAAAACACCCACAGCCGTTTTGATCGCACCGGACAGTACACGGATGGTGCCACGTCCCAGCAACGCATAGCCGATGGCAACGATAACACCCAGCAGCAGCGCTGGAACTGTCAGGAATTGATTAAAGAAAACATCCCAGACATTTAATAAGAAATCCATAGTGTGTCCTTCTCCTCTTGGTATCAGGATATGGCAACAGTACACCTTCAACAAAGCTCGCATTGGCAAGCATTGTTAACTCAGTTTGAATGTCGGCAGGACGATTGGTGCGTGCCTCCGGGCTGAGGGCTTGTCAGGAAACTGGGAAGTGTGTATCGATCGTTTCCCGCACCGCATTGGAAAGCTCTTCCTTGTCCAGCAGGTTGTTGACTACAATCACATGCTTTCCCTCCGGCACACGGTCTTGAATGCCCGGCCAAAACCCGGCACTGGTCAGTATGATGTCGGAAAATGGCATCATGCCAGCGGCTTCAGCCACACTTGTCGACTCGACAACAGCATTAATCTCCAGCTCAGCCAGCACCTCTTCCAGTGCCATTTTGACGATCATGCTGCTGCCAAGACCATTTCCACAGATTGCCAAAAGTTTGATATTGCGTCTCTTTGCCATTGCGATTCCCAATCGATTGAGTGTTACCGTCTGGTTTCTTCGTCATGAATCTGGCTGTGATATTGAGAGTATGCGCAGGTCACAACGAAGCCTATTTTTAAAAATTCTGTCACATTATGCAATTTTATTCATGCTATACTAGAATTATTGTACTGTCAAGAAATCCACCGCAAATTGGGTCGCAGCTCGCTGAGATCCAATCACACATAATGGAGAATCAGGAGGTCACAATGTCAGATTCCGTCGGTTCTGCCACCAAACACCCCACCTATGGTGATCTCATCGCGAGCGCACGAGCAAACGAGATCGTTCGGTTGATCTCAATGGTTCTGAAAGGTATTCTGGCGCTCGCTTTTGGTATTGCCTGCGCAGCGATGGCCGTCGCTGTCTTTCAGGGCAATACACCGGCAAACCGTCTCGTGCTGGTTGCCGTGGGGTTACTGCTATGCGTCAGCCTGATTGTTGACGTCATCCAATTAACGACCGGGCGAGACCAGATCGTTCACATCTATAAACGCGGCCTGGTGTCTGTGTCCAAAGGGGTTCAACGGGAAGCACGCTGGCGAGACCTGAGCGGATATCATCAGCGATTCCCAATCATCCAGGGGGGTGGTGCCATGCGAATCGTGCTTGAAAGCCGCCGGGGTGACGAGCCCATCGAGTTAGCCCCGCCGCTCCCAATGACCATGATCAACAAAGCGATTCTCGCGCAGATCTCAACTATCATGGAGGAAGCCCCTCAAAGCTCCATTAACACCCGCACCTGGCTGCCGCGCCAGCCGGGCGGCTGAAATCGTGCGGCCCTAACGCCAGCGTCTTGATATCACGCCGCCGGGTTCCTGGTTGAGAACCTTAGCCCCCCCTGCTACATTCTCAGGGTACCTATTGAGGTTTAAGAGTCAGGGCCATATGGAAATGGTGACATCTGCGGAATCTCGCCGCCTGCAAACCCGCAGGATAGATTTAATCAGCCTGTTGAGCGATCAGGACAAAGCTCGCGAGCAACATCGCATGTTCAGGGTATCCATTGTTTCGGCAAGCGTGGGGGTTGTTCTTGCATATGCCGGCATCATGCAGCTGCGCGACAGCGCAGCCGTGGGTCTGATCAGTCTCAGCGGCGGCTTGCTTGTCGTTGCCGCAGGAATAGTCATGGCGCTGATGAGGCTCGGGCTGATAAAAAACGAGCGTACTGGCGCAGATTTTGACCCCTTCATGATCGATATGGTGCCCGTTGCCCGTATCAGTGAAGGTCCGTGGCTGTGGGATGAGAGCACACTTGGGGGGCGGTACCTCCGTGGCTGGAAATTGCTGCAAGGCGAACCAGGCGTGTTACTGGCTGCCTGGAATGAATCCTGGAGGAAGGCGCGCATCCTGGTCGATGGGCACAGGTATTACGCACACCGCACCAACAGTGACCTTGCGATCCACTCTTACCAGACCGGGGCCTTAATCGTCGAAAAAAGACAGCGTCTGATAACCATGTTCGACGGAACCGAATACATCTGGAAATCACGCCATGGCCCGCTGGACTCGTTCGGGAATCCGGTATTCGAGTTCAGCACCGACCATCGCCGGACAGACTTTATCTCACAGGATTCAAGTATTTCAGTGAATGTGACTGGCAATATCCCAGATCAGCACCTGACCGGCTTGCTTATGATCAGTATGATTGAATTGGTAACTACTCAGGCTACCTCATTGGGCACCTAAATTGCATTTAACGCAGTATAGC
>CAYMGV010000073.1:0-13916 GCA_964390105.1 uncultured Anaerolineae bacterium | reverse complement strand
GCCCTGGGCCGTCAATGCCGGGGTACAGTTCGGGCGGATGGCCGTGGGGCGCGGTGTGATCGTCCTCAACGACCCGGACGGCCTGAACCGCGCGCCGCACAAGCTGTATCTTGAGCATTTCCCCGAGGCCGTGCGCCCGCGCACACTCATCACGCGGGACCGCGCCGAGTTGAAAGCCTTCATCGCCGAACAGGGCGAGCCGGTGGTCCTCAAGCCGCTGCATGGCTCCGGTGGGCGTGGGGTGTTTCTCGTTCAGCCCAGCGAGAAGGGCAACATCAACCAGATATACGACGCCATCAGCCGCGATGGCTGGGTGATCGCGCAGGAATTTATCCCCGGGGCACTGGAGGGGGATACACGGTTGTTCCTGGTGAACGGCGTTCCGCTCTCCGTGAAGGGCCGGTACGCCGCGTTCAAACGTCTGCGCTCCGCCGATGACTTCCGTAACAACGTGGCACAGGGCGGTGAGCTGGCCCCGGCGGAGATTACGCCTGCTGTGCTGAAAACCCTCGACCTGATCCGCCCGCAGTTGGTCCGCGATGGCATGTTCCTTGTTGGGGTGGATATCGCCGGGGACAAGCTGCTGGAAATCAACGTGTTCAGCCCCGGCGGGCTGGGGTCGGCGCAGAAGATGACCGATGTCAGCTTCACCGATACTGTGATCCGTGCGCTGGAGCGCAAGGTCGCGCTGAAAAACGAGTATTACCCCGGCACGCTGAGTAATATCGAGTTAGCCACTCTTTGAGTGGGCCAGAAGGTCAGGGGCCAACTGCGGCTTCGCCGCGCTGCAAGCGGTAAGTTTACGCGGGGGGGCTGCCCGCAAACTCGAATGCACACCGCTTATCGGCTTAATGCTGAAAGCAATCTTCCGCTGTGCTAGAATAAGGATACGGGGGATCCGCTTCCCCAACGTTAACCGCAACCCATAGAACAGGCAGGAACAGCCATGCCCGATCACAAACCCGGTATTTACCTCAGTTATGATTTCGATGATGCTGATATCATCCGCTACATGCTCATTCCCCGGCTGGAAGAAGCCTTCACCGTGCAGACATCGTCGGAATCGGTGCGTGCTGCGGACAGCCTGCCCGGCAGCGTCAGCCAGCAGATCGACGCCAGCAGCGCCGTTGTGGTGTTCGTCAGCAAACTGACGGGGTCCTCGCAGTGGGTGGAGTGGGAGGTCGAGGCGGCCAAAGCCAGCGGCAAGCGCGTGCTGGCCTTTGTGACGCAGAACGCTGATCTGCCCGCCTTCCTGCCGGGGGAGACGGAGTCCATCGCCCCGGCCCAGTTGGGCGGCACCGAGCGTGCCATCGACGCGCTGATCGCCAGCATCCGGCCCGCCAGCAACCCGCACAACCTGTACGTCACCTCACTGGAGCGCGGGTCAGGCCGCACCAGCCTGATCGTGGGGCTGCTGGCCTCGGTCGATCCGTATCGCGGCGGCGGGTATTTCAAGCCGTTTTCGATGGACCGCTGGGCCGCGCTGCGCGACGTGGCGTTCATCCGCGAACACTTCGGCCTGATGCCGGGGCTGGACGACCTTGCGCCGGTGCGTGCGCGGCGCTTCCTGCCACCTGCCGAGAGCGAGACGTACCTTGACCAGATGAAGGCCGCCTTCAGCAAGGTCAGGAAGGCCAGCCCGGCCCCACTGCTGCTGGAAGGTGACTTCGAGCCTGCCTTCCATATTGAACTGAAGGACATGCTCGACCTGTTCGATGCGAAGTTGGTGGTGATTGTCACGCCCAACATCGCCCCTTACATCAACATCTGGGATGCCGTGCGTCGTGTGCAGTCGGCGGGCATTGAGCAGATGTCATTCATCATTAACAAGAGTGATGGCACCGTACCCGACGAGGTTGAAGGGCTGATTAGCGCCGTCAACGGCAACCTGTTGGGGCACATCCCGTTCATGCCCCGGCTGGCGGCGGCTTCCATCGATGAGATCGCGGCGTGGGTGGGTCAGAAGAACCCCGACGCCTACATCGATACGCTGGTGGGTGATGAGGGTGATACCCTGATCCATGAGATGCTGATCGGTGCGTTCAACGACCCGGCGGGCTGGGTCCGTGAGAATCCCAAGCCGTATCCGCGTGCCATGGCAACCGGCGGCGACCGTTCCGCCGCGATCCAGTCGCTGGCCGATACCGAACTCGAAGCGATCTACCTGACCGGCTTCAAGCGTGGCACCGAACTACCGGAGTTCGTGACGCGCTACGCCGCTGAAAAGGGTAAGGTGCTGGTTGGTACCGACCTCGATACCAAGAGCCTCGTCAACACCGCCGACGAAGCTATCAGCGGGCCGTTCAGCGATGCGGCCAAGGTGCCCGTTATGGTTGAGGGGCTGGCCGACCTCAACCTCGCGGACCTTGCCGGGGTAGTTGCCCGCGAGTAATCCCTCTTTCCACAGGATCACGAACGCCCCGCTAACCGGCGGGGCGTTCTCGTTAGCTTACAATTCAGTTACCCACATCCCAAACCGGGATACCGGCGAGGATGTCGTGCAGGTGTTCCGAGAACTGATCGACGTTAAGAGGCTTGCCGAGGAAGCTGTCAAAGCCCACGCGGCGGGCCTCGTTCAGTTCACTGATATGTACCGTATAGGCGACAAAGTGCGCGTTTTCCATGGGGGGGGTCACGCGCAGGTCTTCAAACAGCACCATGCCGTTATAGCCGGGGATTTCAAAATCGAGGAACACGACATCAATAGAGTCGATGCCGGTCAGCGCCGCTTCGAGACGGGCTGGTGAGGCCACCGAGATGGATTTGACGCCTTCACGCTTGAGAAGCTGTTCGAGTACATCAAGGTTGGCGAGATTGTCGTCGATGATTAAGGCTGTCGGTGTCACCAGGTCTTTCTCTCCCGGTGCTAAGGCCGCCTTCCTCGTCCGTCCTGTTGGTGATTGAGAGTTATTTTTCATTCTACGTTATCCGGGTTGCGGAGCCGCTGCTTGATCTTGTCGATGGCGGCTTGCGTATTATCACGCACATGATGATCAGGGTGGTCAAGATAAGGCTCAAGGATCGAGATGTGGGCCATCTCGCCTATCCTGCCAATACCCTGGATCGCCGTGTATCGTATCGAATTAACCGTGGTTTCCTGTATCTGATCGATCAGGAAGCCAAGTGCAAGCGCCTCGTGACCGGGCATCTCGGCCACGGCCTTGAGGATGCCGTACTGTGTCAGTGCGTTGGTCTCACAGAACTGCGTGATCATGGCCTTGATGCCCGCGTGCCCCCGGGTTTTGAGGGCCTTGAGCGCGATACCGGCGATCAGGGGGTCTGGCGAGCGCAGCACATGCACGAGGTCCTCAAGCTGCCCCTCGTAGATGATGCCACACAACAGGCGGGCTGCCGCCAGCGCGAGGGTACGGTCGCCCCCATCGATCAGGGTGATCAGGCCGGGTGCTGCCTGTTTGCCCATCTGCACAACCTGCTGCGGCATAGCCTGCTGCTGGTGGGCGTATTCACTCACCAGCGCTTTCAGCCATTCCTGTTGAGGCATGTTTGCCGTCATATACCAGCCTTCAGCTTCCTACATACCAGGTCGGGTTTCCATCGAGGATGGACCCCAGCAGTGACGGGAAGGTCTCAATATCAATGGGCTTGCCGATGATGCCATCAAAGCCCGCGCTGCGCAGCATCTCGATCTCCTCGTTCATGACACTGGCTGTCAGCGCAATGATGCAAGTCTCCTTATAGGTGGGGTGCGCACGCAGTTGGCGCAGCATCTCAAACCCATCATCGGGCTGCATGTGGATATCCAGCATGAAGACATCCGGTTTGAACGCCAGTGCCTTCACCCGACTGATGAAATCGTGGCTGTCCTCCAGCAGGGCAAACTGCTCGACATGCAGGACGCGTCGCATGGTGAGGGCGAGCGCCTCGCGGCTTAGTGGGTCATCCTCCACGTAAAGATAGGCATGGTCGGCAATCATCAGCTTACCCCTTATTGGCTGTCGCCCGCTGGTTCAGTGGTATGGTGAAATAAAACGATGCCCCATGTTCAAGCACACTCTCGACCCACAGCTTTCCCCCGTGGATTTCGACCAACTGGCGCGAGATCGCGAGCCCTAACCCGGTACCCCCCGCATGTTTGATGCCTGTTTGCGACTGGATGAACGGTTCAAAGATAATTGTCATCTTTTCCGGCTCAATGCCCGGCCCCGTATCACTGACCTCGAACCGGACCTCGTCGTTCTCGTGGCATAGGGTCAGCCGGATGTGCCCCTCATGCGTGAATTTGACCGCGTTTGAGACGAGATTCAGCAGCACCTGCCGGATGCGCCGTTTATCACACGGGATCATGGGCATGTGCTCGTCCACGGTCACCTCGACCTGCACGGGCTTGTCCCCCAGCGTGTTGCGGGCAACCTGGGCAATGTCTTGCAGTTCATGGTTCGCATCAAAGTCATCTTCGATGAACAGCTCCAGCATGCCGGATTGTATCTTGGTGATATCGAGTACGTCGTTGATCAGTGACAGCAGGTGTTCGCTGGCTCCCTGCATCTTGCCGAGGTACTCACTCTGCTCCGAGGTCAGCGGCCCGAATGTGCCCATCTGCATCAGCTTGTTGAAGCTCAGGATGGCATTGAGCGGCGTCCGGAGTTCGTGGCTCATCGAGGCGAGGAACTGCGACTTCATGCGGTCGGCTTCCTCGGCCCGCAGGCGGGCCTGCTCCGCCGATTCACGCGCGGAATCCAGGTTGCGGTTGATCTCCTGCAGGGCTTCCGCACGCTGCTGCAACTGCCGGGCGATCTGCCGGGCATCGGTAATGTCACGGATCAGGACCAGGTGCCCCAGGCTGCGCCCGCGCCGCCCGGTGATATGGCTCACATCGAGTTGATAAATACGCTCGCCTACCGTGATCTCCGGTTTCGTGCTGCCCTTGTTGAGGTGAGCCCACAGGGTGCGTGCCTGGGCTGTGTCGAGGTCATCAAGCGCGGTGCCGAAAAACGAGCTTTGCGTCAGATTCAGCCATGCAAGCCCCGGCGGGTTACTCTCCACAATGACGCCTTTCGGGTCCAGCACGATGACGGCGTCCTGCATCGTCTCGATGATGCGGTTGTGCGCAATCGGCACCACGCGGAACAGGCTGAAGCGCAGCAGGCCCCATGTGATGATCCCGTTGCTGATGGCAAACGCCAATGGGCCGATATCGCGGCTGCTGGTCAGGGTGATCCCGGCGGCACTGCCACCAAACCAGGTCACGGCGGGCAGGATCAGCCCTGCCGCGAGGATCAGGGTTTGCTCACGCTGGATGCCGGTGGTACGCCCCGCATGGCGCAGCAGCAGGTACCCCATCGCTGTGACTACCCCGATTGTATAGACAGTAATGCCCCACACCAGCGGCGTGAACTCGTAGGTCAGGAGGTTGAACGGCTGGTTGGGGATGATGTGAGGGTCTACGATGAGCAGATCGTGCTGCTGATACGTGAGGGCCAGCACGGTAATCACCGCCACACTGCCAAACAGCGCGATCTCCATCCCCCGCGTGACCCGTCTCCCGGTATAGCGCAGGGCAAACAGCAGCATCATGTTGATGACCAGCATGACGCCCGGCCACTGCACCATATCCCAGAAGACCTTGCCCTCAAGCGACATGGCGGCGAGTTCAAAGATGTACCCGATACCCCACAGTAGTTCGCCCGCCATCAGCAGCAGGTAGATCGCGGCAGCGGTCTTATCGCGGCGCGGCCACAGAAATGACGCGGCGATGGCGATTAGTAAGACGGATAGCAGGTATGGCAGCAGGCCCACCAACAATTGTTGGGTACTCATGGCATTGTGCCCTGCGGGTTTAAATCGTGATCACCCGCTTGTTACGAAACCGGCAACTGTATTCTATAAAACGTCATCTATATGCGAAAGTTTAACCCCTGCCGGGCCGCATGTGCCCTGTATATCTGTATAGGTTTTACGCGGATGCCCCCCCAATCCTCGCAGGCCCTGGAAATAAAACGGAGGCCGATGGCCCCCGCTGTTTTTATCACTGCCTGCTTATTTGCGCTTGCGCCGCGCTTCTTTTTCCATCATCTCATCGTATATATAACCGGGATAATGGGCGCGACCTTCCTTGACCACCGTGCCATCGTCACGCATCTCCCGCACCAGCTTGCCGATGGTGCTTCGAGATGACCCCAGCTTATCCGCGAGCTGCTGCTGCGTCAGCCTAGGTTCTTCCTCGAAAGCGTCCAATATGCCTTGTATCAGCTGGTGGTCGCCGGTCTCGGATGCCGTCTCCTCCTGCGGCTCCTCGAATTCGATAGTTCCGCTTTCCTTCGGATCGCTTACCGGAGCCGCCGGAGCCGCCGGAGCCGGGGCCGCTGGCGCTGACGGGAGCTGTGCCGCTGCCACTGAACTCTGCGAGGATGGCTGCGTCAGTTTTTTTTTGCCGTTCTCACTCGCCTGTGAGCCGGTCGTTAACTGATCGAATTGTTCATCCTGTTCGAGGATACGCTTCATCTGGCCCTTATCCTCGACACGCACTTCCGCGATGAGGCGCTTGCCATAGAGCTGATGCTGTTCCAGCTTGGCGGTGCCTTCTGCATCGATCAGGGCCAGCTCGGCATAATGGTCTGATTCGCGCCGGGTGATGGCTTCCGTGATCGAGAGCTTGCGCGCATGGCGTTTGACCTTGCGGGCGTTCTGCGCGGAACGGTCCACGTTGCGGGTGGCGCGCTGCCACGTCATGACATAGGTATCCCAGCCGGAGCCGATCAGCGCGGCCAGCAGGGCCACACGGAATACGATGCCGGTGGGGCCTTCATGGCGGAAGCCGATGACCGCCAGCGCGACGTACATCGTCAGCGCGGTGATGGCGTAGCGGGCTTTGATTTCCGGGGTAGCCTTGGTATCGAATTCAAGCAGCAGCCAGTTGGAGAGCAGCACACCTTCGATCAGGAAGACGGCGGCAAACCGCATGATGAACAGCATGAATGCACTTTCGATATCGCTGAACAACTCCGTGGCGACGACCCACGTCGCCGGGGCCGTAATCGCTAAACTGGCAAACTTGACGCCCCAGTCCAGCGTTTTTTGAATCTGTTTGTACATCTGTCTTTCCGTACCTCATACAAAAGCCGCGGGGGTTCCCCCGCGCCGTGATGCCCCTGTTATGGACGATCCAAAACCGGGGTGACAGGTAGAGTCTACATGGCCCCGCCAGTTTTCACCACTTAAAGCGGGTCATTGAGCGGGCTTACGCACAGATTCTAACCGTTTTGAAATGGTTAGGGGGTGCGGTTGAGCGTCACGAACGCCGACCTGTCCGCCAGCGTGGGCAGCAGTAATAAAACCGCCGCCATGACAAACCGCCGCGATGTCACAATCATCTCTCTTTCTCCCTGTAACTGCCTGAAGTATAGTGCGGATGGGGGGAATACCAAACGAACAGCGGCCCTACGCCGGGGGCCGCTGTTCATCAGAAGGAGGAGAGAAAGGAAGCGTATCGTTTGCCGCCAGTGTTCAGCGGCTACGGTAATCCATAAAGGGATTGAATGGCCTCAATATCCGCTGTGCCGAGGCCGTCGAGAGTTTCACGGTAGCGCGGGTACATCACGCTTGAGCGATGGCCGGAGTGCCTCAGCCCCAGCGCGTGGCCGATCTCATGGACCGCCGCGCTGTACAGGGTGATCTCAGCCGGATACCCGGCCCCCGTCGGTGCAGCGACCCAGTTCTCAGCGTCATCAAAGAAGATGTCCCCGTTGAACTCGCCGCGTGTGCCGGTGGGCAGGACGCCGAAAGCCAGGTAGCCGCCCGGGCCATCGAAGCTGTAGCCCTCGATGAAAGTCCCGGTTGCCCAGCGGACCACGATATCGGCTTCGCCGGTTACTTCGGCCAGGGTCAGCCCGCTGACCTCGTCCCAGTCCGCAAAGGCCCCACGGATAATGGTGTGGGCAGGCCAGCAGGCCATGGAAGCCGGGCAGTTCTCGATGCGATAGGTCAGGTCCGGGTGGTCCCAGCCCGCGCCCGATTGCACGGGTTTGATGGAGACCGGCGAACCCGCAAGGGGCATGACTGCCGCTTCAGCCGGTAAGCCGCCACTCATGCCGGTCAACCCCATGCTCAATGCCAGTATCAGTGCCGCACCTGCGAGAATGCGCTTCATGACCCTATCACCATTCATTAAAATTACATTAAAATCTACCCCCAGGATACCCCGCCACAGTGAACTTCCGTATGGGTAGAGGCCCTACCATTACAGGGTTGTTATCAGTGTGATAGCGCCGCAGCCATCCGCAGCCATCCGCAGCCATTGACAGGAGGATGTGGGACTCAAAATGACCCCGTGTTCGGGGCAATTTTGAGTGAGATAGCCTGTTCACCATATCAACCGGGAGCGTCACCCCCCCAGCATATGATCCACGGCGTCGGCGAGCTGGTTGAGGTTGCGTACCTGGTACACGTCATGACACAGGGGTGCATAGTGCAGCATGTCGGAGTCGCCGGTGCCCCACTGGGCCGGGAACTCCGGCGTCATCCAGATGGTACGGCGTGAACGCCGCGCGATCTCCTCGAAGATATCGGTGCGCGGGTTGTTGTAATTGTTGCGGCCATCGCCCAGCACAATGACCGTGGTGCGCGTATCGACCGAATCCATGAACTGCTTCTGGAAGTCATCGAGGCTGGCCCCGAGGTTGGTGGAGTAATAGCCGGGCGGCAGCTTGGTCAGCACGCTGTTGACGGCGGACTCAATGCCCATCGACTTCATATCGGGCGTGACTTCCTCCATGTGGTCGATGAAGGCAAACGAGCGTGTCTTATGCACGGTATCCTGGAGTTCATACAGCAGCCGCAGGAAGAACTCCGCGACGGGACGCATGGAGGTTGAGACATCAAGGATGACAACCAGCCGGGGCTTGAGGCGCTTCTTGCGCTTCCTGATCTCAATCGGCACGCCGCCGTAGCGCTGGTTGGCGCGGATGGTGGCCTTGGCATCGAGTTTGCCCTTTTTACCGCGCTTCTGGCGCAGGGCCGCCCGGCTGCGCAGGCGGGCCGCGATGCGCCGTACCTGGTCACGCAGGATATCCATTTCGTGCTGGTCGAGGCTGTTAATTGAACGGTCCATCAGGTCGGGGAGGTTGTCCCGACGTGACTGGTAATTATCGACCATGTTATCGCGGATGCGTTCGCCAGCCGTCTCATTGAGCTGCCCTTCGAGCGCGTCCATGTTGTCGCCGACCTGTTCGCGAAGCTGGGCGATGGTCTGCGGGTCCATGCCCATCTCGGCCAGCATCTCGAAGATCATGTCGAGTACGTCCTGCAGGCGGTCCCAGTTGAGTAGGCGCTGCATGCGGCGGGCGTACCACTGCTGCTGGTACATGCTGTCGGCATGCTGCATCCCGGCGCGGTCGGCGAGATTTTGCAGGTCTTCGTCGGTGGGGCCTTCGCCGCTGAACAGCCAGTTGAGCAGTTCGGCGAGGTCCCCGGCGAAGTCGTCCACGGCCTCGTTGAGCATGTCCTGTTCTTCGGGGCTGAGTTCGGCCTGCGGGTTGAGCAGGGGCGGTGCCCCGGTGCCGAAGTACATCGGGAACAGCTCATCGAAGGTGGGCAGGTCGTGACCGTCCTTGACCAGCGTGGCACGCAGCCCCAGCCGGAAGACTTCGCGGTCGGTAATGCCCATCAGGCCGGTGGCGCGCCATGCGTCCATGCTCTCCGCAATCGAGATGCGGACGCCGCTTGCCCGTAACCCCGCGATGAAGCGGGCCATGCGTTCTTCCATTTGCCATCTCTCTCACATCCGGCGTACGTCAGGTTGAGTGTGGCACGTCGATGGGGCACGCGCAACCTGGCGCATGAGCGAGTCGCTGCCGGTACATCATGCGCTGCTTGCCTCGCGCCAGCAAACCTGTACAATGGGAGATCGCAATCGGTATGACAGATTTAGAGGAGACGATGAATATGAAATTCCCGCGTATCGCGTGGATATTACTGGCGCTGATCGTCGTTCTGGCCTTGAGTGCCTGTGGCCCCACGGAATATCCCTATGGCGATTACACCTGCTGGGAGCAGCAGGACGAGTTGCAGTATGAAGAACTGGGCTGCCTCGATGAAGAACCGGCGCGTGTTGGTGACAACTGGGACTGGGATGGCACCTCGCGCGAGGCGTCGTGGCTGGGGGTCGGCTGTGAGTTCGACACCGAAACCTGCCCCGGCCAGTATGAATGCCAGCTTGGCACCGGTACGTTTACCCGTATGTGCAGCATCCCCGGCGTCGATGCCAGCAGCAGTGCCGTGCTGCCCATCGACCCGACCGTGCCTGGGACCAGCTATATGTACAATACCCCGTGGGAGACGGACACATCCTATATCTTTGCGTGCAGCATCTTCTCCATTGATAGCTGGGGCACCCGCCAGATCGACCTGGCGAACTTCCCCGGCTGTGCAGGCTGGAACCCCGATGAACTTGCCGTGGCATGCTGGACCGCCGAAACACAGGGCTGGACCGCCCGCGATGTGAGCATGAGCGCGGCCTCCGGTGAGACCTTCTCCGTCACGTTCAGCCAGCATGGCACCTGCGGCCTGTTCACCCGGTAGCTAACGACCCCCAACCCCCTGACCCCCTCCCTCCGCGTCAGGGGGTGGGGGTCGTTTTTTCGCACCTGTAAAAGAGACAGGGGGACACATCACAGGATCGGGTATACTGTAATGGAAGGCGGCAGGCCACCGGCTGAGGGGGAACGATACCGGTATGGAAATGACCTCTGTGCAACCTCACATCCTGGTCATCGAGGATGATCCCGGTTTTGTGCAGCTATTACAACACATCCTGAAAGACTACAAGCTCACCATCGCCAGCAATGTCCATGAAGCCCGCGCGCATCTCGCGCAGGAAACGCCGGACGTGGTTTTGCTGGATGTGATGCTGCCCGGCAGCGAGAACGGGCTGGACCTGCTGCATGATCTTGACCCGCGCCGTATGATCCCGGTGATCATCGTGACGGCCTTCCCCAATACCGAGCGTGCTATTTCGGCCCTGCGCGGCAGGGCGTATGATTTCCTCGAAAAACCGGTCTCAGTTGAAACCCTGCGAACCAAGGTCAGCGATGCCGTGGCACGCAGCCGTGAACAGCGTGCCAGCCAATCCGCAGCGATTGAACTGGCACAGCGGTACGCCGCGCTGCTGCGTCACCATCGCCAGCAATACGCCAACGCCCAGCTTGATATGCTGCGCGACCTGTCACAGGGGCTGCTGCATGAGATCAACAACCCGCTGTCGATCATCAAATTGAACCTTGAACTGCTGGCACTCACCGACCCGGACCCCGGCGACCTGCGCCACAAGATCGAGATGATTGAGAAGTCAGCGGCCCGTATCGAGCGGGTGATGGAAACCGTTCGCGTGTTGAACATCTCCGAAGAAAACATGACCACCTTCACTGTTCGGGAGATCATCACCGAATCGCTGGCCCATGTCCAGGTCGCGGGGCTGACGGGGCAGTACCGCATCGAGATGCACCTGCTCAACGGACTGCCCAACCTGAAGGCACGCCGCAGCCAGGTCGGGCGCGCTTTACGCAGCATCCTGATCAACGCAATGGAAGCCGAGCAAAGCCAGCCTATCCCCCGCCGTGAGATCAAGATCGGTGCGCTGGCGTCCTCGTCGCAGGTGCGCATCGCCGTGCATAATCAGCATGGCAACCTGCCCAGGCCTGATACCGGCAAACTGTTTTCGCCGAGCTTCACCACCAAGCTCGATGATGGCTCCGTCATGCGTGGGCTGGGGCTGGGGTTGTTCGTGGCCCGTGCCCTGATCGAGGCTAACAGCGGCACGCTGGCCCTGCGCGAGGAAGCCGCCGGTGGTGTCACCGCCATTGTCTCCCTGCCCTCTGCCCGGTAACGAGTGTTTTGATGCGCATCTGGTTTATCCGTCATGGCCTTGCTTATAACAACGTCGCTAATGTGTTCTCGAACCGGCCCGAAGACACGCACGAACTGACCCCGGAGGGCCATCAGCAAGTCATGAAGCTGGCTCTCTCGCTTGCGGAAGACCTGCCCTACACCGCACTTTATTCGAGCGATCTCAAACGTGCGATGCAGACTGCCGGGCTGATCGGCGCGGCGGTGGGTCTGCCCATCCAGCCGGTGGCGTGGCTGCGGGAACATCACGCCGGGGAACTCGAAGGACGCTCCGATACCGCCGCATGGACACAGTACACACACCTGATCCGCACATGGTTCATTGAGCATAACCCGCACGCCAGGATCACCGGCGGCGAAAGCCTGACCGAGATGCGCCAGCGCTTCCGCGCCTTTGTCGATATGCTGATGGCAACCTACACTGATGAGCCGGATGCCCGCGTACTGGTGGTGGGTCACGGCGGGCTGTATATGGCCTGCCTGCCGTACGTGCTGAGCAACGTCACAATGGAATTTGCCCATCGCCACCAGGTCGGCAATGCGGGGGTGATCACCGCCATGTGCAATCACGATATCTGGTACGCCGAGAACTGGGACGGTATGCTGCTGGACCTGCCGGAGGGGATATAAACTCACTTGTCGCAACCACAACGGGGGCACACACGAGGGGCGTTAAACGCAGCACAGAAGGCTGCGCCGCACGATTAACAGGCACTTTCCTATGGTATATGATAAGCAGACAGCGAATAAAGGAGCCGCACTATGGCAAAGTATCCAATAGGCACAGCAAGTGACTTCACGCAGGGGGAGATCAAAACCGTGAAGGTGGGCAATGTGACAGTCGCCGTCGTTGCGACACCGGAAGGCGTGTGCGCGATCGCCAATCGATGCGCCCACCTGCCCCTGCCGATTTCCGGTGGCAAGGTCGAGGGCACGACGATCATCTGCCCGTGGCATAACTCCGAGTTTGATGTGTGCAGCGGCGAGAACCTCGACTGGGTGCGCGGGCTGGCCGGTATCGAACTGCCCGGCTGGTCGCGTTCACTGTTGAAACTCGGCATCGACCCCAAACCGCTGACCACGTACCCCGTCACCGAGGAAGATGGCATGCTGTACGTGGAGGTATAGGGGCTGGGGTCAAATGGGGGGCACAACAGCTTGGGATTCAATGAGGAGGATGATCTTACCCGCCCCGATCTTAATCACGCGCCGTAGGCGGCATCACGCAGATGATCCCATGTCGGGTCCACCGCGTGATATTGTTCGCCGTAGCCCGGTGAGGCGAACATCTCACGGGTGGCCTGCTTCCAATCGATGAAGTACGGCGCGGCCATGTGATGATGCAGCGCGGCATCATCCTCGTAGATCTCAAAGAGCGTAAACATCTGCGGATCGTCCGCCATCTGGTAGAGTTCAATACGGATGCAGCCCGGCTCCTGCCGGGTTTTCTGCACTTTATCGATGGTGGCCGCCTTAAACGGCGCAACCTGATCGAGCTTAACGTGCAGGGCGATCTGGCTGATGATCATAACTGATGGCGCTCCGGGGAGAGGGGGTGGGCATTTTGTGTCTGACGTTGAGTATAGTGGGCACGGCTGGAGATGTCTAGGGCGGGGGTAAATGGGCATGGTTTTGCTTCAATTGCCTTGAATAAGCCATTGCGTTTTGAAGTTTTCTGCTATGATGAGGGTATATCCACACTCAGGCGGGGCCGGGGAGACGCACGATGCCCATCACCATGAACACCGAGTTTGAGTTACCAAAGGACATCCAATGAGCAGCGCAACCCAATACGGCGTCTTCCTGCCCAACTTCAACCGCTTTGGTGACCCCGAAACCGTGCTGACCCTGGCCGTTGAGGCCGAGGCTGCCGGGTGGGATGGCGTGTTCCTGTGGGATCACGTCAACCGCAGCCCGGCGCAGGGTGTGGTACTCGACCCGTGGATTGTGATGGGGGCCATCGCCGCCGTGACCGAGCGCGTGCGCATCGGTCCGATGATCACGCCGCTGCCGCGCCGCCGCCCGCACAAGCTGGCGCAGGAAACCGCCACGCTGGA
>CAYMGV010000072.1:0-13980 GCA_964390105.1 uncultured Anaerolineae bacterium | reverse complement strand
GTTCCGAGGAAGCTTTTACGCTCATACCGGGATCATCTGGCCGCCTCACCTGCCGATGCCGCCCGCCTGCAAACCGTTCAGGCCGAGCGCGATGCGGTGCGTGCGGCGCTGGTAACCCTGGCCCCAGCCAGCCATGCCCTGCCGGATACCCGTCGCGCCCTCGCTCGGCTCCAGCAAACCCAATCACCCCCTAAGGAGACTTTTGTGATGACCGTGTTAAATAGCAAGCAGGCCCGCCAGATTGCCGCTGGCCTGGCCGCCCTGGTCGTTCTGATCGGCCTGTTCACCCTCGCACCCGTCCGGGCCTTTGCCAGTGATTTACTGGGGATGTTCCGGGTCGAACGGTTCGTTGTAGTTGAGGTGGATGAAAATCGACTTGAGGCCATTGACCAATTGATCGATGAGGATTTCTACTTCGGTGAGGTGAACAGCATTGAGGAGCGGGGTGAGCCTGTTGAGGCCGCCACGCTAGAGGAAGCCGCCGCGCTGGTCGGGTTCACGCCGCGCCTGCCTGCCGGGTTCGCTGCGCCGACCTCGATCATCGTGACCGATGGCAGCACCGCCGAATATGCGCCCTCCATCGAGGACCTGCGGCTGGTGTTCGCCGGGCTTGATATGGACCCCGACATGCTGCCCGCGAATATCGAAGGGCAGACCTTCACCATCCAGACCTTTGGTGATATCGGTGTGACCTACGAAGCCGACGGCGTGATGCTGTTCCAAGGCCCCAGCCCGCTGATAGAAGCGCCGGACGATGTCGATGTCGAGGCGCTGGGCCTCGCCATGCTCCAGCTCATGGGCATGTCCCCGGAGGAGGCCGCCCGCATGAGCGGCTCCATCGACTGGACCACCACGCTGGTACTGCCCATCCCGGCCAACCAGATGGAATCGATCCAGGAGGTCGAAGTCGATGGGGTGACCGGGCTGGCATTCACCGGGCAGGACTTCTATGATGAGGAAAACGAGGAATGGAACTCCGGCGGTGCCGGTGTGATGTGGCAGAAGGATGGCATCATCTACATGATGACCGCCGAAAACGGGAATATCATCAATATTCTGAGCATCGCTAACTCACTCCAGTAAACTGCTGTTGACCCGTGGGGCAAGGTCGTACCACCTTGCCCCTTTCACATTGAGGGGCCATGACCACACAAGCTATCCAGACGTTTGAACTGCGCAAAGTGTTCAACGAGCGCAAGATCGCCGTTGCCGGGCTGACCCTCACCGTTCCACGGGGTGAGGTGTTTGGCTTCCTGGGGCCAAACGGCGCGGGTAAAACGACTTCGATCAAGATGCTGCTGGGGCTGGTCCACCCAACCAGCGGCCACGGGACACTGCTCGGCACCACCATCGATCAACCTGCCGCCCGCGATAAGGTGGGCTTTCTACCGGAGAATTTCCGTTTCCATGAATGGATGACTGGCCGCGAGTTCCTCGATATTCACGGGGAACTGTACGGTATGGACAAAGCCGACCGAACCGCACGCGCCGGGAAACTGCTGGAGCGCGTCGGGCTGGCTGATGCCGCCGGGCAGCGCCTGAAATTCTACTCCAAGGGCATGCTTCAACGTGTGGGGCTGGCAATGGCACTGCTGCCCCGCCCGGCACTGGTGTTCCTCGATGAGCCAACCTCCGGCCTGGACCCCTTTGGCCGCCTGCTGGTTCGGGATGTGATCCGTGAGGCACGCGGGGAAGGTGCCACGGTATTTCTTAACTCACACCTGCTGGGCGAGATCGAGGCCACCTGTGACCGTGTCGCGTTCATCCGGCAGGGCCGCGTGCTGCGCTCCGGCTCGATAGAGGACCTCGTCGGCGGGCTGATCCGGCTGCACCTGCGGCTGGGGCATGTGCCTGACGGTCTGCTCACGGACCTTGAGCCGTGGGGGGACCGGATCGAGCAGACCAGTGAGCGTGAGGTCATGCTCACCGTGCCGGATGAGAGCCATATCCCCGGCCTCAATGCGTGGCTGGTGGGGCAGGGCCTTGCGGTTTACCAGCTTGCCCCGCACCGCTTCTCACTTGAGGAGCTTTTTGTGCAGATCATCAACGAGACGCCCAACGAGGAGGCCGCCCAGTGACTGTGAACTTCGCCCCCATCTTTGCCCCCATCAGCACCATGACCAAACTGACCCTGCGTGAGGCCAGCAGCCGCCGCCTACTGTGGATCGGTGTGGGGCTGGGGCTGGCCTTCCTGGTGCTGTACGGCATCGGCCTGCATTACCTGATGCGCGACATTGAGCGCACCATGCCGCAGGCCAGCAGCATCGCTACGCTGCAAAAATCGTTTGCGTCAACCATGCTGACCATGGCGATGTTCGTCGCCAATTTCCTCGTGATCGTCACGACACTGCTCTCAGCAGTCGGCAGCGTCTCCGGGGAACTCAGCACCGATACCATTCACGCCATCGCAGCCAAGCCGCTGCACCGCTGGCAGATCATACTCGGCAAGTGGCTGGGTTATGCGATCATGGTGACGCTGTTCAGTATGCTGTTGACGGGCGGCATTATGCTGGTGACCTACCTCCTCAGCGGCTTTGAGCCGTATAACCCGCCTGGCATTATGGCGGTGATGGCCTTGCAGGGGCTGGCGACGCTCAGCCTGACAATCTTCGGCAGTGCCATCATGCCGACCCTCGCCAACGGAATCACCGTGTTTATGCTGTATTCGCTGGCCTATATCGGCGGGACGATGGAGCAGATCGGCGCGGAATTCGGCAGCGAGGTGGTCGTGAATATCGGCATTATCTCCAGCCTGATCATGCCCGCCGAGGCGCTGTGGCGCTATGGGTCGAACCTGATGCTGCCGCCGGGGTTTTCCGGCTTACTTGGTGCATTTGGGCCGGGCGGCTTCGGGGCCAGCCAGCCCAACACCGTCTTCCTTGTCTACGCAGGGCTGTACACCCTCGGTCTGCTGGCGGGGGCGGTGCTGGTCTTTAACCGCCGCGACCTGTAGGGGCTAAATCCGACAGGAAAAGCCGTTTTTGCTGTGCCTGAACATCCACGTTAAAATCCGGATGCTATGATTAATCCATCCACCGGCACAGCCCGGTTTTTGTCCAGGAGGAAACGATGAGTATCGGCTTTCGGCGTACCCTTCTTGTGGTTCTTTCACTGGCATTTGGCGTGGGGATGCTGTTCGCCACGTTCGGGCTTCTGAACCTGACCTGGGGTCCGGGCACGGCTGGCTTCCACAATTATGACCCGGTCTTTGTGGCCTTCACCATCCTGCCGATGGCAGCGTTGGCGTTCATCTGGCTGGATTACTTCCTGGGCACCGGCATCCTGCCCGAAGGCCCCGTTGAGGAATAGGCGGATAGTCCACCGCAAAACAGAAAACGCCCCGCGCAAACGGGGCGTTTTTGATTCCAGCCACCGGGCAGGCTAATCAGCCGCTGGCAGGGTGTCACGTCCGGCCAGCACACTGAGCGCCACCCCGACCACCAGCAGAACCCCGGCGGCAACCAGCATCACCGTCAGGTTGATGCTGCCCAGTATGACCAGCACGATCATGCCCAAGGCCAGCAGCAGCAGGCCGAACAGATCGCGGCGGTTCAGTGAGAAGAACGGAGAACGCCCGCTGCCCGGCTCAAACGACGGTGGGCCATCCAGCGGTTCGACCCGTAAACGCAGGCCGTCTCGCCCGGTCACACGGACCCAGGCACCTTCGCCCAGTGGTGCAGCCGCCAACACCTGCCATGTCTCGCCGTGCAGATGCACCGTGCCGACCGGGTCAGCACGCCGTGTCAGTTGTGCCACTTCCCCGGCAAGGCTGTCATCACCCAACATGCTGCGCTGGGTCTGAATACTGAGACCCGGCTGGATGATCACCTGGTGATACACCAGCCCTGCAAGATTCAGCAGCAGGAGCGCCCACACGCTGGGCCAGTCATCAGCCGGGTACAGCAGCGTCGAGGCCAGCACCTGCCCGCCAAAGCCCAGCACCACCAGCCATAAGGCACGCTTCAACAGCACCTGCGCCATAAATAGCAGTATCGTCAGGCCAAACAGAATCAGGCCAACTATCTGCGCATCGGTCAGCAGGGCCAACGCGGCCCCCACTGCCAGCACGGCGACAGCGCCCCCTTCAAGAACACCGCTGCCCGGCACATATAACGCACTGATGGCGATCCACGTCCCTATCACCAGGACCAACAGCACCACATCAGGCAAAATTGCATCCAACACAGGCTGTAATATATCTATCATTTCTCCGCTTCCATTACCGGTATAGACAACGTAAACGTACTACCCTCACCCTCTTTGCTTTGCACGTCGATACTGCCGCCATGCAGGTCAGCCACATGACGCAGGATCACCAGCCCCGCGCCAATGCCCTGCTGCTCATACTCCTCCCGCTGCGCCTGGAAGAACATCTCAAATAGCTGATCCATGAACTCCGGGGGGATGCCCTGGCCGTAATCAACAACCTCAATGGAGATCGTGCCGGGGTTGGGCTGATACAACCTGATCCTCACAACGGACTCGGCCTGCCGGGTTGAGAACTTGATGGCGTTCTCCAGCAGATGCCTGATCGCCAGTGACAGGTAGGTCTCGTCACCCCACACTGCTGGCAGGGAGTCCGGTGCGTCATGCTGCACTGTCACGGTGAACTGATGGGCCATCTCCCCCGTCTCATGGATGGCATTTTCAACCAGTTTGGGCAGGTCATCAACACGGCCTGCCCGCAGTTGAAACAAGCGCTGGCCGTGGCCGCTTTCCAGTTCAGCCAGCAGCAGGAAACTGCTGATCAGCCGCATTAGACGCTCGCTGCCCGTCACAATACCGGAAACATACTGGCGCAGTTCAGCAGAATGCTCGAACGCCTCGGAGGTATTCATGAGGTCGGCGTAGGCCACGATATAACTCAGCGGTGTACGGAATTCATGGTTGATCATATCGAGGATGCGATGCCGCAGAACACCCATACGCGACTCCGCCGCCGCGTTGATAGCCTGATTACGTGACAGGCAGGACTTCACCGAAACCAGCAGATCGGTGTTATCGAACGGTTTGATCAGGTAATCATCAGCCCCTTTAAGCCGCCCGGCATGCACGTCTTCACGCTCGCCACGGGCTGTCAGGAAGATGAACGGGATCGACACCCACTCCTGCATACCGCGCACTTCTTCAAGCAGTTGATAGCCATCCATCAGCGGCATACGGATATCGGAAATGATCAGGTCGAGCCGTTTTTCCATCTCGCCGAGGCGCTTGAGCGCCTCCTTGCCATTGGAGGCCGTCACCACCGAATATCCTTCCAGTTCCAGCAGGTCCCGGATGCCCAGAAGGAGGGATTCTTCGTCTTCAACCAGCAGGATGCGCGCGTTCAGCATTCAGGTTTCCCAGGTTATTATAATCTATCAGGTAACTGCTCAGATAATTTAGTATACACCATGCAACAGGAGATGTATTCACTCTATCGTGCGACAGCAGGCATTGCCGCACGATAACCATGGGTTTACAATCAGGCCACGCATCACAGCAAAAGGACACCCTCCCTCATGAAACATCTCTGGACCCCCTGGCGTATGCCCTACCTGATGGGCGAAAGGCCATCAGGAGGCGTTGGACCTGGCTGCATCTTCTGCGGCAAGGAACACGACGACGGCCCCCACAGCGATTATGTGCTGGCACGTGGGCAAACCTGCTATGCCATCATGAACCTCTACCCCTACAACAACGGGCACCTGATGATCATCCCGTATCGCCATGTTTCCGACCTGACCGACCTGGCCGAGGAGGAACTGGCCGAGATCATGGCCTTCACCCGGACGGCAGTTCTTGTACTCAAGCAAGCCTTCCACCCACAGGGATTCAACATCGGCATTAATATGGGGTCCGCAGCGGGGGCTGGTGTGGCCGGGCATCTGCATCAGCATGTGGTGCCGCGCTGGTCGGGCGATACCAACTTCCTGACCGTCGTCGGTGAGACGCGCACCATCCCCGAATGGATAGACACCACCTATGAGCGCCTTAAACCGACCTGGGATCAGGTCTCATCATCCTGAGCGGTCCGGTCCTTAACCGGGCCAGAGGTCGCCCCGCGATTAAACACGGTATAGGTAAGCTGCGCGGATTTCTGACCCGCCCGGCCAAACTCACCGATATCCTCCTGCATGTTCTGCAGGATCATCCAGCCGAGGTCTTCCCCGTAGGCCGTGAGCTTATCCATCATGTTCACATCGTCAGGGCCAATCGGCTCGGCGAACTCGATGTTGTAGCGGCGGAAATCCAGCGCACCACCCGGCATCGGCACTGAATCGACAAAGAAGTGCCGCACCAGCCTCATCTGCTGGTAATCAGCCTCCAGCATAAACATCTGGATCGTCGGTAGAATCCACTCCGGCCCGGCCATGTGCGTTGGCTGGCGGCGAAAGTTCCGCGTCAGTTTACTCCACGATTTTTGCAGCGGGTCGCGCCCGGTGCCGAGGCTGATCAACGTGGTATCGCCCATGTCCCAGCCCTCAGCCGCCAGCCCATAGGCGATCTCGTAGGCCGCCATATAGCACGGGTTGGAGTACGACCCCACCCCGCCATCGACCCACACACGCGGCTCCGGTATCCAGTATTCTTCCGGGTTGGGCGGCAGGCCCGCATAAGTATAGCTGTGTTCAAATACAGGGAAGTAGGTCGGCACGGCGGCACTGGCCCGCAGCAGGTCACGGATCATCCAGTGACTGTAGCGTTTTTTGTACGATTTGATGAAGCGCGTTTTGTTGGCGTAGACATCCGTTGCAGTCACGATCAGGCTGAAATCTGGCCGCTGGAGATTCAGTTCACCCAGTGTCACATCACCGAACGTCTCCTTCAGCACAGCTTCGAGCGGTTCTGCGGGGTATCGATACGGCACCAGCATATCGATGAGCGGAAGCGTGCGCCATGAGCGCGGGAAGATGCGGGCACCAAGTGACTGGTAGAGTTCAAATATCTCTTTGGCCGACATCCTGAGCGCCAGCCCCGCGGCAATGATCGACCCGGTGGACGTACCGACCACCATATCGACGACCTCATTCAGCGGCTGGCCCAGGGCTTCCTCAAACACGACCAGCGCGCGCGCCACCATGATCCCTTTGATGCCGCCACCATCCAGCGCAAGGGCGACCTTCTTCCGTAGAGGCGGGGTAATCGTCGTCATCCTGTTTCGCTTCCGGTTACCGTTTCAGTTCATAGTATGATCTTACGGGAGGATGACACACGGGGCAACAAAAAGGGGGGGCAAAAGCCCCCCCACTTCCGGTAGTTATGAGATTCTGATTATTCGCCCGCCATCATCTGGACCGGGGCCTCGACCTCCAGGGTCATGCCGCTTTCAAAGATCAGCGTAACGGTTGCTGTACCGCCAACCTCAAGTTCCTCGTTAAAATCAATCAGCATGATGTGATAGCCGCCGGGCTGGAGGACAGCCTCGCCACCAGCAGGCACGTCTACGCCATCAACGGGACGCATGCCCATGACATCGCTCATGCCTTCCATGCCACCTTCCTCGTCCTGCCCCATGCCTTCCATGTCGCCCATTTCGCCTTCTTCCAGCATGTAGGATTCATGGATTTCCACCACATTGGCAAAGTCCGCATCCGCACCAACCAGGCGATCCGCCACATCGGTATTATTGACGATGGTCATGAAAGCTGCCCCGTTGCCGCCCATCATGGCTGCCGGGCGCACCCATGGCTCCACCACCGTGATCGACGCATCACCAGCGGCAGGCGCACCGCAGGCCACAAGGGCCACAAGGGACACAAGGGCCAGGGTCATCAGAAGGAACGCTCGCTTCATCTTTGTTGTTCTCCTCTTGAAAAAATGAATCAGGAGCCTGTGCCGCCAAACAGCCGAACCATCATCGGATTACGGAACATCCAGTCAATGCGCCCGTTAAGGATCACGCGCAGATCGTCGGCCAGTTCATCGGAATGATCCACGCCCAGCGAGTTATGACGCAGCAGCAGCTTAACCTGGCTGTCGCGATCTACCACAAACATCGATGTGGTATGCGTGATACGATAGCCCGCCACCGTGTTACCATCCTCGGCACGGCGCACCACCACGCCGAACTCATCCATTACCGGCTGAATCTCATCCATTGTGCCGTACAAGCCGATGAAATCGTCGTCAAAGTAGCTGAGATAATCGGCGATGCGCTCCGGCGTATCGATCTCCGGGTCGATGGTGATGAACACTACCGTGACTTCGTCGGCCTGCGCGCCGAGGTCGATCATGGTGTTCTTCAGCGAGTACAGCGTTGCCGGGCAGACATCGGGGCAGGAAGTATAGCCGAAGTACACGACCACGACCTGCCCTTCATAGTCACTGAGGCGGAAGGTGCCGCCGTCAACACGCGACAATTCAAAATCCGCAACAGGAATGGGCTGATCTGGCACTGAGCCATGCACATGTGGCACGATAGCCATCAGTATCAGCGGAATAACGCCGAAAACAACCACCGCGACGATCACGGCGATGATGTACGGCTTCATCGATTGCAGGGTTGGTTCTTCGTAGTTCATCACGGCCTAACGACTAAAGCGGTTCAATATATCCAGATCGTAGCCCGAAGCTCACACCCATTCAACAAAGCTATCACACAGGCGTTAAGATGTTACCACAATTGCTCATATTCCATCAAACCCTAACATAAAAGGCCAGCTTAACGCTGGCACCTGCCTCATCTTTGTGGGTTGAACGCGAAACTACTCATCCGCGCGGGTGCGCAGATGCGGGAACAGCAGCACCTCGCGGATGTTGGGCTTGTCGGTCAGCAGCATCACCAACCGATCAACACCCATGCCGAATCCACCGTTAGGTGGCATCCCGTAGCGCATGGCTTTGAGGTAATCCTCATCGACCGGGTGTGCCTCGTCGTCATCCTCGTTATACATACGCCCCATATCGATAAAGCGCTGCTCCTGGTCAAGCGGATCGTTGATCTCACTGAAGGCGTTACCCATCTCGTAGCCTGCGATGAAGAACTCGAAACGCTCCACGTGATTGGGATCGCCCGGCTTCTTCTTGGCCAGCGGGCTGATATCGGTCGGGTAGTCGATCATGAAGGTGGGCTGGACCAGGTTGGGTTCGACATCAGTGCCCAGGAGTGAATCAACCAACTTCCCCCACGAACTATCCGGTGCGGGATTCTTCCCCTGTGCCCGCATGGCTTCGGCCAGTGAGGCTGCGTCGGGGTAATCGACATAGTCGATACCGCTGTACTGTTTAACGGCATCACGCAGCGTGATGCGGGTCCACGGCGGCGCGAGCCTGATCGCCTGGCCCTGGTAGGTGATCTCGGTGGTGCCCAGCACCTGCTCCGTGACAAACGCGACCATCTCCTCCGTGATCGCCATCACGTCTTCATAATCGATGTAGGCCTTGTAGAACTCAATCTGCGTGAATTCCGGGTTATGCTTCTTCGAGACACCCTCGTTACGGAAGTCACGCCCGATCTCATAGACGCCATCGTACATCCCTACCAGCAGCCGCTTGAGGTACAGCTCAAAGCTGATGCGCAGGTACAGGTCCTGCTTAAGCTGGTTGTGATGCGTCGTGAAGGGCCGCGCAGCAGCCCCGCCATAGATGGGCTGGAGGATCGGTGTTTCCACCTCGATGAAATCGCGGTCATCGAAGTACCGGCGGATGGCGCTGATCGTGCGCGCACGCACCCGGAATACCTCGCGGATTTCCGGGTTGACGGCAAGGTCAGCGTAGCGCTGGCGATAGCGTTCCTCGACATCGGCAAGGCCGCCATAACGCTCAAAAGTGCCGTCTTCCAGTTCACGTTCCTTGACGACGGGGAGCGGCGTCAGCGCCTTGGCCAGCACCTTGAGATCGCTCACCAATACGGTGATCTCACCGCGACGGGTGCGCATCAGCGTGCCGCTGACCTCGATGAAGTCATACAGGTCCAGGTGCTTATTGAACAGGTTTTGCAGGTCCTCGCCCACCTCGTCACGCTTGGCCCAGATTTGCACGCGGCCTGTGCCATCCTCGATATGCCCCCACGATGATTTACCCTGCGGGCGCTGCGCCGTGATGCGGCCACACACCGTCACCACGATGGACGCGATCTCATCCTCACCGGGGGCGTTGGCTTCGGCAGCCTCGTACTGGTCTACGGCCTGCCGAATGGTATGGGTGCGGTCGGTGCGATGGGGATACGGGTCGATGCCCTGCTCCCGCAGGCGGTTCAGCTTTTCGAGCCGCTGTTCTTCAAGGTTATTGGACGGTTCCCACACGTGATACGTTCTCCCCGCACTCAGGCGCGTTCAATCGAAATGATCTTGTACTCAAAGTCCCCATCGGGAGCATTGATCTTTACCTTCTCGCCGAGCTTGCTGCCCAGCAGCGCGGCCCCCAGCGGCGAGGCATCACTGATCTTGCCTTCACGCGGGTTGGCCTCCGCCGAGCCGACCAGCCAGAACGTCTCAGGGTCATAGCCCGCTTCCTGTACGGTGACGTGCGTATTCAGCCGCACCGTATCCAGCGGCTCATCGCCATCCACATCGTCAAGGATGCGGGCGCGGCTCAACAGCACCTCGAGGTAGTTGATCTCGCCCTCGATCATACCCTGTTCCTGCTTGGCGTCGGCGTACTCGGCGTTCTCGATCAGTTCGCCACCCTCCTCAAGCGCACGGCGCAGCCGTTCAGCGACCTCACTACGGCGCACATTCTTAAAGTAATTGAGCTTGAGTTCCTTCTCACGGAATCCTGCCCGCGTGAGATAGATAATGTCTTTCTCTGCCATATTGATTGTACCCTCTTACGATGTTGTGTGACCTGTATAAACACCAGAAAAAGTCGCCTTCTGGCGACGTCGTAAACAAAATGCCGGGTGCCCGGCTCACCGTATCATGTGGTGTTTGAAAAAACAAAGGCGGACCCCTTCGCTGGCCCGTTTTCGCGCATATCATATCACACAACATTGAACGTGTAAAGGCACCCCCGATATGCGATATGGGGTGCGTTCCCCCGACTGAGCCGGGGATGCCAGGTGCATTGCAAAGACGGGCCACCGCCTGCTATAGTCGGTGCGGAACCCTTAACCACGAACGGAGGCAGGTCATGTTAGGTGGGCTTTTTGGCTCCTCGGATAACAAATCAAACGCGAAAGACACACCGCGCGGCACCGTTGCCAGCGCCCGGCGGGATACCACCATTGGCGATGAAACGTTCTTCACCGGGACGCTGTACTCGAAGGGCAACATCCGCATTGGCGGCATGTTCAAGGGTTCGGTCACTTCAGAGGCGTACGTGCTGGTGGGTGAAGGGGCCACCATTGAGGGCGACCTTGTCAGTGAGACGGCGGTGATCGCCGGAACGCTGAAGGGCGATGTCACTGCCACACGGGTAGCCATACGCGGCAGCGGTCGGGTTCAGGGGGATATCCGGGTCGAGCAGCTTGTCTCCGATGATGGCAGCTACGTGCGCGGCGTGATCACGATGGAGGACACCATCGACATTGAGGCGCTCATCGCGGCACGCAGGCCTGAGGAAGCCGCCCCAGCCCCGGAACCCAAGGCCGCAGACACAGATGAATCAGCCCTGGCGGACGGCGCGGAGTAGCGCCGCCTCGTTCAGAACAGGTCTACAACAACCGGGCACCTCGATGAGATGCCCGGTTTTGTTTCGTTACTCCGCATCCACAAATTCGATGTCAGGCTCGTAGCGCTCATCAACCGTCACGATAGTATAGAAAGTACGCCCCACGTCATAGGGCACGAGTTCCCCGTCCTCACCGTAGAGCAGCAGGGCACTTTGCAGCGTTGGGCGCTGCCACTCGACCGCGTAGCGCTGCCCGTCACGCAGCAGCACCGCATCACCACTGTCGATCAGTTCGACGCCAACGGAAAGCAGCAGGTTTGGCTCATCCTCGATGAAATCGGCCAGCCAATGTTCCGCGTAGATCAGAACCACGTTTTCAAACGCGATGCGTTCGTCGTTCAAGTAATCGATATCCTCGATCTCTACGGGTTCGAGTTCCAGTTGATCCTCGGTGGTACTGAGCCACTGCTCGCGATCTTCGTCCCAGGTCCACGTATGCCTGACACCGTGGCTGGGGTAATCAATGGCAAGCGCCTCGGTTGGTGTGCCGTTTGGCGGTGCATAGTCACTAAAAGGCAGCCCTTCGAGGGCGGGCGGGCCGTTGACGCCGCGCTCATCGGCCTCCTCCCAGACTTTCCCCGGGATGCCGAACAGCGTGTGGTAGCGTGAGACGCCCTCGTTGGGCGTATCCGGCAGGCGTACATACCAGTCACCGCGATCATAAAACACACGGTCGATCCACGGCTTCTGACTGAGGACGTAGTTCATCCCCATGCTGCCACCGGAGATCACCAGCAGGCCATCATACATATCGATCAGATGCTCGGAATCGAGCAGGCGTACGCTGCGCACCGACCCGACGTATGCCGGGGACTGGCTCCAGATGATGGCGGTGTAACGCGTCTGTGCCCAACCTTCCATCTGGTACATCCACACGTGATCAGCATAGGAAAGGCCGCTTTGCGGGCGAACCGGCATCCCCTCGTTGCTAACCTTGATCACAATCGGACGGCGGCTCCAGACCTCATCGGGGTCTTCGAGCGGCTGACCCGTCAGCGGGTTGATGTCACGCGGCATGTCATCGGGAAGCAGCAGGTCCGGGTAGGGGTCTTCCCCCGTCTCCACGACCTCGGCAGGAGCAGCCTCCTCTTCCTCGGCTCCTGGTTCTTCAGCCTCAGCCTGGGGGTCAGGTTCCCCGGTTATTTCTTCGGTCGCCACGGAGTCTTCAGCCTGTTCTGTGGCGGATTCAGTCGATAACTCATTAGCCGCAGGCAGGCAGGCGGTCAGTGTCAGCAACAACAGCAGTGCGGCTGCAAACAGCAGCGGAACACGTCGAAACATACAAAGAGTCCTTAATCAACAACACACTTGCGAAAAAGAAAGGAGAACTCCCACGCGCAGGTGAAGCTCCTCCCTCGATACGGTACAGGGCCAGGCGCTTAGTTGAAGGTCACTTCCGCACCCTGGTAATAGACGGGCAGCGGGTGGAACCAGCTATTACCCGGCTTGAACGGGATCACTGCACCGCTGGCATCAAAGAACTGAATGAAGCGGTTCTGGGCATCACGACGCCAGGTGATCTCATAGCGCTGCCCATCACGCAGCAGGGCGGCATCCCCCGTGCCCGTCAGGTTAAAGCCCACCGAAAGAAGCTGGGTGGCCTCATCCTCCACAAAATCCGTCTCGTAATGCAGCACGTACAGGATCACGACGTTATCAAAGTGAAGCTGCTCCCCGGTCAGGCGGTCCGAATGGATTTCGCCATCCGTCCAGCGCAGCCATTCGCCCATTTCCACGTCATAGCGCCACTCGGCCACCGGGCCGGTTCCGGGGTAATCCAGTGCAACCGCATTGGTCGGGGTGCCACCCGCGGGCGGGGTGGGGTCGAAGGCAAAGCCGGGGCTGATCGTATCACTGGGGCCGATCTCGCGCTCAGCGGCAAGGGTCCACATCTCGCCGGGGATGGCAAACAGCGTATGCTCGTAAGCCAGGCCCTCAATCGGGAAACGGACGTTGTACGGGTCGCCATAGCCAAACTCAGCGGAGAAGTTACGCGGACGCCACGGTGCATTGAGCATCAGCTCACGCATGCGCCGGGGTTCTTCGTCATTGTTGTGGTTGGTGCTGAACCCGGATGCCGTGTAGATGGCATCATACATCGGCACCAGTTCAAGATCAGGTGGACGACCTGAACGCACCGGGCCGACCCGTTCGGGCATCTCACCAAGGAACACCGCGGCGAAGCGCGTCAGCGCAAAGCCCTCAACGACATGCTCCCACACATGGTCAGCGGACTGGATGCCGCTTTGCGGGCGGGTTACTGCCGGGCTGTTACTGACCTTCACCACCAGCGGCGGGTTATCCAGTGACGCGCCCGGCCCAAGGGGAAGGCCGGTCAGCGGGTTGATGCCCGCCGGGTAATTACCTGGCCCGGACGGCGGCACCGGC
>CAYMGV010000071.1:0-13982 GCA_964390105.1 uncultured Anaerolineae bacterium | reverse complement strand
CTGCACCTGACGCGCATCGCCGCGCGTGAGCTGGCTCCGCAGGTACGAGTCAACGCGCTGGTGTTGGGGCCGGTTCTGCCCGCTGGGGATGAGGAAAACCCCGCATGGCGTCGCTACATTGAGCGTCTGCCGTTGGAGAACCCGGTCAGCACCGGCGACATCGGGCAGGCTGCGCTGTACCTTGCAGCCGCAGGGACTGTGACCGGCGCGATCCTGAACATCGACAGCGGCGAGTCGGTAGGACTTTCGACCCATTAGCCTGTTTGGGGGTATCCCCCCCTTGCGGCACGATGTGGGGGTTGTAAGATAGAATGATAAAGAGGGAGCGACTATTGCCTGCACAGGATATGATTCTTATTTCGGATCTGTCGGTCAGGGGCTATATCGGGTTTCAGCCGTGGGAGCAGGAAAAGCGGCAGGACATCCTGATCAACCTGACTCTGTATACCGATATGCACGAGGCGGCCCGCACCGATGACGTGGCCGATGCACTGAATTACAAGACCATTACCAAGCAGGTGATCGCGCTGGTGGAGGAGGGCAACCGGCACTTCGACCTGGTCGAGACACTGGCGCACGAGATCGCCCGGACATGCATCCGGGGTGGGGCGGAGCGCTGTACCGTGCGGGTCGAGAAGCCCGGTGCGCTGCGCTTTGCCCGGTCTGTTGGGGTTGAGATTACACGGGAGGTATCCGATTTTGACTAACCTTGTTTTTATTACGCTGGGGTCCAATATTGAACCGCGTGACAATCTGCCGAAAGCCGTGCAGAAGCTGAGTGACCATATGACAGTACGGTTGGTCTCAAAGGTCTACGAGAGCGCTGCTGTGAATGCCGAGGGTGAGATCGACCGCGATGCCCCGGCATTTCTCAACGCGGCGGTGCTGGTCGATACACAGTTCAGCGCGGTAGGCCTCAAGTATGATGTGCTGCGTGCCATCGAATCCGATATGGGCCGCCTGCGCAGCAGCGATAAGTTTGCGCCGCGTGTCATTGACCTCGATATCGCGATGTATAACGACGAGGTGATCTCGATCCCGGAACGTGAGGTATTGATCCCGGACCCGAACATCACCAAATACGCGTTTCTGGCCCTGCCGCTGGCGGACCTGGCCCCGGATTACATCGAGCCGATCAGCGGGCGACGACTGGGCACCATCGCACTCGACTTTGTGTTTGAGCAGGGGATCAAGGAAACGGACCTCGACCTCGAAATGGCCGTCATCGGCTGATCAATGGAATCACGCGCTGCCTGCTGATAAGATTATGGATGTAATCACACCCCATGAACCCTGTCAGGAGGCAGCAATAATGACAAAAATTTACAAACCCGAAGAAGTCGAGGCAAAGCTCAAGGATCATCCCGGCTGGGAGTACGAAGACGGCGAGATATTGAAGGTCTTTTCCTTTAAGGATTTCGCCCAGGCGATGTTGTTTGCCGGGGCGGTGGGGTGGCTGGCCGAGACAGCCCAGCATCACCCGGACCTGTTCATCCACGATTACCGAAACGTGCGTGTCAGCACGATGACACACAGTGTCCGTGGTATTACGGATCAAGACTTTGCATTGCTGGAGGTCATCGAAGGTCTTCCTGATCCGAAGTAGCTGGAGCGAGGGCTGGCATGATAGATTGAACCATGATGAGCGCAGCATGCATGACACGTCATGCTGCGCTTTTTGCTGATGGAAAACCGGGAAGGAAGGCTGTTGATGAGTATTAAAGATAACGTTGCACTGATCACGGGGGCGGCAGGCGCACTGGGGCAGTTGGTCTCAGTGGAGTTTGCAAAGGCCGGGGCAAAGCTGGCGTTGGTTGACCTTGCGGAAGACCGGTTGCACAGCGCTTTCAGTGACATGACAGCAGGCCACGAGGTGCTGCTGATAGGTAATGTTGATGTGACCAGCAAGGAGTCTGTTAATGCGATGGTCGAGAAGGTGGCCGCGCACTACGGGCGCATTGACGTGCTGATCAATATTGCCGGTGGCTTCCGCACCGGCGAGCCAACCCACAATACCGACTTGAAAACATGGGATTTCATGATGAACCTGAACGCGAAGTCGGTGTTTCTTGTGTCCGGTGCGGTCGCCCCGCTTATGCTTGAGGCAGGCAGGGGGAAGATCATATCGATTGCCGCCAGGGGGGCTTTTGAGGGAAATGCCAATCAAAGCGCCTACGCCGCATCCAAGAGCGCCGTCATGCGCCTGACCGAGACGATGGCGCGTGAGTACGGAGGCAAGGGGCTGCGGGTCAATGCGATTGCGCCCTGGATCATGGATACGCAGGCCAACCGCGAGGCGATGCCCAATGCGGATTTTGCGGCTTGGGTCAAGCCTGCCCAGGTTGCGGATGTGCTGCGTTTCCTCGCCTCATCCGATTCAGATGCCATTAATGGCGCAGTGATCCCACTGATGGGGGCCGGGTAATCGCCGCTGTCAGCGGGCAACCCCGGTCTCACGGCTGCATCATCCCCGGTGCAGCCGTTTTTATTCCCACTTCCTCCTATAGATGACAATCCCTATCAAAATTGGTTGTGACATTTATCACTGAGAAAAAATACTGACTTATGATAACCTGTTTCTGATAACAAAATGTGATGGGTCATATCACCCATTGTTGGGGTTGGGGTAGCCCCAGTGACCGCCACCAGGACCGAAATCGGTGTTCAGCAATGATATTCCCCTACCGGAAAGGAAGCCCGATGAAGAAACGAACCCTGCTTGTTGTGCTGATCGCGGTGTTTGTGTTTACCAGCATCTTCTTGCTGGTGACAACACAAAACCCGGCGATGGCACAGGATGAGGCTGGCGAGGAGAACTTCCACGCCAGCCTTGAGCAACTTGCAGGCCCATTTGAGACGCCGCAGGAAGTGACTGAAACCTGCCTTCAATGCCACGGTGGCGCGGCTGAGGAGATCATGGCGACCTCTCACTGGACCTGGACACATGAAAACGAAGTGACCGGCGAGATCGTTGGTAAGCAGAATGTCATCAATAACTACTGCATTGCAACGCAGACCAACGAGCGCCGCTGCACGAGCTGCCATGTGGGTTATGGCTGGAAGGATGAGACCTTTGACTTCACCGCCGAGACCAATGTTGACTGCCTGATCTGCCACGATACCACCGGCACGTACAAGAAGTTCCCGCCGGGTGCCGGAATGCCGGTACTGGGTGAAGCCGTCATGTTTGGCGGAGTGGAATGGCAGCCGGTTGACCTCGGCCTTGTGGCACAGAACGTTGGCGCGACCAGCCGCGAGACCTGCGGAGCCTGCCACTTCACCGGTGGCGGTGGCGATGCTGTGAAGCATGGCGACCTCGACCGCACGATGATCGCACCGTCACGTGAACTCGATGTTCATATGGATATTGAGGGGGCGGACTTCACCTGCACCGAATGCCATGCCACCGAGGATCACAATATCTCCGGTGGCCGGTATGTGATGGATATCCATACAGATGGCGAAGCCCGCTGCGAGACCTGCCACGGTAACGAGCCGCACGAAGGCGACATGGCGGATACCCTCAACGCACACTACGAGAACATCGCCTGCCAGACCTGCCACATCCCTGAGTTTGCCCGTGGTGAGCCGACCATGATGACATGGGACTGGAGTACTGCCGGTGATCCGAACCCGGGTGATGGCAGTTACCCGTGGATCGTCAGTGAGGAACTGAACGGCTTTGAACTTCACGTATATGACAGCAACAAGGGGTCGTTTACGTGGGGGATGAACGTGGTGCCGGAATACTACTGGACCAACGGCGTGTTTGACTACGCGACCCTTGACGACCGGGTGGAGCCGGGTGTTGTGTACCAGGCTAACGCCCCGCTCGGTGAGCGTGGCGATGGCCGTATCTGGCCGTTTAAGGTGTTCCGTGGCAGCCAGCCGTATGACACCGTGACGAACTACCTCGGCGTGCCGCATCTGATGACCTATCCCGGCACATCCGCCGACAACCCCGACCCCAGCGCCTTCTGGGCCAACTGGGATATGGGGCTGGCGATGGCCGAAGGCTATTCAGCGCGTGGTATCGAGTTCAGTGGTGAGTACGGCTACATCGAAACCGAGATGTACTGGGCGCTCTCACACCAGGTTGCCCCAGCCAGCGAGGCACTGGCCTGCACATCCTGCCATGTTGAGGAAGGTCGTCTCGACTGGGTCGCCCTGGGCTACAGCGAGGATGAGGCCGCTGCTCTCAGCGAGTTCCCGCCGTCAATGGGTGCTGAGGAAGAAATGGCTGTGGAAGAACCTGCCGAGGAAGCCGTCGCTGAAGAACAGGCTGAAGCTGAGGAAGAAGTGGCCGAGGAAGAAGCCGCACCTGAACCTGCCACCGAGGAAGAACCGGCTGCTGTGATCGCCGAGCAGGGCTTCAACACGGGCTGGCTGCTTGTGGGTGGTCTGGTCGTAGTTGCCGCGGGTGCCCTGTACTTCTTCATCAACGACCGTCGTAAACACGCGTAATCCTGACTCACCTGGTATCCTGAACACCGTAACGTACAAACAGGCTCCGGCGAACCGGGGCCTGTTGATTCTCCCCGAAACCTTCATCACCGGGTGCTTGTGCTGCTGGCTGCCGCATCGCTGGCCCGCAGGTCATCTTGAGCACTTGCCCACCCGCCCGGTATAATCCGCATGGTAACGATGATGGAATTTGCGGGGAAGGCGCTTAATGGTAACTCGTCGTGACATCTTAAAGACCATCGGCCTGATCGGGGTAGGGGTCATGGCCGGGTTTCGGCCCGCTGCCGCCGACCTTGCACGGGCGGCCATCAACCGGCAGGATGACCTGCCCCCGCTGCCGCCCAGTTGGACCCGCCAGCCGATGGGGCGCGTCTCCGGTGAGTACATGAACCTGCGTGGTGCGCCGAACTCGGACGGGGAATTGCTGGGGCGGGTCGAGCAGGATGAAATCCTGCGGGTGTGGCGCGTGGTCGAGGGCGAGGACTTTCTCGGCTATAATCCGCTGTGGCTCGAAACGCCGCGCGGCTACGTGTATTCCTCTTTTGTTCAGCCAATGGGCTACCACCTGCCTGCTCGCCCGGTTGCTGAGCTTGGCCCCGATGGCAAATGGGCCGAACTGATCGCGCCGTACTCCGATGCCTACTGGGACCCGACCGCCGAGAACCCCGACCGCTGGGTGTATCGCATGTACTACGGGTCGGTGTTCCGTGTGACGGACCTCGTGCAGGGCAGTGATGGCCGCGCGTGGTATAAGATCAAAGAGATGTACCAGGATTTCTATATGCCTGCGACGCACTTCCGCATCATCCCGCGTGAGGACCTTTCGGTGATCTCGCCGGATGTAGACCCCGCTGACAAACGCCTTGAGGTCAACCTGCGGCAGCAGGTGATCACGGCGTATGAACGTGATGTGGCGGTGTGGCGGCACCGGGTTGCGTCGGGGCTGCCGGGCTACGAGACGCCGCCAGGGACGCACTACATCTTCGACAAGCGGGCCTCCGAGCGCATGGTCGGCGGGCGTGCCGCCAGCGAGGACGAGGACGAACGCTACAACCTCGGCGGGGTGCCCTTTGTGTGCTACTTCACTGCCGACTGGGTCGCCACACATGGCTGCTACTGGCACAATGATTACGGCCAGCGCCACAGCCACGGCTGCGTCAACCTGCCCAACTATGCCGCTCGCTGGGTGTGGCGCTGGACGACCCCGTATGTTGATTATGATGAGTTCTACCGCGAGGTGACCTACCGGCTTGATGGCACGCGGGTTGATGTGATCGAGGGGTAAGGCACTGCGATTTGCCGCGTGTTGACCGCATGAGTAGACTTTCAGCAGGAAAAGCGGCCAGCATCATCACAAACAGGAGACGCTCAATGGCCCCTCACATAACCGCAGTGCATGTGATTTACCGCGTGATCGGTGCCGATGATGGTATGGAAGAAGGTACGGCGGTGTTCGCCAGTGCTGATGAAGCGCTTGTTTTTATCCTTGAAGCCAGCGATGGCTTTCGGGACGAGCGGGTCCAGCAGATCGTGCTGATCGGTGAGGATGACGGTGGGGTGCGCCGTGAGGTGATGTTCAAGTTTCAATCAGCCACGGGATAGTGTCGTCGTGGTTGTCAGATCAGCGGACGGGTGCCCTTGATCTTCTGCTGATCAAGCTCGCTGGTGTGACGCAGCCCGAACAGTGGCAGCGCAAACGTCACCTGCATGCCTTCACCACGCCCCGGGCTTTGTGCCCAGATGCGCCCACTGTGCTGTTTGATGACAGCCTTTGAGATGGTCAGGCCCAGCCCCAGCCCGCCATGATGGCGGGTCATCGGGTCCTCAACCTGGTAGAATTCCTTGAAGATGTTCGCCACTTCATCTGCCGGGCAGCCGATGCCGCTGTCCCTCACCGAAACCCACACTTCCTTACCTTTTCGGTCAATAGCCAGGATGATCACCCCACCGGCTGGCGTGAAGCTTACCGCGTTGTTGAGGACGTTGTTCAGCGCCAGTTCCAGCATGTACGAGTCCCCTTCAACCTCGATTGGGTTTTTGGGCGGCTCAAACACCAGGATTTGATTCTTTTTTTCCGCCTCCGGGGTCACGTGTTCAATGCAGCTTTTGGCAATGGGTTGCACCGCGACGCGCTTGAGGCTGAGTTCGGTTTCATCAAGCTGGAGGTAGCGGAGGTTGGTCATGGCATCGATCAGGCCGCGCATTTGCAGGGCGGCATCGGTGAGTGCGCTGACGTGTTGGCTGGTTTCCTCGCTGGCGTCTTCCTTGAGGAAGTCCGCGTAACCGAGGATGACGGCCAGTGGTGTACGCAGCTCATGGGAGGCGACTTTGATGAAGTCGCCCTTCAGCTTGCTGATCTTTTCGATCTCCTCGTTGGCATGCCGTAACTCGTCCACCATCTGCGCGTTATCGATAGCAACGGCGGCTTGTGAGGCCAGGATCGTGATGTGCTGGGTGTCTTCCGTGAGGTACTTGCCTTCAGCTTTGTTGAGGACTTCCAGCACGCCGATCAGCTTGCTTCGGATGCGCATCGGCACGCCGAGGATTGAGCGCGTGATGAACTCGATTTTTTCATCTACCTGCTGGAAGTGGCGCGGGTCTTTGGTTACATCATCGATGATCAGCGCGGCGTCGTTCTCGATGATGGCCCCGGCGATGCTGCCTTCCATCGGCACCTTGATACCCTTGAGGGACTGCCCGGTGGTGCTGGTTGATGCGGCAAAGTACAGGTCAGCGGTGTTTTGATCAACCAGCAGGATCGAGGCGGCCTCGGACCCGGTGATCTCTACCGCCGCGTCCATAATCGTATTCAGCAGTGGCTTGATGCTGAGCGTGGAGTTCATCACCACACTGACTTCAACCAACCGGTTGAGCGCATCAAAACGCTGTTTCAACCGTGCCGAAGTGTGTGCCAACTGCTGCCTGGTTTCATTCCCCATCGGCCTACTGTCTCCCAAGCCGGTACAATGTTTATTATCGGGATAACTGTATACCCAATCCGATAAAGGTGCAATAGCACCCCCCGATGATGACATTCGGCCTGTTTGGGTTGACGCTGAGGGGCGGCTGGGCTATTCTCACGGGCGGGAGTGGTTCGGCCCCGGTGGGTCGTGCGGTCTTCAAAACCGTTGGTGCGCTGTGGACCAGGGCACGGTGGGTTCGACTCCCATCCACTCCCGCCTGTCTTCAAGCTTCAGGCGATTAGCTCTAAACTGTTAGCTGAAATTGATTTCGGCGAAATCCTGAATAAGACAATAATCGGCCCCCTTTCACCGGGGGCCGATTTGCGTCCTGCACCTGCCGCGTGGAGAAGTGGGCAGATCGCCCTCTTAACGGGCATAAGCTAACCGCAAAATGCTAATCGCTTGCCGCTGTTTATTCATACGCCAACGCATCACGGATGCTGATCCGGCCTGCCATACGTGACGGGGCAAGGCTGGCGATGGTGGCAAGCATCATGTTGATGAGGAGCCACAACATCAGAGCCCCGCCCGCCACGATGACCGGGATCGCCTCTCCGAAGAAGGCGGCCCCCACAAGCCATGAAAACAGCGCCGTGACCGGCAGGCTCAACAGCGCACCGAAGATATAGCCCAGCAGGCCGATCACGAGTCCCTCGGTGAGGAACACGCCGCGTACCTGCTTATCTCCCGCACCGACCGCGCGCATCACCCCGATTTCACGGGTGCGCTCGATCACGTTCAGGCTCATCGTCGAAGCCAGCCCCAGCCCACCCACCACACCCAGCAGCAGGGCCAGGAAGATCAGGAAGGCCACAAAGAAGTTCACCTGGCTTGATATCACCCCGATCAGGGTCGAAGGGGTGCCGGTGTTGAACACCCTGATCCCGATGTGGCCCAGGTGATCACTGATCTCACGGCCCAGTTCGTTATCGGATAAGGTCGAGCCGGGGGCCAGCCTCACCGCGATGGCATTGGCCTGGCTGACGCTGCCTGATGAGAGCCGCGCGGCAGTCTCAAATGGTACGTAAGCAAAGGTGGGTCCGCTCAGGTTCACGATACCGATCAGCAGCAGCTCGTGCTCCTCGCCGTTGATGGAGAGCGTGACGGTATCCCCCACGGAGAGATACGGTTCCGCATTGATGACCTCGGTGCTCAGCACCACCACATCCTCCTCACCCGCGCTGAACCAGCGGCCCTCTTCGATTTCAGGGTCGATGAAGCGTGTGTCGGTGGGTGGGCCAATCAACGTGATGCCGGTGCCTTCTTCCGTATCCTGCTGGCCGCCCCCCGGCTCGATCATGCTGCTGGGGCGCTGGCCCCTGCTGCCACCGGGGCGCAGCGATGGGATCAGGCTGGCGTGCTCGATGACCGTATCCGCGGGCCGCAGGATCGTGCCGGATGCGAAGTTCCACGCCTCGACTTCCCCCACATCGTCGAGCCGCTGCGCCTCGCGGACCAGGCGTGACTGCGGCTGGGGCTGGTACACAACGACCTGTGCGTCATATCCGAACATCGCCATGATGCCGTTGAAGCGGTCCATCATGCCCTGCCGCACGTTCAGCACCGAGAGGAAGATCGCCCCGGCCAGCGCCAGCGTTGTGATGGTCAGGATCAGGCGGGTTTTGCGGCGGAAGGTGTTGCGCAGCGAAAGCATCGTGGGTCGAGACAGCCCGCGCAGGTGCGTAAACACCCATTCCAGCAGACGATCACTGCTGCTGGCCCGGATGCCGTAATCGCTGATGGCCTCGCGGATCGAGGTTTGTGCCGCGCCGATGATGGGCACCAGTGCCGCCAGCACCGGGGTCAGCAGTGCCGCGATCACCTCCAGCCCGAACACCCAGCCGGGTGTGCGCAGGGTCAGCACGTCGATGTTGAGGTAGGCGGCAAGAACCCGCACCATCAGCCGCGCGAGAACCGCCCCCATCGGCAGGGCGATGAACAGCGCCAGCACCCCGAAGGCCAGCGCCATCATGGCGTACAGCCGGAACACCGTCCTGAAGTTGGCCCCAATGGCCTTCATGATGCCAATCTGGCGCTTCTGCTGGCCGATGATCGCCGAGGTCGTGTTGATCACGAGGATGCCGCTCAGGATCAGGGCCAACGTGCCGAGCACGAGAAAAACCAGCACCATCGCCTCGATGAAATCCTGCGCCCAGTGTTCGCCGGGTTGGGTTATCGTCACCGACCCGGTTTCAACGCCGCTGCGGTTCAGCATCTCGACAAGGTCACTGGAGACGGCTTCCAGGCCCGCCTGGGTGACGATGGCCGTATCGGTGCTGACCAGCAGGGTGTTCGGGGTAGGGTCGAGGTCGAGGCTGTGCAGTGTCTCCGTGCTGACGTACCCCGTCAGGATGGGCATCCGTGAGGCCGGGATACTGGAAAAATCATGGACGACCCCGGCGACGTTCATCTGGCGATGGTCGCCGCCCGGTGCCTCGATGGTGACCTGTTCCATATCCGGCGGGAACAGCCCTGCCGATTCGCGCTCCAGCAGCAGCGCACCGCGCCCCGGCTGCCCGGCACCGCTGTCCACGGTCAAACGGTTGACGGTGGGATCAGCGGCATTCTCCAGCCTGATCAGCGTGATCCGCTGCCAGCCGCCTGGCGTTTCAATGTACAATTGATGGCTGGTGCGCAGTTCCGCTGACTCGATATGGGGCTCGGTTTCGGCCAGCCGTTCCACGCCCGGCGGTGTGTTCAGCAGCGCGATCTCAAGCGTGGCCGGGTTAGCAGCATCATAGCCCGCCTGTATGTTTTCCAGCAGCAGGGTCCGCGTGGCAAACATCCCACCGAAGGCGAACACGCCTACGGCGATGGCAAGGACGACCAGCCCGGTCCGTGACCGGTTGGCCCACAGGTCGCGGGCGATCTTCTTGTAGCAGACATTGATATACGGTTTCCGATTTCGCTTGACAGGGTGTTTCTTTTCAGGCATAGTGACAGTTACGTCCGTTAATTGAAGGTTTTTACGATAACGTGATGCTTATAAGGTATCTTCGCTTAAGCGGGGCGTCAATACCGAATTTGGATAATTGTTACGATAAGCAACAAGGTGTTGAATATGCCTGCTGATTCAGAACAGAAACTGGACCGCCGCATCGTGCGGACGCGGACCGCGCTGAAAGACGCCATCATTGAACTGGTGCTGGAGAAGGGGTTCAATGCCATCCGAGTGCAGGATATCGCGGAGCGGGCTGACGTGCGTGCTGCGACCTTGTATCTGCATTACGACAATAAAGAAGACCTGCTGATGTCAGCACTGGAGGGCTTCTATGACGGTATGTTCACGCCGATCACCGACGAGGAGTTATCGGTGTTTCTGGGCACAGCGACCTACCCACGCGCGGAGCAGGTTTTCGAGCGTATCTGGGAAAAGCGAGACCTGTATCTGGTGCTGATGTCCGGGGAGGTGCCGCGCACGATGTATACCCGGCTGCTGCGCTACGTGGCGAGCAGTTTCAGGATAGGGATTGAGACGCGGCTCAATGGCCTCGGCATCCAACCCGATGACGTGCAGATCGATCTGGATTTCCTCGCGCAGTACATGAGCAGTGCGCTGCTGGCCTTCATCAGCGTGTGGCTGGCTGCCGATGACCCGATGCCGCCCAGGCAGGCCGGGCAGTTCGCCATGAATCTGCTGATGCGCGGGGTGCTCAGTGCGGTGGCTCCTTACCGGCCCGGTGCGCACCTGGGGTAGGGCGAAGTATCCAACATCAGAAAGAGGATGCCCGCTGACATACAGAGGCATCCTCTTTCTGATTCTCAGCGAGCATTATTCACGTGGGGTCGTCATGGCGGTGTCGCCGTAGTCCTTCTCCTGCTGATCCGGGCGTCGCTGGTACAGCCATGTCAGGTGAGCAAGCCTGTCGTTGGCCCATGTATGGAGCTGCTCCCAGGTCATGCGCCATTGCCAGTTCCCACCAGGGGTGCCCGGCGTGTTCATGCGAGCCTCGGCACCGAGGCCGAGCAGGTCCTGCATGGGCATAATGAAGGTGTGCGCAGGTGAGATCATACCGACCTGGAACAGGTCATACACGATATCCTCAATGCCCCGGTGCAGATACATCGACATGAACTGCCGGCCTTCATCGGTGAGTTCCTCGTTCCACCAGCCAACAGTCGTGTTGTTGTCATGTGTCCCCGTGTATACCACGGAGTTGACCGGGTGATTATGGGGCAGGAAGTCGTTCCTGGGGTCACTCCACGCGAATTGGAGAACCTTCATACCGGGCAGGTTGAAATCATCGCGCAGCTTTTCCACCGACTCCGTAATCAGGCCGAGGTCCTCGGCGATGATGGGCAGTTCGCCCAGTTCCTCACGTATCACCTCGAAGAAGTGATGGCCGGGGCCGGGTACCCATTTGCCGTTCTCGGCGGTTTGTTCCTCGGCGGGTACTTCCCAGTAGGCATCGAAGCCACGGAAGTGATCAATGCGCACATAATCAACCGTCTGCAACGTGACCTTAAACCGGTCGATCCACCATTTGTAGCCGCGTTCCTTCATCACATCCCAGCGATAGAGCGGGTTGCCCCAGCGCTGGCCCGTCTTACTGAAGTAATCGGGCGGGACGCCGGCAACTGCGGTGGGCAGGCCGGTGCCAGGGTCGAGGTCGTAGGCGTCCTGGTTAGCCCACACATCGGCGCTGTCCTGCGCGATAAAGATGGGCACATCGCCGAACAGCCGCACGCCCTTCTCGTTGGCATAGGCTTTCAGGGTGGCCCACTGTTTGAAGAACTGCCACTGGCGGAAGCGATGCAGGCTGATGCTGGAAGCAAGGCGCTGACGTGCTGTTTCGAGGGCATCCTCATCACGCTTGCGCAGGCCCTCGGGCCATTCTGACCACGGGCGCAGGCCGTTTTCCTCCTTGATGGAGACATAAAGCACGAATTCCTCAAGCCAATGGGCGTTTGCCTTACAGAAGTCAGCCCGTTCAGCGTTGGCCCCTGGCCCGGCATTATCGAGGAAATTCTGATACGCCTTGGCTAACACGGCATCGTGATACTGGATAACCGGCCAGTAATCGACATAGTCTTCGGGGAATTCCGGCAGCCCGGCGAGGTCGTCATCCGTCAGCCAGCCGTCGGATTTCAGGATGTCGATACTGATCAGGGTGGTGTTGCCAGCGAAGGCGGAAAGTGTTTGATAAGGGGAATCGCCGTAGCTGGTGGGGCCAAGCGGCAGTACCTGCCAGATACTCTGGCCGTTTTCAACCAGCCAATCCACAAAACGATAAGCGGCTTCGCCAAGGTCGCCGATGCCGTAGCGGCCCGGCAGCGATGTGGGGTGCAGCAGAACCCCGCTTGAACGGGGAAAGAGTGTCATGTGGTGTGATCCCTTCGTGCAAGGTCAGATTGATAGATTTCTGATCATGTTAATTTTAATGGGTGCAAGGGTTTTCTCCAACCCCGTGAACCTATCCAATGAAGACGCGCAGGGCAGCGAAATCCGCGAACAGGTCCGGGCGCTTGCTGCGCTGGTAGAGTGCCACTGCCGGGTGATACAGCGGCACAATGCTGACGGGGCCAAACGGGGCGGTCCCTTCCAGCGTTTGCCCATGCAGCTTGCTGATCTTGCCGCCTGCCATCGGCGAGTGATAGCGGCTGAGCGCGAAGTCCATCGCGAAGCGGCCCAGCGTCGCGATGACGCGCGGCTGGATGACGGCTAACTGCCGGTCAAGGAACGGGCTGTACAGCGCGATCTCGGCTTGTGTAGGATCGCGGTTTTCAGGCGGGCGATCCTTGACCACGTTGGTAATGAACACATCGGCGCGGGCCAGGCCAATCGAGGCCAGCAGTTCATCAAGCAGCCTGCCCGAAGCTCCCACAAATGGGCGGCCTGTTTCGGCTTCCTTCTTACCCGGTGCCTCTCCGATGATCAGGATACGGGCGTCCGGGCGGCCCTCACCGGGGACGGCATGGTAGTTGTTTAATGCCCGGTAGTCGTACAGTGGGGAGGTGGTCAGGGCGGCCACCTCTGCCGCGATCCCTGCGAGCTGTTCGGCGTTACCTGTCATGAGGCTGTCAACTACCCAGGCGCAGCGAGCCGGATGCCGGGAAGAAGGAGAATGCCTCACCGCCCGTTTCAGCCCGGACCACCCAGTCGAAGCTGCGCGGCAGCCCGGTGTTATCGCGGTTAAGAGTGGCGCTCAGCGTCGCCCCGTCGATCTCGATATCGACAAAAATGAACGGTTCACCCAGCGTGCCATCTGGCGCGATAGGGGTGACACGACCGTACCACTGTTTCTCTGTGTAGCCGATAGTCACGCGGGCATCCGCGCCGATTTCCTTGACGCCCAGCCCGGTTTCCGCGTTGAAGTCCGTATCCAGTGACCACACATAAGCCAGCCCTTCGACCCCATCTTCCGGGATCGGCTGGGCGGCAGTCAGGCTGAAGATCATCTGCGCCTGCTCCAGTACCGAAATAGACGCATCAAGGATCAGCCGGTAGTCGGCGACAATAGCCGGGGTGGGCGTTAGCGTGGGGGCCGGGGTGTCGGTTGGCGCGGGGAGGGACGTCGGTGTGAATTGGGCCTCGGCGGCCTCGGTGGCGGCGGC
>CAYMGV010000070.1:0-14061 GCA_964390105.1 uncultured Anaerolineae bacterium | reverse complement strand
GGACCCCGCCAGCGTCGTGATCAATGTGTCGCGCGGGATCATGCACGCCGATGATCCGGCGGAAGCGGCAGCGAGGTTTGCTGCACAGATCGAGGATGCTGCCCGTAGCCCGATCCAGATCGCCCGAACAAACCCGACCCCGGCCCTGCTTGATCAGGCGGGCTGCGTGCAGCATGGCGAATTCACGCTGGCATCCGGCCAGGCTTCCGACATCTACATCGACCTGCGGCTGCTCTCCGGGCACCCGGCGGTACTGTCACAGGTGGGGGCGCTGCTGCACCGCATGACGCGCGGCGTCGCTTATGACGCCATCGTCACTATCCCGACGGCGGGCCTGCCCATCGGTACGGCGCTGGCCCTGCACAGCGGGGTGCCGCTGTTTTATGTGCGCAAGCAGGTTAAGGATTATGGGCGTGGCAAGTGGCTGGAAGGTGGGGCGCTGGAGCCGGGTCAGCGTGTGCTGCTGGTCGATGACGTGATCTCAACCGGGGGCAGCAAGGTCGATGCGGTTGAACGCCTGCGCGAGATGGGCGTGATCGTCGAAGATGTGGCCGTGATCGTTGACCGGCGCGACGTGCCCGGCGGGGACTTTCTCGATGCGCGGGTCCATGCGCTGGTGACACTGGCTGAGTTGAGGCGATAATCCGGCACGACTGGAATAAAAAGGGTGGCCGAACAGCCACCCTTTCTGACCGGATATGGGCCTCTAGCCCTGCCATGCTTTCAGCATCCACAGATGCGCGTTGAGCGCATCATTGATGCCGTCCAGCAGGTTGATTGTGGTGCGGTCATTGGCATCTTCAGCCGCGGCGATGGATTTCTCAAGGCCGCCGCTCAGTGTTTCGATATCAGCTACAAGGTTGGCAACCATCTCAACAGCGGCGGGTATGCCGGGGTCTTCGTCGATACGGGTGGCTTCGAGCATGTGGGCCAGCGTATGCAGCGGCACGCCATCCAATGCAATCACACGCTCTGCAATCTCATCTATCTGATCGCCGACTTCGGTGTAGATTTCCTCGAACTTGAGGTGAAGCTGGAAGAACCTGTCCCCCTTGACATTCCAATGATAATGACGCAGTTTCTGATAGAACACAGTGAAATCTGCAATAAGCCCATTAAGCGGATCGACCATGAGAAGATGCTCCTTGTTGGCTGGTGATTATTTAGAATGATTCTATCCTGAAGGCAGGATTCCAACAAACCTACAGGGTGATTCTATGACGATTCTTAGAGTACTCACGACAATCGCCAATACTCCCATATACAGTGTAGACGACCTGCCCCACTGACCGCTATGCAGGTCCTCCTCATTGATCGTGAGGTTACTCCCAACCGGAGACCAGGCGGCCACAGCAGGCCGTAGGGAAGGCGGTATGCCAATGATCGTTTTTATGATAGACTGATTCCAGTGGGGTGTTAACACACAAGGGCAGGTATTTTATGAGTTCAAACTATTACATCCAGCAAGAGATCAAAAACCTCAAGCAAGAAAACGAGGATATCAAGCAGGAAACACAGAACCTGCGGCAGTTTATCGCAGGCCTCTCCATGATGATGGTAGCCGCAGACCATCTACACCCAAACGCGGACGTCATGCCGCTGTTGAATGACATGCTGCTCAACGCAATGGCCGTCACACACGCCGAGGACGGATCACTACTCGTGCTGGATGACGAAACAGGCGGGCTGGTGTTCGTCCTGAGCAACGGCAACATTGACCCGAACAGCGTGATCGGTAAGCGTGTCCCCAGCGGTGAAGGTGTTGCCGGGTGGGTGGTGGAGAACCGCGAGTCAACCATTGTTAACCAGGCACGCAGCGATGCCCGCTTTTTCAGCGGCATTGATGAAGCCCTCAGCTACACCACCAACTCGATCCTCGCCGCCCCGCTGATTGGCGATAGACGTGTGCTGGGCGTGATCGAACTGCTCAACAAACGCAACGCCATTACATTCAGCGAGATGGATGAGACCATGGTAACCATCCTGTGCCGCTTCATGGGTGAACTCCTCAGCCACACCCTGTCAACGGGTGAGGGGGAAAGCGCGCCCGCCTGACCGATCACCGGACGTCTATCAAGCCGCATCATCATGTGCGGCTTTTTCTTTTCCCGTGTGGCTGACGGTACAATGCACGAAAGACTCCATCCAGCCGGGAGGCATCATGCATCTCAACATCGCATTTCTTGGTTTTGGTAACGTGGGTCGCGCGGTCGCCGAACTGCTGCTGAGTAAGGCCGATACCCTCAAAGCTGATTACGGCCTCGAATTCAGCGTCACGGGCATCAGTACCGGGCGGCACGGCATGGCGATGAACCAGCACGGGCTGGACCTGCAAGCCGCACTCGACAGGGTGAAGGGCGGCGAGTCACTGGCCGAGCTGAGTGTCGGCCCGCCTGCCACCGTCATCGAGGACTGGCTGGCGCGCCTGCCCGCCGACCTCGTCTTTGAGACCATCCCCACCAATCCCGAAAACGGCGAACCCGCCCTGACCTACTTGCGGACGCTGGTCAGGCGCGGCATCCATGTGGTGACGGCCAACAAAGGCCCGGCGGTGTTTGCTCACCGTGAACTGACCTATATCGCACGTGCCAACGGCGCGGGCTTTTTCTTTGAATCGACCGTTATGGGTGGCGTCCCCGTCATTGCGCTGGTGCGTGAAGGGCTGCCTGGGGCAACCTGTCACCGCATCAGCGGTATCCTGAACAGCACGACCAATTACATCCTCGACCGCATGGGAACCGAGGGTATCACCTATGAGGAAGCACTGGCCGGTGCGCAGGCCATCGGCGTGGCTGAAACTGACCCCACCCTCGATGTGGATGGCTGGGACTCGGCCATCAAGATCGCGATCCTCGCCAACCTTGCCATGCAGGCCGAACTGCGCCCGCAGGACGTGGACCGCACCGGCATCCGAGAGATTTCACTCCAGGAGATACAGGACGCCGCTGCTGTCGGCGAATGCTACCGCCTGCTGTGTGAAGCTGTCCGCACGGGGGATGAGGTCAAAGCCCGTGTGCGCCCGCAGCGCGTCCCGCTGAATGGACCATACGGGCAGATACACGGCACGGGATCGGTGGCCCGCTTCGAGACGGACACCCTGGCCGATATTGCACTGGTTGACGGGGGCCTCGGTCTGACCGCCACGGCATACGGCCTGATGGCCGATATGATCAACCTTGTCCGGGGGCGCGGCTAACGCGCCCAAAATGGTTTGCGTACCCTGACCAGCGATGCTATAGTGCTTTACGTACACTTCTCTACTCAATTGGCACCCCTCCGGGAGGTTTATCCATGACCCAGCGGGTTCGCTCATCTATTCCGCTGATACTCAGCATGATCGCCGTGATTTTTGTTGTGACAGGCTGCACGCTCAACGGCGCTGACCCGGCCCCGCTGACTGAAGTCGGCGACCTGGAAACCCAGCCTACTATCCCGCAGCCGACGGCTACCACCGATCCGCTGCTGGTGCCCACACCGACCCAATCAGAAGCCATTGACGTGTTTGCCACCCAGACGGCGCAGGCTGAAACTGGCGATGCAGAAGCCACGCCCGATACGGAAGCCTCCGAGGGTGGTGACCTGATCATTGAGCCGACCAGCGAGGTTAACGAAACGCCTGAGGCTGAAGCCACCCCTGGCGGCGAAGGCGCAGGGGCCACCTCAACCGCCGAACCAGCCCCGACCAGTGCCCCCACGGGTGATAGTACCTGTAACCACACCATTCAGACGGGTGAGAACCTGTACCGCATTGCGCTGCAATACGGTATCACATACCAGGAACTGGCCTCGGCCAACGGCATCACCAACTCCGACTCGATTAAGGCCGGTGACGTGCTGAACATCCCCGGCTGCGAAAGCGGCGGAACTCCCAACGGCGGCAGTGGCAGCAGCAGTAGTGGCGATGCCACCATCCATGTGGTGGCGGCGGGTGAAAACCTGTACCGTATCGCGCTGCAATACGGCATCACCTGGCAGGAACTGGCGCAGTACAACGGTATCGATAACCCGAACTCACTCACTGCCGGGCAGGAACTCCGCATCCCGGCAGACAATTAACAAGGGTCACCCGCATGGAAGAAGAAAAGGTACTGGGCAGCGAGACAATCTATAACGGCAAGCTGTTTGATCTCCGTATCGATACCATCCAAATCCAGGGGGAGACTTTCCGGCGCGAGATCGTGGAACACAACGGCGCGGTTGCCATCATCCCCATTGATGGGGACAACAATGTGATCATGGTGCGGCAGTTCCGCTCCGGCAACCGCAAGTCGATGCTGGAAATCCCGGCAGGTGGGATCGATGCTGGCGAAGACCCGATCACCGCAGCCCGCCGTGAACTCCAGGAAGAGATCAGCATGTACCCCGATGAGCTGCTCAAGCTGGGCGGCTACTGGGTTGCGGCAGCCTATAACACCGAGTACATCACCATCTACCTGTGCCGCGCGATGCATGACTCGGATCGCGCTGCCGATACCGGCGAGGTGATTGACATCGAGCGGGTGCCTTTTGCAGATGCGATTCAGAAAGCGCATGATGGCGAGTTTGAAGACGCCAAAACCGTGATCGGTCTCCTGTGGGCCGAACGCCACCTGGCAGCGAAATAAATCATCCATCATTAGAGGCTGACCAACCCGCGCCGCATCCCCTGGCGCGGGTTTCTTTTTGTGCAGGTCACACCTCGCGTACTTGTCAAAGTGCTTTAACATCCTTATCCTATGGTCAAATCAAGACTCTACACACCCCAAAAAGGACTATCATGGCCGAGATGCCCCCGGAGGATGAGGCCCCCCGGATCGAGAACCTGAGTGACCCTGAGTGGTATATCAACCGTGAACTCAGTTGGCTTCAATTCAACAAGCGCGTACTCGATGAGGCGTTCAACACCGATAATCCGCTGCTTGAACGGGTAAAGTTTCTCGCGATCTTTGCCAGTAACCTCGATGAGTTCTTCATGATTCGCGTATCCGGCCTGCGTCACATGGTTGATTCCGGGTCGTCGCGCGTGTCAGCAGATGGCATGACAGCCGGTGAGCAACTGGCCGCCATCCGGCAGTCACTGGCCCCGGACCTTGAGCGTCAGCAGTACTGCTGGCGGGATATCCTGCTGCCTGAGCTGCATAAGAACGGTATCGAAACGCTGGGGTGGGATGAGCTTTCCGACACTCAGCGCGGGCAGATGGTGGCGTACTTTGAGCAGGAGCTGTACCCGGCCCTGACCCCGTTGGCTTTCGACCCCGGCCACCCCTTCCCGCATATATCCAACCTCAGCCTCAACCTTGCCGTGGTAATCGATGGCTCGGCACACGGGGAACGCTTCGCACGTGTCAAGATACCCAACTCCTTCCCCCGGCTGCTGCAACTGCCGTCTGATGATGAGGAAGAAATCCGGTTTGCCAGCCTCGGCCTGCCGCAAACAAGTACGCAGTTTGTGTGGATCGAGGACCTGATCACGGCCAATCTCGATATGCTGTTCCCCGGCCTTGAGATCAAGTCCGCGCACCTGTTCCGCATCACCCGGGATGCCGATATCGAGATCGAGGAGGATGAGGCCGCCGACCTGCTGACGGCCATCGAGGAAGGCATCGGCATGCGGAAGTTTGGCTCCGTGATCCGTATGCAGGTCGATGCCAATATGCCTAACCGTATCCGTGACATTCTGATGAGCAACCTCGGCCTTGACCCGTATCTCGTCTATACCGTCGAGGGTCCGATTGGTATGGTCAGCCTGTGGGATGTATTCAGGGTGGACCGCCCCGATCTTAAATACGATCCTTACCAGGCCTCGACGCCGCCCGTACTCACCACTGAAGAAAATATCTTCTCCGTGATCAAACGCCAGAACGTGCTGCTCTACCACCCGTATGACAGTTTCAACCCGGTGGTGGAGTTCATCCGCGATGCCGCCCACGATCCACAGGTACTTGCCATCAAGCAGACGCTGTACCGTGTCGATCACAAATCCCCGATCATCAACGCCCTGATGGAAGCTCGCGAGAATGAGAAGCAGGTCGCGGTACTGGTGGAGTTGAAAGCCCGCTTTGATGAGGAGAATAACATCACATGGGCACGTGAGTTGGAACGCGCCGGGGTGCATGTGGTCTACGGCCTGGTCGGGCTGAAAGTCCACAGTAAGATCAGCCTTGTGGTACGCCGCGAGGACGATGGCAGCATCCAGCGCTATGCTCACCTCAGCACGGGCAATTACAACAGCATCACGGCGCGTATCTACACCGATACCGGCTTCTTCACCAGTGACCCGGCCATCGGCGCGGACCTGACCGACCTGTTCAACGCGCTGACAGGCTACTCGCGCCGTGAGACTTACCGCAAGCTGCTGGTGGCACCGGGTACCATGCGCGACGAACTGCTGTCACGTATCGACCGCGAGATCGAGAATCACCGTGAATACGGCAATGGCTATATCGCTTTCAAGATGAATGCGCTGGTTGACCCCAAGTGTATCAAGGCACTGTACCAGGCCTCGCAGGAAGGTGTGCGCATTGATTTGCAGGTGCGCGGCATCTGCTGCCTGCGGCCCGGTATCCCCGGCCTCAGCGACACGATCTCGGTCTCCTCAGTGGTGGGGCGCTTCCTTGAACACGCCCGCATTTACAGCTTCCATAACAATGGCAACCCTGAAGTGCTGCTCGGCAGCGCCGACCTGATGCCGCGCAACCTCGACCGTCGCGTCGAGCAGTTATTCCCGGTCGAGCCGGAAGCCATCCGTGATGCGCTGCTGAACCAGGTCCTTAACGTACATCTGCGCGATACAAAAAAAGCCCATCGCCTGCTATCCGATGGGACATACGAACGCATCCTGCCTGAGCCAGGTGTCATGCCGTTTGACTCGCAGCAGTGGATGATCGATCACCAGGGCGCGTGGTATGTCGATGGGTAGGGCATGTGACGGGGCGTGCCATATTTCATCCCGGTATAGGCCGCCTGTCACTATCTGCCTCCCCGTTAATTTGCCATACTTTGGGGTAGAGTCCGATTTATCAGTTGGAGAACAATATGAAGATCGCATTTGTGACAGATAGCCCTGAGACAATCAGTTCGCATTTCGGGCAGGCTCAACATGTCGTTGTGGTGACGCTGGATGAGGATCAGCAGGAAGCAGGCCGCGAAGTCCGTGACAAGGCACATCACTCACATCACGCGCACGATCATGGCCATGACCACGATCACGGCGATAAGGGCAGCAACGCGCAGTTGATGGATGAGGGCCATACCCACCCCCATCATGACCATGAACATGATCACGGGCATGGGCATGGTCGCATGTTCTCTGTTTTTGAGGACTGCGACGTGCTGATCGTACGAGGGATGGGTACCCCGGCCCACAGCCGCGCCACGGCCATGGGCCTGCAGGTCTATATGACGGGTGCCAAAACCGTCGATCAGGCGCTGGCCGCCTACAAGGCCGGCACCCTCGATAACGACATGCGCCGCGTACACAGCCACTAACACGGCGGTAACAAGTCAAAAACGCCGCCCAATACCGGGCGGCGTTTTTTGCCTCTTTAAGCAGGCCATATCGTACTCAGTGTTACTCCTCCGACCCGATGACTACCAGCGTCTGATGCTGTTCGACACTCTGACCGCCTTCCACCAACACCTGCGTGACCATGCCATCGCGCGGGGCCTTGAGTTCGTTTTCCATCTTCATCGATTCGAGGATCACGACTTTCTCGCCCTTGCTCACGATCTGGCCTTCTGTCACCGCCACCGAGACCACCAGACCCGGCATCGGGGATTTGATGGGAAGCTCCCCGGAGTCGGCTGCCAGTTCCCCGACGCGGGCACCCATCAGCAGGTCGCGCTCATCAAGCACCAGCGCATCGTAGGTGTTACCCTCGTACAATACGCTGTAGACGTTATCGCCTTTGCGCTGAACCAATGCCTCGCCGGAAAGGTGCTCGAAGATGATCGAATAATGATTGTGCGGCCCGGTTGAGGTGAAATCAACCTGGATTTGCGTCTCTCCGACAATCACAGACCCATCATCATGAATGGTAATGCTGTACGTTTCCTCGCCAATCGTAACCTGGTAGCGCATTGTGCCTAGCCCTCCCGCCGAATGCGATTCCAGCGCCCGGCCAGCTTCCAGTTGCTCAGGGTTTCCACTTCCTGCCGGATGATCTGCCCAGCCAGCTTGCGATCCTCATGGGCCACCAGCGCGGCGAACACTGCCGCCACCTCGGGGCGCGGTTCGGCAGCATAGGCCGTGTGGATATCAAAGCGCTCCTCCACGAAAGCCGTATCGAACTGCCCGGCCTGAAAACGTGTGCTGTTCAGCAGCTTCTGGTGAAACGGGATGTTGGTCGTCAGCCCCATGATGCGGAACTCCTCCAGTGCGCGGCGCATGCGCAGGATGGCCTCGGCGCGTGTCTCGCCCCAGCAGATCAGCTTGGCGATCATGGAATCATAGTACGGGGTGATAGCATCCCCCACGCCAACCCCTGAGTCAATGCGGATGCCGGGGCCTGCGGGCAGCGTCATTGACGTGATCTCGCCCGTGGCAGGCATGAAATTGTTGTAAGCATCCTCGGCGTTGATGCGGCACTCGATGGCATGGCCCTTCATGATGATGTCTTCCTGCTGGAGCCGCAGTTTGCGCCCGCGTGCTATACGAATCTGCTCCTTGACGAGGTCCACATTCGTCACCAGTTCCGTGACGGGATGTTCCACCTGGATGCGCGTGTTCATCTCAAGGAAGTAGAAGTTTTTATCGGCATCGACCATAAACTCGACCGTCCCGGCGCTGACATAGCCGACGGCCTGCGCCGCTTTCACCGCGATCTCACCCATCTCCTGCCGCATGGCCTCATCTACCACCGGCGAAGGGGCTTCCTCCACCAGCTTCTGATGGCGGCGCTGGATCGAGCACTCACGCTCACCGAGGTAGATGGTGTTGCCTTCCTGGTCGGCCAGCACCTGTATCTCGATGTGGCGGCCATTCAGGATCATGCGCTCCAGGTAAACCCGGTCATCACCAAATGCACTTTTAGCCTCGCGACGGGCCGAATTAAGCGAATCCATGAACTCTGCCGGGTCATTGACGCGGCGCATGCCCTTGCCACCGCCGCCCGCCGCCGCCTTGATCAGCAGCGGGTAGCCGATCTCATCGGCCATGGCGCGCAGATCGTCATCGCTGAGGCCGGGATCGGTACCGGGCACGATAGGCACGCCCGCCGCCTGTACCGTCTCGCGGGCAGCCTGCTTATCCCCCATGACGGAGATGGCATGTGGAGACGGCCCGATGAAGGTTATACCTGCATCAATGCAGGCCCGCGCGAACTCGGCGTTTTCCGCGAGAAAGCCATAGCCGGGGTGAATGGCATCGGCCCCGGAGTGGCGTGCCACCTCCAGCAGCTTATCGATGCGGAGGTAGCTCTCACGCGGGGTGGCCGGGCCAATGTGATAGGCCTGATCGGCATAACGAACGTGCATGGCCTTGCGGTCGGCATCGGAATACACCGCGACCGTTTGCAGGCCCAACTCGCGACACGCCCGGATGATACGGACCGCGATCTCGCCACGATTCGCGATCAGAACTTTACGGAGCAGGGTTGGTGTTTCTGACATCGCTTTTTCCTTGGTCCGTTTACAGCGGCATGCAGCCGTGTTTCTTGGGCGGGTTGGTATCGCGCTTGTTCTGCAGCATCTCCAGCGCGTTGATCAGCCGTGGGCGCGTCTCGGCGGGTTCGATGACATCATCAATATACCCGCGTGAGGCTGCCACGTAGGGGTTCGCGAACTGCTCACGATACTGTTCGACCAGTTCCGCCTTCCTCGCGACCGGGTCCTCGGCTTCGGCGAGTTCCTTGCGGAAGATGATGTTCACCGCGCCATCCGGCCCCATCACCGCGATCTCGGCGGAGGGCCACGCAAGATTGAGGTCGCCACGAATATGCTTGCTGCTCATCACGTCATACGCGCCGCCGTAGGCCTTGCGGGTAATCACCGTGATTTTGGGGACGGTAGCCTCGCAGTAGGCATAGAGCAGCTTGGCCCCATGCCGGATGATGCCGCCGTGTTCCTGGCTCACCCCAGGCAGGAAGCCGGGAACATCCTCAAACGTCACCAGGGGGATGTTGAAGGCATCGCAAAAGCGCACAAAGCGCGCGCCTTTGACCGAGGCGTCGATATCGAGTACACCGGCCAGCACCGCAGGCTGATTTGCCACAATGCCGACACTGTGCCCGCCCAGGTGTGCAAAACCCACCACGATATTCTGCGCGTAATGCTCGTGAATTTCGTAGAAATCGCCATCATCGACGATCAACTGAATCACATCTTTGATGTCGTAGGGCTTGTTGGGGCTGTCCGGAACGATGGTATTGAGGTCCGGTTCCATCCGCATCTCGTCGTCATTGGTTGAGCGACGCGGCGGGTCCTCCATGTTGTTCTGCGGCAGGTAATCCAGCAGTTCCCGGATCAGCGCCAGCCCGTCAGCCTCGCTCTCGGCAGCTACATGACTCACGCCGGATACCGAGTTATGCGTCATCGCGCCGCCCAACTCCTCGAAGGTCACGTCCTCATGCGTCACTGATTTGACCACATCCGGCCCGGTGATGAACATATGGCTGGTGCCTTTGACCATGAAGATGAAATCGGTCAGCGCGGGGGAATACACCGCACCACCCGCACACGGCCCCATGATGGCCGAAATCTGCGGAATGACACCGGAGGCCAACGTGTTCCGCAGGAATATATCGGCGTAACCGCCCAGCGAAACCACTCCCTCCTGGATACGCGCACCGCCGGAATCATTCAGGCCGATCACAGGTGCCCCGGCCTTCATCGCCATATCCATGATCTTGACGACTTTCTCGGCGTGAACCTCAGAAAGGCTGCCGCCGATCACGGTGAAATCCTGCGAGAAGACGTAGACGAGCCGCCCGTTGATGGTGCCCCAGCCGGTCACCACGCTGTCACCGAGGAATTTCTTCCCGGGGGCATCCATGCCAAACTTGGTTTCCCGGTGTACGACATAGGCATCGATCTCACGGAAACTGCCGGGGTCCAGCAGCAGCTCCAGCCGTTCCCGCGCGGTCAGTTTGCCGGCCTCATGCTGGCGTTTTTTACGGGCTTCGCCACCGCCTTCCTTTGACCGTGCTCGTATGTCCTGAAGCTGCTGAATCTTGGGATCAGATGTCATGTGGTGCGCTCCTCCTGTGGTTTGAATCCATCCCGGACGTTGGGTCGTGTGAGTAACCAGAGAACAATCAGCGCCCCGGCAGTTTGCACAATGAGCTGTGATACCAGCCGGGAATCCGTGGCAAATACTGTGGTCAGGCCAACACGGGTGATGGGATACAATGGCACAAGGCCAAGCATCAGCCGTCGGGTAGGCGGCCAGCGCAGCAGCATCGCCGCGCCGAGGACCAGCCCGGTTGCAGCCCACATACCATGAAATGCCAGTAACAAGGGTAGGGGTATGGAAAGGCCCATTCCATCCAGCAAATCTCTGCGCAGCAGGCCGGTCACAAGCGCCCCCACATGGCCCGCTGTTAGAGATAACACAAGCAGGGCCACAAAAGTTACTGGCAGGGGACGAAATAACAGGCGTTTCACAGGTGTCACGGCAGCAGCACGATCTTGCCGAACACGTCCCCTTCGGCAAGCCGTTCCTGTGCGCGGCGGGCCTCTGCCAGCGGCAGGCGCTCGCCGATGACGGCGTTCAGTTTGCGCTCAAACAGCAGGCTCATCACCGTTTTGAAGTCGGCACGGGTGCCCATCGTTGACCCGATGATGCTGATCTGCCTGGCAAACACGTAGTTGACCGGGACCTCGGCGCTGTACCCACTGGTCCCGCCGACGACCAGCATCCGGCCACCACGGGTCAGCGTGCGGATGCTGCTGGGCCATGTCGCTGCACCGACGTTATCCACCACCACATCGACGCCGCGTTTGTTCGTCAGCTTATAGACGGCCTTGCTCCAGTCCTCATCGGCCCGGTTGATCAGCACGTCCGCGCCGAGTGCTTCGGCCTGCGCAAGCTTCTCCGCCGAAGACCCGACCACGTAGACGGTGGCCCCGGCCAGTTTCGCGATCTGGATCGAAGCGGTGTTGACGCCACCGCTGGCCCCGACGATCAATACCGATTCACCCGCCGCCAGCCTGCCGCGCGTGATCAGCGAGTGCCACGCCGTCAGGTATACCAGCGATGCCGCTGCCGCCTCCTCGAAGGGGTAATCATCCGGCAGGGTCAGCACGTTACCGCACGGCACGATGATGGTCTCGGCATAGGTGCCGGGATAGTGTTCGCCGAGGATGCCACCACGGGCCGCACGGTTATCGAACCCGGCCAGTACCTGCCAGTCGAGCGGGTCTTCATGGATAGTGGCGTTGATCACGACGCGGTCACCGGCAGCCACGTTGGTCACGCCATCCCCTACTGCGCTGACCACGCCCGCGCCGTCCGCGCCGGGGATGTGCGGGTAATGCAGCTTGATACCGGGCCAGCCTTCACGTACAAACAGGTCGAGCCGGTTGAGCGCGGCAGCCTTTAAATTGACCTGGACCTCGCCGGGGCCGGGCTGTGGCGTTTCGATCTCGCCGTATTGCAACACACCAGGCCCACCGTGTTCATGGAACAGGACCGCCTTCATGGATGGTTATCCTTTCGCTACAGGGTGCCTTTGATGTAATCCAGTGCCAGGGGATGCAGCGAAGACCCCCAACGCCGAGAAAGCGGCTGGCAACAGCCACACCCCAGCTTCGTTCAGCGGGGTCGTGCCCGACAATGGAGAAGGTGGCAACGTGCGCGGTAAAGCGGGGCATAGCGGGGCCTTTCTGCCGGGATAAAATCAGCGCAGGCCGAGTTCATTGCGGGCAATCACCAACCGCTGAATCTCGCTGGTGCCTTCGTAGATTTCCGTGATCTTGGCATCGCGGAAATAGCGCTCGACCGGCAGTTCCTTGCTGTAGCCCATCCCCCCGTGGATTTGTACGGCGGCATGCGTCACAAACATGGCGGTTTCGGAGGCAAACAGCTTCGCCATCGAGGCTTCGGTCGTGTAACGTTCGCCGGTCTGTTTGGCGCGCATCTTGGCGAGCGCGGCGTTATACGTCAGCAGGCGGGCTGCCTCGATGCGTGTTTTCATGTCCGCGATCTTCTGCTGTGTCATCTGGAACGCACCAATTGGCTGGCCGAAGGCCTCACGCTCATGGGCATAGGCAACGCTGGCCTCGTAAGCCGCCTCGGCAATGCCGACTGACTGCGACGCGATGCCGATACGCCCGGCGTCAAGGACCGACATCGCGATCTTGAAACCCTGCCCCGGCTCACCGAGCAGGTTCTCCACCGGGCATTCGTAATCCTCAAACAGCAGTTCACTGGTCGCCGAGGCACGTATACCGAGCTTCGGTTCCTTCTTGCCTCGTACAAAGCCGGGCTTGTCCGCCTCAACGATGAAGGCCGTGATGCCCTTGTGCCCTTTTTCGGGTTCTGTCATGGTGAACAGCAGCACGATATCAGCGACCGGGCCGCTGGTCACCCAGCTTTTACGCCCGTTGATGACATAATGCGTACCTGCGTCGTTGAGTACCGCGCGGGATTTCATGGTGCCTGCATCGGAGCCTGACATCGGTTCAGTGAGGGAGTACGCGCCGATCTTCTCGCCGCTGGCAACAGGGGTTACGTAGGTCTGCTTCTGCTCCTCGGTACCGAACAGCATGATCGCATTGTTGAACAGGGAGTTGTTGACGGACATCACCGTTGAGTGTGAGGCATCAGCCTTCGCGATCTCGATCATTGCCAGCACGTAGGCAATGGTATCCATCTCAGCACCGCCATACGCTTCCGGAACCTCGATGCCCATCAGGCCCATCCCGCCCATTTCACGTACGGTCTTCAGCGGGAACTCGCCGCTCTCATCGAACTCGGCGGCGACCGGGACGATACGATCCTGCGCGAACTTGCGGGTTGCCGCACGCAGCATCTCATGCTCCCCGGTCAGGGCCATGCTCATGCCTCCGGGTTGTGCCTCGTCAGCCATAGGGTTGTTCTCCTCGATTGGATTCATTGTGCGCGTTCGTGTGGTCAGGATCATT
>CAYMGV010000069.1:11930-14311 GCA_964390105.1 uncultured Anaerolineae bacterium | reverse complement strand
CCCGGCCAGCGCCTCGACCAGCGCCGCGCCCTGTTCAGGGTCATACGGCGGCCTGCTGAGCGCCCCCTGCGGCGATTTCTCATAGATCAGCGCCGAGGCAAACAGGATGTTTGCCCCCGGTTCAGAGAGCGGCACATCGACCAGCCGCCGCCATGCCGACGACTGGATCAGGTAGCGGCTGCGGAACTGCTCCCCGGTGGCGGTCTGCGTCACCGAGCCGGGATGCACGCGGTACAGCAGGCCCACATCGGGCAGCTTTGCCACCCCCGCATGTTCGGCTATCCTCAGCCACAGGTCGTAATCCTGCGCGGTGCGGTAGGTCTCGTCATAGCGCAGGCCGTGTTCATCCAGCACAGCGCGGCGCATCATGGCGGTAGGATGCGCAATCGGGTTGCGCCACAACATCGACCAGTGCAGGTAAGGCCCGGCCATGACCTCTCGTTCGATGGGGTACGGGATCGGCTGACCGTCCTCATCGATCAGCCCCATCCCCGTCCCCACCAGCCCCACATCGGGGTGCGCGTCAAGGTAAGCGACCTGTGCCTCAAATCGCCCCGGCAGGCTGATATCATCAGCATCCATACGGGCGATGTATTTACCCTGGGCTGCATCCAGCCCGCGATTGAGTGACCGGGTAAGGCCTGCATTCGACTCGTTGGTCAGGCCCACAATGCGAGAGTCACCATAGTGCTGAAGTAGTGATGGCGTGCTGTCCGTCGAAGCATCCTCTATGATGATTAACTCGAAATCTCCATACGTCTGCGCGAGGATGCTGTCTACTGCTTCCCGGAGATACTGTTCGCCGTTGTACACGGACATCACCACGCTGAGATCAGGCGGCATCAGCGGGCACCACCTCGGACCAGATTTCGCCCCAATGTATCTCCATGTGGACAACCTTCAGCCCCGCCGCAACCATCTCCTCATGGAACGAGTCAAGCATGTACTCGATCTTGTGGTCGGTATCCAGCCGCCATTCGACGCCAAGTTCCTGCTTGAGCGGCACGCGCCAGTCCCGTTCAAACAGCGGCACCCGGACCAGGAAGCGCGGTGCAGACACCGACTCACGCAGGGAGCGCAGCAGGCCGGGCCGGTCCACGATATGTTCCAGCACGTTGGAGAGGATCACCACGTCAAAAGGCTGATCGGGCAGGTCCTTTGTCGCATCACCCACGATGTACTCAAGGTTGGGCAGATCGTAGCGTTCGCGGGCCGCCGCGATGCTGAGCGCGTTATAGTCGATCCCGGTCACATGCGCCCCTGCCCGTGACGCCACCGAATGCGCCACCACCCCGATCCCGCAGCCCACATCCAGTACCCGCTCCTCTGCGCCGATGCGATCCACAAAGAAATCATGATACTTCATGTGGCGGTGCTTGCTGTGCAGGCCATCGCCATAGGCCACGGAAAGCGCCCCTTGCAGCCAGTACAACTCGTTGTCCAGTTCAAACAGAAAGCGCAGGCCGTCGGCAGGTGGCTTCGAGGTGGCATAACGCCGCAGGGCTGCCAGTATCAGCTTTGAAACCAGCCGCGACGGGAACAGCGTCAGCGGCCACAGAAAGATATCCAGCACACGAACGAGCGCCTTTTTGATCACTGAGTTACCCCCCTGATGATGTCGAGTTCTATCTGCACGATGCGGTCAAGACGATAAGACGCAACGGCAAAATCACGCGCGGCATGGCCCAGCCGCTCGCGCAGCCCATCATCGGCCAGCAGCCGCCGAATCGCACCATACAGCGAGTCGGGATCGGTGCCGCACAGCAGCCCTGTCTCACCGTCGCGGATGACCTCACGGATGCCCGGTGCGTCCGCACCCAGTACGGCGGCACCGCAGGCCATCGCCTCGATCAGGGCCTTGGGGTGCCCCTCATACAGCGAGGGCAGCACAAAGACCCGCCCCCGGTGGATCAGCGCGGGCAGGTCCGTATGGGGCACCCGCCCCAGCCAGTGAACCCGGCCTGCGAGATGGGCAAAACGCGCCTTCAGGTCTGCGCCCTGTGGCCCCTCACCGGCCAGCGCCAGCGTCACACCCTCCAGCGATTCGACCACTTCCAGCAGGTTGCCGAGATTCTTCTCCGGGGAGATACGCCCCACAAACACCAGATCATAATCACAGGTGGGCGGAACCGCCGCGGGTTGGAACCAATCAGTATCAACATAGTTGGGCACGATGTTGATCGGGGCATTCGGCGCGATGTTGCGGTGGATACTCTCCGCGATCCTCGCTGTGGTCACGTTCACAGCAGCAGCATGACGGAACACGTTGGCCTCAACATGATGGGCGTAACGCGCCGGTTCTGAATCCTCCCCAAACTCCTGTGCAGTATGGTACGACCACAGATAGCCGCACCGCGCGATCAGCGGCTTGTTCCAGCGGC
>CAYMGV010000069.1:0-11920 GCA_964390105.1 uncultured Anaerolineae bacterium | reverse complement strand
CGCCAGCGCCGTGACAGCGCCGTCAGTCTGATTGGTCTTGATGACGTCGGTCCCGGCAAAAGCCACCGGGTGCAATAAGGGCATCAGGCGGCGATAAACCCCTACCCCACGGCTGAACCACCGGTGCGGCAGGATGCGAATGCCGGGCAGCCGGTCGGCGTAATCACGGTCAGCGGGGTGATAGGTCACAAAGGTGATGTGGATGTCGTGATCCTGCAAGCGGCGGTAGAGCGCCACCTCACGGTCAAACGATCCGACCTCGTCCCATGTGCGCAGCGAGACACCGTGGGTAAAGAACAGCGTGAGACGCGTTGTCATGAATCAGCCTGAAGTACCGCCCATACAGACGACACCGTGAAGTTTCTTTTATCAAGGTCCTTACGATACCGGGGTCTTTGCCCCAACAGGCCAGCCACCATCGTTCGCAACCCGGAGGTTGCCGCCTGCTCACTGCTGCCGCCATCGATCTGAACAACCCGCCATCCGTTTTTATCCGTGCGGTATCTGATAAAAGCCTCCGCTTCGTCAAAACTGAAGAACCACTTATGCCGGTCCCCCGGTTTTTCGAGCGGCAGCCCATAGAACTTGGTACGCTGACCCGGCGCGTAATCCCCGTGGTGCATGGCCTGGTAGATATCAATCCACGCGTTGGGCAGCGAGATGATGACATGCCTCCGTGAGACCCGGCACAGTTCGTCAAACACATCATGGATGTTATCCACATGCTCCAGCACATCGAGACACAGCACGGTATCGAAGCTATTATCACCAAAAGGGATGGGGCCAGCTTCGAGGTCAACCTGCTGGTCCGGGTTTCCACCCAGCCCGATCCCGCAGTAGATCGCATCCGCATCGAGGTACTGCTTGAGGTACTGCTTGTCCGCCCCCACATCAAGGATACTGCGCGCCGCCAGCAGGGGCTGATACTTCAGCCAGACGTACTTCGCTTTGGTTTCCCGGTCGGTAAACACATAATCTGTCTTGAACGTCATGTGGTTCTCTTTCGCCATAGCCGAATCACAGGAGGCTGTTCAGCAGTTCAAGATACCCCCGAATGATGTTTGCTGTCGTATAGGGGGAAACCGCCCCGCGTGCCTGCCTCGCTGTCTGTGCAAGTTTATCACGGTCAGTGACCCATGTGCCAAGTATCTGATCCCACTCATCAAGCGTGCTGGCAATCACCCCGCCGCCTCGATTCACCAATTCCCTGTACGACGGGATTGGCGAGGCCACCACCGGGATACCCTGTGCCATCATGACACCGATCTTAAACAGGCTGTGCCCCAGGTTATAGGAGTCAAGTTCATCCCGGTAAGATATCCCGATCTCACCCATGAGCAGCTTCCCCGGGAAGGTCTCATAGCGCCATGAGGCCCAGCGATAGGCCAATCGATACGGCCCAAAGCTGAAGCGCCATCCCAGCAGCGGGGCATGATCGGAAATGACAGCCAACGAGAGCTGGTACTTCTTCAACAGGGGGATCAGCGGCGTGAACTCCACCCTCTTCGTGGACGTTCCACTCCAGATAACCCGCAGCTTCTGTCGATAGAAGTCACCTTCATCTTTCACCCGGTCAAAATGCCGCATATCAATAGAATCAGACAGGTAGTGAACATGATCATGATACGGTGCCGCACGCTCAGCGATGTACTGTGAGGCGCAGGTCACGGCATCTGCCAGTTCAAGCATACGCATGGTTTGCCGGTAGTGCGTCTCAGTAACAATACCAAAACCGCGCGAGACTGCCGTTTGATCCGTCTGAGTGAAGTGATTCACCACAAGATCAAAGATGACTTTCCGGCCCGCTGCCTTCTGACGTTTTGCCTGCTCGTATGCGCGGTCATCCTGCCAGCGGATGAAGTACGCCACGTCAGCATCCGCGCCGGGATCATTCACCACACTGGTAATGTTGTGTGCCGCCAGGTACGGTATCAGCTGCAGACAGCGTATCCAGATCGATGCCGACACCTTATTGTAATCACGGGTCTGAGCCGGAAGAAACCAGTTGATCCTCATGGTCAGCACATCATGCCTGCTGCCGCTTCAACGCTGATTTGGCGCGCGTCTTGAGCGCCCTGTACGCCGTCCTGTAGTCGAACCTCAGCACCGGGTAGCCTTGTCGATGTGCGGCCAGGAAATCGCGCATACCGGGGAGCGGCCTCACAGCGGCAGCCTCAATTGCCGAGAGATACTGCGGGAAAATCCGCCCCGGCGAGAAGTGGCATTCAGCACGTTGTCTCGCTCGCTGTGCGTATTCTTCCTGCTCCGCCAGGACCCGGTCAAGAACCTCCCCGAACAACGGGATTGTAAACGGCTCCCCCGCATCTCCCACCAGTTCCGGCGTCCCGCCGCTGTTGATATAGATCACAGGCAATCCGCTCGCCAGCCCCTCTGTCACAACATTCGGGCAGGGATCATTGAGGGCCAGGTGCAGATACACATCACAACTGCGCATTGCGGCTGCCATTTCCCCCGGTGTAAGGTGTCCAAGCTGTACAATATTGGGGACATCAGGCAGTGACGGGTAGCGCCCGCACAGCACAAACGTGATGCCCGGATGCGCTTCTGCCAGGTCCCCGATCTGCCACGTCCCTTTGAGCCGCCCCGTACTGAAAGACGCATTGCACACCCTTACCCGACCGGGAAGATCGATTGTTTCCCCCACCGGGTGGAACAACTCAAGATCAACGGGATTATAGATCACAGGCCCCTCCCGCTGAATGACCTTGAATTTCTGCATGGTGCTGTACTTTGAGTACTCGCTCTGGAAAATGGTCATATCCGCCAGCATATTCGCACGCGCCTGCTGTGCATCCGCATAGCCGAACCGGCCATAGTCATCGGCAGACCCATCGACCCGCTGGATGACCCGCACATCGGGCCGGCTGGACCTGACCCGCCAGATGTCAGGGAACCCTACCACCCACGAGTTGGTAAACAGCACATCATAGGCATCGTCGATCTCTTCGGTTTGTTCAATACCGGCCTCACTCAGCCACTGCCTGAAATAACGCAGGAAAGTGTACATCCCTCCGCGTGAGTGTGCCGGTATCGGAATACAGATTTTCATATCGCATCGTCTCAGCTTATTGGGACTTTCCAGTTCAGGACGTCATTGAATCCCAGCAGGTTTGCACAAAGCGTTATGGCCCACACCAGCAAATGAGTGCCATGAATATCGCTTTCAGCCCCCCCCCGTGACAGCTTGATCCCTGCATAGTGGGTGTTGGCGTGATCGGCAAAAAACGATAATCCCCCGTCGGCTTTACGATGCTGCCGGATGCTTCGCAGATAGATCCCGGCAAACGTCTCGATCTCGTCACGGCGGTAGCCGGTCCACTTCGCACATTCATGCAACACATACAACGAATCGAGATTGTGGCAGGCGTCCCGGTGATCAGTTTCCTGTAGGCAGAGGTCGATTAAGGGTTCCACATTGTCGATCTCTCGATTAAACAGCGCATAGCCTGTCAGCACTTTCATCGCACCATTGGTCAGTTCGTTCCATGCAGGGATCGCGCCTCGATACCACGCGCTGTTCGTATCCCGCAGTTGGTCAAAATAGCTGAAGTACACCCGGTCGAGATCGGGCATATCACCCGCCAATCCAAACACATCCCGGTTCATTTTCCACATGAACAGCATCGCCGTCGCATGGCTGCCTGCCCCCCAGGGGTTCCGCCAATCGAGACTGTTGAGATATTCGAGCGTGGCATCTTCAGTAACAGGGACGATGCGAACGGGATACAGGGGAGTCGCCCCTGCACCCAGCAGCGCGGCGGACGATTGCCTCGTCTCACCTCGGCGCACTGCCAGGTTAGGCTTTGCGGGGATGATGCCGTATTTTCTGTCGAGCCGTCTCGTTAAATACGGCGCGATGAAATAGCCCGTTTCCTGATCCTGGAAGGACTGAACATGCGCGATCCATGCGGCCTGAACTTCCCGTGAAAGCTGCTGAAAATACCCGATCTGATAGGCCAGCTTCAGCGCAAAGGAACTCGCCGTTAGCCCCTGTTTTGCCGTGGGCCTGATGATATTCCCTTTGAGGGAGAATCGGATACGGCCTGGCTGATCGTTCTCGGCCAGGGCATCAAGCCATGCCGGGAGTGTCTCCTTAAGTTCGAAGCACCAATCGGTATCCATGACATCATACCCCGCTTCGCTACTTGAGTATAAATATCGCACGGATTATATCCGTATGTTCTGTGTTCAGATCATGCGATTCCGGCAGTTCCTCTATCATGAGAACGGATTCGAGATAGGGGTCAAACAGGGTGAGCATCTGTTCACTGCTTCTGAAATCAAACACCTCATACCCCATCTGAGCCGCTTTGAGATGCCCGAAGCGCACCGGCACCTCGATGGCAAGGACTGCATTTGACCGCGCAACACGGGCGATCTCAGCGGCGACTTTACCGATATCGTATGAGTGTTCCAGCGAATGAGACGAGTAGACCACGTCGAACATGTCTCCCGGAAACTGCATGGCATGCATATCCATGACCCGTATTTCTGGATGCTCGCTGAAAAGATCGATGCCCGTCACATCTGAAAAGCCCACGGCCTTAAGATACGCGATCTCCTCCAGGTTGCGGCAGCCAATACTCAGGATGCGATCACCGGGCTGCGGTGAACGATAGGACACAAGCTGATCAACGAAAATCCGGGTTCGGTCACGCAGTGGGCTGTCCTTCTTATTAAGCGTGCGCCTTAGCTGTGTTTCAAGATATGCCTGGTACTGGTCATCATGCCCGGGTTGTAAGCGCCTGACGCGAAGCATGTGTCCCTGCTCTTTGATCCACGCCCCGGTTCGCTGATACAGGTGCCCTGCTTTTCTTATGATTCTGTTGAGCATTGGTCAGTCTCTTTCCAGTTTCCACTCAGCCCGAACAAGGCAATTCCCCTCAGCTGCGGTTGGGATTTTCCCCGTCCCGAAATAGTCTCCCTCTATGACCGATACCTGGGTGGCATGTTGAATCTGATCAGCAAGTGTGTTGTTCAATTTAACGGTGATACTGACGGGATAAACACTCGGCGGAAGGGGCAGCACGGGGATATGGCACACAAAAACCCCTTGGGTGGGTAAATCTGTGAATTCCATCAGCATGATCCGGGTCGTTTGTGTAAAGACCGGTACGCCGAGTAAGGTATACGCAGTAATACCTACATGGGCTAAATCATCCGCCTGAACCTCAGCCGCCGAGGTAAATGCCATGTGTAGGCTCAAACTGCCACCTGATCGTATGTTTGTAACTGTTACACCGTGTTCATCCCTGCAATCAATGCTTGTAACCCGAACAAGCCCGTTTCCCTTGCGGTCTGTCCGTGCACTCAGAGAAATATGCTCGTCACTATTCTTCATTTGACGGATATAGAACCCTACCGCCTCACTCTGATCTCCATCAAACACCACCTGCCCCCGCTCCAGCACGATGCCGCGCGTACACAGATTCTCCACCGCGGCCATATTGTGGCTGACAAATAGCACCGTCCGGCCTGACTGCGCCACCTCCCCCATCTTGCCCATCGACTTCTTCTGGAAGGCGGCATCCCCCACTGACAGCACCTCATCGATGACGAGGATTTCCGGCTCAAGATGTGCGGCCACGGCGAAGGCCAAGCGCACCATCATCCCGCTGGAATAACGCTTTACCGGCGTATTGAGGAACTGTTCCACGCCGGAGAACGCCACGATCTCATCGTATTTATTGGCGATCTCGGCCCGGCGCATGCCGAGAATCGCGCCGTTGAGGTAGATGTTCTCGCGCCCCGTTAGCTCCGGGTGAAAGCCCGTGCCCACCTCCAGCAGCGACCCCAGCCGCCCGTTGATGACCGCCTGTCCGTGCGTCGGTATGGTAATGCGGGAAAGCACCTTGAGCAGCGTACTCTTGCCCGCCCCGTTGGCCCCGATGATACCGATCACCTCACCCTGTTTGACGTCAAAAGAGACATCGCGCAGTGCCCATAACTCATCATCCTGCACCGCCGCGGCGCTAAGATCGCCGCGCAGCAGGCGGCCCGCCCGCTCAAACGGGGCCTTCACCCCATTGATCAGCACATCACGCAGGGTACGATACTCTCCCGCCTGCCGCTGTGCCGCACCGATATAGTAGCGCTTCGAGAGTTTTTCCACCCGGACCGCGTAATCCGTCATCAGATGATATCCGCAAACTGGCTCTCGGTACGGTTGAAGTACCACAGCCCACTGATCAGCAGCAGCAGCGCCACCACCACCGAAACGATCACCATGCCCCCCGGCTGGGTCTCCGTACCCAGCAGTGCCCAGCGGAAACCCTCCACCACGCCCGTCATCGGGTTGATGCCGTAGATCGTCTTCCACGGCTCATCAAGCAGGCTGGAGGAATAGGCAATCGGCGTAATGAACAGCCACATCTGCATGATGAACGGCACGATCAGGCGCACATCACGGAACTGCACATTGAGTGCGGCCAGCCACAACCCGACCCCCACCGCCGTGATCACCGCCAGCAGCAGCAGCAGCGGCAGCCACAGCGCGTTGGCTGTCGGCACATAGCCAAATGCGAAGATCATCACCATCAGGATGACGAAGGCCAGCGCAAAATCAACCAGCTTGGCAAGGATGGCTGATAGCGGCACCATGGCCCGTGGGAAGTACACCTTGGTGATGATCTGCTGATTGCTGACCATGCTGTTGGCTGCCGTCGTGATACCGTTGGCGAAGAACTGCCACGGCACCAGCGCCGCAAACGAAAACAGCGGATAGGGCACGCCGTCCGAATCCAGCCCGGCCAGGTTACCGAAGAAGACCGTGAAGACCACCATCGTTGCCAGCGGCTGAATGATGGCCCACGCCGCGCCGATGACGGTTTGCTTGTACCGCACGCTGATATCACGCCACGTCAGGAAGAAGAACAGATCACGGAACTCCGCCATCTCCTTCAAACGGAAGTGCAGTGAGCTGTTTTCCGGGCGGATGATGACCTGATGGTCCGATTGTGTCAAGGTGATCCTCGTCGATCAGAATACCGGGCTAATGGCCCCATTTTATGTCAGACCGGGCACCCAGGCCAACCTCAACGGCCCAGCGCGGCGCGATACACCGCCAGCGTCTCACTGGCGCAGCGCTCCCATGAGAAGCGGCGTGAACGGGATAACCCGTCGTGCCGCATCCGTGCCGCGAGGTCCTCGTCGGTCATCACGCGCTCAATGGCCGTCGCGATCTCGCCCGGCTCCAGCGGATCGACCAGCAGCCCGGCCTCGCCGATCACCTCCGGCAGTGAAGACCTGTTCGATGTGATGACCGGGCAAGCGCAGCGCATGGCCTCCAGCACCGGCAGGCCGAAGCCCTCCCCCAGCGAGGGGTAAACCAGCGCCATCGCGCCGTTGTACAGCGCGGCAAGCACATCCAGCGGCTGCCTGCCCAGGAAGACGACATCATCGGCAAGCCCCAGCCGCCCCATCGACTCAAATACCTCGTCGAACAGCCAGCCTGCCCCACCCACATGAGCCAGTTGATGCGGGTAACCGTGCGCCTTGACCGCTGCAAACGCCTCCAGCAAACGCGGCAGGTTCTTACGGGGTTCCAGCGTACCGACCGCCAGCAGATACGGGCGATCCAGCCCCAGCAGCGCACGCACGGAGTCAACCCGCCCCGCCTCCAGCACCTGAAACGCGGGATGGGCGTCAAGGTAAGTGACGGTCACGCGGTCGGGATCGACATCAAGGTGTGTCACGATCTCGGCTTTGGAATACTCGGAGATGGTCAGGATGGCGGCGGCGTTCCGAGCCGCACGCGGCAGCACATAGCCGCTGTGTGTGCGCTGCCAAAACGGGAAGTGATGCGGCATCGACAGGACAAACACATCGAGGATGCTCAGTACCGTCGGGCAGGGTGAGCGCAGCGGTGCGAGGCCGGTCGGCACATGCAGCAGGTCGATCCCGCGTCGTGCTGCCCCCAGCGGCAGCAGGCCCTGCCCCCACAGCAGGTCCTGGTACAGCGTGCCGACGCGGTGGCTGAACGTCTTCTTCTGCACCCCGCTGATATCACGTCGCGGGACGATGAACGGTGTTACGGTGTGATCGCCGTCAAGGGCACGCAGCGCCTCGAACAGGCTGACCGCATAGATGGCCGTCCCTGCGCGGATGATTCGGGTTACGGAGAGGTCAAAGCCGATGTGCATCCATTATCCTAACCTGTTGTGCCGCGCCGTTCACGAGCGGCCTGCCGAACCCGGCGCACCACCCCGACCCCGACCAGCAGCACCCGGCGCAGTGGCCCCCACCTGATACGGCCCACCGTCTCATACAGTTGAGACGCGCGATCATAGACGGTGAATTGATTACGCCCCGCGGCATCGGCAAGGATGGCGGCCTTTTCCTCGTCATAACGCGCCCAGTCCTGCGCCGTACCGCAGCGCCCCAGGTCGTAGAGCTTGCGGTGGGCCTGCCCCATGAAGCGGTAGCCCGCATAGGCACGGGCCAGCGTGCGGTTGTCGTCACTCTCAAGGTAGGGAGTATCCGCCAGCGCATCGAGATACTGCCCGGTTGCACGATACAGGTCACCCAGTGATACCGTATGCCCGGCGCTGGCCTCATGTACCCGGAAGGCGAACAAGGGATCGGGCAGGCACAGCTTCCCCCCCGGCAGGCTCAGCCGGTACTGCGCGTATTCGTCGGCGTACATCAGCCCGGCAAAGGGCGGCAGCCCGCCGATACCGAGGTAATCCTCACTACGCACGGCGAACCCGCTCGCGCACACATCGCGGCGCAGCCGGTGACGCTCCTGCAAAAACGCCTCGGCGGGTTCCCATTCCGGCGTGGCATGACTGCCCCGCATGACCCCGCCCCCCGCATCAACCAGGTGAAACGCACTCGTCACCAGTGAAGCCGCCGGGTGATGTTCAATCGCATCCGCGATGCGGCTGAGAAAGTCCGGGTAGAGATAATCATCGTGGCACAGCGGTACAAGGTACGGGCGCAGGTCCATATCGCGGATGCGCCCCCAATTGCCGGTAATGCCCAGTGCTTCCGGCGTCGTGTTCAGATGAACGCGCGCGTCGTTACAGGCTCGGACGAGATCGGGGGTGTGATCGGTGGAGCCGCTTTCCAGCACGATCAGGTCGAAGTGCGGGTAGGTCTGGGTCAGCACACTATCAATGGCCTGCCCGATGGTGCGTTCGCCGTTCCGCGTGGGGATGATGATCGAAAAGGTCAGGTCCATATCAGCCTGTGATCTCCGTCAGCAGTGGGTTATCATCGCGCAGCTTCCCATAACCCGCGAGGGCACGGTCAAAGGTCGCTTTGCCCAGCAGGGCCAGCAGCCAGTAAGCCCACGGACGCGGGGTCCACGGTGCCGCCGCAATCCCCCTGCCGAACCAGCGCCGGGCCTCGGCCATCTGACCCACGAAGCCGTGCAGCTTGCCATGCGCCACGTAAAGGCGTGACCGTTGGCGGGCGGTCAGCCCATCCAGCAGCCCGGCCTCAACCACCTGCCGCGTGTGGACCTCAATGTTAATGCGCATCATCTGCTCACGGCGTTCGACCGTCATCATGCCCCCATGCGTGCGATAGAACCCCAGCGGCTCATTGAGGTACCGAAACTGCAAATGTGCCGCAGCCATACGCAGCCACAAGTCGTAATCCTCCAGCGCGGCGAGTTCTTCATTAAAAAGACCGGCAATATCGAAGCACCTCCGCCGAACCATGTAGCCGTGAACGGGCATCAGGTTGTACTCGGCATAGTGCAGGAAGGCATCGCCAGATGGCCGGGGGCCGGGTCGCACCTCGGTGAAGCACGCCAGCGGCGTCCCGGCCTCATCGGTCATCATGATGTCGCTGTAGACCACATCCACATCAGGGTTTTGATCGAGGATCGCCGCCCGCTTCTCGATGCTGCCTGGGGCCAGCCAATCATCCGAATCGAGGAACGCCACATAATCACCCGTGGCGGCACGCAGCCCGCTGTTGCGGCCAGCGGCCAGCCCTCGATTCTCTTGCCGGATGCTGATCACAGGCGGGCCGTAACCCGCCATCAGGCGCGGCGTATGGTCAGTGGAGCCGTCATCCACCACCACGATCTCATCGGGGACGCGCGTCTGCCCCAGCAGCGACTCGACCGCTTCCGGCAGCAGGTCGGCGCGGTTGTAGGTCGAGATGATGACGGAGATTCGGCTTTGTGATGTCATCGTATGACATTCCATCCTGCTTGCGCATTGTATCCCTGCCCCGATTATGCTATAGTATGAGCCAGTGTACCACCCACGCGGAGCCAAGCCCATGAACCTGCTCTACACCATCACCGCCTACCCGCCCTCGCTGGGCGGCGGCCAGCTTCACCAGCATTACCTCGCGCGGCAATTGGCCCCTCACCATCATATCCGCGTCGTGACCCACTGGAGAACGAACCGCCGTGACTGGCTGCTGGGCACCACCCTGCGCGCCCCCGCCGTCGCCGAGGACTACGCCATCGACGGCATCGACGTGCATCGCATCGGCATCACGCCCACCGAGAAGCGCTTCCTGCTGCCCTTTGTGCTGGCCTATTACCCGCTGATGGGCCTCACGCTGCCACCGGTTGCCCGTCTCATTGAGACGAAACTCAAGCCATTCGCTGCCTCCGCCGACCTGATCCACAACGTGCGCATTGGCCGTGAGGGCCTCAGCTATGCCTCGCTTCAGGCCGCCCGCACACACGATATCCCTTTCGTGTTCACGCCGCTGCATCATCCGCGCTGGGTGGGCTGGCGCTATCGTGCCTATCTCGACCTGTATCAACAGGCCGACGCCGTCATCGCGCTGACGGAGAGCGAGAAGCGTACACTGGTCGAGCTGGGGGTGCAGGAGGATCGGGTTACAGTGCTGGGGCATGGCCCCGTGCTGGCCGATGACGCCTACCCGGAGTCGTTCCGCCAGAAGCACGGCATCGAGGGGCCTGTGGTACTGTTCGTGGGGCAGCATTACGAGTACAAGGGCTACCTTCATCTGCTCAGGGCGATGCCGCTGGTGTGGTCGAGGCTGCCTGAAGCGGAGTTCGTGTTCATCGGCCCGCCCAAAGGGGACTCCGAGCGAGCCTTTGAGCAGCACGCCGACCCGCGCCTGCACCGGCTGGGGATCGTCAGTTTGCAGGAGAAAACCGACGCGCTCGCGGCCTGCACGCTGCTGGCCCTGCCCTCGACGCAGGAGAGCTTCGGCGGGGTGTTCACCGAGGCGTGGCACTTCGCCAAGCCCGTGATCGGCTGCCGCATCCCCGCAGTAGCTGAGGTCATCAGCGCAGGTGAGGACGGCTGCCTCGTTGAGCAGGAACCGGGTGCCATCGCCGAGGCCGTGCTGGATCTGCTCTACCACTCCAGCCGTGCCGCAGCGATGGGCCGGGCCGGGCAGCAGAAGGTCGCGGCGCGCTACTCATGGGACCGGCTGGCACGGCGCATCGAGGCGGTCTATGGATCAGTGACAAAATGACAAAACAAAGGATGTACGCTTCATGACTTCTGAACCCACCCGTACCTCACCCTGCACATGGGCCGGGCTTGGCATCGCGCTGCTGGGTTACCCCATCGTCGTGCTGCTGCTGATCTCGCTGGTGATGGACTCAGCCAGCACCACCTACGCACTGATGGGCTTCGCGGCAAGCTGGCTGCTGGCCGGGGCCGTGCTGCTGATCGTGCGGCGCTGTGAGAGTGAACCGATGTCCAGCATCGGTTGGGCAAGCCTTAACTGGAAGGACATCCTGCTGGCGATTGGCATCGGGATCGGGCTGTCATTGACTGTACCGCTGCTGACACTGCTGGTGACGCAGATCATCCCGGCCACCGACGAGGGCAGCATCGCGGGCGTGGCAGGGGCGGCCTCACCACTGCTGATCCTGCTCAGTGTGCTGACGGCGGGCATCACGGAAGAAGTGCTGTTCCGCGCCTACCCGCTCGAACGGCTGACGCGCATC
>CAYMGV010000068.1:0-14421 GCA_964390105.1 uncultured Anaerolineae bacterium | reverse complement strand
GTGGGACCCCAGCATGATGGAGGAAGACGCAGGCGCTGACTGGGGCCTGTTCTAGGCTCTCTCGCAGTGACCGGCATACACGAGCACAGAGTTGATCTGTGCTCGTTTTGTTTTTATGGGGCGCTGCCCCGCGTTATTTTTACAATGGGCGGTGCCTGGCTTGAACCAACGCATATGAGGTAAAACGGAGAGGTAGTTCCCACTGGCCTCAAAACCACCCCTTGATGTATGATGAGCAGCAGGATTGATCTCTCACACACTCCAGGAGTACCCTTCATGACGAAGTACGTCGGCGCAATTGATCAGGGCACCACCAGCACCCGCTTCATGATCTTCGATCACGCAGGCGAGGTTGTCGCGCTGGATCAGATGGAACATGAGCAGATTTACCCGCAGCCCGGCTGGGTCGAGCATGATCCGCTGGAAATCTGGGCACGTACCGGGGATGTCATCCGTGGTGCGATGGAGAAGTCCGGCCTTACTGCGGCTGACCTCACTGCAATTGGTATCACCAATCAGCGCGAAACTACCATTGCGTGGGATGGGCGTGACGGCAGGCCGCTGTGCAACGCCATCGTCTGGCAGGACACCCGTACCGACCGCATCGTGAACCGGCTGGCCGCTGACGGCGGGCAGGGCCGCTTCCGTAAGAAGACCGGCCTGCCATTGGCAACCTACTTCGCCGGGCCGAAATTGATGTGGATGATGGAAAACGTCGATGGGGTGCGTGAGGCCTTCACGGGCGGCTACGGCATGGTCGGCACCGTCGATACATGGCTGATCTGGAACCTGACCGGTGGCCCGGACGGCGGCCAGCACATCACTGACCCGACCAACGCCAGCCGCACCATGCTGATGGACCTCAGAACGCTGGATTGGGACGATGACATTCTGGCTGTGATGGGTCTGCCGCGCGGCATCCTGCCGGGGATTCGCCCATCGAGTGACCCCGCTTTCTACGGCATGACCCGCGCCGATGGCCCGGTAGGCGGTGAGGTGCCCATCTGCGGGGACCTCGGCGACCAGCAGGCCGCGCTGGTGGGGCAGGCATGCTATGAGGTGGGCGAGGGCAAGAACACCTATGGTACAGGCTGCTTCATGCTGCTCAACACCGGGCATGAGATCGTGCAGTCGGCCAACGGCCTGATCACCACGGTCGGGTATCAGTTTGGCGATGAGAAACCCTTCTATGCACTGGAAGGCTCAATTGCGATTGCCGGGGCGCTGGTGCAGTGGCTGCGTGATAACCTCGGCCTGATCAGGACTTCACCGGAAGTTGAAGAAGTCGCGGCATCGGTGGATGATAACGGCGGTATGTACATTGTCCCCGCGTTCTCGGGGTTGTTTGCCCCGTACTGGCGTTCTGATGCACGCGGCGTTATGGTGGGGCTGACGCGCTACATCACCCGTGGGCATATCGCCCGCGCCGCGCTTGAGGCCACCGCCTACCAGACGCGTGAAGTTGCGGAAGCTATGGCTAGCGACTCGGGTGTGCCGCTTACCTCGCTCAAGGTAGATGGCGGGATGGTGGTTAACGAGCTGCTGATGCAGTTCCAGTCCGATATCCTCGGTGTACCGGTGGTGCGACCACGTATCAATGAGACCACGGCACTGGGGGCGGCCTATGCCGCCGGGCTGGCCGTCGGATTCTGGGCGTCGGTCGATGAGGTGCGTGAGAAGTGGGAGGCCTCCAAACGCTGGGTGCCAGCCATGGATGACGCCGACCGCAAGCGGCTGTATGATGGCTGGCTGAAGGCGGTTACCCGCACCTTTGACTGGGTCGAAGACGCGGAAGCGTAGCTGAGGTAGAATGACAGTTGAGTTTATGGGATACGCAATGGAAGGGGTCGAAAGACGGAATGAGCGAGACAGTAAACGACTATGGCCTGGAATTCAATGAGGGCATGGTTCACATCGAGTGCCCGACCTGCCTGACGGTGACGCATCGCACGGCGTACTGGTACAAGACCGAGCTTGAAGACATGATCGGTCGGTGTACAGTCTGTGGATCACGTGGGCATTATCCCCACCTTGATGTGGAAGAATCCGATGTCGTGAAGCCTGAGATCCTCTATGATGATGATACCGGTGAGGATGAAGGATTGCCGCCGGGGGATTAGCGACCTGTGTAACAGCTACCGGGGCCTTGATCGGAGTGGATGACACCATGCCCGGTTTCGACGATCAAATTCTATGGGCTTCACCAACCTCAGGGAGTTCGATGGCTGGCCGCTGAATGGCTGATCGTCGCGGGGGGGCATCTTATTTAAGCGGCATCAGCGGGTTATGCAGTTTGATGGTATGATCGGGGCATTATGGCTTATCGATACCTGTACCTGGTGCGCCATGCCCAGTTTAACCCTAGTTTCAAAGAAAACCCTGGAGGCAAGCTGACAAAACTGGGTCGGCGACAGGCCCGGCACCTGGCAAAGGTGTTTAAAGATATTCCGCTGACGACCATCCACGTCTCAACCATGCCTCGTACGTTGGAAACTGCCGCTTCCCTGCGCAAAGCGTACCCCGATGTGAAGGTCGAGCGCACCCGCCGCCTGTGGGAGATCATCCCCCCTGTCACGAATGATGTGCGCATACAGTATTTCAGTCGTCATAGTAATGAGGAGCTTGATCACTACCGGGATCGCGCCCAACGTGCCTATACTCACTATGTGCGTCGGACGATTGGAGAGGACAAGCACGAAATATTACTGTGCCATGGAAATCTGATCCGGTATTTTGTCTGCCGGGCGATGCGCGTTGACGTAACTGCATGGACGAACCTCGTTATTACTAACTGCGGGATCACTCGTATCATCGTTGAAAATGATGGATATATTGCACTGCTCAGCTATAACGAAACCGCTCACCTCCCGCGGGGCCTGTTGACTGACAATATGTACGAGGGGCCGCTATAACACCATGAGGGTATGCCTCTTTTGTCCGCCAAACTCCACAGGAGAAACCTGTTATGGATCGAACACAAAAACTAGCTTACCTGCGTGAAAACCCCGAAATACCGGTGCTGATTGTGGGTGCCGGGATCAATGGGGCCAGCACCTTCCGTGAACTGGCTATGAACGATGTCAATGTGGTGATGGTCGAACGGGGCGATTATTCCTCCGGGGCCAGTGCGGCGTCATCACACATGGCACACGGTGGCATCCGCTACCTGGAGAACGGTGAGTTCCGGCTGGTGCAGGAGGCCCTGCTCGAACGCAACCGGCTGCTGCGCAACGCACCGCATTTGTGCAAACCGCTGCCCACCACCATCCCGATGTACAAGTGGTTTTCGGGCCTGTTCAATGCACCGTTCAAGTTCCTGGGTCTGCTGAGTAGCCCCTCCGAGCGCGGTTTCCTGGTGATCCGCATCGGCCTGATCCTGTATGATTTCTACGCGCGCCGTCTGCGCGTCATGCCGAAGCATGCCATTGACAACCGTAAGCAGTCCCTGGAGAAGTATCCCGGCCTTAACCCCGATGTCCTCTACACCGCCACCTATTACGATGGCTACCTGCCGCACCCCGAACGGCTGGCAATGGAGTTAATCTTCGATGGTGAGGCTGCCTACGAGGGCGCGAAGGCCATCAATTACCTTGAGTTTGCGGGTGGCGATGGCGATAGCGTCACGCTGCGTGATGTCGTCAGCGGTGATACGGTGACGGTCAGGCCGCAGGTTGTAGTCAACGCGGCAGGCCCGTGGATCGATATTGCTCATCATCGCATCGGTCAGAAGACGTCCTTCATCGGGGGGACGAAAGGGTCGCATCTCGTGGTGGATCACCCGCGCCTGCGTGCCACCATTGGCGATCACGAGTTCTTCTTTGAGAACGAAGATGGGCGCATCGTGCTGATCCTGCCGTTCTTTGACAAGGTCATGATAGGCACCACCGACATCTTCATCGAGGACCCTGATCAGGCCGTGTGTACCGATGACGAGATCGAGTACATCCTGAAACTGATCCCGCGCGTTTTCCCCGATATGAACGTCTCGCGCGATGATATCGTGTTCACGTTCTCCGGCGTGCGTCCGCTGCCTGCCAGCGATGCCAAATCCGCCGGGCAGGTCAGCCGTGACCACAGTATCAAGAAGGTGGAGGCGGGAACTGCGGGTGTGGATTACCCGGTGCTTTCACTGGTGGGCGGCAAGTGGACGTCCTTCCGTGCCTTTGGCGAAGAAGTGGCCGATGAGGTCATGGGCCGCCTGGGGCTGAAGCGCACTGTCGATACGCTGGAGACGCCGATTGGCGGCGGGCGGGATTACCCGGTTGGCGACGCTGCCCGCACCGCATGGATCGCGGAGGTCGCCGATGAGTATGATCTCAGCGAGGACCGTGTGACCGATCTGTTCATGCGGTATGGTACGGTTGCGCGTGATATGGCAAGGCATATCACGATGGACACAGACGCCCCGCTGGCGGCGATGCCATCCTACAGCCGCCGCGAGATTGCCTACCTTGCCAGGGCCGAGAGCGTCGTTCATGTCGAGGATATCCTGCTGCGTCGCACGCTGCTCAGTTTCCTCGGTCACTCCAGCCCGGACCTAATCGCGGACATTGCCGATGTCGTGGGCGAGGCGCTCGGCTGGACCGCAGACCGCAGGCAGGCCGAGATCGCTCGCGCCGCGGCCATCCTCAGCGAGCAGTTCCGCACGCCGCTGGCAGGCTAACCCGGCTCAACGAGGCAGGAAAACAGTACAGGGGCCGATCATGTGATCGGCCCCTGTTTCTTGTTCGGCTGTGGGTTAGCTCAGCGCCGTACCATAATCACTGAACAGGCCGCGGGTTCCCGGGTCCGCCACAAAAGCGCGCATAGCCATCACTGAGCGGGACTGGCTGCCGTTGTCGAGCAGATCGCGCAGGGTGCGGGTATCGAACAGGGATCGGGGCGTCGTGGGCCAATTGCTCACATCCTTGACACCCATCCACCAGTTGGGGAATACCCGCTGTTCGATACTATCGCGGTACAGCAGGGTCACATTGGTATGAAGGGGGTCCCGTGCGATGCTTGCGAACAAGCCGTCAACATCCTGCTCTACGCCTTCAATGTACTGGACGAAGAAGATGTCACGATACAGCAGCACGCCCGTAATCGCATGTTGATTGTTAAACTGGCGTGAGATCATGCGAATGCGTGAGAGGATATCCGGCGTGATGGGCTGGGCTGCCATACTGATATAGGTCAAACCGATCATGTGGGCCATGCCTGCGTTCGTTGGGTGGCTAGAGTGTGTCTGCAAGCCGCTTTTCACCTCACCCCTTCCGCGCAGCATTACTTCGCAAAGCTGGCAGAGAAGGGAAACGGCGAATGCAATAAGCCGAGGGGTGAGGTAAAAAGCGCCAGATTGGTGTTTTGACGGGCCTTGCAGATGTCAAAACAAGCTAACCATACCCTAACCTGGATACCAGGGTCAAGGGGTTTCAAGAGACCTTAACAGATCACGCGGAGCGCTGGCCTCATGCACTACGCGATCACAAATGGGCATCGTCGATCAGGACGTAACGACTCTGTGCTTTGTGCTGTCGCTCACTCGATCTCGATGAGGATGCCCTCGCCGTCCACTTCCAGCGGGAAGCTGGAGACGGGCTTGACGGCGGGCATCGTGAGGGCGTCGCCGGTGCGCACATCGAAGCGGGCACCGTGGCGCGGGCACTCGACTTCGAAGCCGTCGATCTCGCCGTCACCGAGCGGGCCGTCGTCGTGGGTGCAGACGTCCTCGATGGCAAAGAACTGGCCCTCGACGTTGAAGATCACGATCCACAGGCCGGTGCGCTCGACTTCAACGACGATGCGTTCACCGGGGGCGATCTCCGTGGTCTGTGCAACTTTGACTTTACGGGTCATGGTTGGGCTTGCTCCTTTACTAAACCTCACCCCTCCCGCGCGATTAACTGCGCGCTCCCTCCCCTCTCCGTTTACGGAGAGGGGACGTGTGTCCCACGGTGACAGGGAGCCTGAAATCAAGCATCAATTACGCCAGGTGTTTCCCCTCTCTGTGTAGAAACGCAAGCGTTTCTGACGGAGAGGGGGAAAGGGAGTGAGGTAAAACCTGTGATGAGGGTTACACCCCCAGGATCTTCTTGACCTTATACAGCGCGTCGATCAGGGCGTCCACTTCTTCGAAGTTGTTGTATATATAGAAGCTGGCGCGGGCTGATGACTGGACATGGTAAAAGGCGTGCAGCGGCTGGGCGCAGTGATGCCCGGCCCGCACCGCAACGCCGTACATATCGAGCATTTCAGCGATGTCATTGGCATGGACGCCATCCATATACATGGCGGCGACGGCCCCCTTCTTGCTGGCATCGTCCGGCCCCATCACCTTGATACCGGGCACCTCGGCCAGCCGTTCGAGGGCGTAGGCGGTGATGGCCTGCTCATGGGCGTGGACGTTCTCCATGCCGAGCTTTTGCAGGTACTCCACCGCTGCACCAAAGCCGATGGCCTCGACGTAAGACGGAGTCCCGGCCTCGAACTTGTAGGGGATATCGTTGTAGGTGGTGCGTTCCAGCGAGACATCGCGGATCATGTCACCGCCACCCATGAAGGGCGGCATCTCGTTGAGGATTTCAGCCTTGCCCCACAGCGCGCCGATGCCGGTCGGGCCGAGCATTTTGTGGCTGGAAAACACGAAGAAATCGCAGCCGATGTCCTGCACGTCCACCGGCATATGCGGGGCGCTCTGTGCGCCATCGACGAGGGCCAGCGCCCCGGCCTCATGGGCCATGCGGGCGATTTCCTTCACAGGCTGGACGGTGCCCAGCACGTTGGACATATGTACGACCGTGACCAGCTTCACGCGCTCATCGAGCATATCAGCGTAGGCTTCCATGTCGAACTCACCGCCGGGGGTAGGCGGGACGTACTTCATCTCAAAACCGATCTCCTGCGCCAGCATCTGCCACGGCACGATGTTGGAATGGTGCTCCATCTGGGTCGAGATCACCACGTCACCGGGTTTGAGCTTGGCGCGGCCCCACGTCCATGCGACGATGTTAATGCTCTCGGTGGTGTTGCGGGTATAGATCAGCTCACGATGGCTGGGTGCATTGATGAACTGCGCCAGCCGCACGCGGGCACCTTCGTAATGCTCGGTGGTTTCCTCACTCAGCGTATGGATGCCGCGATGCACGTTGGCGTTGTACTTCAGGTAGACATCGCTCATGGCGTTGATGACCTGCAGCGGCTTCTGAGATGTGGCGGCGTTGTCAAGATACACCAGCGGGGCACCATCCCCCACCGTCCGTGAGAGGATGGGGAAATCAGCGCGGATGGTTGGGATATCAAGCGGGGTTGTAAAGTCGTGTGTCATGACCAGTCACCGTTCTTTTGGGGAGACGTTAAATTGGATTCAGTATACCGTGTTTTGGGGTGGACTCAACAGGGGGAATCGCCGATCAGCAACGAAAAAACGGGAGATACGTATAGATCAGTAAGACCCCGCTGCGGGGTGTATGGACAATTTAAGTTGGCTGTGAGATGATTATAGAGGCAAACATCTCACAGATTAATTAAAGGAAGGGAAGACGACACTATGTCCGAACAGAAAACACTGACACGCAAGATGGACGACCGCATTGTCGCGGGCGTCTGCACCGGGTTAGGGGAGTATTTCAGCATCGATCCCGTGATTTTCCGGGTGGCGTTTGTGCTGCTGGCCCTCGGTGGTGGGTCCGGTGTGCTGCTTTACGCTATCCTGTGGATCATCATGCCCGAGGTCGGGGGTGAGTCTGCAGCCGAAACGAAGACCGAAGCAGCCCCGGCAGCAGCGCCGGCCAGGACGGAGCCAGTGGCGGCGGCTGCCGGTGTCACGGCCATGAGCGGCGACGACGATCTGACCAAAATCGAAGGCATTGGCAAAAAGGCGGTCAGCATCCTGAAGGCTGCCGGTGTAACCAGCTTTGCGGCACTGGCCGCCATGACCCCCGACAAGATTACAACCACGCTCAAGGACGGCGGGTTTGGTGCGCCGTTTAACCCGGAGACGTGGCCCAGGCAAGCCGATCTCGCGGCGAAGGGCGAGTGGGACGCCCTGAAGGAATTACAGGATAACCTCAGCGGTGGTCGGGCGTAGAACTCACTGACGCTTGCTGCCCGTTTGCGGTACCCGTCCCCCTGAGCAAGGGGGACGTTTTTGTTTGAGCGTGGGATATTTGCAGGCGTTCAGCCGAGGAACAGCCCTTCTATATAAGAGTTGCCCTTGTTAGACCGGCTTTCGATCTCCTGGTGCATGAGGACCGGGTAGGAACACTCGCGGATGAGGGCCTCCGAGGTGCGGGTGAAGCGGGAGTTGCCGTAGTCGTCCTCATATTGCAGATCCCACGCCATGACCATAACGCGCGTGCCGATACTATGGAGCTTGCGGACCAGCGGGACATAGTCACCATCACAGGCGATGAGGCACACCACCTCGAAACTCTTGTGCAGGGCGCGGTCAAATGCCTCAAGGGCCAGCCATACATCAATGCCCTTCTCCTTCATGGCCCGCTCATCCATGGGATGGTAATGCTGCGTGATGCCGACCCGCGTCAATACGTCATCAAAGCGGCGCTCGCCTTCGAGTTTGCCAGCCTCGATGGCTTTTTCAGCGCTGAAGCGTCCACGGAAGTAATGAGCCTCGACGATCTGGGCACGCTGGCTCTCGCGGCCTTCCAGTTCACCCGCCTTGTGGCGGATGAACTCATGCAGGCCGTTGAGATCAATGCGAGACTGACGGGTGTGGACGTAACGATAATAATCACTGACTTCAGAGAAATAACTGCCATCATAAAAAACAGCGATGCGTGTCATGCTGCTGGCACTACCAGTCATAGGTATCCCCTATCTAACCTGAGTTGACTATTCAGGACTGCATGTCATTTTAGATGATAGTATCATGGTTTACGTGGAAGGAGTATGGGAGATTAGGTTCGCATGGTATTTTTTGCACAGGGTAACTGAAGGACTATGGAAAACACGGGAAACCTTTGGATAATTGTGCGAACAGTGAGTTTGGATTATGCTATGATCATTGGGGGGAAAAGTGATATCAGACCGCCTGTAGTATGGAAATTCACGCCTTCCATGCTCCTTGTTACGGGTGGTCAGAGTATGCGAGGCAGGGGCAAATGCACATCCTCATCATTGAAGATGATGTCGTGCTCAATGATATTTACCGTCGGATACTCGAATCTGACGGGTACCAACTTTATTTCGCAAACAACGGCACGGAAGGGCTGAATATAGCAAGATCACACCCGGAAATCAGGCTCGTGATCCTTGATGTCATGCTGCCAGGCATGAGCGGTTTTGATGTGTGCGAACGATTGCGTGTGTTTACCGACGTGCCGATCCTGATGTTGAGCGCTGTTGCCAAGAGGCCGAGCGATGTGGTCGATGGGTTGGATGGCGGGGCGGATGATTACCTCACCAAGCCCGTCGATATCAACGTGCTGCGGGCACGGGTGCGTGCGCTGCTGCGGCGGCAGTCACATCTGCAGGAAGGAAGCGAAAATGAGCATCAGTTCGATTATATCGACCCGCGACTGGTGATCGAGATCAACGAGAATTACATTGTGGTGAACGGGGCACGGGTCGGGCTATCGGATATGGAAAACCGGTTGCTGATGCTGCTGGTACGTAACAAGGGGCGTGTTGTCCCGTATTGGGATATCTGCGAGACGCTGTGGCCCGGCCTTGCGGAGGATACCGCGCGGCATTACCTGTATGTCTATATCCGGCGGCTGCGGGCGGAGATCGAAGAAAATCCGCGCAAGCCGGAATATATCCTGACGGAACGTGGGACGGGCTACCTGTTCAGCCCACAGTGAAGGTTATGAATCCTAAAAAGGCCCGTCATGGGCCTTTTCTGTTTAGATTACGTCTAGATTGTTTTGCTAGTATAAAAATGATGGCATTACGAATCTAACATGGAGTTGTAATCCACAGGGCGTGTAGAGAAAGGAGGCGCTGGGAGCGATAGTAACCTGGTTTAGGGATAGCGGCGAGGAAGGAAAGAAGCCCCGGATGGCCGTCCGGAGCTTCCTCAAGCCAAATGAACTCAATAGGGTGGCCGTGAATGCAACCTTTTAGAGTGGTCACGCAGCGCATTGAGCGCAAGCGTGACGAGATGGCTTTACTTACTTTAGCCCCATCCCACCGTGTAGTCAAGGCCGAACCGGTGATCCGTTTCATAAGATTGTGCTGGAATCAACAGAGGGTGTCTAAACAGCGTTCCCTTGTTCATTCTGAGTCGGGCGACGATAGGTACAACAAAAAGCAGCGGATTGGTTCGGGACCAAAAACCCGGTTTTCAGTAATACACACCACTACCAAAAAGGAAAACACCTGATGAAACGCAAAACAATGCTTTTGCTGGCTGGCCTGCTCTTGATGGCCCTGGCTGTCGTCGGAATCGGCTACGGCCTGTGGTTCGAAGTCCTCCAAATCGAGGGGACTGTCGAGACTGGCGAGGTCGATGTGGCCTACTCACCGACCTACACCTATGAATGGTTTGCCAATGGTGCCAACGAACCGGTTGCCATGGAACTGCTTCCGCCGGACTGGGGCAATGACGTGGGCTATGCCTACGACATGCTCTGTGATGTACTCGGCGAAGATTACTGCACCGATGGCTACCTGCACGATGCGCTGGCCCCCGGCCTGTTTGAGATCAAGGATAACGTCGAGTGTGTGGCCGTCCTGAGCCGCTCCGATGACCCGTCCCTGAACAATGTGACCGACGCCGAAGAAGGCGACAACGTGCTGACCGTAACGGTTTCCGGCGCGTATCCGAGCTACCACTGCCTCGTGATCTTCGACATCACCAGCAATGGTACGGTGCCTGTGCACCTGTCAGACTGGGAAGTCACCTATCCCGATGGCGCGAACTACGAAGAAGCTGGCTGGGTTGATGTGCCTTACTGCGAGCCGGTAGACACTGCTGGCTACTTCGACCCCGATGGCCCGAATGGCGACCTGCTGCCGACCGAGATCATCCAGCTGCACCAGGGCGAGAGCGCTGCCTGCCGCATGATGCTGCATTTCACCAACGAAACCATGGCGAACGGCGAGATCAACCCCGAGGGTGGCGACATCCTGGAAGATACGACTTACCAGTTCAACTTCCGGATCATCGCCAAGCAGTGGAACGAATCCGGCGTCCCGCTACCTTAAGAAGTACCGGAGACAGACTAAGACCGATTGATCCAACTAACTACTGATAACGTATAGAATCAGGAGAGACTAACAATGACTCGCAAACAATTAGCTGCCTTAGGCGCTGTTGTGCTGATCGCCCTGGCGGCGGTCGGGATCGGCTACGGTCTCTGGTTTGAAGTCCTTCAGCTGGACGGTACCGTAACGACTGGCACGCTGGACGTCACCATTGACGGCGAAGTACACACGGAATGTATCACGGTGTTTGTAGAGGGCATGGAAGAGCCTGAAGAGGTCTGCGCGGGTGATCCGCTGTATAACCTCAAGACCAACTACGGTGAACTGGTTCACTGTGAAGTGTCCGACACCGACGTGGTACTCGATAATGACAACCCTGACAACGTCGATACCGGCTCAGACTTGCTTGAAGTTGCGGTGTTTGGTGCCTATCCGGGCTACCGCTGCTACGTCGAGTTTGAGGTAACGAATGAAGGTTCCGTGCCGATCCACTTCACCCATCCGCAGTTGGTCAGCGACCCCGCCGACCCGAATTTCGCGGACTTCATGGAAGTGGCTGGCTGCTTCGAAGATGGTTACATCAATGCACCGCTGCAGGCGCTCGATGACACCCGCGTGGCACGCCCGGCTGAAGGCTCCGACGCGACCTGTGACTACACCTGGCAGGAAGTCAAGGCCTGGATGAACTCCGCTAACGCGGGCCTGAACGGCGATTCCTGGAGCGTCGATGTATCGGTAGATGGCGATGCACCTGCGGGCTGTGAATTCCGTGCGGGTCTGGCGACCTACGAGGAATACGGCAACGGTGGCGGCGAGAACGGCCTCCGTCCGCAGTGGCTCTTCAGCTATGATGAGACCTGGCTGCCTGCTGGTGGTTCCGATACGCTGACGGCTGCCATGCCTGTGACGAGCGACGGCGAGGCCTGTGAAGCCCAGGTTGACTGGTATGTCGGCCCGACCCTGCTGGCCCTCACGGGCGGCAACCCGTACGTGTACGGCAGTCGCAAGCTGGGTTACAACCACAGCGCTACCGAGAACCTGCAGGCCTGTGATCCGCACTGGCAGCTCCACGAAGGTGATTCATCGACCTGCGTCATGGTCATCGGTTTCACAAACGATACCGTGCTGGACGGCACTGATATCCCGATCGCTGAGAACGGTGCCTATCAGTTCCTGTATGAAATCCCTGCCTGGCAGTGGAATGAGGACGACGCCGCTGAGGACATGTTCTTCAGCCCGTTACAGTAATCGCTAATTACTATCGCCCGTGAAATACGGTGTGCTGGCCCCGGCCCAGCCGGGGCCAGCTGCACCTGTCCAAGGAGGGCTAACACCGTGCTGAAACGTAACACCCTGGTAATGACCGCCATCGTCATGCTGATCGGTTTGCAACTGGTCGGTGTGACCTATGGCCGGTGGGGGGCCGGTATGAGTATCTCCACAACCATTCAGACCGGGACCGTGGAAGTGGTGTTTGAGAACATCATGACCGAGGACTGGGTGCTGGCGGGTGATGGTTCGCGCTATGAGCGCACCGATGGGGATTTCGCGGCGCTGTTCCAGGCGGTATCATGCGCAGCCTTGATGGATTCGGCTGTGCTTTCAGTGGATCTCGAGGAAACGGAAGACGAGCTGCCGTCCATAGACGAGGAACTGTTCCTGGAAATCAATGGCGTGTACCCCGGCTATGGTTGTGTGATCACCTTTGATGTGCGCAGTGCTGGCACCGTCCCCCTGGGCGTGTCATTCAATGAGAATCACTCACATCCACTGGTAGCCGAGTTTAAGTGCAATGGAGTCAATGCTAATTCACGCTCGTTCCTGCTGGCAGAAGGAGATGTAATCAACTGCCATATTGAGGTGCAGGCACCGTTGGATGGTGCCGGGCTGGCTGAATTCGCTTCGTACCCACTGAGTTATGTGGTAAAAGCTGAACCGTATTCAGGCTCATAACAAAGGGATAAGCCGCAATCTTGTATTGGAAGGAATAACGGCTTGAACAAAAAACTCGTACTACCCGTCATCCTGTTAACCCTGATGCTGTCCCTCGTCGGGCTGACTGTGGGACGCCTGGCGTTAAGCTATGGCTCTGCATCACAATGGTCAGAGACGGTGTTGATCGAGGGACAGGTCAGCGTTCAGGAGCTTGCTACCTGCGTTCAGCCCGTTGAGTACTGGCGAGCGCATTCAGCGTGCAGTACTAACCCTGGGCGTTCCGCCGCGTGGGATGCCATCGGTGAAGACACCCCATTCTACAATACCGGCATGACGTGGTGTGAGGTCCTCTGGGCGGATGCCACGGACCCGGTGAACGATGCGGAGCAGCAGTACATCGCAGCGCGGCTTAATGAGGCTGCCGGGGTGCCGGCCCCGATTGACGTGCGGAATGCAGTTGCGTCGATCCATGGGTGGCTTGACTTCGCCGGCGAGCAGCCTTATGAGGTTATAGCCGCGCATGTGGCTGTGCTGAGAGACTATCACAACGGGGCATTGTTCCCGTACCTGTGTGAACCAACCGATAACAGCGGCACCTATCTTGAGCCGAACACGGCTCCGGTGGGTGTTGATGACAGCTACCCGGTTGAGGCCGGGGCGCAGCTTGTGGTGCAGGCATCCGGTGTGTTGGCGAATGACAGCGACGCCGATGGCGATCCGCTATCAGCCGCCGTCGTTGCGCAGCCACAGTTTGGCAGCCTTGAATTCCAGGAGAACGGCTCGTTTACCTATCTGCCGATTGACGGCTATGAAGGCCCGGACCTTTTTAGCTACAACGTGTCGGATGGAACCGATACCGTGGGGCCAGTAAATGTGACGCTGGATGTGCTCCCTGCGGCGGATCAGAAACCGACACCCACGCCTACGCCCTTATCGGAACGTATCGAAGCGGCACCGGAGGATCAGGGCGCACAGGTGGAGGACGCCGCAGCGCAGACCCCCACCAACACGCCCGATGTGCCCACTTCAACACCCACTCCGTCTGCTGATGGGGGTGAGGAGCCTTCGGTAGACCCCACACCGACCGAGACCCCTGTGGATGAATCGCAGCAGGGAAGCTCACCTGGAGCAGATGGAAGCTCTGTTGATCCGACTCCATCTCCAACTCCTACCCCCACCGGGGAACAGGCTGAGGTGAGTGAGCCAGGCGAGGTTGAGGAGCCTTCGCAAGAGCCTGAGGCGACCCCCACACCGTGAGGGGAATCCGCTGAAAACGCGGACCAGTAGTAACAGAGGCAGAGGTGGCCCCCCTCTGCCTCTCCTTCGTGAACGACCTAG
>CAYMGV010000067.1:0-14539 GCA_964390105.1 uncultured Anaerolineae bacterium | reverse complement strand
CCCGCTGTCCCCGTCGAGACCTTCCCCACCGCGGAGGCGGCACTCGCCTCCCTGATCGATAAATACCAGTTGCTCAGCAAGACCCATGAGCACAACTTCAGCCGTACCATGCTGCAATACGGGGCTAAAGACCTCTCCGGGCTGCTGCGGGCCAACCACAAGGCGCACCTGCCGCCCGGTGTGACGCCCGCCGTCGCGCTCAGTGCCCTGCTTGAAAAGTGGCGTGGCTCCGCTGCCGTACACCCGGACGCCGCATCGACGCGGGTGCTGCAATTCATGATCTACGAGACCGCGCTGGTCCGGGCTCACTTCTATGGCGGGGCCATGCCGGAAGACCTCGACTGGATGACGCCGCCGCCCCCACCCGCGCCAGAGCCGGTTGAGCCGGAAGAACCGCAGCCCGTCGAGCCGCCGACACCGGAAGCCTCGATCTTCGGTAAGCCGGTCTCCGGGCACGGTCTCAAGACCGGGTTCAGGACGCTGCGCACCCGTGCCGCCGTGAACGAGCGTATCGAGTTTTATTTTGTGGTGACCAACGCCACCGATGAGACCGTCATGCTGGGCTTTGCCGGGGCCGCCATCTACAACGAGGCGGGCAATAATGTCGGGTTCCATACGAGCTGGCGTCAGTGGGCGCTGGACCCCGGAAAGTCGATGGAATGGACCGATGGCACCACTATCGGCACGCCGGGCACCTACCGCCTGATGTTTGCGTTCTGCCTGCCCGGTATTGAGCAGTGCCAGGCGGGGCAGGGTGTGTGGTATGAGCCGCTGCCGCCGAGTACGGTAGAGGTGCGGTAGGGAACGGCACCCCCTGTGCCGCGCAACTGCGCGGCATCCGTCCCCCTTGGCAAGGAGGAAGAAGGGCTGAGCCGAGAAAGTGCGGCTGACAACACAGGTAGTGGGTGAACTTGATGGGGTTCAGCAAAATTGCTGACCGCAATATAAGCCACAATTCGACCAAAATACGATTGCGCTAAGAGGTACACAGTTGACAAGCTTGTTGTGAGACAGGGTCAATCTACAACCCAGGGACTCTGATATCGTCCCCCTTCACAAGGGGGACGGATTGAACCCGTCAGGGTTCAACAGGGGGTGCTGTAGTCGATGAATGAATCACCCGATTCGAACCACTGGCCCGGTAAGATGCCCGGAACCCCGCAATTTGCCGCCGCCCTGCAACAATTAGCTCGCGAGATGCGCGCAAACCCCACCCCGGCAGAGCGGAATTTATGGTCAGCGTTACGTGCTGGTCAGCGGCTTGGGTTTAAGTTTCGGCGTCAACATATCATTGACCGGTATATCGTTGATTTCTACTGTGTGAAAGCTCGACTGGTTATTGAGGTGGATGGTGAAGTTCACCGCTTCCAGTCCAATGAAGATGCGCAGCGGCAGGCAGACCTGGAGACGATGGGGCTGATGGTGATGCGGTTTTCAAATGATGATGTTCTCAAAAATCGTGAAGGCGTGGTTGCTGCGATTGATCAGTTTCTGAACGGTGTAACTGGCTGATTTGTTGAGCACCCCCTGTGCCGCTTCAGCTACGCTTCACGGCATCCGTCCCCCTTCACAAGGGGGACGTTTCGATCATCATCACCATCGTGTAACAGCACGAAATCCGTCCCCCTTGGCAAGGAGGACGAAGGGCTGAGCCGAGAAAGTGCCGCTGACAACACAACCTATCAGCATCCCAGAGATTTCAGGATTACCCCCCGTGAGGGCAAACTCCGAGCGTGTGAGGTTTTGGGAAGTGCCGAATACTAAAGACAGAACCGAGGTTCGGATACTACCGATCTCGGTTCTGTCTTTAGCTAATCGCCATCTCACTTCTTCTTTGCGAGGTTTTCCTCCAGCCGGAAGCGCACGATGCGGCGGACGAGGTCGAGGGGCACATCATCCAGTGGAAACTGCACCGATCCCTTACCACCCTTGTAGATGGACAGCTCCTCGGCAAACGCCTCGATGCCGCTGGGGGTGGGGTAGAAGCCGATGTGGGTGGGAAAGGCCGCGTAATGGACCAGCACGCCCTTCTGTTTGAAGGTCGGCATGCCGTAGCTGATGACTTCTTTGGCGTCGGGGGCTTCCTCGCGGATGGCCTCGCGCAGAGCCTGCATCAGCGGACGCACCGCGTCGGGCACATCGGCGAGATAGTCGTCAACAGTGTGGAATTTCCTGTTGCTCATGGTCATGCCTCCATGTGATTGCGTGGTCTGTCCATCATACCCGGATGCGCCTGCTGCGCTAATCCGCCTCCCACGGCGTGAAGCGCGGCAGCCAGCGCGGGACGTTCTCGCAGTAAGCCGCGTACTGATCGGGATAGGTACGGCGCAGGTGTGGTTCCTCGTACAGCCGCACAAACACGTTAAATCCGATGAAGACCAGCGTGGCCCAGCCTGCTACCCACAGCGACCCGGTGAGAATCGCTTCGCCAAGCAGCACACCCAGCACCCCGGCATACATCGGGTTGCGCACATAGCGGTACAGCCCGGTGATGACGAGCTTATCGGTGGGGTCCCACGGGGCCAGTGTGCCGCCACCATCCGAGGCAAACAGGGCGATGGATCGGGCCAGCAGGTAGAATCCGGCGAGCAAGACCGCAGCACCGGCGATCAGGCTCAGCGCGGCCAATGCACCCGGCAGGCTCCAGCCCGGCCTGATACCCTGCCAGGCCATCAACCCAGCCGGTACGACACCCGTCACCATACCGGGCAGCAGCAGGATCGCACGCAGATGCTTCCACGTCATAAGCAAAATCCCCCGTTGATGGATACAGCCATGCCCAAGGGGATTGTACAACGGGTTTGCGATTACGGTAAGGCGCTGCCGCTGATTACTCCAGCACCATTGAGCCGAGTTCGGTATTTTGCTGCGGCGATACGCTAATGTCGCGGAACTGCGGTGGGTCGGGCGTGACGCCCATCACCAGCGTCCCGGCACCGGCAGGCACCGCGGGCAGCGTGAAGCGTCCATCCGTCCCGGTGACGGCGGTATCGAGGCTGCCTTCCACGTACAGGATCACATCCGGGAGGGGCGTGCCGCTGGCGTTGATGACCTGCCCGGACACGCTGCCGACCTGACCGCTCGTTAAGGTGCCCCCCGGCAGGAAGTTCAGCGCCATCAGCACCACGACGGCCAGCGCCAACACCGCGATGATGGCGGTCGTCGGGCGGATGCTGCGCTTTTCCGGGGTAGGCGGTTTGCCGTCCGGGTAGTATTCAAGGTCCGGGCTGTCTGTCATGCTCATGGGTTAGTCCCCCTCGCTGATCTCGAAGTCGTCGAAGCATACGTCGGTGCTGTCCCATGTCCGCAGGCCCGCACGCCCGGAGGCATACGTACTGTCTGAGCCTGTCAGGACCTGCACGTCATCCACGTAGGCGGTGAAGGTATCGCCCTCGACTTCAACGCGCACCTCACGAGTGATGTTGTCCCATTGGAAGCCGGGGGCTGCGGCCCGTGCGATGGGCGGTGATTCATGGCCGTTGGTCACACGACGGAACAGGAATTCGCCAGCCCCGTAGCCGGGGTCATACTGGAACACGTAGGCGTTGATGTTGGGTTCATTACTGACGCGGAAGTACACGCCGTAGCCGTTGCCATAGGTCAAATTGGCTGTATGTACGGTGACGACATAGTCCTCCATCTCTTCATCGCCGGTAAACCCACGATGCTCACCGCCGCCATCGGTGCATAACTGGCCGGTGCTGTTATCCCATGTGTTGCCGTTGGTGAAGTTCCAGTCGGTCAGGTCGCTGAAATCCTCCCAGAGAATCTGGCCGCCCTGGCAGTTCTCCGGTTCAACGCTGAGAATGCCGAGTGTCCCGCAGTACAGGTCGCTGATGGTGATGCCCAGCATCGAGAGGGCTGTCACCACGATAACCACCACAAGGGAGAGAATCAGGGCATATTCCACGATACTCTGGCCCGGGTGCCGGCTGGTGAAGGGTTTGACATCAAACATCGTTATGCCTCGCTTTGTTGTGCCTGGTGCCGCGCCGTGACCCGGTGATACATCGGGGTGGGGCGTTCGGGGTCGCCAGCCGTGTCCTTCGGGCTGCTGAGCCGCCATGCGAGGTCCTCCAGCATAGCCGTCAGTGGGGTGCGTTCTTCGTTGAGTATGACCGGGGTGCCATTGTTGATGGCTTCGCTCCACACGGCGGGCGTATGCGGGATGACCATGTGCACCGGGTGGCCGAGATGTTTCTCGATGCGCTCGGTGGGCAGGCCTGCCCGTGGGAAGGTCCAGTTGATGACAATGTGCAGCTTCTCACGCGGGTAGCCCAGCGCATCGAAGACCTTGAGCATGGCCGCCGTCAGCCGCACCGAGTTGATATCGGGCGTGATGGGCACCACGATGTCATCGGACATATCCAGCGCAGCGAGGATCGGGGCGCTGAAGTTGTGGGCTGTATCAATGACGGTATAGGGGGCCAGGCTGCGCAGGTGGCCGAGTACATAGCTGATCATGTTGTCCGTGATCTTCTCGGCCCCGGCGGGGTCAATGCCGGAACTCAGCAGCCAAAGCGGCGCGTGTTCATGGCGGACAAGGTGATTCTTGACCAGTGGCCGGTCGATCTCGTCGATGGGCAGGGCGGCCAGCCCGGTGATGCTGTACTGCGTCCGCAGGTTGAGCATGATATCGCACAGGCCGATGGGCAAGGCGAGGTCCATCAGGTTGGTGGGTTTGTTCCACAGCAGGCTGAGGCCCATCGCGATGTTGGTGGCAATGCTGGATGTACCAGCACCACCGCGCAGGCTGAATACCGTGATTACCTTGCCGTGATCGTCACCGTCATCCGGTGAGCGGCGGCGCATGACTGCCGCCATGCGCATTTTGAGTTCAACGTAATCATAGGGCTTGGCGAGATAGTCATCAACCCCGGCATCAAACCCGGACTGCATGTAGTTGAGGCTGGTCATGCTGGTCAGCATGATAATGGGGGTATCATGGGTATCCTCATGGGCGCGGATGCGGCGGCTGGCCTCAACACCATTGACGTTGGGCATCATGTAGTCCATCAGGATCACTTCAGGATGATGGGCCAGTGCCAACTGCACCGCCTGTTCACCGTCATGGGCAAGGATGACCGTGTATCCGTCAAGTTCCAGTTGGCTCTTGACCATCATCGCAAGGGCGATCTCATCATCAGCCACAAGTATCGTTGGTTTCATTCCGCTGCCTCTCATTGCTACTTTCCCATATGATAATGTATGGCTGTCAGAAGGGGTAGTAGGGTTTATATGGATTGTAAACTGGAATTAAAAAAGGTTGAGAAGTGTCAGTTTTCCCTGATCCGGCCCACCTCCGGCAGCACAATGGCGGCGGTCAGGGCGACGGCGATCAGCGGCAGGCCCGCGTAGAACAGCATCCATGTGATGTCGCTGGCGGCCAGCGCTGAAAAGCCACCGGAAAATGATACGACCGGGATGGCGGTCATCACCAGCATGAGGCCCATCAGCAGGCCCAGCGTCAGGCCGATGCGGCGGCGCTGACTGACTCCGCGCTGGCGGGCGCGATCCACGAGGTAAACCAGCGCCACCGGCACCACCAGCAGCGCCAGCCCGAAGAAGAACCCGAGGTTGACTTCGGCCAGCACACCCCGGAAGACATAGGTGGGAAAGGCGAACTCCCCGATGAGGATCAATTCAATCAGCATGACGACCATCGGCCCGACAAACAGCAGGATCAGCAGGCCGAGGATCAGCAGCATCGGCAGGTTTTCACGCTTGAACATGGTTTCTACCCCTCAGTTGTAATGTGTTGCGGGGTGAGTATAACGAATCCGGGCCGGGAGATCGCGGGGATGCGTGATCTCCCGGCCCGGCACGCGGATCAGGCGCGGGGCAGCGTGGTCATCACGCCGATGCTGGCGGCACCTGCGACGATATGGAACACGATCAGAGCGAGGAAGGCGGTCGATGTGGCCCCGGGGAAGGGGAACGGCACCGCCGCGGGGTCCAGCGCGCTGATGATGTTGGGGATGATGGACAGAACCCCGACAACGACGGCCACGATGGTATACACCCGGAATGGACGCCGCGAAACCCGCGTGAGGATGAAGAACACCACAGCCCCCAGCGCGACGCCAACCGCCGTGAACCCGGCCACGGCCCCCACACTGAAGGGCAGGAAGCCCGGGTCGATGGTCAGCACGGCCAGCAGAACGGCCCGTGTGAGCAGGTTGGCGACGACGGCCACCGCGACGCTGATCAGCCCTGCTGTCAGTATTTTCGAACGGTCGATGGTTGATTCCGATACACTCATTGGTTTCTCTCCTGTGAATAAAATCAGATCGTGAAGGGGTTACTGCCAGTACCCGGCATAATCCTCGGCGTACTGGCGGAAGCTGATCGGTGGGCGGCCCAGCAGCCGCGCCAACTCATCGGTGGTTTCAGCGGCCAGCCCCAGCCGGACCGGGGTATACAGCATGCGCTGCACCTTGATGTAATCCGCCGGTACGCCCTGCTTGCGCAGGCGCATCAGGTAGGCGGGCATGGTCGGTTTTGGGTAGCGGATGTCGCGGCCCAGCACCTCACTCAGCACTTTCGCGATCTCGAAATAATCCAGCGCATCGTCGCCGGTGATGGCATAGGCCTTGTTTTCATGCCCGGTCTCGCTGAGGGCCAGTGCCGTCACTGCGCCGATATCGCGCACGTCGATGAAGGCCGTCTTGCCGCGCCCGGCAGGCAGGTAAATCTCGTCGTTATCGCGGATGCTCTCACGGTACACGGTGTTGAGGTTCTGCATATAGAAGCTGGGCCGGACGAAGGTATACGGCACGCCGCTTTGCATGATGTACTGTTCAACCGCGTAGTGAGGCACGCGCTTGTTGTTTTCCACGCCCATCAATGAAAGAAACGCGATTTGCCTGATGCCTGCCGCGCGGGCGTAATCCACCACCGGGAACAGGTAGCGTTCCACGTCGGCGATGGCCGGGGGCCGCATCAGGAACAGGCGGTCCACGTCGCGGAAGGCGGCCTCATACGTGCCGGGATCACCGAAATCAAAGCGTGCGGTGGGGGTATCCGTGCCGGGGACGTGGGCGGCATCGGCCTCATTGATGACTGCCGCCCGCAGCGGCTGATCGCGTTGCAGCAGGGCGTTGACGACTTCGCGCCCCACGTTGCCAGTGGCTCCTGTTACCAGTATGGTTCCTGTCATGGGGTGTTGTGTCTCCTTGTTGGGTTAGTCAAAGGGCTGTTTCGCCATGTTGATATGCCAGCCGATCTGCCCGGCCACGGCACGGAGCGGTTCGCCGCTGTGCGCGGCCCGGCTCAGGATGATGCCGCCCTCGATGGCGGCGGTGATGAACGTCGCCAGCCCTGCGGCCTGATCTGCCGGGAAGCCGGATGCGGTCAGCTTATCAGCAAAGCTGGCCTTGATCTCGTCATAGGCCGAGCGGCAGGCCAGGTTGAGCCGCTCGCTGGATACGGCGGTTTCGAGCGCCACGGTCATCAGCGGCCCGCCCGCCGAGAAGTGACTGCGCTCGACGTGATGGGCGATACTCATAATGAAGTGCTGGATCGCCTCGGCGGAGTCCTCGATGGCGGCCATTTCATCCCGGATGCGGCCCACGATCTGCTGCCCTGCAAGCTGGATCGCCTCCTCGGCGAGGGCTTCCTTGCCACCGGGGAAGTGGTAGTACAGCGACCCCTTGGGGGCACCGCTTTCACGGATAATCTGGCTGAGTCCGGTTGCATGGTAGCCCTGCTTCTCCAGCAGGCGGTTAGCCGTCTCAATGAATTGATCGCGCGTGGTTGTCATACCCGTCTCCTGTTCCTTGCACCTTGATTATATAGACCGATTGGTATAATTCAAATAACACAGGTGTTACGCAGGTGAACCCCCCATGATCTCGCGCTTGCAGCGTTGGCGTCAGCCCTGGGCCATAACCGGTTGATACCACCCCCGGCAGCGGGCGGCAGAATCGGCTCCAGGCATCTATACGGGTGGTACCTCGCTGCCTGCTTCTGCCCACCACACCAGCAGGATGGACAGCACAGCCATCAGCGCGAAGCCTATCAGCAGCGGCAGCAGGGTGCCGTTGTAAGCCTGCCCGATGACGGTGCCGATGATGGCGGAGATCAGGGTAGAAAAGGAGCCAACCACTGCCGAGCCGACTCCCGCCACCCGGCCCAGCGGCTCCATCGCCAGCGCGTTGACGTTGCCGTTGACAATGCCGACGCACAGGAAGGTCAGCATGATGTAAGCCATCAGGAGCCACAGCGGTGGCTGCTCTGCTGTCAGCAGCGTGAAGACGACCGCCGCCGCGCCCAGGGCTGCCATCATGTACAGGGCGTTCCGTACCAGGGCACGCATGCCGAAGCGCCCCACCAGCCATGTATTTGCCAGCGACGCAACGCCGACCGCCCCGGCTGCGGCACCGAAATACAACGGAAACAGCGCCCCGACCTGGTACTGCTCCTGGAAGACCTGCTGGGCGGAGTTGACATAGCCGATCAACCCGCCAATCGCCAGCCCGGCGGTGACCGTGTAGCCCAGCGCCGAGCGTGTGCGCAGCACCTGCCCAAACATTTCCGTGATCTTGCGTGCCGTGAAGGGGACGCGATCCGCCGGTGGCAGTGTTTCCGGCTGGCGCAGGCCCAGCCACAGCATCCCCACGGCGGCCATCACCACGAACAGGCCGAAGATCGCACGCCACCCGGCGAAAAGCAGCACGCCCTGCCCAATGGATGGCGCGATCATGGGAACAAGGATGAAGACCGTCATGATGAAGGACATGATGCGTGCCATCTCATCAGCCACGTATTGATCACGGACCAGCGCCATCGTTACGGCGCGTGGGCCTGAAGCGCCCAGCCCCTGGATAAAGCGCCCGGCCAGCAGCATCGGGAAGCTGACCGCCCCCATACACAGCAGTGCCCCGGCCATATAGAGGGCCAGGCTGGCGATGATGGCGGGCTTGCGCCCGGTCGAATCGGAGATGGTGCCGAAGATCACCTGCCCGAAAGACAGGCCGAACAGGACCAGCGAAACGACCAGTTGACGGTCGTTGTCGTTGGTAACGCCAAGATCAGCGCTGAGCTGGCCGAGCGCGGGCAGCATGGCATCAATGGCGAGCGCGGTCAGCGACATCAGCACCGATGCGAGTACGACGAATTCGGTGGTGGATAGCCGCGTTTGTGGTTTTGTGATAATCATTGATCAACCCTAATGCCGCCCACATGAGGGGCAGCGCCATGTGATGAGCGGCATGGCCTGCTGTGCCGAGGGCGTATTGTACCGCATCGATGGGGCAGGGTGTGTACCGGGTGACTGATTGTAACAGGAGTGCCAGCTCTCCCCGCTGGAAAAAGGGGCAGCATACCCCGGAAAGATATTGGGGCGTGCTGATTTACCCCGCCGGGTAGTACGGCTCCTCCTCGACGAGATGACCCAGCAGCAGCTTGAGGGCCAGCGCCGGGATCACCCACGCGGCCAGTGGGGGGACCGGAAACAGGATCGCCGCCCCCGTGATCCACACAAATGACAACAGCATACCGGCGGGCCGCTGGAGATGCCGCCCCGTCCATGCGGTGATGGCCCCGAAGACCAGCAGCGCCGCGACATTGGCCCCCAGCCAGGGCCAGCCGAGGTCAAACACGAAGGTCGCCAGTGCGAGATGCCCGGCATGCATCGCCACAAACCCATAGCGATGCACGGGCCTGGTTTCGTTGCGCTGGTACCAGCGCTTGGTGCTGGCGCTGGCATTGGCAACGACACCGCCCACCACGTCGAAGGCCAGCAGCCCCGCGAGGATGTATTGCAGGCCTTCCCAGCCGGGTTCGGTGAGGACCGCCGCTGCTACGATGGCGGCCACACCGACCACGGAGGCCGCGACGATCAGGATGGTTTCCGCACGGGTGGCACCGGGGCCGATGAAGCGGTCCCACTCACCGAGCAGACCCTCGCGCGGGGCGGGGATGTCGGTGTTGATGATGTAGGTGGGTTGGGTCTCGGCGTCTGTGTCCATGTGATTGTGTTCCTTTTGTGTTGATCAAGGTGCCGGTCAGGCGGAGGATGCGACATCCGCCCTGAGCAGTGGGCGCGGCTCCCCAACCGCGTTAAAGGCGTGATACAAGCGATCCTGCACCGCGCGGATGCTGTCATGCTCCTCGGCCAGCAACTGCCGCAGCACGTCATCGGGCACGGTGACGCGGGCCGCCGCGCCGGGCAGGGCAAAGAACGCCAGCCGGTCATCAATGATGCGACGGATATGGTCAAAGGGCAGGGTGTGCAGGCAGATCGAGGTGAGGGGCACACCGCGCCGCGCCATGACTGGACGCAGGTCCTCATGCGTGCCGATGATCAGGCGCAGGCCAGCCAGCGCTGCGCGGCGCAGCCGCCGCCGTTCTGATCGACGTAAGCGCTGAACCTCATCCAGCAGCAGCACATCCAGCCCGGCCAGATCAGCGTGAAAGCGGTCCGACCCGGCAGGCACCCGCTCATAAGTGACGGCGGCCCCCTCGTGCCTGAAGCGTGCCTCCAGCGCCATCAGCGTGCTGGTTTTGCCGTGGCCTTTCTCACCGATCATCTGCAGGTGAAACGCGCCACTGTCCAGCGCTGCCTCGATCTCGGCAGTCAGCACCGCCAGCGAGGCCCATTCCGCACGGGTCAGCGTCCCGAAGGGGTTCCCGCGATAGCCGAGAGGGTAATAGGGCAGTGGACCCCGGCCAAAAGGGGTCATCTTAGCCACTTCCCGGCCAGTACTGCCAGAAGCCCAGCGTGATCGTGATCACGCGGCCATCAGGGGCCAGCAGATAGCACGCACGGAATTCCTCGATGGCGGTGGAATCGCATTGATAGAAGGTGGTATAGCCGCTGACGGGGGCGGTGGCCCAGCCCAGCCGCGTGCTGATGCTGCCGGAGATAGGGCCGTAGAGGTCAGGGTCAAGGGTGCCGCGCCACAGCGCCGCGAAGCCAAGTTCAGGTGCATGGAGGCCGTCGGGTGGCGTCAGTTCGACTTCGAGTTCCCTCGCCTCGTAGGGGTCTGCCACGGCGATGGCCTGCCCGCTGGTCTGCACGCCGGAGTCAAACAGGATGTAGATTTGATCGAGCAGCAGGATCATCAGGCCGTCTTCAAAGGGCTGGGCCACCGCATAGGTACGGATGGCGGGGGCAGCGGGGCATTCTGCCGGGCCGCCAGCAAAGAACCACTCGTCGGGGCAGGTCAGCGAGACGGTGCGTATGGCCTCCTCCGTGCTGGCGTTATCAAAAACCTGAAGCACAAACGAGAGGGAATTACGGGCATTGGGTTCGACGGTGATGGTACGCACGCCGTTGTTGATGACGTTCTCGCACCACTCGATGGTGCCGACCGTGGTTCGCTGGCAGATGCGCCCCTGGTCACCCTGGAAGGACCACGTCAGCGTGATCTCACCGCCCGGTTCGACACGGTCGGGCGTGAGTTCAAAGCCATAGATCAGGCCCGGTTCAGCGGCGAGGGTGGCTTCCAGGTCGATCAGATTAAAGCGGTTGGGGATGTCTTCATCGGTGGCGTCCGGGTTGGCGGCCAGCGTCGCGGCGATGGCCGTGCCAACGAGGTCGTCCAGCACCACGGTGCGCGGCGTCGCATTGGCCTGGCTCTCCGGTGGCTCCACGCTGACCTGGAAGGTGCAGGCAGTGAGCGATGCCGCGAGCAGACCGGTGAGTATCCAGCGGGCGGGGGATGTCATCATACGAGTATGATACCGCTGATGGGGGCATTGGGCGATTTGCATCTGCTTCCCCCAAAAAGCAACCGACCGGATCATGCGATCCGGTCGGCGTTTTTATGGCGTCACCCTCAGAGCGTAGGGTGTTGTGTTGGGCTTACGGGCGGGACAGGCCAGCGACGGCAGCCGGGTTAAGGCTTTCGATGCTGTCGTAGAGAACCTGAAGCTCGTAAGTACCATTATGGGCAAAGCCGCCCGTGTCTTTCGAGATGTACTGGAAGTTGTAAGCAGCCTGGAGCAGGCGCGGGGTCCAGCTTCTGTACTGGTTCCCGTAGTTGGCCTCATCCGGGTCTGATTCGCCGTTACCGTTGGTATCGTTGAAGAAGTACGGGTAGGCATGTGAGTCGTAGACAATCGGAGCGCCAGCAGTGTTGGCTGAGTAAGCCAGGATTTCAGCATAGAGCAGCTCGTTCATCGTGGCGATCTCGCCTGCAACGCCTTCTTCGACGTCGCCGTCACCGTCGTAATCGATGCCCTCGCGGGCCTCGTTGCGATAGGTGGACGGGTCAGCGCTGCCGTGGCAGCGTTCGCAGGTTTGCACTTCGACTTCAAGGGCATGCACGTTGTGACAGTCGGCGCAGGTGTTGAAGTTCTCAACATGCTCGAACGCACCCGCGTAGGTCTTGCCGTCATACTGGTATGCACCCTGGACTTCACTGCCGAACAGCGTCGCGCCAGCGGCGAAGTAGTGGACGTTCAGGAAGCCGAGGTCTTCGCTTGGCGTATCGGCAGGCAGGCCACCTATTGCTGCGTTCACCTGTACGGTCGAGGAACGACCCTGGTGACAAAGCAGACAGAGGTTGCTGTCGTTGCCTTCGCCGAAGCTGACTTCAGCGCCGCTTGGGAATTCAACCGCACCGGCATCAAGCACTGCGATACCGTCTTCACCCCAGGTATGGCAGGTGGAGCAGCTGAAGGAGTTGGCCGGTTCGGTGCTGACATTGACGCCTTCCGCGAGGAAGAACTCAACGCCGTCAGCGCTGTGGCACTTGGCACACGAGCCCGGTACCGCGCCGTCCTCGTCCCAGTGACGGAAGGCTTCAGACGTCCCGTCAAAGTGGCCGGGGTCGTTGCGGGCAGCGCCCGCCATCTCGACGGGGCTGTCCAGCACGGTATTCAGGTCCATGATGGAGTCGTACAGCAGCGCGACCTGGTACTTGGCGTTATGGGCATAGCCGCCGGGGTCCTTGCTGACAACCTGGTAGTTGTAAGCAGCCTGGAGCAGGCGAGGGGTCCATGCGGCGTACTGGTTGCCATAGTTGGCTTCGTCTTCGCCAGCTTCGCCGTCGCCGTCGCTGTCATTGAAGAAGTACGGGTACGCGTGCGAGTCGTAGGCAATCGGTGTGCCCATCTGCTCGCCATAGGATTGCATGGCCGTGTAGAGCATGGCCTGCAGCCCGGCGATCTCGTAAGAGACGCCTTCTTCGACATCGCCGTCGCCGTCGTAATCTGCCAGCGAGCTTTCCATGCGCAGCTCGCGCAGGTCCTCAACACTCTCAACGCCTTCATGGCAGTGAGCGCATTCAGCAACCTGGACTTCAAGCGTGTGCGGGTCGTGGCAGTCAGCGCAGCTATCGTATTCTTCTACGTGGCTGAAGCGGACCTGGTAAGCCTGCCCGGCATATTCGTAGCCGCCGCCTACCTCAGAGCCATAGAGGGTGGCCGCAGCAGCGTAGTAGTGGATATTGATAAAACCGAGGTCTTCGCTGGCGGTGTCAAGGTCGAGGCCTTCAATGGCAGCATCGACATCAGCACCGGAAGCGCGACCCTGGTGGCAGACCATACAGCGTGAAGCGCCTTCGTCGTTCTCGACGACCGCCCCGGAGGGGAAGGTCACTTCGCTCAGCTCGGCGGCGACGCTGTTATGGCAGGCCTCGCAGGTGATGACCTGGCCGATCTCAGCGGGGCCGTCCACACCGGGTTCGGTGCCGTCCGCGCCGAGGAAGTCGAGGTAACCGGATGTGGCGTGGCAGGCCGCACAGTTGGCTTCGACTTCGGCAGGGTCATCTTCGTTCCAGTGGTTGAAGGCCCCGGCTTCAGCATCTGCATGCGGGGAGCCAGCCCATGCGGCCTCGAAGGGAACGACGTCAACGACGCCGCCCTCGCAGGTGGGGCAGTCGGGGCAGGGTTCCGCTTCGGGGCACTCCGCTGTGGGAGCTGCCGATTCGGTTCCTGCACAGGCTACCAGGGCACCGGCCACAACCAGTGTCACGAGGGTGATGAGTAGCAGCAGTTTACGGTTCATTCGGTGATCTTTCTCCTTCTATCCTTAAATGTATAGAAGTTATTCTGTTTGGACGTAGGTTGCTCTGAGTGACGGCCATTGTCATCCTGGGCAGGATGCCAGGCACAAAGTGCCCGTGGGGTTGATACCCCATAGACCCTATTATGGGGTGTTTGACCCATGCTGCTCAGTGACAAACGTCACGAGGCAATTATGACATCGATGATAAACAAATGCAATTGATTGATATCCTGCAAATTATTTATGGTGATGTATTAATCTATAAAGAGGCGTGATGACGGGGAGGTAGATTCCCTGTTTGTGCTGTCCGCATTTTCGTTTACGCTTATGAAGTAGGCTTGAGGTGTTAAACAGGTGAAAACTGGCCCGGGTCGGGGATGCTGGTTTGGGGCATCATGATACGCGAGACGTTCGATTCACCCATTGGAGATAACGATGCGCATTCGATTCGTAATCCTGCTCACGGTACTGCCGGTGCTGACCGGCTGCACCATGCCCGGCGCGGGTGCCACCCCCACACCGACTCTGATCCCGTTTACGCCGGGGGCCGCCGATTCCGCTGCCCAACCCGGCAGCGAAGCG
>CAYMGV010000066.1:0-14581 GCA_964390105.1 uncultured Anaerolineae bacterium | reverse complement strand
GGAAGCCGTGGATCAAGACGGCGGCGGCCCCATTGGTGCCGGTCAGGTGGAAGGGCTGGTGTTCGTCGGTGGCGAACGTGTCGAGTGCTGGGAGCATGGGAGCCTCGCGGCAGGTACCAGGTGCCAGGTATCAGGTCTCTGCAACAAGCGTATAACGGTCGGGTTGACTCATTATCTACCGGGTAAACGAGAGACACCGGGCACCTGGTACCTAGCCCTTAAGACGCAGCGCATGGATCCAATCGAAGAACAGCAGGAAGCCGCCCTGGATGATCACGCCGATGCCGTGCCCCGTGGCTTCCTCGTCCTCGCTGCCTTTAGTGGAGAGAATCCATGCACCGGCGATCAGGTACAGCACATCGAGGCCGCCGTTAATGATCAGCGCAGTCCGCAGGTTCTTCTGTTCGCGTTCGAGGGTCTCAGCGGTGTAGGCATCGGGGCGGGCACGGCGGGTATCGGCGGCCTTCTGCCCACCGGCGGCAATGATCCCATCGATCAGCCCCCACGCCTGGAACTGCGTCCCGATGCCGCGCAGCACGGGCACACCGGACAGCCACATCACGACGCCGCTGGCCGCACTGAAGACTGCCCATAGGCCCAACTGGCGCGAGATGCGGTGCTGCTCATCCCAGGCCGTCATGGGGGCAAGGCTCGTCGATGGGCCACCGCCGCCGTGTCCATTATAGTGCGGTGGCATGCCGATACGAACCGGGATTTCCGGGGTGGTGTGAGGCATGGTAGCCATGATCAAAGCCTTTCAATAGCCGGTGGACCGGGTGTTCAGGAGTCATCGATCAGAACACAAAGCCTGCGTAATGGTTGCGAAACAAAGCAGGAGGAGGGCGCTGAGGCCCTCCGTGTGAGTAAGTGTAGCGTGTGATGCGGAAAACCCCCACTCCCTGCCCCCCTCCCCGCGGAGTTGGTATCAAATTCGAGGTGTAGTGAACCCGAATGCGACAGGGGGCAGCGGGGGTGTTTGATCTACCCCGTGACCGTCACCCGGTACACAATCCGGCGTTCCCCGGCGGGGTAGGTCAGCGTGCCATCGCTGATGGCCCCGGTAAAGGTCACATCGATCTCGATGATGTTCACGCCCACCGGCCAGTCATCCAGCACCAGGTAAGCGAAGTAGCAGGGCTGTTCGAGCTGGCCCGTGAACTCCCCGACCCGGCTCGTCACGTCCTGCCCGTTGATCGTCACCCGCAGGCTGGTAGCCTCGACGCCATCGCCCAGGGTATCCATATCCACCGCACACCAGATGTAACTCAGGATGGCCTCGGTACTCTCCTCGAAGGTCACGCTGTACGTCAGTTCAGCCCCCACCTCGACCAGTTCACCCTGGCCGTGGTTCTCACGGGCCTGGTTTTCCAGCAGGTCGGTATCGCCGCTCCACGCATCGATCAGGGACGTATCACCATCAATGGCGGGCAGGTCAGCGGGCACCTGCAGGCCCGCACCGGAATCGAGCAGTGCCACCGCCTGGTCAAGCAGGTAGTCACCGCCCTCGATAGAGTCTACCCGCACCGCTTCCTCCGTCACCGGGACGCGCTCATCAGGCACCACACCCGGCCCCTCGATGATGATGCTGCCGTCCATGTCGGCAGTATAGCCGGTGGGGAATTGCAGCGTGTACGGGTCACCGCCGGTGGTGCCGGGCGGCAGTTCATACTGGCCGCGTGCCACCTCACCAAAAATGCCCATGGTGCTGGTATAGCCTATCACGGTGGCTTGCTCCAGCAGGCCGAGACTGTAGGAGACATCCTCGCACGCGCTGGCGCAGTCTGTACTGACCAGGATCGCCAGCGGGCCGGGATAGTACAGGTCGCCATCCGGTTCGAGGGTGTCCGGCTCATACACCGATTCAAACTCGCCGGACTGCTCGGAGTAGTAGAAGCTCTCGGTAACCTCAATCCCGGGGCCATTATAGAAGTAGCTCGCCAGCCATGTGCCGATGGGTGAGCCGCCGCCGTTCTCACGCATGTCGATGATCAGCCCCGGCAGGCCGAGGTCAACGGCAGTCTGTATCGCACGTTCCCACAGCCGCATCGTCAGGAACAGGTCATCAGAGAGCGTCGTGATCCTGATGTAGCCGTAGTCGTTATCCAGCACATCAAACTCGACGGGCAGTACGGATTCGTCGGCGTCGTTCACGCCGTAGAACTCGAAGTAGGTATCGAAGCCGTCATCATAGGTCGTGATGGTCATCGTCTCCGGGCTGGATGCACCGGGGTTCTGGTATTCGATGCCCAGGCGCGTATTGATCGGCATGCGCACGAGGAAGTTGACCTGCTGGATGCGCTCGTCCTCCGGGTTGGAGAACGGTGCTGAGTAGGGCTGCACGGCCTCCACTGCCGCAGCGACGCTGCCGCCATCCCAGCGTGTGATCTCCGCGCCGACTTGCAGCCCGTTCTGTGCGGCAGGGCTGGCCGGGTTGATGTAGTTGACAAGGAAGCGGCCATCGCTGAGTTCGATCAGCGTGAAGCCGGTGCTGCCCAGCAGTTGGGCACGCGGCACACCGAAGGTATCGCCACCGCCGAGGCCAACATGCCCATCGGGGATGGCCCATGTGAAGTCACGCAGCGCAAGATAGTACGCTTCGCCGTCACCACGGTTCTCAGCCTGCTGGATGCGCGGCGCGATCCCGGCGTAGATGGCGTCCCAGTCGATGCCCTTCACCTCCGTGAAGGGATACTCACGGGCGACCTGCTCAAACATCGTGTCGAAGGCTTCCGTCCAACTGAGGTCGGCCAGGTCCTTAACGGCGATATCGCCCTCGTTGAGCATCACCTCCGCGATGTCCGGCTGGGTGATCGCGAAGGGGTCGGCATCGAGGTTGACGACGCTGTAGCCGGGTTCGATCCCCGTATAAGGATCATCGTCGGTGAACAGCAGGCCGTCCTCACCAAAGCCGGACGGGAACTCCTCGCCCGTGTCCTGTGCCCAGACCAGGATCACGCCGCCGCTGATCTCATTGTCGTTTTCGCGGTCGATGACCGCCGACGTGTAGGTGGTGGACCATCCGCCGGTTTCCTGCTCACCAAAGAAGGGGTCATCGATCAGGTTGGCATCCATCACCACCTGCCACACCGCGACGCCGCTGTCACCGTCACCGTCAAAATCCGTGCGCGGCGTCGGTGGGGCGGCGGGCAGGTTCAGCAGAAATTCAAGGGTGACGTCCTCGTCCTCCGAGCCGGATTCAAGCTGCGTCACCGGCCCGAAGAACTGGCCTTCCTCCGGCTGGTTGTAGTCAAAATCGCGGTTGGCAAAGCCGGTCAAATCTTGCAGATACACCACCTTCTGGTTGAAGTACACCTCAAGGATCTGCTGGTTGCTGACGGTAGCCGTACCGCGCACCTGTACCGGTCCGCCTTCCACCTCAGGGCGGGGCGGCGCAGGAACCTCGGTGGCCGAAGGGGTGTCGGTGGGGCCGGGGGCCTCAGCCGGGGCGCTGGATTCGGTTTGATCGTTAGGGCCGGGCAGGTCCAGCCCCTCAAGTGGGGCACATGCCAGCGCAGCGAGGGCCAGCACCAGCAGGGCCATCACCGCCCGGTTTTTGAATAAGCTCACCTGTCTTCTCCTTTGGATGAATCTCCCAATACGTCATGTGATAGTAGTGCAGGCGCGGATGATCCGCGAGTCGCGTGGAAAGAAGAGGCAGGGGCAGAGGCCAGTGTGCAGCTTTGCCGTGCTGTAAGCGGTTAGCAGACACACGCTAGCTGATATACGGTTCCAGGCTGCCGTCATAGGTGCGGCCATCGGGCATGATGGCCCCCTCCAGCGATGATGCACTGGCAAGCTGCTGCTTGGTGACGCGCGCATCGGTGAGGTTGGCCTTGGCAAGATTGCACTTGGTCATCCGGGCACCCCCCAGTTCCACGCCGATCAGCCCGGCCCCGGTCAGGTTGACCCGCTGCATCTCGGCGTGGCGCAGGTTGGCCCCCTTGAGCTTGCTGTAGGAGAGGTTGGCATAGAGCAGGGTTGACTTTTCGAGCGTGGCCCCCGTCAGGTCAGCCTGCGTCAGCCGCGTCTGGCTGAGATCAGCCTCAGAGAGATCGGCCTTGTTGAGCTTGCCCCCGGTCATATCGGCCCCGGTCAACACGGCACGTTTCAGGGTGGCTCCCTTGAAATCCACACCGACAAGGTCCCGGCGGCTGAGGTCAAACTCGGAGAGGTCGGCCTCGCGGCCCTGGGTGGCCCAGTGCTTGGCAAGCTCATATTGCACGTCGAGCGGGCTGCGTGCTACCGGGTAATCTGCGAGGACGTCAGAATCGTCGGCCCCCATAGCGAGGATCGCTTCCTGCTCGATCCCATCCAGCAGTTCCATGATGATATGATCATGGAACATGGGGCTGACGGCCTTGCCTTCCAGCAGGGCCAGCACCCGTACCATCAGCCCTTCGAGCCGGTCGAGCCGCTGCTCAATGCGGCTGAAATGTTCATCTAACCGTGTCGTCATCGATCCCAACCCCCCCGGTGATGTGAGTCTCTGATTCCAGTATATCACCACACGCGGATCTGGGCCGGGCACCCGCTTCCCGATCGCCTGCGAAATACGTTTCGAGAATCACTATTCTCATAATCTATCGAGGAGCGGGTGATGCACCGACGCGCCGCCAAATGCCGGATCACCGGCATTGTTACGTGAGAAACGTGCAGATATTGCGCAGCGACGTATGCCAATCATGAAACAATACCGAATTTCTGCCGGGGACAATAGCCTTTATTGGCAAACTCATGTACGATAGAATCATTAAGGTACTTCATGAACCGTGAGATAAGTGCAGTAACCATATGGATGACAGGTCACTCATCAAGCTGGGCAAGGTCCACAACATCTCGGTGAAAGAGAATCACAACCGGGATGGTGAATTGTGGATCGAATGTTACACGGACAGCAATCAGCGCTTCCTGATCCCCATCACCTCCTATGTAGGGCGCGTGATATGGTTCAAGTTGACTGAAGGGCTGTATCCGCACGCGCTGGGCCGGTTCACGTCGCGGATGTCCACTGCCGCGCTCAACATTCCCGATACGCCGTCCGTGATCCATGCCATCAAGATGCACATCTCGCTGGATACGAGGCGCGTTTACATCGCGGGTATCAATGCCGTATCCGGCATTTACATTAACCTGGATTTCCTCGGCGCAGAAGAACTATGGACCGGGCTGACGGACTTCGTCGCGATGGAACGTCATGCCTGAGGCTTGCTGATCTGCTACACTCCACCCTATGACGACACAACCAGACACCCTGATGATAGGTGCCGGGATCGGTGGGCTGAGTGCCGCCATCCGGCTGGCCGCTGACGGCCATCACGTTACCGTTTATGAAGCCAACCCACAGGTCGGCGGAAAGATGAGCGAGATCACCGCTGCGGGCTTCCGCTGGGACGCCGGGCCTTCGGTGATCACGATGCGCCATGTGCTGGCGGATTTGTTCCACGCGGCAGGCCGCCGCCTTGAGGACTACCTCACGCTCGACCCCGTCGAGCCGCTGACGCGCTACTTTTACCCTGATGGTACCGTGCTGGATGCCTCGCGCGATATCAGCCGGATGGCGAGCCAGATCGAGGCGCTGGAACCGCGCGACGTGGAAGGGTATCTCGCCTATCTCGCTTACGCAGCCCGCATTCACCGTATCACCGGGCCGCAGTTCATCTACAACGACCCGCCCAGTATCGCCGGGCTGCTGATCAACACGCCCCCCACTGAATGGCTGGCGGTCGATCCGCTGCGCACCATGCACGGCGCGATCCGGTCGTTTGTGCGCACGCCGCACCTGCGCCAACTGCTGGGCCGATTTGCCACCTATGTCGGTGCCGACCCGTACCGCGCGCCCGCCACGCTCAACGTCATCGCCCATGTCGAGATGACCGGCGGCGTGTGGTATCCACGCGGCGGCATCTATACGATTGCCGAGGCCCTGCGCCGCGTGGCCGAAGAACTCGGCGTGATCATCGAGACAAACTGCCGGGTCGAGGGGATCGAGGTGGCTGGAGATCGCGTTCGTGGTGTTCGCCTGGCCGATGGCCGTACCATGACCGCCGACGCCGTGATCGCCAATGTCGATGTGCAGACCGTGTACCGTGACCTGCTGCCCGACCTCCCGGCGGTTCGGCGTGAACGCGCGAAGCTGGACCGCCTCGAACCGTCGGTTTCCGGCTTTGTCATGCTGCTGGGCGTCAGGGGGACCTATGACCGGCTGGCGCATCACAACATCTTTTTCTCGCGGGATTACCGGGCTGAGTTCCGCGACATCTTCGACGACGGCCTGCCGCCCAGCGACCCCACGATCTACATCACGGCAACCAGCAAGACAGACCCCGACCACGCCCCCGCCGGGCACGAAAACTGGTTCGTGCTGGTCAATGCGCCGCCGCTTTCGGATCGGTACAATTGGGGAAATCAGGCCGATGCTTACGCCGAACATGTTCTTGATGTGCTGGCCGGGCGCGACGGGATCGATGTACGCGATCAGATCGTGGTGCAGCAGGTGCTGACCCCGCGTGAGATCGCTTCGATGTCCGGGGCCTGGCGCGGCGCACTGTATGGCACCTCATCCAATGACCGCATGGCGGCGTTCCGGCGTCCGCCCAACCGCTCGGAGGCTGTGCGGGGCCTGTACTTCGCTGGCGGCACAGTGCATCCGGGCGGCGGCGTCCCGATGGTGATGCTCAGTGGCGCGGCGGCGGCGCGCAGCGTGATGGGGAAAAGCGGCCAGCGGCCAGCGCTCAGCGGCCAGTAGGGATGCCCTACCACCCCCTGACCCCGCAGATAATCGCCCCGCGATTTTCTGGCCCCCCCCGGCGGAATGCGTATTCAGACCGGGATGATCCGCCCTTGCGTACAGGGATCAACCGTTGGCAGGCGGCATCGTCGTTACGGGGTGGGGGTAAATGGCGGCAGCATAGGTTGGCTGCGCAGTTGGAGAATAATGATACGGGCCTCTGGCCTCTAAGACGAAAGGATGACATATGGCCGAAGCAAAACAGGTTTTTCCGCAGGGATTCACCTGGGGTACCGCGACGGCGGCGCACCAGGTCGAAGGTGGTAACAGGGGCAACGACTGGTGGGCGTGGGAGCAGCGCGGCGAGGGCCGCGTGTTTGGTGATCACTCATCAGGGGATGCCTGTGAGTGGTGGCAAGGCCGCGCCGAGGAGGACATCGCGCGGATGGCGGAGCTGAATACCACCGGCCACCGCCTGAGCATCGAGTGGAGCCGCATCCAGCCGCGTGAGGATCGATTCAACGAAGCGGCGCTGGCCCGCTACCGCGAGATCATCGTGGCGATGCGCGAGCAGGGCATCGAGCCGATGGTGACGCTGCATCATTTCACCAACCCGATCTGGGTGGCTGAGCGCGGCGGCTGGCTGCACCCTGACTCGCCGAAGTGGTTCGCAACGTATGTTGAGCGCGTGGCGGCCTACTTCAGTGATATCGTAGACCTGTGGTGTACCATCAATGAACCGAACGTCTATGCCTCGCATGCCTATTTCATGGGCAAGTGGCCGCCCGGTGAATCCTCGATCTCGCATTACTTCCGTGTGGTGAAGCACCTGCTGCTGGCACATGGTGACGCCTACCGCATTCTGCACGATCATCAACCGCGTGCCCGGGTGGGGCTGGCGAAGCACATGGTGTACTGGGGATCACGCGGGGGGGCGGTCAATTCGTTTATCACCAACAGCCTGGACCGCGCCTTCAACGCGCTGACGCTTGATGCACTGACCGATGGCACCTTTAATCCCGTCATCGGAAAGAAGGAAGTGCTGCCCGGCGTGGCAGGCACACTTGACTGGATCGGCTTGAATTACTACATGCGCTATGATGCCTTCTTTGATCTGCGCAAACTCGGCCAGCTTGGCATCGCCTACGAGCCGCGTGCTGACAGGCAGGTCGGCCCGGAAGGTTGGGGGGAGATTTACCCTGAAGGTATCTTCGACCTGATCAAGCGGCTGCACAGGCAGTTCCACCTGCCGATCTACATCACCGAGAACGGCATCCCGGATGAGGTCGATGAGGCTCGGCCCGGTTACCTGCTGGAAAGCCTGCAATGGGTGTGGAAGGCCTGTATGCACAGCTTCCCGGTACAGGGCTATTATTTCTGGAGCCTGCTTGATAACTTCGAGTGGGCGGAGGGCTATGATACACGCTTCCGGTTCGGGCTGTATGATGTCGATTTCGAGACGCAGGCCCGCAAGCTGAGGAAGTCCGGCAGGCTGTACCAGTCCATCGCCGCGCAGAACGCCATCAGCAGTGACCTTGCCCGCGAGTACGCACCGAACCTGCTGGAGCGGCTGTACCCCGGTGAGGTGCCACATATGGACTAGGGCTAATACGGTCCGGTTAAGAGTCTATTTGCCCCCACCCCCTAACCCCCTCCCCCACGGCAGGGAGGGGGAACCTCCGGCGGAATGAGTATTCAAACCAGGCTGCATCACTGCCTCATTTTACCGTCTTCCCCATGATACAAGGGGGTGCAGCGATGCAGCCGCAGTGGGGTGAGGTCAAACCAAATACGGATAGGACTGACTATTCTACCAGCACCGGCACGCGCAGCGGATCATCCACGTAACGCAGATGCTCCTCGAACCCGGCATCAAAGCCCACGGAGAGCTTCAGCGCGCCTTTGGCGCAGGTGCTGACACACGTCTGGCACAGCGTACACTCCGAGGACAGCACGCGCTGGTCGTTGAGGATGTACTGCGGGATGTCCACATCCATTGGGCAGGTCTTGACGCAGGCGTCGCATTCATTGCACTGCGAGGCGTCACCCTGCACCTTGATCAATGAGAAACGCGAGAACACCTTGAGCGGCACGCTGACCGGGCACAGGTACTTGCAGAAGGCGCGGTTATCCTTGAGCGCCCACGCCAGCCCGATGCCGACCGCGTAGTACAGGGCGTTGCCCCCCACGAACCACCACACCGCCGTCCACGTATTGACCGCCGGGCTGAACCCGAGCAGGATCGCCAGCGCCAATGACCCGCCCAGGCTCAGCCCGAAGTGGGCGTAACGGCCCCAGCCCCACCCCTCGATGCGGCCCTGCGGGCGCTTCCACGGCAGCATATCCAGCACCATCACCGTCCAGCAGGCCCAGCCGCACCACAACCGCCCAAACAGCAGCGGCCCAAACACCTTCGCAACGAGGTAGTGCATCACGGCGGCCTGCGCCACACCCACATACAGGCTGAACCACACCCCCTCGATCTGGATGTTCTGCTTCGAGGCCACGCCTACCAGCCCGAACAGGTACAACCCCATCAGCAGCAGTGAAACCCGCCGCCCCACCGGCTTCTGCTTCTTGGGCAGCAGGGCAAACAGGCCCAGCCCCACCCCAATCGCGGTGCCGAGGTAGCCGAAGTTCAGCAGCAGGCCGATCTCACCCGTCGCCACGTAGCCAATGATCGAGAGAATCCAGAACGCCGAGAACACCCCCAGCGGCATCGCGATCTTCCTGAATGTGATCGGTTCCCATTGTGTCTTTTTATCCCTGCTTGTCATCCGTCATTCTCCTGTTTTCCGTCCATCATCAATAACGGAACGTCATGTATCAAACATTCTATATGATACTTGTTATATACATAATAGATGGAATAAAATAGGGGAAACAGTGTAGAATGATACTATTCACTCATGACATCTCACCCCCCGCGGAGGCTCTTATGTCACTCGATCACGCCATTCTCGGCCTGCTGAACATCTATCCCATGACAGGCTATGACCTCAAAACACAGGCCTTCGACTCCACGGTGCAGCATTTCTGGCCCGCCGCGCAGTCCCAGATTTACCGCACACTGGACCGCATGGCAGAGGCAGGCTGGGTTACCTCCGAGATCGAACACCAGGAGGGCAAGCCCGACCGCAAGGTGTACAGCATCACCGGCGAAGGCCATGCCGAACTGCAGCGCTGGCTGGCTACCCCCAACCCCATCGCCACCTACCGCGACCCGCTGCTGATCCAGTTCTTCTTCGGGGCACTGCTTGAAAACGAGGCGCTGCTGGCGCTGGTCGAGGCGCGGACGGGGCTGCACCAGCAGCGCCGGGCCGGGTTTGAGGCCATCCCCACCCCCCCGCTCGACAAGACCCAGGACGACCGCATGCGCACGCTGATCCGGCTGACGGTGGAACTGGGCCTGATGCTCGATGAGGCTTACCTCGACTGGCTCAAGCTGTGCCGCGCCACCATCGAGGAGATGCCGCAGCGTGGTGAGGACAACCCCAAGCCATTTGGCCCGCCGCCGGAGTGAGATAGCCCGACCTCACGCCTTCATCTCGGCGGCCACCAGGTAAAACGACTCCAGCGCACCACGGCACCACTCGCCCCTGTGCTCCAGGCTGTGAATCTCATGCTGTACCCAGCGAAGTTGTGCCCACTGGCTCGCCATGCGCCGCGCGTCGGGGGTGTTCAGCACCGACGCACGCACCGCCTGCAGCATGGCGCAGTACAGCCGACGCGGGTCGGCGGTCAGCACCTCATCAATGTAATCCTGGTCCATGCCACGATAGGCCGTGTGCAGCCGTGCCAGCAGGCCCGCGAAGGCCCAGTAGGCGTCGGCCCATATGGTGTGCGGGTCCTTGAGCCACACCACCGGCGCGGGCGATGTGAGCCGCACGGTGGTCACGGTCGGTGTATACATGATGGTGAGGTCACCGCCGAAGGTGGCAAACGTCTCACAGTCGCCGGTGGCATCGCAGATGATGATCTCGCCCGGCAGCGCGGTATGGTGTGCAGCCCCGCTGTACGGGTGTACGATGGTCGTCGTCACAGGCTGACGGTAGCGGTCCAGCGTGGTCAGTGTGACTTTGGCCGGGTGCCCGTGCCAGTGGGCACCGGCACGCAAAAAAACGTCCAGCATCCAGTGCTGGTCGATACATTGTACCCGGTATCCAGGTTGGCTGTTCATGGTATCAACCCCTTTGCTACATAGGACTTATGCAGATGACACCCTGCTGAGGCTTGGCTATTGGAAACACCATAGTTAGTTCAACTGCGTAAGTCCTGCTATAAAAAGATCATGGCATGCCGGGGCCGGGCCTGTTAGTGAATTTTGTCATATCCGGGCATGATCTTTCTGCTAAACCGAACCCTGTAGGACTTACGCAGATGACACCCCCCAAATCCTCGCAGGCTCGGATTTTACGCCCCCGCAGGTGCAAGCACCTATCAAAAGGGGGCAATCAACTTCTGCCGAGGCTTTGCTATTGAAACCCCTACTGCGTAAGTCCTGTGGTATTTGAATATGTGACTTGCTGCTGGAAAGGCTGTGCCTTTCCGGGTGGCGAGGTGCAGGAGGCCGCGTAACTCGTTGCGACCGACTCCTGCCGGGGCGTGGGGCAGCGCCCCACATCATTTCCCCTCAAGCAGCGCGCGTGTCCGCCAGCCGCGATACGGGAACTGCACCGGGTTACCGAACCAGGCCAGCAGGCCGACGAGGGCCAGCAGCGGGTTCGCGTGCAGCTTCGCCTCGATGACGTCGTAGACCTCGGTGGTGTGATCGTCGATGGCGATGAAGTTATGGCGGTGATGCCAGTGGGCAAACGGGCCAAACGCGCCGATGGTGTCGGTGAAGCCCGCGTCGCTCATCTCGCTGATGACGGAATCCCAGCGCACCGGGATCGGGCCGAGCCACAGCGTAAAGCGCAGGTGATCGCCTTCGCTGAGCGGGTCGGGTGGCGGCTCATGGAAGCGCATGATCACCACCGGCGGCGTGATGCCCTTGAGGCCATTGGCGCTGGCGTGGAAGGCCGCCACCTCGGCTTGCGGGGCGGCTACTGTGAAGCGATGTTCGTAGTGCAGCATGGGTGAGTCCTTGTCAGTCTATGACAGCAAATCCCGCACGGCTTCCTCGATCTGTGGGTGATCGTACTCGAAGCCCTCCTCGATCAGCCGGGACGGGCGGGCGTTCTGCCCCTTGAGGACGAGATCGGAAACCTCACCGAGCGCGAGCCTGAGCGCGAAGGCGGGCGCGGGCATGAACGCAGGACGGCCCATCGCCTTGCCAATGGCTTTGGCGATGGTCTTATTCTGTGCAGCCTGCGGAGCCGATACAATGTACGCGCCGCGCGCGTTGGTGTCCTCCGTGAACCAGCGCAGCGCTTTCGTCTGATCATCCTTATGGATCCAACTGTAATACTGCGTGCCCGGCCCCAGCGGACCGCCTGCGAACAGCTTGAACGGGATCAGCAGGTTGTTGAAGGCCCCGCCCGCCGGGTCAAACACGATGCCGGTGCGCGTCAGCACCAGCCGCACCATCCCCTCGACCTCACGGGCCACGGCTTCCTTGTCCCTGATGACCCCTGCGAGGAAGCTGTCGCCGGGGTCGGACCCCAACGTGATCAGGCGGTCATCGGTATAGGACCCATAATAATCGACACCGCCCTGCTGGATCAGTGCGTGGGGCTTATCGGTGGCAGCTTTAATCGCCTCGACAATGGCACGGGTCGGTTTGATGTGGCCCTCGTAGATGGCCCGTTTGCGTGCGTCGCTCCAGCGTTTGGGGGGGAACTGCCCCCCGGAGATATCCTCCCCGGCCAGGTTGACCACGGCATCGGCACCCTCAAGCCAGGCCGTCCACTCGCCCACGGTCTCACCGTCCCACCGGGCCAGCGTTACGTTCTCCTGTGGGAAGGTCCCGGCGTATTTCTGCGGGCTGCGCGTCAGCACCACCACGTCATGCCCATCAGCGGCAAAGCCCTTGACCAGCGGCTCACCAACGCGGCCTGTCCCCCCGGTAATGATGATCTTCATCAGGTTCCCCTCTCCTGCGTTTAATAAATACTAAAATCAATGAAAGTATGGTTTGAGCATAGCGTGCGGTTGGGGGTCAATGCAAGTCTCAAGCAGGGAATCGGGCACTGGATTCGATGGTGAATCGGGATCGAATGCCTCACTAACCCTCCCCCACCAGCCCCTCGATAAACCCCGCCGTCGCCTCGATCACCTGCCCCATCTGATCCTCAGCGCTGATGCTGCGTGCCCCGTCGCCGTTTTGCTCACCATACCACCCGAACCCGGCATGGTTACCGCCAGCGATCCGCACGTACCCGGCATCAGCGGGCAGCAGCAGACGGCGCTGATCGATATCGGCGGGCGTGGCGAGGCCATCATTCTCGGCATGGATCGAGAGGACCGGCAGGTCATAGCCGGAGAGGTCATTGGAATCCGCCGGGTACGAAGCCCACAGCACCAGCCCATCGACCGCTTCGGGGTGATTATAGATGTAGTTGCAGGCCATCGCGCCGCCCAGCGAATGCCCGCCCAGCACCCACGTCTCGACGTTGGGATAGGCCGCGATGACGTCATCCATAGCCTTAACATCCATCACCGCGAGGTCGAGCGGCATGGGGATGATGACGGCCCGCACGCTCGCCGCCTCCGCGATGCCGCGCACATGGGCCGCGTACGCCTGCGGGTTGACGTGCCCGCCGGGATAAAACACGAATATCGCATCAGGCCGCGCCCCAACGGGGGTGAACAGCATCCAGCCCTGTTCGGTGGTGTCCACCACGGCGGAGTCGCTCGTGATCAGCGCATCGAAGGCTGTCTGCTCAACCGGGTTGGTGCTTTGCTCCCAGTACGCCAGGAATCCAGCGATCCCCACTCCCAGCACCAGCATGATGATCCCAATGACACGAACCCATTTTGGCAGTTTTGCCATGTCGTCAGCTTTCTACAGGATGATGATCAGCGTTTGTGAGGATAGCGGAATCGCTGGGATGGGTCAATGGATAAGCCCGGCGCTGCCCCCCATTCCCTCGTCTTAAATCTTCAGCGTACCGCGCCCCATGTACACGGACTTCCCGCCGACGTGAACGGCGGTCATGGTACCATCCTCCGCCACTTCGACCGCGATCTCGATGCGCGAGGGACGGCCCATCTCGATGCCCTGCTCACTGATGATACGGTCGGTGGGGCCAGCCAGCCGGTGCCGGACGAGGTAAGCCCCCATCGGGCCAGAGGCCGAACCGGTGGCGGCGTCCTCCAGGATGCCGAAAGCCGGGCCAAACATGCGGGCATGGACCGTGGAGTCGGGGGCTTCGGTCTCGGTCGTGAAGATCATCATCTGCGCGGCGGCGAAATCCCTGAGATGGCGTCCCCACAGGTCCAGCCGCAGGCTGATGCGACGCATCGCGTCGAGCGTGTTGACCGGCACCACCAGGAAGGGCACCCCGGTTGAGACGACTTGCAGCGGCAGGTCGCGCAGGTCATCGACGGAGAGCGAGAGCATGGCCGCTATCGTCTCGCGGTCGGTGAACTCCACCCCAAACCGGGGGGCAGGCTGCGCCATCCACACCACCGGCGAGTCGGGATCGGCGGCGTCGATGGTGATCGCCAGCGGACCGACGCCCTCCTCGAAGGTCACGCGATAAAGGTCATCACGCTCCCCGAAGGCCCCCAGCCGGTGCAGCAGGTAGCCGGTGCCGACGGTGGGGTGCCCGGCCATCGGCATCTCGACCTCTGGCGTGAAGATGCGCAGGCGCACGTCACCCCCCGCCGTGGGCGGCACCACCACGCTGATTTACAACACCAAGGCGGGCCGCCTCGAAAAGCATTACCTCAGCCTGGCAGGGACGTTGC
>CAYMGV010000065.1:0-14629 GCA_964390105.1 uncultured Anaerolineae bacterium | reverse complement strand
GCCCGGTGTGCCGAGTTCGAGATCGCCGGGGCCGGGCAGGATCGACGTGGGGGTGGCCGCAAACTGCGCCAGTTGATCATCAGGAAGCTGGTTGAGCGATGGCAGCGTCGGGATGGGGCGTGTCGCTTCGAGGTTCGCCTCGGCGGTGGGGTCGGCTTGCTGCGGGTCAGGGGCCGTCGTCGGTTGGTAGGCCGCTGTTGCCAGTGACTTACCCGCCTCATCGAAGACATCCGCCACGACAAAATCCCCGCCCGCAGGCTGGCAGCCTGCCAGCACCATCAGGACGGGTATCACTGCCAGTATCCAGCCGGTGTGCCATCGTTTACTCATGACGGACAGTGTATCAGACCGGGGGTGAGGTTGGCAACGCTTGCTTCTTGCCTTGGATCAGCACCCCCTGTTGAACCCATAGGGTTCAATCCGTCCCCCTTGGCAAGGAGGACAATTCAGAGTCTTAGGGGTGAGAATGGGTTAAAAATGCTATTTTTGCTTGTCGGACAACCCTTTTCGTCCCCCTTGCCAAGGGGGACGGATGCCGGCAGCGCAGCTACGCATAGCAACGCGTAGCTGCGCTGCCGGCACAGGGGGTGCTAAATGCGATTGCCCTGACCTTACCCCTCCCTTATTCGCGCCGAACCCCCGATTACCGTACAATAAGTTAGTTTCCTATTTAAAACTTTCACCATCCCAGTAGAGGTAAGAGGGTATGCGTCTCGTACTGATCCGGGAACCCCAAACCGTCGCGCCATTCAACCAGCGTGCCTGTGACCTGTATGTGCTTAACAAGCCGCTCAGCCAGTGGCAGCGTGACTTGCTGGCACCCTATACCACCACCGTGATCGAGGTTAAGAACTTCGCCGAGATTTCACCCAGCGATGAAGAAACGCTGGTGCTGTACGATAACCTGTGGTTCGATGAACACTTCCTGGCAGATTTTCTTGAGGCCGCCCGCGCCAAGGGCCGCCCCACCCGTGCCGCCTTCCGCCAGAATGACCACGCCTATCTGCAGCAGGGCTTACCGCAGATCACGCGCTCCTATGAGAAGCGCGGCGACTTGTATTACGTCAACATGTGGTACTTCCCCACGGGGATGAGTACCCAGGTCGAGCCGACCATCATCTCCAGCGATGCCCAGCAGATCGGGTATTACTCCATGCCGGATTTCATGACCGGCAAAAGTGACGACCTTGTGTGGTGGCTGCCCCGGCTTGCCATGTGCCCGCTCGATACATGGGTGCATGTGTTCTTCATTAACATCGTGTTCGGTGTCTTTACCGAAGCATACCGCACCGAACGCCGCAGCGCTGACCCCATGTTCCGCCTGCAGGCATCGGTGCGCAGCCTGATTGAACGCAAGAAGGTGTTGGAGTCGTCGGCCTACGTTACCATTGGCGAGAACTGCTCGATTGATGAGAGTGCCATTATTCAAGGCCCGGTCGTGATTGGCGATAATGTCACCATAGGCCCCGGCTGTGTGATCACCCAGTCCATTATCGGCGATAACGTCACGCTGGCACACGGCAATCACCTGCACATGAGCGTGGTGAATGACAACTGCTTCCTGCCGTGGGGGGCTTCGGCTCATTTCAGCGTGATGATGGAACACTCCTCGTTGGGGAACAGTGCCGTGGCCGATATGAGCGTGATCGGGCGTAATACCTATGTCGGATCAGGCACGGTATTCACCGAGTTCAACCTGCTTGCATCGCATGTCACCATCAATGTGGATGACGAGTCGGTCGAGTTGAACATGCCGGTGCTGGGCGTGTGTGTCGGCCATAACTGCCGGATTGGGGCAGGGCTGGTCGTCTACCCGGGGCGCAAGATCGAATCCGATGTGGTGCTGATGCCCTCACCAACCCGCCGTATCATCATGAATGACATCAGCTACGAGGAAAGCGATCACCATGCCACACCCGGCGCGGACGTCCACCCGAGGCAGTATCCACGGCAGGGCTAACACAGAGGTTTGGCCTTACTAACCCTGCATAAGCTGTATAGTCAGTAGTCTGATATACTAAGGGCGCGCAGCAGCCCACTTTGAATGGCATCAGAGGGAGTAAACAGGCGCATGAGCCAGGGAAGAATACTGGTTGTAGAAGACGACCCCGATATCGGGAACATGCTCAACATCTATTTCACCGGGCAGGGATACGACATCGAAGTATCACGCCGGGGGAATGATGCACTGGGGCTGTGCCAGCAGAAGCTGCCCCAATTGATTGTGCTGGATATTAACCTGCCCGATACAGACGGCTACACCGTGTGCCGCACGCTGCGGACCAACACGCGCACCAAGCACGTGCCGGTGATCTTCCTGACCGATAAGGACGACCGTTCCGACCGCATTGCAGGGCTGGAACTGGGTGCCGATGACTATATCACCAAGCCCTTTGACATTGAGGAACTGCGTTTACGCATCGGCAACGCCATCAAAGCATCTGAGCGCATGGGCCTGACCGACCCGCGTTCCGGCTTGCCCAGCGGGCGGCTGATCGAGGATGAACTGCGCGAGATGGTACGTCGCCCCGAATGGGCCTATGCGGATATGCGTATCCTGTACTTCGACCCGTTCAAGGAGAAATACGGCTTTGTGTCGGGGGATGAGGTGCTGCGTTTCACGGCGATGCTGATTAACGAAGTGGTCGATGAGCGGGGCAAACCCACCGATTTTATCGGCCACCCCGGCGGTGATAACTTCGTGCTGATCGCGGATAAAAGCACCATTGAGCCAGTGGTCAGGCGCATCAAGGAGCGCTTTAATGAGGAAGTCAAGGGGCACTACTCGTTCATTGACCGCGAAAAAGGCGGCATGTTGATCGATGAGGGCCTCGACACCGAGAAGCTGATGGGCCTGATGCAGTTGGCTGGCGGTTTCGTCAGCTCGGACCGCGACTTCTCCGATATCCGTGAGATCACGGAGGCCGCCTCCGAGGCGCGCCGTCGGGATCAGGCTGAGATCGGCAAGAAGAAAAAAGAAGCAAAAGAGAACGAAGACAAAGACAGGAAATCCTAGCCCGGCGAGCGGGCACCGGTGGGTGGGTGCCGGCTTACCGGCTTAACGTTGGAACTGACCGGCGGTTAACACCATGAATACCCTGCTTTCAACTGGATTACTGATCGGCATTGCGGGTCTGATAGTGGTCAGCCTTGCGCTGATCTCCTCCCAGATCGCCAGCCGGCGTCGCGAGGAACTGATCGGGTCAGAAGACCCCGTCATCCCGCTTAACCTGGCCTCCGTCAACGACGCCGTGATCGTTGCGCGCGTGGGCGGGCAGGTGTCGTTTGTCAATGAGGCTGCCCGGCAGTGGTTCGGGCTGGACAGTACCGAACCCGACCTGTGGCTGCTCTCACAGAAGGCCGCCCCTGCTGAAGCCTTTCTCGAACTGTTCGCAACCGAAGGACAGTCCTCCTTTGCCGTAGGCGACCGCCAGATCGAGGCCGCATCGCACCGTATTACGATGGGCGAAATCCCGCAGTTCATCGTCGTGATGCGCGAGGAAGTCCCGCTGCCTGTGCTGGACCGCTCCGAGCGCGGCTCAAGCCGCGCCTTGCAGGTCCTCAGCGAAGTCACCACCCAGATCACCGGCAGCCTTGACCTCGACACCACGCTGAGAGCAACCCTCAGCGGCGTCGAACGGCTGGTCCCCTTTGATGCAGCCCAGATCACGCTGATGGATACCCGCAAGGAGAACCTGATCCCGGCGGCACGTACCGGCCCCGAAGCCTACACCGGCGGGGTCAACGTCGAGGCCCAGGGTTACCGTCTCGATGAGGGGTACACCGGCTGGATCGCCCGCCGTCGCCAGGCGCTGCTGGTCAATGATATCAGCAGCTTCGATGACGTGGACCGTCTCCCACGCGATACCGACCCAGATTTCATCAGCTTTATAGGCGTCCCGCTGACCGTCAGCAACCGCTTCATCGGTACGCTGGAAGTCATGGGCGCAGCACCCGGCCAATTTGACCGCGAAGACCTCGCCGTGCTCAACCTGCTGGCCGGGCAGGCCGCCATCTCGATTGAGAACGCCCGGCAGTATCACAACCAGGCCGCCCGTGTCACGGAGCTTTCCGGCCTTCAGCGCATCGCCGCCGCCATTAGTGACCTGCGCGACCCGCGCCAACTGTACGCCCAACTGGGTCAGCATATTGCCGAACTGATGAATACCGAAATGGCGGGCGTGCTGCTGCTGGATAAGGAAAGCGACCGGTTGGTGGCGCAGCGTCCGCTGCATGGTGTGATGGACGTGTTCGCCAGCCGCTACGAGATCAACATGAAGCGCGGCACCCCGGCCCGTGTGCTGTGGGAGGACGTCGATTACTGGTTCAGCAACGATGTCGCCGCCGACCGCATCGTTGAAGAGATCGGGCTGGGTGAGCTGGCCGAACTGACCGGCGTCAAGCAGACCGCCATGGCCGCCATGACCGTCGGTGAAGAACGCATCGGCGTGCTGCAGGTCTCCAATAAAACCGATGGCGGGCCTTTCACACTCGAAGATATCCGCCTGCTCCAGGTTTACGCCAACCAGGCCGCCATTATCGTTGAGAGTACGCGCCTGTACAGTGAGGAACAGAGCCGCGTCGCGGAGCTCCAGGGCCTCCAGCAGATCACGCAGGCCATGAGCGCCTTCAACAACCCCGAGCAGTTGTTCGGGCAGTTGACGCAGCGCGTGGCTGAACTCATGGACGTGGAAATCTGCGGCATCCTGATCTATGAACAGGATGAGGAAACCCTGAACGCACGCAGGCCCTTCTATGGCCTCACCGACGAGATCACCAAAGCCTATTCGATGCCCGTTGCACGGCGTGGGCTGGCCCGTGAAGTCTGGCGTGATTACGAATTATTCTCCTCCAATCATGTCTTTACCGATGAGCGCATCGACGAGATGGGCCTGCGTGATTCGGCCCGCGATGCCGGGCTGCAAACCATGCTGCTGGCCCCGCTCAGCGTCAGTGGGCGGCGTTTCGGCATGTTGCAGGTTTCCAACAAGAACGACGGCGCGGACTTCGACGAGGACGATAAGCGGCTGGTGACGATCTTCGCCGGGCAGGCCGCCGCCCTGATCGATAACGCCCGCCTGTACCAGGATACCGACGCCACGCTGCGCAAACGTGCCGCCGAGCTTCGCTCTGTTTCCCGCATTAGCCGTGAGTTGAACGCCACACTGGAGCTTGAGCGCATCCTTGAGGTGATCGCGGTCGAGGCCCAGCGCGCCGATGGCGCTGAGTACGGCACACTCGTCATGTTTGACTGGGACGAGAACAGCAACGAGATTACGCCCCGCATGCGTTTCGGGGCCGAGGTGGGCGAGGAAGCCCGCATCCTGGAGACGGCCACCGCCCGCAGCCAGGATACCCTGATCATCGAGGACTTTGAGCGCGTACCGCATTATCCCAGCCCCATCGCGGATGTGCGTTCCGCGCTGACCTCCCCCATCTTCTTTGAAAACAAGGTGGTGGGCAGCATCAGCCTGTATGGGCGCAGGCCCGGCGCGCTGGGCGCCAGCGCCGCCGAATTTGTGCAGGCGTTGTGCTCACAGGCCACGATTGCCGTCACCAATGCCACCCGCCACGCTGAGCAGGTCGAGCGCTCCGATCTCATCCGGCGGCGTGCCGAACAGTTCACGCAGATTTTCGAGCTGGGCCGCGCCTTCCGCTCTGACCAATCGATGGATGACAACCTGATCTCGGTGACGCAGGCCATCCGCGAGACCGTCGGGTTTGATAACGTGCTGGTCGCTGTGCGCGATCCGGAAACCGGCTCCCTGACCCCCGGCGCTTCGATTGGCTTCAACGCCTCCACCATCGGTGCCATGTACAACGCCCCTGCCCCGTGGGATACGGTCGTGAGCTACCTGACCAAAGACCGCCAGGTGAGCTTCTCCTACCTTGTCCGCCATGACGAGAGCGATAAGCTGCTCAAGGCGCTGCACATCCCGCGCTCCGGCAATATGACCGAATCCGAAACCGGCTGGCAGCCCGGTGACCTGCTGCTGGTGCCGCTTTACGGGGCCAACAACGAGATTCTTGGCCTGCTGGTGGCTGACCGCCCGCGCAGCGGGCAGGTGCCTGACCGCGACATCATCGAACTGCTGGAGATTTTCGGTAACCAGGCCACGGTCGTGATCGAAAACAGCCTGCTCTACCGCGACGTTGAGGAACGAGCCGAGGAACTCAGCCAGAGTCTCGGCAACCTCGAAAAGAGCTACGGTGAACTCGACAAGCTCTCGCAGGAGATGATCCGCAAGGACGTTGAACTCTCCCGCGCCAATGACCTGCTCAACATCCGTGCCCAACGTCTGCTGGCGCTGCACCGCATCATGGAGAGCGTAGACAGCACCCATGACCCCGACAACGTGCTGCGCCAGATAGCGGTTTCCGTCATCCAGGAGATGGACGTGGACGCCTGTGTGCTGCTCAAGACACGGCATGGCGGCTCGCTGGAGCATGTCGCCAGTGCCGGGAAGGGTATCGATACCGCCGCCATCCTTGCTGTGCTGGAGGAAGATGCCGAGAACCCGGTTCAAACCGCGATGACCTCGCAGCAGCCGCAGATGCACCGCATCTCCGGCGTCAAGACGCTGCCAGCCAACCGCATCGCTAAGGCGTTGAATGCTGAAACCTACAGCGCCATGCCGATGGCCTTCGACCGTGAAACCGAGGGCGTCATGCTGATTGGCAGCGCCACGCCGGGCGCGGAGTTCACCGAAGATGACCGCGACCTGTTCATGCTGCTCGCCAGCCAGACGGAAGTCGAATATGAAAACGCGCGGCTGTATCGCGCCGTTCAGAGCGAGGCATCAACTGCCGCCGCCGAACGTGACCGCCTGCAGCAGCTTCACCTTGTGACCACCGCCTTCCAGCAGACCGACCAGATTTACGACCGCCTGCGTGTCATCGCACGCGGTATCCGCTCGGTGGGGTGGGGCCGCGCCGCTGTGACCCTGCACGATACCGACATGAACACCATTGATATGGTGACAGCAGGCATCGCGGATGAGGAAGTCGAGTCTGTTCGGGAGCAGTTCCCCAGCGGGGAGACCTGGCTGAACCGCCTGATCGACCCCACTTTTAACACCCTGATGGTCGGGTCAAGCTTTTTCATCCCCTTTGATCACGAACTGAACAGCATCACGCACGGCGACGTGCCGGATGATGCACCACCGCATGATCCCGCGCAGTGGCACCCGGACGATCAGCTCTACCTGCCGATGTACGCGGGGACCGCGATCATCGGCATCATCAGCCTGAGTGACCCCGCCGACGGCCTGCGCCCCAATGATGAGTCGCTGCGCCCGCTCGAACTGTTCGCACAGCAGGCCGCCAGCACGCTGGAAAATGCCCGCCTCTACCAGGAGACGCTCGAACTCCAGAGCTTCACCGAGGCCGTACTCGAATCGATCCAGCAGGGCATTATCGTGACGGACTCCACCGGGCGCGTCGAATCGATCAACAGCTTCCTGCGCAAGGAATATGACTGGCCGGAGGATATCGTCGGGAAGAACCTGTTCGAAGCACGCCCCGAACTGGCAGAACTCGGCCTTGATCACGATCTCAGGATCGTGTGGCAGAAGGGCCAGCAGGTCGAGCGGACCGGCATAGAATACAGCGTACGTGACGAGATTCGCACGGTCAACGTGTACGCCTATCCGCGTGCTGATGAGCCGGACGAACCGGGCAGCGGCGCGGTGCTGCTGCTTGAAGACACCACCACCCGCGCCCGCCTTGAGGCCGACATCGCCCTGCGTGCGGCCCAGCTTGAGGCCCTTAACGAATCCGCGCGTGATATTACCGCCTCCCTCAGCGTCGAGAACGTGGTCAACACTGCCATCGTTCACGCCGAGGACATCATGACCTACAACCGCATCGGCATCTGGCGCACCAATTTCAATCTCGGTGTGCTGGAACTACTCGGTGCGCAGGGCTATGTTGGCGATACAAACATGACCGGTATCACGATCCCGTTCAAGGAAAACCCGCTGCTGGCCGCGATCACTAAAACACGCGAGTCTACCCTGCTGGGCGATGCGCGGGAGGACACCCGCATCCCGCTGCTGGATGGCACCCAGCCGTTGAGCTGGATCGGCGCGCCGATGCTTTCCGGTGGTAACATCGTCGGCATCATCGTCTTCGAGCGCATGGAGGCGCATGGATACACACCCGCTGACCTCCCTGTGATCTCCGCCTATGCCAACCAGGTCGCGGTGGCGCTGGAAAACGCGCGGCTGTTCGAGGAGTCCGAGGAACGCACCGAGGAACTTTCGAGCCGCACGCAGCGTCTCGCACTGCTCAACCGCATCTCGGCTACGCTCGGCCAGTCACTGGATCAGGCCAGCATCCTGCAAACCGTCAGCGATGAGCTGATCGAGGCACTTGATGCCCCCAGCGGGCTGGTCATGCTGTTTGATCACGATGCCAACCTGGTCCGCCTGACCGCGATGTCGCCATCCACACCGACCGGGGACGTGCCGGAGTTCACCTTCCCGCTCAACGGCAACCCCGCCATTGAAACCATCCGCGATGAACGCAGGCCCGTGCTGTGTGAGAGCATCGCCACCGATGAACGGCTCGGTACGCTGCGCGAAGCACTGGAGGAGCAGGGCCTCAAAACGACCCTGCTGATCCCGCTGGTTGTTGGCAGTGTGGTGATGGGCATGTTCGCCGTCAGTGACACGCGCGACCGCGAGTTCAACGCCGAGCAGATCGAACTGGCACAGACCGTCACCAACCAGGCGGCTGTGTCCGTGCAGAACGCACGCCTCTTCATGGAGACGGTCGCCCGCCAGCGTGAGCTTTCCGTACTCTCCGAGGCGGGGCGTATTGCGTCGGCCTCACTGGACCTCGACACCGTGGTCCAGAACGCCGCGCGCTACTTCATCGGTGCGCTGGATGCCACCGGATGCACCATCTCACTATGGAACAAGGCCAATAACGAACTGACCACACTGGTTGATCTCGAAAACGACAAGGTCACCCCGACACGGTCAAGTGAACGCATCACCGGTTTCGACCGCTACCGCACCATGCACAGCGCCGTTGAAGGCCGTGGTAACGTGGTCGTCAGTATCGATAACCCGCAGCTTACCGATATTGAGCGTGAACGCTACAAGAAGCGCGGTATCTCGCACGTGGTGTTGATCCCGCTGATCGCCCGGGATGAATCCATCGGGCTGGTCGAATTGTGGGAGCCGTTCGAGCGGCGCTTTACCCAGCGCCAGTTGAAGCTGGCCGGGTCACTGGCGACCACGGTTGCCACCGCGATGGAAAACGCGCGCCTGCATGATGAGACGCAGCGCCGTGTCAACGAGCTGGCCCGCATCAATCAGATCAGCCGGGCATTGACCCAGACCATCACCAGCGAGGACCTGTACCGCACCCTGGTCACCCAGATCGGTGAGGTCATAGACGCCCACTCGATCACCATCGCACGGCGCAACGACCGTACCGGCCAGATGGTCTTCCCGCTGGTGGTCCGCAACGATGCCCGCCTGCACCTCAATGCGATGCCGTTTGGTGACACGCTGTACAGCTATGTGATGGAGCAGAATGAGCCGTTGATGATCGACCGCGCGGCACCGGCAAGGCTTGAGGAGCTTGGCGTGACCCACAGCGAGGCGGGGCTGAAATCCTTCCTGGCGGTGCCCCTCGTCAGCGGTGAGGTTGCCATCGGTGTGCTGGCTGTTGAGGACTACAAACACGAAGACGCCTTCCAGGAATCGGACCTGCGTGTGCTGGGGCCGATTGCCGCACAGGTTGCTGTCTCGATTGAAAATGCCCGCCTGTACGGGGAACTGGAACAACGGCTCTCCGAGACGCAAACGCTCCAGGAAGTCTCACGCGTGGTCAACTCCGCGCTCGATCTCCAGGAAATCTTCGAGCGCGTGGTGAGCGAGCTTGCCAGCGCCTTCGCTTACCCGGTTGTGGCGCTGTACAGCGTCGATGGCGACGAGATGGTGATGCAGGCCCAGTACGGTTTCACAAAGAAGCTGGAAAAGAAGTTCCGTACCGTTTCGCTCAACACCGGCGTGATTGGGCGTGCGGCCCGCCTCAATGAGGCTCAGTTTGTCGATAACACCGCCGCCGATCCTGACTACCTTGTCACGTTTGACTGGATCACCGCCGAGATCGTGGTGCCCATCGTGGCCGATGAAAAGGTGCTGGGTGTGCTGGCGATTCAATCCGGCGAGGACAACCCGCTCGAACCCGGTGCACTGCCGCTGCTCTCCACCTTTGCTGACCAGGTCGCGACGGCCATGTCCAACGCAAGGTTGTACCGCGAGATGGTCGTACTCTCCGAGGAACTTGAACAGCGCGTCGAAGAACGTACCGCCCAGCTTGCCGCCGAACGTGACCGCATCGATACGCTGTACCGCATCGCCGTAGAACTGACCGCCAGCCTCGACCTTGACCGTGTCCTGAACCGGGCGCTGGAGCTGGTCGGTGAGGCGGTTGGCGCGGAACATGGTTCGCTGTACCTTGTTGACCCGTCGTCCGATAAGCTCATTCACCGTGCGGTGATGGCCGGAAGCGTCATCCTGCCGCCCGGTGGCCGCCAGATTCCGCTCTCACGGCATGAAGGGATGGCGGGCTGGGTGATGGACAACCGCGAGTCTATCGTGGTCGAAAACGTTCAGTATGATCCGCGCTGGTCCAACGTGCCGGGCACGGAACACAATCGCGGCCTGCTGGGTGCCCCGCTGATCGCCAACCATGAGGTGCTGGGCTGCCTGTTCTTTACCAGCAATGAAGTTTCCGCGTTTAGCCAGGAGCATGTCCGGCTGGTCGAGGCCGCCGCGCAGCAGGTCGCCAACTCGATCAACAACGCCGAGTTGTACCGCATGATCCGTGATCAGGCCGAACGTCTCGGTATCATGCTGCGCAGCCAGCAGACCGAAGCCGCGAAATCACAGGCTATCCTTGAATCCGTCGCAGACGGCGTGATGGTGTCAGACCAGGCTGGCGAGATCATCCTGTTCAACGCCGCTGCCGAGCGCATCCTCGGCCTGCGCCGTGATGAGGTGCTGGGCCGCCCGTCCGGCGATCTGACGGGCCTGTACGGGGCCAACGCCCAGAACTGGGGCGAGGAGATCAAGGAGATCAGCCGCGATCCCGATGCCATCGCCGGGCTGACCTACACCGAGCAGATCGAGGTCAGTGGCCGTGTGGTTTCCGTCAGTGCCAGCCCTGTGATGAACGGCATGGAGTATCTCGGTGTGGTGTACGTGTTCCGTGACATCACCGCTGAAGTCCTCGCAGACCGCGTCAAGACGCAGTTTGTTGCCAATGTCTCGCATGAGCTTCGGACACCGCTGACTGTCATCAAGGGCTATGCCGATCTGCTGCTGATGGGCCGTGTGGGCGAGATGAACGAGGAGCAGCGCGGCTACGTCGAGCGCGTCCGCCGTCATGCTGACCGCCTCACCGCGCTGGTCAATGACCTGCTCAACATCAGCCGTATCGAACAGGGTGAAATGGATCTCAAGTTCGAACCGGTAGACCTGCATGCTCTCGTCGAGGAGCAGGTTCACTCCATGCGGCTGCGTATGGACAATGAAACGCGCGAGGTCGAATACATCAACGAGATTCCTGCGGATTTCACCCGCTTGCAGGTCGACCGCGACAAGATGGCACAGGTCCTTGCCAACCTGCTCGCCAATGGCTACCAGTATACGGAAGATGGCGGGTCCGTTACCGTGCGTGCGGTAGAGGAAGATAACGGCATCCGTATCGACGTGGCCGATACCGGCATCGGTATCCCAGGGGAGGATCAGGAGCAGATATTCGACCGCTTCTTCCGTGGCGAGCACCCGCTGGTTATGCGGGCTGCGGGAACGGGGCTGGGTCTTTCGATTGTGCAGACCCTGGTTGCCATGCACAACGGGCGCATCTGGTTCGAGAGCGAGGAGAACAAGGGCACGACCTTTAGTATGTGGATTCCCTTCGAACAGCCGGAAAGCGGCGCGGACCTGCTGGCGGTACTCAGCCCGGCCAGCGATTAGGGTTCCACCTTACCCCCCTCGCGGATTTGGAGCTGGATTCAAGGGGGGCAATGCTCAATACGATGAGGGGTGGGGGCAGCGTCAGTCATGAGTGGGCTGCGGCAAACAGCGACCGCTGCAACACCCGTGCGATTTCAGAATCGATCACGATAAAAGAGGGGCCTATGGCACGCATTCTTATAGCTGAAGACGAATCGGACATCCGCGATCTGATCGTGTTTACCCTGCAATTCGAGGGGCACGAAGTCCACCCCTATGCCAATGGGGCCGACGCTGCCGAGAACGCCTCGAAGGTGATGCCCGATGTCATCATCATGGATGTCCGTATGCCACGCATGACGGGCTATGAAGCCTGCGCCGCTATCCGGGCGGATGACAAAACCAAACACATCCCGGTCATGTTTCTCTCCGCAAAGGGGCAGGAAACCGAGATTGAGCAGGGCATGAAGGCCGGTGCCAATGACTACATGCTCAAGCCCTTCGATATGCCCGACCTGATTGAGAAGGTATCCAGGCTGCTGAAGGCACACACAGCGCCCCCGGTTGGAGAAGCCAGCCCCACGCCCACGGAGAGGCCCGCCGAAGCCACGAAGGATGGCAAACCGGGCAGCGATACGCCCAACAAGGCTAAAAAAGACGACAACCCGGCCAGCTAACCCGGTCACGTCAACTCACCGGGTTCAAACAGGCCGACCCTGCATCGCAACTGCGGCGGGGTCGGCCTGCGTTTGCCCTACTCCCTTGAATTGGATATCCTGCAACGGTATCCTTTTTAGAGGTCAGCAATGCTGCGACACAGCAGGAACAGCGGCGCGCAGTGAGTAGTTGGCTGACGGCTAACCGCTGACGCCTGGTGCCCGATACGTGATACCTGTTCTTGAGGGGACCCCATGACAACAATGAATCGCCGTACCGCCCTGAAAGCCGTTGGCATGAGCGCCGCCAGCATCGCGGCGCTGGGCCTGCGTGCCCGCCCGGCCTTTGCCCAGGATGGTGATGACGACCTGGGAGCATTTCTGGTCAGTTACAACGAGTTGTACAACAACCCGCCGATGCTGGGTCGTGTGGTGCAGGGGGCGCTGCGTCTGCGCGTGTTCACCGCCCCGGATCGCGGTGCCGATTCAGTCGGTAATATCTATGCCCACGACGTGATCCCGATCTATCGCGCCGTACACGGCACTTACTACGATGCCCGCGCGCTGGGCGATGTGTGGTTCGAAACCACGGGCGGCAGTTGGGTCCACTCCGCCTATGTGGCCCCCGTCCGCGAGTTATTCCAGGACCCGGTCGCTGCCGGTACGCCCTTCTGGGCCGAGGTCTCGATCCCCGGAAGCTGGCAGTTTTACAACCCACGCCTTGATGCCCGCCGCTACGATTACGACCACTACCGCAATTTCTACGGGCAGGTACATCGCGTGGTTGACCGCGCCACGGATGCCGAGGGCCGCGTGTGGTATCGTATTGAGGACGACATCGAGCCGAACCGCGTGGCGTGGACCATGGCACGCGGCCTGCGCTATATCCCCGCGGAAGAGCTTGAGCCGATCTCACCGGAGGAGCGCGACAAGCGCATCATCATCGACCTGACCGAGCAATCGCTGACGGCCTTTGAGCGCGGGGAGATCGTGTTCAAGACGCGGGTTGCCACCGGCAGCAGCTTTGAATCCCCTGACGGTGAGCTGATCGATTTTTCAACGCCCTTCGGTGCGTACGGCGTACAGCGCAAGCGCCCGTCACGCCGGATGCGCGGCGGCTTTGACCTCGGCCTTGATTACGACGTGAACGGCGTGCCGTGGGTCACGTATTTTACCTATACCGGGGCCGCCATTCACGGCGCGTACTGGCATAACAATTACGGCCAGCCGCGCAGCCATGGCTGCATCAACGTGACGCCCGACGCGGCCCGCTGGATTTACCGCTGGTCGGCACCGCATGTCACCTACGATGAAACCTACTACTGGACCGCCGAGGACGAGGATGCCACGCCCATCGAGATTGTGTAGCGGGAAAGAGGCCAGGGATCAGGGGCCAGTTTCGCTCTTAGCAATCAGCCTTTCCACACCGGGGAAAAATGAGTGACGGATGTTACGCAGGATCGTAGGTTCCGGCGGGTATGATGCCGGAACCTCAGAACCTCATCAACGGGAGACTTACGGCCCCTCTCTGTCTGTGGAGAGGGGCGCGAGCGTCGTAAAGCGACGCGGGTGGGGCGAGGCAAGTTGGGTGCTGCTGGGCGTCACGGGTATGATCCTTCTGCTCACTGCCTGTGCCGCACCGCTTGCCACCCCCTCACCGGCCATCAGCGCAGGGTCAACCGTCATCGTCGTCACCTCGACCCCCTCACCTGCGCCCACGCCATCCCCCATGCCGGACACCCTGCTGCCCCGCGACGCGGTCTGGGTCGGCGTGCAGGGCTATAGTGATCGGGTGCTGGCGGTGTCTCCCGGTAGGCCGGAGGTGATCGCCAGTTTGCCGATCAACGAGGGGCAGCAGGCCAGCGACCCGGTTGCCTCCGGTGATGGCCGCTGGCTGGCGTATCTTGCCTGGAACACTGACGGCACGCAGCGCGGTGCCGCGCTGTGGGACCTCACCGGGCCGAACGCGCGGCTGGTGGCCTCGGCGCTGCCCGG